>JBIIDT010000050.1:0-22216 GCA_044238145.1 Pirellulales bacterium | reverse complement strand
CGATCAGCTTGTCGGCGATGATGCCGCCGACGATCGGGAACAGGTACGCCAGGCCGGTGTACCACCCGTAGAGGGTCGCGGCATCGGCCTCCGGCCAGCCGCGGCCGGGATTGAATCCCGCCGCGTCGCCCGTCGTCGAGGCGATCAGGTAGAGGACGAGCAGCCCGCGCATCCCGTAGTAGCTGAACCGCTCCCACATCTCGACGGCGAAGAGGAGGAACAGGCCCGGCGGATGTCCAAAGAGGCGCGGCTCCGGCGACGAGGACGGGGCGGTGGACGCGGCTGCCATGAAGGCCGAACCCTGGGGGACGTGACGAGCCGTCACAGGATACCGTGTCGATCCCGCCTTGGGGGCGGTGGAGGGGGCTGCTATCCTCGGATTTCGACCACTCCGAGTCCCGTGCCGAGGTCCGCCATGCGCCCCGTCCTGCCCCGCCGCTCCTTCCTCGCGACGGCCGTCGCGACCGCCGGACCGCTCGCCTTCCGCGGCGCCGAGGCCGCCCCGGCGGCCGACGCGGCGGCGAAGCCGCCGCGGTTCAAGATCTCGCTCGCCGAGTGGTCGCTGCACCGCACGCTCAACGCAGGCAAGCTCGACAACCTCGACTTCCCCCGGACGGCCCGACGGGATTTCGGCATCGAGGCCGTCGAGTACGTCAACTCCTTCTTCAAGGACAAGGCCAAGGACGCCGCCTACCTCGGGGACCTCGCCAAGCGTGCGGCCGACGAGGGGGTGACCAACGTCCTGGTGATGTGCGACGGCCTCGGCAACCTCGGTGATCCCGACGACAAGGCCCGTACGAAGGCGGTCGAGAACCACTTCCCGTGGGTCGAGGCGGCCAAGCGGCTCGGCTGCCACTCCATCCGCGTCAACGCCAAGAGCGCGGGTGATTTCGCGGAGCAGCAGAAACTCGCGGCCGACGGGCTGTCGCGGCTCGCCGAGTTCGCCGGGCAGATGGAGATGAACGTCGTCGTGGAGAACCACGGCGGGCTGTCGAGCAACGGCTCCTGGCTGGCGGGCGTGATGAAGCTCGTCGGGCGGCCGAACTGCGGCACGCTGCCCGACTTCGGCAACTTCCACGACTATGACCGGTATCGCGGCGTCGAGGAACTGATGCCGTTCGCCAAGGGCGTGAGCGCCAAAAGCCACGAGTTCGACGCCGCCGGCAACGAGGTCCGCACCGATTACAAGCGGATGCTCGGCCTCGTGCTCGCCGCGGGCTACCACGGCTGGGTCGGCATCGAGTACGAGGGGCGGGAGCTGTCCGAGCCGGAGGGCATCCGCGCCACCAAACAGCTCCTCGAGCGGGTCCGAACGGAACTCGCCTGAAGCGGGCGGGTGTCCGGCGGACGATTCCCGCCATCGCTGTTGACCGCGCGGAACGTTCCTCTAAGATTCCGCCTCTCGCCCCCGGCTCCGCACCCGTAGACGCACACCACCCGATGCCCCGCCACGATCCCTGGTCCGGCCAGGCCGCCACGGCCGCCCAATCCCGCCTTCGTCCGCTCTCCCGCCTGCTCCGCGTCGCCGAGACGCACGTCGGCCGCGGCGTGTTCGCCCGCCAGCCCCTGTGGGCCGGGCTGATCATCGCGGAGGTCGAGGGGCGGATCCTCGACGACCACCCCGAGGACTCGAGCTACGTGATGGAGCTCCCCAGCGGCCGGCTGCTCGATCCGGCCGCGCCGCTCCGCTTCGTGAACCACAGTTGCGATCCGAACTGCGAACTTTTCTACTGGGAGGAAGACGTTCGGACGTTCGAGGATGACCGCCTGTGGCTGCAAACGATCCGCCCGATCGCCGCGGGCGAGGAACTATCGATCGACTACGCCTGGCCGGCGGACGCGGCGATCGAGTGCCGCTGCCGGGCGGCCGACTGCCGAGGCTGGATCGTGGACCCGGCGGAACTGCACCTGATGCCGCCGGACGGCCCGCGACCGGGGGCGGAGTGCTGAGGGCGGTGGCCAGGCCGTGGGTCGGCTGGCTGGTGGCGGCGGTCGCGACCGCGGCCGCGATTTACGGCGTCTCGCGCCTCCGGATCGACGACGACCTGCGGTCGCTCGTGCGGGACTCGAGCGTCGACTTCCGGCTCCTCGACGAGGTCGCCGGCCTGTTCGGCGCGCCCGACCGCGACTGCCTCGTGCTGGCCGACGCCCGGGGCGGCGACATCTTCGCCGCCGCGCCGCTGGAGGAACTCCGCCGCCTGGTGACCCGGCTCGAGGCGGTCGAGGGCGTCGAGGAGGTGCGTTCGATCTTCGACGTCCGCCGCCAGGGAGCCGCGGGCGCGCTGCTTCCGGTCGTCCCGCGGGTCGCGGGACCGCTCGACGAGGCCGCCCGCGCGGCCGCCAGGGACCGGGCCGTCGAGCATCCGCTGGTCGCCGGCCACCTCCTCTCCCGCGACGCGGCCGCGTCGCTCGTGCTCGTGCGACTCGTGCCCGAGGCGGACCGGCCGCCGCTGCTGACGCGGGTCGTCGCGGCGATCGAGGCCACCGTGGCCACCTCCCGTCACGAGGGTGCGGCGCTCGACCTCGAGATCACCGGCCTGCCCGCCCTGCGGGAGCAGGCGACGCAGGCCCTGCGGCGCGACATGCTCGTCTTCAACGGGCTCGGCCTGTCGCTGGCCGTGATCCTCTCCGCCACCGTCGCCCGGAGCCTGCGGTCGACCGTGGTCGCCTGCGTGCCCCCCTTCGTGGGCGCCATCTGGGCGCTGGGCATCCTCGGCCTCTGCGGGGCGCCGGTGAACATCCTCACGAGCGTCGTGCCCTCGCTGGCCCTCGTCGTCGGCACCTGCGACTCGATCCACTTCATCGAGGACATGCGGCGCAGCGTCCGCCGCGGGCTGGCGCCGCGGGCCGCGTCGAGCGGCGCAGTCCAGCGGGTGGGCACGGCCTGCGGGCTGACGAGCCTGGTGACGGCCGTCGGCTTCGCGTCGCTGGCCGCCGCGAAAATCGACGCGGTCCGGACGTTCGGCATCGCCGCCGCGGTCGGCGCCGTCGCCAGCTTCCTGGCCGTCACGCTGCTCACACCGCTGATCGCGGCCACGCCCTTCTGCAGCGGGCTGCGGCTCGGCCGCTCCTCGCGGACCGCCGGCCGGGTCGCCAGCCGCCTGGCCGCCTTCTCGGTGCGTCACGCCCGGCCGGTCGTCGCGGTGGGGGCGGTGGCCACGCTCCTGCTCGCCCTCGCGGGCTCCCGCCTCGACGCGGACACGCGGGTCGTCGACTCGCTGCCCCGCGGCGCCCCCTCGGCCCGGGCCCTGGCCCGCGTCGACGCCGAGTTCGGCGGCGCCCTGGGCGTCGACGTCGTCGTCCGCTGGCCGACGGTGATCGACTGGCGGGACGACGCGGTGACGGCCGCGCTCGACGACGTGCACCGCGTGCTCGCCGACTCGGGTGGCGTCGGTCGCGCGGTCTCGCTCTCGACCGTCGCCGGCTCGCTCTCCCCCCGCGGCCGCCGACGGCTCGACGCCGATCACGTCCGCGACCTCGTGGCCCCGGAATCGCACGCGGCCCTCGTCCGCGGCCGCGTCCCCGACCTCGGCTCGCGAGTCCTGGATGGGGTCTACGACCGCGTCGACGCAGGCCTGGCCGACCTGGCCCGCGACCGGCCGGGCTGGCGGTTCGAGCTGGCCGGGATGTCGGTGGTCTCGGCCCGAAACATTCGCCAGCTCGTTCGCGACCTCGGCTCCAGCCTGCTCCTCGAAGTGGCCGTGATCGGCGGCATCCTCGCCCTCGCCTTCCGGTCCCCCCTGGCCGGTCTCGTCAGCCTCGTGCCCAACGTGTTTCCGTTGGCCGTGATCGGCAGCCTGCTCGTGGCCACGGGCCGGGCCCTCGACCCCGCCACGGTGATCGTCTTCAACGTCTGCCTCGGGCTCGCCGTGGACGACACGGTGCACGTGCTCTCCGCCCTGGCCCGCCACCGCCGCGCCGGCCTGTCGATCGCGACGAGCATCCGCCGGGCCGTCGTCGAGACCGGCAACCCGGTCGTGATCGGCGGCGTGGTGCTGGCGGTCGGCTTCGCCGCCGTGACGGCCAGCAGCGTGCCGTCGCTGGCCTCGTTCGGCCGACTGGCCTGTGCCGCGGTGGCGGCCGCCACGGTCGCGGAGCTCGTGCTCCTGCCGGCGCTCCTGGTGGTCACCGAGGGGCTCGTCCGCCGGCGGCGTCCCGTGCTCAGGGACGGGATCTTCGGGGAGGTGCCGGCGGGCTGGCCTGCCCTGGGGGCGCCGTCGCGTCCATGACCTCGGCCACCGCGGCGACGGTGGCCACGATCTGCTCCTCGGTGTGGTCGCACGTCAGGAAGAACCGCACCCGCGCCGCCGCCTCGCGAACCGCCGGATAGAGGATCGGCCGGGCGTTGATGCCCCGCTCGAGCAGGAGTTGCGAGACGAGGATCGCGCGGGCCGAACTGCCCGTGATCACCGGGATCACCGGCGTATCCGCGCTCGGCCCGGTGTCGAGGCCAGCGTCGTCGGCCAGCTTGAGAAACAGTTCCGACCGCTCCCGCAGCCGGGTTACCCGCCACGGCTCCCGCTTCAGCACGCGGATGGCCTCGAGGGCCGCGGCGGCGTTCGGTGGCGAGCAGGCGGTCGAGAACACGAACGACGGCGTGGTGAAGCCCAGGTAGCGGATCAGCCGGTCGGAGCCGGCCAGGTAGCCCCCCTGGGCCCCCAACGCCTTGCTGATGGTGCCCATCCACAGGTCGCCTTCCGCGGGGTCGACGCCGAAGAAGTCGCAGATGCCCCGCCCGCCGGGCCCCATCGTGCCGATCGAGTGTGCCTCGTCGACGTACAAGATCGCGTCGTGCCGCCGCTTGACCTCGAGGAACCGCGGCAGGTCGGGGTAGTCCCCGTCCATGCTGTAGACGCCCTCGATCGCCACCGCGACGCGGCGGTACTGCGACCGCAGGTCGCGGAGCAGGCCGTCGAGTTGGGCGTGGTCGTTGTGCCGGAACGACCGCTTGCCGGCCTTCGAGGCGCCGGCCCCCTGCATGATGCTGTTGTGGGCCAGTTCGTCGTACAGGATCAGATCCTCGTCGCCGAACAGGTGGCCGAGCACCGAGGCGTTCGTCCCGTAGCCGCACGGAAAGACGACCGCCCGTTCGGTGCCGAGGAAGGAGGCGAGCTCCACGTCGAGCGCATCGAGGAGCGTGTTGTTGCCACCCACCATCCGGCTCGCGGAGGCGCTGCAGCCGAAGCGGTCGATCGCCTCCTTCGCCGCCTGCTTGACGTCGGGATGACCGGCCAGCCCGAGGTAGTCGAAGCTCGTGAAGGCGACGACGTCGCGGCCGCCGATCCGGGCCCGGCGGCCGTCCACCCGCTCGTTGGCGAGGAGGAACGGATTGGCCAATCCCGCCTCGGCGAGCCCCGCGAGCCGTTCCTCGAACGCCTGGCACTCGGGATATGGATCGGCGGCGGTCGCGGCCACGTGCAGGTCGGGCGCCGGGCCCACGGCCCGGTCGGCGGCGTCGAGCATCCGCCGCGCCACGCAATCGACGAGGTCGTCGCCGGTGCGGATCTCACTCAGCCACTCGTCGCGGAACCGCATCTCGTACAGCCCCTCGATGCGATTCACCGCGTCGAGGAACCGCGTCGTGTCGATGCCGGCCCCCTCGAGCCCGGAGCGGGGATCGAGTCGGCCGCGACTGGACGAGGGACGGGACCGCTCGAGTTCCTCGAGCACAAGCCGGGCGATCGCCGCCCGCGAATGATCCTCGCGGACCGTGCCGCATCCCTGCATCGCTGCCATCGTGATCTCTCCCGCGAACGCTCCCTCGTTCGCGAGCGGCCGGTCGGGATGGGAGCCATCCTCCGGCGCGCCGCTCGCGCGACGTCTTCGTGCCGCCTCGTTCGCCGGGCGACCGCCGCACTATACGGAAATCACGACGCAACGACAGTGGCCCGCCCTGAAAATCCCCCGGCAACTGGGAAACCCTGCCGGCGGCGAAGACTTTGCCGCCGCCAGGCTCACCCGAGCAGCTTGCGGAGCACGAACGGCAGGATGCCACCGGCACGGAACTGGTCGAGTTCGACGGGCGTGTCGATCCGCACGAGACACTCGATCCGCTTCACGCCGCCGTCGGCCGCCGTGGCGGTCACCGTGACGGTGGACCGCGGCGCGAGACCCTCGAACGGGATGTCGAACGTCTCCTCGCCGGTCAGGCCGAGCTGCTGCCAGGGCTCGGGCAGCACCAGCGGCAGCACGCCCATGCCCACGAGGTTCGAGCGGTGGATCCGCTCGAAGCTCGCGGCCAGCACCGCCCGCACGCCGAGGAGCATCGTCCCCTTGGCGGCCCAGTCGCGGGAGCTGCCCGTGCCGTATTCCGTCCCCGCGAGCACCACCAGCGGCACGCCCCGCTCGCGGTACCGCACGGCCGCGTCGTAGACGGGCATCACGTCCGTCCCGGGCAGGAGCCGCGTCACGCCCCCCTCCGTGCCCGGCACGAGCAGGTTACGGATGCGGATGTTGGCGAACGTGCCCCGGGTCATGACGCGGTCGTTGCCGCGGCGGGCACCGTAGGAGTTGAAGTCGGCCGGCTCGACGCCGTGCTCGATCAGGTACTTCCCGGCGGGGCTCGACTTGGCGATGCTCCCCGCGGGGGAGATGTGGTCGGTGGTCACGCTGTCGCCGAGGGCGAGCAGCACACGGGCACCGCGGACGCTCTGCGGCGCCTGCGGCGCGCGGGAGATCTCGGCGAGGAACGGCGGCTCCTGGATGTAGGTGCTCTGCGCGTCCCAGTCGTAGATCTCGCCCGTGCTCGTGGGCACGGCGTTCCACCGCGGGTTCGACTCCCAGACGCTGCCGTAGCGGGCCTGGAACTGCTGCGGCAGCACGGCCGACGCGACGGTGGCCCGGACCTCGTCGGCCGAGGGCCAGATGTCCGCGAGGAACACTGCCTTGCCGTCCTTCCCCGTGCCGATCGGCTCGTGGGCGAGGTCGATGTCGGTCGTGCCGGCCAGCGCGTAGGCGACCACCAGCGGCGGGCTGGCCAGCCAGTTGGCCTTCACGAGCGGATTGACGCGGCCCTCGAAGTTGCGGTTGCCGGAGAGCACCGCCGCTGCCACGAGGTCCCCCTCGGTGACGGCCTTGGCGACTGCCTCGGGCAGCGGGCCCGAGTTGCCGATGCAGGTCGTGCAGCCGTAGCCCACCGTCTCGAACCCCAGGGCGTCGAGGTCCTTGTCGAGGCCCGACTTCTCCAGGTAGTCGGTGACCACCCGCGAGCCGGGGGCCAGGCTCGTCTTCACCCAAGCCTTGCGCGCCAGGCCTTTCGCGACCGCCTTCCGCGCCACGAGGCCGGCCGCCACCATCACGCTCGGGTTGCTCGTGTTGGTGCAGCTGGTGATCGCGGCGATCACGACCGCGCCGTGGCCGATCGTGTCGGCGTGTCCGTTCTCGCGGACCGTGCCGGTCCGCGTCAGGGCCGCCCCCTCGAGGGCGAAGCCTCGCTTGGCCGTGGGCGCGGTGAGCGACTCGGCGAACGTCCGCTTCACGTCGGCCAACGGCACGCGGTCCTGCGGCCGCTTGGGGCCGGCGAGGCTCGGCACCACCGTCGACAGGTCGAGGGCCAGCCGCTTGGTGAACTCCGGGATCGGCGCCGCGTCGGTGCGGAACATCCCCTGCTCCTTCATGTACCGCTCGACGAGGGTCACCTGCTCGGCCGGGCGGCCGGTGAGCCGCAGGTAGGCGAGGGTCTCGTCGTCGACCGGAAAGAAGCCCATCGTGGCCCCGTACTCGGGCGCCATGTTGGCGATCGTGGCCCGGTCGGCGAGCGACATGCCGGCGAGGCCCGACCCGAAGAACTCGACGAACTTCCCGACCACGCCCTCCTTCCGCAGGATCTCGGTCACGGTGAGCACGAGGTCGGTGGCGGTGGCGCCCGCGGGGAGCCGGCCCGTCAGCTCGAAGCCCACGACCTCCGGCAGGAGCAGCGACAGCGCCTGCCCGAGCATCACGGCCTCGGCCTCGATGCCCCCGACGCCCCAGCCGACCACGCCCAGGCCGTTGATCATCGTCGTGTGGCTGTCGGTGCCCACGAGCGTGTCGGGCACGGCGACCGGCAGCGTCCGCTTCCCGCCCGGCTCGCGGCGGTCGGGGTCGCGGAGGAAGACGCAGCCGGCGAGGTACTCCAGGTTCACCTGGTGGACGATGCCGATGGCGGGGGGCACGACGCGGAAGTTGCGGAAGGCCTGCTGGCCCCAGCGGAGGAACGCGTACCGCTCGGCGTTCCGCTCGAACTCGATCTCCACGTTCCGCTCGAGCGCGTCGGCCGTGCCGAAGTAGTCGACCTGCACGGAGTGGTCGATGACGAGGTCGACGGGCACGAGGGGATTGATCTTCGCCGGATCGCCGCCGAGGCGGCGCATCGCCGCCCGCATCGCGGCCAGGTCGACCACGCACGGAACGCCCGTGAAGTCCTGGAGGACGACGCGGGCCGGCTTGAACGGGATTTCCACCTCCGCCGGACGGGCGGCGTTCCAACCGGCCAGAGCGCGGATGTCCTTCTCCGTGACCTCGTAGTCGTCGCAGGTCCGCAGCAGGGCCTCGAGCACCATGCGGATCGAGTACGGGAGCCGGGCGGTGTTCGTGACGCCGGCGTCATCGAGGGCGCGAAGCCGGTAGAGGGTGGCCGGCCCGGAGCCGGTCTCGAACGTGGCACGGGCGGAGAAGGGATCGGCGGCGGACATGGCTCTCTGGCGGGAGGAGTGCGGGGGCCGGGGCGGCCGGAAAGTCGCGTATCGTAGCCGACCGACGGCGCCGCGGAGAAGGAAGGCGGCCGGCATGCGAACGGCAAAAGAAAAGGCCCCGTGGCTGGGGAAGCCACGGGGCCGGTAGCGGCTCTGGATGTGTGGGTCTTTGGGGGGGGGGGAACAGCCGCTGACGAGATTCTGTTGTTCGGTGGGTCGACGGCACCTGCCGGCGACACTTGAACCTTACACGACGGCCCCCCGCCGTGTCGAATGGATTTTCGCGAATCTTTCGTGAGGCCGGAAAACCCTGCGGATTGTGCGGGTTTCCCGGCCTCCGACGGCCCGCAGACGGCCACCGGGGGCGGCACGAGGATCAAAAACCCAGCTCCCGACCGGCCCCAACTGTCCGCGTGGCGACCGGCGCCGGGCGGCCTGAAAACCGGCCTGCGTGGCCTCGGCGAAGCGGCGCGAGATGATTGGCCCGTGGCGGCCCGCGGGGGGCCGTCTTCTCGTCGGTCGTCAGGTCGTCACGGAGGGCGACATGAACGGTTTCAACTGGAACTCCCTGATCCAGGCCCTGGTTCTCGTCCGCATCGGGCAGGAACTCGGCACCGAGTCCCGGCTGGCCCGCGCGATCCACGACGTGGTGCACGCGCTGGTGTCGGTCTGGCAGTGAGCGGCGATCAGGACACGGTGCCGCGGTCGAGCAGCCCGTCGATGAGCGCCGAGCGGGTGTCGATCGGCGTCGTGCGCCGCTTCGCGGCCGGCGCGGCGAGGATCTCGCGCATCTTCATCAGCCGGCGGCCGCCCGACTGGGCGTCGTAGCTGTTGAAGGCGATCGTGAATCGCTTGTCGGCGGGCACGTCGGCCCCGCGGAGCCGCAGCCGCCCCGGCTTCCCGTCCGCCCCCGCCACCACCTCGAAGGGCCACAGCGTGCGATCCGAGTCCCGCACCTTCGCGTCCTCGGCCACGATCGCGAGCAGTTCGGCCGCCGTCACTTCCGCGGTGACCAGCATGTTCTCGTAGGGCAGGATCCGCCAGCAGTCCGCCACGGTCACGGGCCCGACCGGCAGGTCGCCGGTGTCGAAGCTGCCGTGGAAGACGCCGTCGACCGGCGTGCCGCCACGTTTGAGCGCGCCGGCGAAGCACTCGCAGAGCAGCGCGACGAGCCCGCTGCCCCGCCCCTTGCCGGGGATGGCGCGGGTCACCGTCGCCACCTTCCGCGCGAGGTCGGCGTCCGCCGCCTCGAGGTCGCCGCGGGCGAGTTCCATGACGAGCGGATCGGCGGCGAAGCGGTCGTCCATGAGGAGCGTGAACGCCTTGCGGTCGACGAGCTTTCGCGTGTCGAGGTCGAAGGTCAGATCGACGCGGCCGCAGTGGATCCCGTAGTAACTCGCCTGCGAGCAGAGCACGCCGTGCATCATCCAGCTCGGCTGGTTCTGGTGGGAGTGCCCCGCCAGGTAGATGTCGACGTCCTTTAGGTCCTTGAGCAGCGTGCGGACCGGGTTGGCGTAGTCGTCGTTGAACCGCCAGCCCATGTGGCCCATGACGACGACGGCATCGACCTTCTCGGCTCGGACCTCGGCGACCGCCCGGACGAGCACCTCGGCCGGATCGGTCGCGGCCGTTCCGCCGAGCGTCTCCGGCGGCAGCCAGAAGGGCAGGCCCGGGGTGATGAGCCCCACGAGGCCGATGCGGAAGCCGCCCACCTCGCGGACCGTCCACGGCTTCACCTTGCCCCAGGCACCGGCGAAGGCCCCGGGCCCGGCGTCGCCGCGGGCGACGTTCGCGGTGAGCACCGGCGCGGCCGACGTGGCGAGCAGCGCCTCGAGTTTCTCCGGGCCCCAGTCGAAGTCGTGGTTGCCGAGCGTCCAGGCGTCGTAGCCGAGGCGGTTGAAGAGCTCGATCATCCGCTGGCCGCCGGAGCGGATGCTCGCGGCCGTGCCCTGCACGACGTCGCCGACGTCGACGGTGATCGAGTGGGGCGACTCCTTCCGCCACTGCCGGATGCAGGAGGCGCAGCGGGCGAGGCCGCCGACGTCGTCGAGGCCGTCGTAGGTGCTCGTGGGCGTGATGTGGCCGTGCAGGTCGGTGGTGTGGAAGATCGAGATCGTGCGGGCCCGACCGAGCTCGCCGGCCACCGTCGGCGCGGCCCCCGCGGCGACCGCCGCCCCGGCCGTGGCGAGGAAGTCCCGGCGTCTCAGTGGGTCCATCGCTGTCGCTCCCGGTCATCAGAATCCGCGGCTTGCGGATCTGCATCTGACCAAGGTCACAGTACCAGATTCGGCGGCCCACCGGCGGGCTCCGACTTCGCCTCCGGAGCAGGCAACGAGTACTCCCAGCGATTCACTATCGCAACACAATTCCAGACTTTGAGGGACAACGAAGCCTGGTGAAGGAAGTTTCACGGACTGGAGAACCTCATCGTCTGCTCCGCGGGCCGAGAAGCCCTTCCTGGCGATCAATTGCGGTGACATGGCCGCGACGCTCATCGAGAGCCGGCTCTTCGGCGCGGTCCCGGCGCTGCCCGACGAGGAGCCGCCGCCGGTGCCACGGCAGCCCGCGGCCGTCGGGGCAGCCCAATCGCGGCCCGGCCCGCTCCGTGCCCCGGTAAATCGCGGCCGCACGGATTTTTCACGCCCCGCTGACGCGATCCTCACGGATCCGTGTTACATTGCGTGGCAGCTAGGTCGAGCGGCTCCCGTCGCCCGGCCGAGTTCCCACCGCCGATTCGCTGGCTCGACTCCCCGTCGACCCGGTCTCCCGACCGGGCAACCCGCCAGTGCCAACCAGGAGCAGACCCGCCGAAGGCCCCCGGGCCGAGTCGTGGTCCACGTGAATGCCTGCGATGAAACCTTCCGTCCCCGGCCGGCCAGCCTTCACACTGATCGAGCTCATGGTCGTGGTCGCGATCATGGCGACACTAATGGCCCTGCTACTCCCAGCCGTCCAGTCCGCCCGAGAGGCGGCTCGGCGGGGTTCCTGCCAGGGAAAACTCAAGCAATTGGCGACGGCCGTCATGGGATACGAGGCCGCGCACGGTTCGCTGCCAGCCGCGGCCGTGGTCAGCGAAGGGCCCGTCGCGCCCACGTGTGTCGGTTGCTGGGACCCGTGGGCTGAGGCCCAACTCGAGTCCCCGAATCCCGGCACGAAGCACGGCACTAGCTGGATGCTCGAGATCCTGCCCTACATCGAAGCCACGCCCCTCTTCGACGCCTGGGATCGGCAGCGAAACGTGCTTGGCAACGCCACCGTCGCCAAAACTGACATCGCCGACTTCTACTGCCCGTCCCGGCGGGCGGGCATCCGTGCTTCCGCCGGAGACCATCTCAATCTCGTTGATCCGGATTGGCGAGGCGGTGGCACCGACTACGGCGGCTGCTATGGCCGGCTCGACGGCTTTCTCAACCCGACTGCCAGCAACCACCGCTTTGCCAACCGTGGCACGCTCGGCGATCCGCGGTTCTTCGACGGCCCCTTCCAGCCCAACGCAGCCCTGAAGCTGGCGTCCGTCCGAGACGGACAGTCCAACACCATTCTGCTCGGCGAACTGCAGCGGCTGCGGCCCAACGGGTTGTCGGGCGCTGATAACACCTACAACCGCACCAGCTACGATGGCTGGGCCGTGGGCGGCGTCGCCACGCTGTTCACCACCGCCACCGACGTGCTGCACAGCAACCCGGGCGGCATGAACAACGAGTTCTTCGAATCCCCTGGTAGCGAACACGTCGGCGGCGCCTTCTTCGCCATGGCCGACGGGTCAGTGCACTTTCTCTCCGAGTTCATCGACGCCAAGGACAACAACTCCACGTTCCCCCTTCTCGGCTCGATGCGCGACGGCGAGATCGCCAGCCTCGCCGCCGCCAACAACTGACCCAGCATGAAAACCGTACGGATCCGCTGCATGTCGCGCCTCATGTCCATCGCCCTGCTCGCAGTGGCCCTGGCCACCGGCTGCACGAAGTCAGAGCGGCCGCCGCTCGGCCGCGTCAGCGGCACCGTGACGCTCGACGGGCTGCCGCTCGCCGCTGCCCTGGTGGCGTTCACGCCGGAGGGCCCAGGACGGACGTCCTTGGGGACGACGAGCGCCGATGGCCACTACAGCCTCGCTTACCTGAGGGACATCGATGGCGCGAACGTGGGGCGGCATGTGGTGCGGATCACGACGGCCACCGAGGAGAATGGCGGCCGCGAGGGGCTTCCCACCCGCTACCACCGCCGCAGTGAACTGACGGCCGACGTACAGCCGGGCGACAACGTGATCGACTTCCCGCTCACGACGAAATGACTCTCGGCGCTGCCGCTCAGGGCTGCCCGGGCAGGAAGGCCGCTTCCCGCACGCCGCCGTCCGGCCCGACCCCGCCGAACTCCCGCAGGTGCGCGCAGAGGATCCGCTGCAGTTCGCCGATCGCCTCGGGGTGATGGTGGACGCGGGTGTGGCTGGCGGGCACGGTGATCTCGCTCAGCGCGCCCGGCGTGTGGGCGCTCTCGACCGGCACCACGCAGTCATCGCGGCCGCCCGTCACGGAGATGTGGGCGTCACCGACGATGCTGTGCGTCGCCACCCAGCAGGGCGGCCGCAGCCCCTCGAGCACCTGCAGGTACGGCGACTCGGGCCGCAGGATGTCGATCGTGGTCGGCAACCGGCGCTCGAAGTCCGGCCGCAGCAGCCCGGGATTCATGCGGACCGCCATCTCGTGGATCGCCGCCGTCTCCGGCGGCTGCCGAACCGTGATCGAGGCGAGCCGTCCCACGCCGACCGCGGCCAGCGCCGATCCGCGGTGCGGCGTCGCGACGTACACGACCCGCTTTACGAACGGCAGGGGGCGGAAGAAGTAGGTCTTGGCGACCATCGTCTTCACCGTGGCCGGGAGCCGGAGTTCGGCGTACGGCCGGGTGGCGACCGCGTCCCACAGGGCGGTGCCCGGATCGATGACCTGCATCTTGGCGTGCAGCCCGCCCATGCTGTGGCCGACGAGCACCATGTGCCGCATGGCGGGGTCGCGGTCCTGCGGATCGACCGCCCGGACCGCCGCCTGCAACTCCCGCCGCAGGACGGCGGACATCTGCAGGAACGACGCGCCGGTGGGATAGTGGTAGACCCAGGGCTCGAACCGGCGGTGGAACGCGGGCCAGGCCCGCAGCTCGTTGAGCATGTCGAACCAGGTGCCCTCGTCGCTCGCCAGGCCGTGGATGAAGACCACGGGGATCCGGCCCGGCTGGTGGGGCTCGAGGAGTTCGAGCCGCGGCTGCGTGTCGCCGGCGCCGAAGGGCTGGATGAAGCCCTGGATGCCGTCGGACTTCGGCATCGCCGCGAGCATGTCCAGCAGCGGTGCGGTGAGATCGGCGGCGAGGTGCGGCCGGGCCGGACCGATGTGCACGGCCGCGATCTCCACCGGATTGGCGAGGTCGAGCACCGCCGCCGCATGGTCGCGGTACACGGGCCCGGCGAACGTCTGCAGGAACTTTTCGTCGCCCGGCATGCGGAACCGGAGAACCGCGGTGGCCGCGATCGACAGCCGCGCCGGGGTGAACTGCCGCAGCGGGTCGGCCTCGCCCCCGGCCGCCAGCCGGACCACCACCGGCAGCCCGAAGCCGGCCCGCACGTGCCGTCGGGTGATCCGCCCGTCGTCGGCCTGCGCCTGTGGCTCGATCGAGCGGATCGCCTCCGGCGCGATCGGCAGGGCTTTGGGCTGCCAGGGAACGAGGATCGGCCGGCGGGGATTGCCGATCCACAGCCCGTCGGCCGTGAGCCGCCCGTGGCACCGCGCCGCCTCGAGCAGTCCGGCCAGCGAGTCGGCGTAGATCTCGGCCGCGTCGCACAGCACCGCGGGCGACTCCGGGCACGTCCAGACGGCGTTCCACGCCTCCTCGCAGGCGACGTAGTAGCCGTCGACCGCATGCCGGCTGTGCTTCTGCAGCATCTCGCACGATGCCGCAGCGTATTCCCGGGCCCGCCGCAGGTGCCCCTCGGCGAGCCGCTGCGGCGACTCGGGCGGAGCCAGTTCCTGGCCGGCCCAGGCGACGGCACACCAGCAGGCGACGGTCGTCGCGAGCGTTATCTGGCGTCCCATCGGTCGCTGCCCCCCGTCGCAATGATCGGTGTCGGCCCCGCCCCCCCCCTGCAAATTCGGGCAACTGCCGCATCTTTTGCCGGTTCCACCATCCCTCGATCACCCCATCTCACGAAATCCTCACGGTCATCGTGTCTTCTCTTGGCCGAAGAGGCGATGGGCGGGGAGCGCCCAAAATGAGAGGAGCCGGCGGGATGACACGATCGAAATGCAGATTGCCGACCGGTTTCACCATGGTCGAACTACTTACGACCATAGCCCTGCTCTCGATGCTGCTTGCGATCCTGCTGCCGGCCGTGCAATCGGCCCGCGAAACTGCCCGGCGTTCACGATGTGCGGGAAATCTTCGACAGGTCACCCTCGCGGCACTGGCCTATCACGACGTCAAGAAGGCCCTGCCGCCGGGCTTCACCCAGGAACTCATCGGAGGGGAACTCCAGGGGAACTCCGTTTTTTATTACCTCCTCCCATTCCTGGAGGAGAAAGGCGTCTTCGATCAGATGGACGCCCGCCTGCCGCGGAACAACCTCACCGCCGAAGTCGGCGCCAAGGCGGCTGCGGTCATACCGACTCTCGTCTGTCCAACCGACATCCTGGCGGCCGGTAACCCGCACGAGTCGACAGATGGCAACCGCTTCGGGGCGACGAGTTATCGGGCCAACGGCGGCAGCCGACCGGTCGCCGCGACGGAAGCGACCAATGATGGAACCTTCATGGCGACCGGAAGCCGGGCCCGCAAGGCGACGACGGCGTCGCCGGGGCAAGTCGTGCGTCTTGCGCAGATCACGGACGGCGCCGCCAAGACGCTGCTGTTCGCCGAATCGGCACACGCAGACGACAACTTCGACAGCTTCTCCGCCGCCGGTTTTAACGGCGGCGTTCGGCTTGCCAGTTGGTCCCGTTGGTATCCAGGTGGCGATGACTCCGGGCTGTGGCACGTGATGTGTGGAGCGTTCTCACCGGTGAAGTACCAAACGCCGTTCCGTCATGGCGAGCCGGGGGGGGCCACGACGCCGACAGACTGGGCTGTTCATCGGGACAGGCGGCTTGGCGCGATCGGCAGTCTGCATCGGATGGGAGCCAACGGATCGTTCGCCGATGGCAGCGTCCGGCTCCTCGACGAAAAGATGGATGAGTCGATCCTCGAACTGATCTGCAAGCGAGCGGACGGGCAGCAGATCGCGGAGCTGCCCTGACGCCCCACAACTTTCAGCGCGAGCGTGTCAGGCGGCTGAGGCGGCGTCAGCCGCGGTCGCAGGCGTGCTCTTCGGCGACCAATTCCAGATCGGTCTGCAGATACTTCACGGTCGCGGCCGGGGCGAGATTGAAGAACACGCGACCCTCCGTCGTCCAGCGGTCGCCGTCGTGGAGGAACTCGGCCGTCGCGGCGCGGATGTTCGAGACGGCCTCCACCTCCTCCATGCCACCCCCCTCGATCGCCTCGAAACCGACCTCGATGGCCACCAGCGCCTTGAGCCGGCGGGTGCGGCGGTCGCGGGCATAGATCACGTCGTCGTCGAAGTCGACGTCGGTCCAGCGGAGGCCGCGGGGCTTGCCGCTGGAGGCGGCCCGGTCCACGAACCGTGCCTCGAGCAGTTCCCGCTGGCGGTGGAAATCCCGTTGGGCCCGGGCGAGCTTCTCGGCGGCCCGGGCGACCCGCAGCGGCCGCGTGGCGAGCATGATCGCCACACCGGACACGGCGGCGACGGCGAACGTGGCGATGATCTGGAAAATCTCGACCACGGTATGGCTCCCTGCGACGTCGGACGACGCTTTCAGTGTACGACCCCGCGTCCACCCGGCCAAACCCGCCCGGCCCGGTCGGCTAGACTGCGGCCGTTTGCGACCGGAGAAGAGCATGGGAAAGCCGCAGCGGAAGCCGGCCGGGACACCCCTCGGCGCCCACCAGTCGATCGCCGGCGGATTCGACCGGGCCGTCGAGCGGGCCGTGGAGACGGGCTGCGAGTGCCTGCAGATCTTCACCCGCAACATCAACCAGTGGGACGTGAAGCCGATCGTCCCCGCGGACGCGGCGGCATTCCGAGCGGCGGTGCGGAAGGCGGGGCTCGCCTGCGTGGTCGCCCACGATTCCTACCTCATCAATCCGGCGGCTGCCGACGCCGCGCTGCGCCGCAAGTCGATCGCCGGTCTGGTGACCGAACTCGAACGGGCCGAGCAGCTCGCCATCCGCTGGGTGGTCGCCCATCCCGGCGCGGCGGGCGAACTCCCGCCGGCGACGGCCGTGGCCCGCGCCGCCGACGGGATCGCCGCCGCCCTCGACCAGACGGGGGACCTCGCGGCCGGCATCCTCGTCGAGACCACAGCCGGCCAGGGCTCGTGCCTCGGGGCGACCTTCGAGGAGATCGCGGCGATCCTCGACCGCGTGGATGAGAAGCCGGCGAGGCGGAAGCGGATCGGCGTGTGCCTCGACACCTGCCACGTCTTCGCCGCGGGCTACCCGCTCTTCCCCCGGGCCGCGCTCGACGCCACGCTCGCGGACTTCGAGCGGCTGGTGGGCCTCCGCCGACTGAAGCTCATCCACGCCAACGACTCGAAGAAACCGCTCGGATCCCGCGTGGACCGGCACGAGGCGATCGGCAAGGGGCACATCGGCCGCGCCGCGTTCGGCCTGCTCATGACCCACCCGCGGCTCGCCGGCATTCCGATCGTGCTCGAGACCCCGAAGGAGGGCGCCGACGGCACGCCGTCCCCGGCCAACGACCGCCGCAACCTCGCCCTGCTCCGCCGCCTCGCGGCACGGTGACCGCCGCGTCAACGCCCTTCTCGCGCCACTACAGGGCCTCGGGCGGGATCTCGCTGCCGTGCGGGTCGGGGATGCCGATGCCGAGGTCGGCCTCCAGCCGCCGACGGACCGCCGTGCCGAGGTGGTGCTCGATCCATTCCGCGGGCGGATGGAGGTGGTCGACCGGCAGTTCGACGTGCCGCCCGAGCCAGGTCTCCCAGAGCCGGTGCGACCGCACCACCATCTCGGCCACCCGCCGCCCCCGCGGCGTGAGCCGCCAGGCCCCATCGGCGCGGACGATGTCGCCGGCCGCCCACAGGCCGATCCCGGCGAGCCGGCCGCGGAGCGTCGCCGGCCGCACGGCGGCCGTGGTGCCCGACTCCTCGCCCCGCCACAGTGCCGCCAGGACGTCCTCGCAGGCCACCCGCCAGCCGAATCGGACCGCGGCCAGCCCGCGGGCGAGCAGCCCGTCCTCCGGCGCGAGAATTGCGGCGGCCAGGTACTCGAGCCCCAGCACCACCGCGATCGCCCCCGCCTCGTTGATCGACCAGC
Source organism: Pirellulales bacterium (assembly GCA_044238145.1). Classification (GTDB taxonomy): domain Bacteria; phylum Planctomycetota; class Planctomycetia; order Pirellulales; family UBA1268; genus QWPN01. The sequence continues at coordinate 4,172 of JBIIDT010000050.1, read as the reverse complement.
GCCAGGCCGCGAGGTAACCAAGGCAGGCGCCGACCACAGCCAGCAGCACGGCCACGACCGCGACCTGGTGCAGCCGTCGCACGAGCAACTCGGCCGCCGCCGCCGGCACGACGAGCAGGGCCACCACGAGGATCGCACCCACCGCCTGGAAACTCGCCACGGTCGCCACCGCCGTCGCGGCGAGCAGGCCGGCCGTGACGGCCGCGACCGGCAGTCCGGCGGCCCGGGCCGCGGCGGCGTCGAAGGCGGTGAACACCTGGAGCTTCCAGGTCGCCCAGGCGGCGACGGCCAGCAGCACGAGCACGAGGCCGCCGGTGAGAAAGGCCCGCGGCAGTTCGACGCCGGCGACGGCCACCGTGTCGAACGGCACGAAGGTCAGGTCGCCCTGCAGCACGCACGCGGCGTCGATATGGGCGCCGCGACCGACGGCCGACACCAGCGCCACGCCGAGGGCGAACATGGTCGTGAACACCAGGCCGGCCCCCGCATCCTCGGCCAGGCCCACCCTGGACCTGAGCGCCTGCGTGAGCCAGACGGTGACGAGCGCCGCCGCGACGGCCGCGGCGAACACGAGCGGGCCGCCGGGCCGCCCCCCCGCGAGCACGGCGATCACGATGCCGGGCAGCACTGCATGGGCGATGGCGTCGCCGATGAGGCTCATCCGACGGACGACCAGCAGCGTCCCCACGAGGCCGCAGGCCGCGGCCGTCACGGCGGCCGTCGCCAGCGCCCAGGCGTGCATCGCCAGCGGATCGGCGGGAGTCGCGGCCAGCGGCAGCATCATGCCCGGCGCCCCCGCACGATGGGCGCAACGACCGCCGACGCCGCGAACATGGCGGCCGACGCGAGCACCACGAGCGGCCCGGTCGCCAGGCCGGGGCGGGCGGCGCTGGCGAGCGTGCCGGCGACCGCCGCCAGGAGCCCGAGCCCCCCGGCCAGCACGAGCAGCGTGCCCACCCGGTCGGTCCAGAGCCGCGCCGTGATCGGCGGGATCACGACCAGCGCCGTCACCAGCACGGCGCCCACCGCCGGCAGGCCGGCCACGACCATCGCGGCCACCAGCGCGACGACGAGCACGTCGATCCACGCCACCGGCCAGCCCGCGGCCGCCGCGAAGGCGGCGTCGAAGGCGACGAGGGTCACCTCCTTGAGCACCACGGCCACGACGAGCACGGCGGCCAGCGAGACCCCGGCCAGGACCGCCGCATCGCGGCCGGTGATCGCCGCGGCATGGCCGAGCAGGAACTGCTCCAGGCCCGCACTGCCGGCGAAGCCCCACCGTGGCAGGCCCGAAAGCAGGGCGATGCCGGCCCCGAACGACACGCCGATCACGATGCCGGTGGCGGCGTCGTCGCGTGTCCGGGTAAACCGCCGGATGAGCACGAGCGCCGCCAGCCCGGCCAGCGCCGCGATGAAGGCCGCCGCGAGCAGTACCGGCAGGTCACGGCGGCCCGTGGCGAGGAACCCGAGCACCACGCCGACGAGCGTGGCATGGGCGGCGGCGTCGCCGACCAGCGGCCGCTTGCGGAGCAGCGCCAGGCTGCCGACGACGCCCGCCGCGAAGCCGACGGCCGCCACGCCCCCGGCCGCCACGAGCGTGTTGTGGGCGGGCCAGGTGGGCGTCATGACGTGCGGCCCCGCGCGGCGACGGCCCGGCCGATCTCCTCGAGCACCTCCGCCTGGCCGGCGTAGGTCCGCTGCACGTTCGCCGGGGTGAGCACCGTGGTCGCCGGCCCGGTCGCCACCAGCCGCCGGTCGACGAGGGCCACGCGGTCGAACCACTCGGCCGCCGTCCGCAGGTCGTGGTGCACGACCACGACGAGGCTGCCCGCCGCCTTGAGGCCGGCGAGCACGGCGAAGATCTGCTGCTGCGACCGGACGTCGACGCCCGCCATCGGCTCGTCGAGCAGATAGACGTCGGCCCGCTGCGCGAGCGCCCGCGCGAGGAACACCCGCTGCTGCTGGCCCCCCGAGAGCCGGCCGATCTGCCGGTCGGCGAGGTCGGCGAGGCCCACGCGGTCGAGGCACTCGCGGGCGAACTCGCGTTCCGCGCGACCTGGCCACCGCAGCCAGCCCAGCCGGCCGTAGGTGCCCATCAGCACCACGTCCATGACGCTCACCGGGAAGTCCCAGTCCACCGTCTCGCGCTGCGGCACGTAGCCGACGCGGCCGCGGACCCGCTCGAGCGGCAGGCCGAAGAACCGCACGGTGCCGGCGACGATCGGCACGAGGCCGAGGGCCGCTTTGAGGAGCGTGCTCTTGCCCGCGCCGTTGGGGCCGATGACCCCGAACAGGCAGGGCTCGTCGATGACGAGGTCCACGTTCCAGAGCACCGGTCGGCCGGCGTACGCGACGGTGAGGTCGTGGAACTCGAGCATCGGGCCGGCCGGGGACGCGGCTTCCATGTCACCGGCGCTCCGCGGCCAGGGCCGCCACGATCGTCTCGACGTTCTCCGCCAGCGCCCCGGCCAGCGTCTCCGCCCCGCTGCCCGGTTCACCCAGCGCGTCGGAGTGCAGCCGGCCGCCGATCGCGACGTCGTGGCCGCGGGCCCGGGCGCCCTCGACGAGGGCCGCGACGTTGCGGTCGGCGACGCTCGTCTCCACGAACACCGCCGGGATGCGCCGCGACACGAGCAGTTCCACGATCCGGTTGACGTCGTGCAGCCCGGCCTCGCTCTCGGTGCTCGTGCCCTGCACGCCCACCACCTCCAGCCCGTAGGCGCGGCTGAAGTAGCGGAAGGCGTCGTGGGCGGTGACGAGCACGCGGCGGTCGGCCGGAATGGTGGCGATCCGCTCGCGGACGCGGACGTCGAGGGCGCCGAGCGCGGCGGCGTGGGTGGCGGCCCGCTCCCGGTACCCGGCGGCGCCGGCTGGATGCACCTCGGCCAGCGCCTCGGCCACCAGCGGCGGGCACTGGCTCCACAGGCCGGCATCGAACCACACGTGCGGGTCGAAGAGGCCGTCGGCGACCGGCAGGAGCTGTTCGCGGGGCAGCCGGTCGCCCACGGCGAGCACCGGACGGTGGCCGCCGAGCCGCTCCAGCAGCGCCGCCAACCGCCCCTCGAGGTGCAGTCCCGAGGCGACGACGAGGTCGGCCCGGGCGAGACGATCGGCGTCGGCGGGCGTGGGCTTATAGGAGTGCGGGTCGATGCCCGGGCCCATCAGGCACTCGACGTCCGCCTCGTCCCCCGCCACCTGGCGGACCAGGTCGGCGACGATCGTGGTCGTGGCGAGCACCCGCGGCCTGCCGCCGGGCCGGGCCGTCGGCCCCGGCGTCCCGCACCCGGCCGCCACCGCCGCCAGCAGCCCGGCGGCCAGGGCAACGAAAGTGGATGGAGGTCCGGGACGCATGGGATCAGCCGAATCATACGGCCGCGGCCGAACCACCCGCAATGTCCCGCCAAACCGCCCTGCCATCGGCCTCCTGGGTCCGGCGAAAAGTCGATCGACCGGCGCGTTGACCAATCCCCGGGGCATTCTTAAGGTCAGGAGCAGCGGAAGGGCCTCCGGGAGACGAGCCGTGGACTCGACCTACTTCAAGCGGTTTCGGATGGAGGCCGACCTCCGGCCGGCTGGGCTCGCCGACGAACCCCGTCGCGAGTTGCCGCCGGGCTATCACTTCGTGCCCTGGAACGAGGCGGTGCTCGACGCTCACGCCCGGACGAAGTGGCGGTCGTTCCGCGACGAGATCGACGCGCTGGTGTTCCCGTGTCTCGGCGACGCCGAGGGCTGCCGGCGACTGATGCGGGAGATCCGCAACAAGCCCGGCTTCCTGCCCGAGGCGACGTGGCTGATCGCCCACGGCGACGGCGCCGGCGGGCTGCCGTGGTGCGGCACCATCCAGGGAGTGGCTGAACGGGGCGGCGTGGGCATGATTCAAAACGTGGGCGTCGTGCCGGGACATCGCGGGATCGGCCTCGGCGCGGCCCTCGTCCTCCGTGCCCTGGAAGGCTTCCGCCACCACGGCCTGCGGGCCGGGACGCTGGAGGTGACCGCGGAAAACTGGCGGGCCGTGCGGCTCTACCAGCGACTCGGTTTCCGAAGAACGAAGACCGTGTACAAAGTGGTGGACGCGGTGGCCGAACCGGCCCTCGCGGAACCGGCACTGTTGTAGGCGGGCGATTTGAAGCAGACCCTCTTCTCGGCGAATCTCGCCAACGGCATCACCCTGG
>JBIIDT010000049.1:0-22265 GCA_044238145.1 Pirellulales bacterium | reverse complement strand
GCCATTGCCTGAAAGGAACTGTCTCATGAAGAGCATCGGGTCGCTTTGCATTCGTGGCGTCGGCGCCGCGGTCACCCTGGCCGCCATCGCCTTCTGCTCGCTGAACGCCCACGCCGAGGTCGTGTTCGGCAATCTGGGGACGACCACCCCGGCGCCCATCGACACGACGAGCACCGAACTCGGGCTCCAGAAGCCGGACGCCATCAACTGGGTCGCCCTGGGCTTCAACACCAACGCCTCGTCGCAGCTCCTCCTCGACTCCGTGACCGTCGGCCTCTTCGGGTCCTCGGTCGGCACCGTGCCGCTCACCGTCTCGATCTTTTCGAGCAAAGACAGTCTCCCGGACTCCTCGATCTTCACCTCCAGCCCCACGGCCGTCGGCGGCGCGGCCGCGTACTCCTTCACGTTCACCGAGGCGGCTCTGCAGCCGAACACCGAGTACTTCGTCGTGCCGAACGGTGGCAACTGGCACTGGAAGGCGGGCACGCCGTCGGCTCCGCAGGGGCTGAATGGTTCCGGCTACAGCTACACGCGAACCGTGCAGAGCCAAGCCCAGACCAGCTCGCCGACCGGTGACTGGGCCGATGCGGCCTCCGGCGACCGCTACAGCGTCTCGGTGTCCAGCAACTCGAACGTCTCCATCACCGCCGTCCCCGAGCCGTCGACGGTCGGCCTCGCGGGCATCGGCATCGCCGGGGCCGCCGTGATGGTGCGACGCCGCAAGCCGCAGGCAGTCGCCCTGGTGACCCGCCGCTTTCGCGGCTGATGGCAGACCCGGGCGGCCGCACGACGACGGCAGCCCGGCACGACGTGGAACGACACGCACGAGAGCCGCACCGACGTATAGCCGGTGCGGCTTTTTTCGTGTCCCACGGCCAGCGCCGCTAAAGTATTGACGGTTCCGGTCGCCCCGATTCCTGGACGCGTCCCCCCATGCCGCCCGCCCTCCATCGCACGTCGCCGGGCCGCCTCGGCTGCATCCTCCTCTTCGCCGCGGGCGTCGCATCGAGTCCCTGCGTCGCCCGCGCCGAGGGCCCGCCGTCGAGCGACGCGGCGAAGGCCGCCTACGCGTCGGCGGCCGCGCTGCAAAACCGCGAGGCCTGGGACCTCGCCGCGGAGGAGTGGCAGGCACTGCTTGCGGCCCACCCGCAGGATCCGCTGTCCCTCAAGGGCCGCTACTACCTCGGCATCTGCCAGACGAAGGCCGGGGACTGGCCGGCGGCGGCCAAGACCTTCGAGGCGGTCGTCGCGAGCCAGGCCGATCCCGACACCGTCGCGCTCGCCCGCTGGGAGCTGGGCCGCGGCAGTTTCGCGGCGGCGCAGGCGAAGCCGGCAGCGGAGGCCTTCGCCGCGGCCGCCACCCGGCTCGGCGAGTTCCTCGCCAAGAGCCCGGCCGCGGCGCAGTCCGCCGACGCGTTGCGTTACCTCGGCGAGTCGCTGTGGCAGGCGGGCAAGCGGGACGAGGCGATCGCGGCGTGGCAGCGGTTCGTCAAGGACCACGCCTCTTCCGAGCGGCTCCCCGAGGTGCTCTACGCCCTCGGCGTGGGACAGGCCGAGACGGGCAAGGCGGCCGAGGCGACCGCCAGCCTCGACCGGTTCGCCAAGGATTTTCCGCAGCACGAACTCGCGGGTGACGTGGCGCTGTGGCGGGCCGACCTCGCCACGAAGGCCGGTCGCCACGCCGACGCCGAGCAGGTGCTCGCCCCGCTCGTCGCGGCCAAGGGCCCGCGGTCGGCCGAGGCCCTCGACCGGCTGGGCAACGCCCGCTGGAACCAGAAGAACTGGCGCGGAGCCGCGGAGGCGTTCGTGCGGCTCGTGACCGAGCACGCGTCATCGCCGCTGGCGGCGAAGGCCCGGGTCGCCGCGGGCCGGGCGCTCGTCGAGGCCGGCGATCCCGCCGGGGCGCGGCCGCTCCTCGAGCAGGCCGCCGCCGGACCGGGCCCCGAGGCGATCGAAGCCGCGCATCGGCTCGCGCTCCTCGAACTCGAGGCCAAGCAACCGGCGAAGGCGGCCGACGTCGCCGCGAAGGCGCTCGCCGCCGCCGCGGGCCGTCCGGGCGTGGACCCCGCACTCGTGCCCCGGCTCGAGCTCGACCGGGCCGACGCGCTGTGGGAGATTCCCGACCGCCGCGGCGAGGCGGCCGCCGCCTACGCGTCCCTCGCCGACAAGCATCCCGACTCCCCGGCCGCGGCCACGGCGCTGTCCATGACGGCGCTGGCGCTGCTCGAGGCCAAGAAGCCGGCCGAGGCGCTCGCCCGGGCCGACGCCTACCTCGCCAAGCACGCCAAGACCGCGGCCGCCGAGGCTGTCCTCGACGTCCGCGCCATCCGCGGCGAGGCCCTGCTCGGCATGGGCCGCGCCGCGGATGCCGCCAAGGCCTACGCCGAGCTCATGGCCGCCAATCCGCAGGCCCCGCGCCGGCCGGCCTGGCAACTCCGGGCCGGCGCGGCGCTCGCGACGGACCGGCAGTGGCAGCAGGCCCATGCCGCGCTGGCCGCGGCGGCCGCCGGCCTCACGGGCGAGCAGCGTGCCGAGGCGCTCCTTCTCGATGCCTCGACGCTCGTCGAACTCAAGCAGCCGGCCGAGGCCGCGAAGCTTCTCGCCGTGATCGATCGCGAGCAGCCGAAGTGGGCCCGGCGCGACGAGGCGCTCCTGCTCCAGGTGCGGGCCCTCCGCGAGGCGGACGACAAGGCCGCGGCGCTGGCCGTGGCGGAGCGGCTGGTGAAGGAGTTCCCCGCCGGGCCCAGTGGCGACGTCGCCTGGTATCGGCTCGGGCAGTTGCGGCAGGATGCCGGCAAGCCCGACGAGGCGCTGGCCGCCTTCGCGGAGTCGCTGAAGCTCGGTCCCGAAGGCAGTCGCGCCCCATGGGCCCTGCTCGCCAGCGGCTGGTGCCACGAATCCAAGGGCCGGCTGCCCGAGGCCATCAAGTCGTGGAGCGACCTGCTCACGCGGCATCCGCAGTCGTCCGCCGCGGCGTCGGCACTCCTCGCCCGCAGTGACGCGCGGCTGCGGGCTGGCGACTTCGCCGGCGGCCAGGCCGACGCCGAGAAACTCCTCGCGGATGCCCGGGCGGGCGGGGCCAAGCTCGACGCCGCCGCCCTCGGCGAGGCCCGCCTGCTGGAGGGCCTGTGCCTTGCGGGGCAGAAAAAATACGCCCAGGCGACCGCCGCCTTCCAGAAACTCCTCCAGGAGCAGCCGCAATTCGCCGCCGCCGACCGCGTGCTGTTCGAACTCGGCGTCGCCCAGTCGCTCGACGGCAAGGGGGCCGAAGCCGCGGCGACGTTCGCGACGCTCGTGGAGCGGTTTCCCAAGAGCGTGCACGCGGCCGAGGCCTGGCTGGAGGTCGGCGAGAGCCGGTGGGCCAAGGAGCAGTACGCCGAGGCCGCGCAGGCCTACGCCGCGGCGGCCGCCGCGGCCGGCACGGGGACGGGCCGCATGGCGCTCGTCGCCGAGCAGGCCCGGCACAAGCTCGGCTGGTCCCACGCCATGCGGAAGGATCATGCCGCGGCCGCGAAGGCCTTCGCCGAGCAGCTGGCGGCGGCGCCCGACGGGGCGTTCGCCAAGGACGCCCAGGCGATGCTCGGCGAGTCGCTCCTCGCGCAGGGCAAGGCCGCGGAGGCGTCCCAGGCCTTCGCGAAGGCGCTCGCCGACCCGATGGGCCTGTCCTCGGAGGCGCTTCGCGACGCCGCCTATCTGCGGGCCGCGGAGGCCGCCGCGCAGCAGGCGAAGTGGGACGACAGCCTGGCGATCGCCGAGCGGTTCCTCGCCGCCGCGCCCAAGTCGCCGCAGGCCGCCGAGGGCCGCTACGCCGCCGCCTGGGCGCGGCAGAACCTCGGCCGGCTCGACGAGGCCCTCGCCGGCTACCGGGCCGTCGCCGACGGGCCGCGCACGGAGACCGCCTGCCGCGCCCGGCTCATGGAGGGCGAGGTGCTGTTCGAGAAGGAGCAGCACAAGGAGGCGATCAAGGCGTTCTTCAAGGCCGCCTACGGCTTCGGCGAGAAGCAGGCGCCGCCCGCCTTCCACCCCTGGCAGGCCCAGGCCACCTTCGAGTCGGCGCGGTGCTTCGAGGTCCTTGGCCAGCCCGATCAGGCCCGCCGGCTCTACGCCGAACTCCTCGAGCGCTACCCCGACTGCCAGCAGGCCGCCGCCGCCCGCAAGCGGCTCGACGCGCTCGGTCCACCCCCCGGAGGCAAGGCATCGTGAGCCTCGACCGCATCCAGACGCTGTGGCAATTGTTCCTCCAGGGCGGCGTGCTGATGTGGCCCATCGTGGCCATGTCGCTCGTGGTGGTGACGTTCGGCATCGAACGGTTCGTGGCCCTGCGCCGCAGCCGGTTCGTGCCGGCCGGGCTGCGCGAGGGGATGGCCAAGCTCGTGGCGGGCGGCTTCGACCCGCGGAAGGCCTGGCGCCTGTGCACGGAGTTCCCGTCGGCCGCGGCGGAAGTGCTCGAGGCGATGCTCGAGAAGGTCGGCCGGCCGGTGCCCGAGATCGAGCGGGCCGCCGAGGTGGCGAAGGACCGCGCGGCCTCGCGGCTCTACGCCAACATTCGCCCCATCTCCCTGGCCGTCACCGTCACGCCGCTGCTCGGCCTGCTCGGCACCGTGCAGGGCATGATCCTCGCCTTCTACACGACGGCCAACCTCGAGGCGGGCGCCAACCGCGCAGCGGAGCTCGCCAGCGGCATCTACATCGCCTTGATCACGACGTTCGCCGGCCTGTGCGTCGCGATCCCGGCGGCGATCCTGGCCCACTGGCTCGAGGGCCGGATCCTCCGTGGGTTCCGCGACGTCGACGGCCTGGTCGACGAGGTGCTGCCGCAGCTCGAGCGATACGAGAACAAGGGTCGGCTCACGGCGGCCCAGCTGTCGGTCCAGCCCCCCGAGGTGCCGAAGCGATGAGCGTGCGGATCGACAAGGGACGGCTCGCCGGCGGCCTGGAGCTGACGCCGATGATCGACATCGTGTTCCTGCTCATGATCTTCTTCCTCGTCGCCAGCAAGCTCGACGAGGCCGACCGCTCCATCGACGTCGTGCTGCCGCAGGCCGCCGCGGCCAAGCCGCTCACGAGCCGGCCCCGCGAGTTCGTCATCAACATCGACCGTGCCGGCAACTACTTCGCGGGCGCCCGTCCGGTGCGGCTCGACGACCTGCAGCAGCTCCTCCGGCAGGCGGCCGCCGACAACCCGCAGCGACAGACGGTGATCGTGCGGGCCGACGAGGAGACGGCCCACAAGTTCGTCGTCGGCGCAATGGACGCCTGCGTGCAGGCGGGCATCGAGGACTACCAGGTGCAGTCGGCGGGCGACGAATAGCGACGCGACGGAGGCGGAGCGGTGGCTGCCGGAAAGACGAACTCGAAGCTGGCGACGTACCGGCGGCGGCTGGCCATGGCCGCGGTCGCCAGCGTCGCGTTGCATCTCCTGCTGGCGAAGGGACTGGCCATCACCCACCTGGGGCTCGATGCCGCCCCCGACGCGGCTCCGGCCAAGCCGCTGAAGCCGAAGCGGCAGGCCGACTTCCCCCTCGCGGTGCCGCGGTCGCCCACGACGGAGCCTCTCGCCCACGAGCGGCCGCTCGACGTGAAGATCCGTCCGCCCGAGCAGCCGCAGCGCCGGCCGGATCCGCGGCGGCCTGATCGCAACGTGGCGGAGCGGAAGGCCGACGAGCCGGCCGAACGGGTGGCGGCGGCAGAGCCCCAGGCCAGCCGTGCGGCCCGCGACCGCGACACCGCGCTCGAGGCCGCCGCCGCGGCCGCCCGCCGCGCGGAAGTCGCCGCGGCGCAGTCGCCGACCACCGCCGCGGACCTCGCGGCGATCGGTGCCGCCGCCGCTGCCGCACAGCCGCAGGCTCCGGCGCCGGCGGCCGCGACGCCCCTGCCCCGGGCCGAGCCCGCACCCATCGCCTCCCGCTGGCGTCCCCGCGAAGTGGCGCTCCTCGAGCGGCTCACCGCCCCGCAGCCGGCCGCCACGGTGACGCGACCGACCGGCGACGGCGAGGGGGAGCCCGCGGCCCGCTCGTCGGCGGCGGCCTCCCGGGCGGCGGCGACGGCGGCGGCCGCATCCCCCACCGACACCACCGCCGATTCGATCACGGCTCCCGCGGCGACCGCGGCCGGGTCCGCGGCGCCGGTCGCTCCTGCGGCGCGGCCGCGGCCTCGATCGAACGGACCGGCCGGCGCGACGACGGCGCGGGCCGGCGGCGGCGATGATGCATCCCCGACCGCGGCGGCCTCCGCCCGCACGTCCGTCGCCGTTGCCGGAGGCCGCGACTCGCGGGCGGTCACCACCGACGACTCGGCAAATCCCGCGAGCGGCCCGGCCCCGGGTCGACGACAAACGCAAGCGGCCGCAGGCGACGGTGCCGCGGCGGCGATCGACCTGCCGGCGGCGACGGCGGGCGGATCACAGGCCGCTGGCGGCGGTGCCCGGCCCGCGGCCTCGGGCCGGCCGGCCGCGGGCGCGGCGGCAACGGCCATCGCCGGCGGCGCTCGATCCGGTGGCGCGACGGCCGGCGCGGGCGACGACGCCACCTCCCCGGCGGCCGCGACCAGTTCAACCACCGGCATTGGCGGCGGGCGGCCCGCGGGGAGCGGCCGCGCCGCCGGCGACTCACCAGCACCCGGCGTGGCGGCCGCCCCCGCGCGGGCGGCGGGCCTGGCATCCACCGGCAACGCCGACGCCCCGCCGCTCGTGGCGATCGTGCCGCCCACGGTCGGCGGCGCCGGCGTCGCGGCAACGACCGGAGTCGGCCGGCCCGCCGCACCGGTGCCCGCCGCGGTGGGCGGGTTCGCCGCCGGCGCCGGCCAGCCCGCCGCATCGGCGGTGGCTTCCCTCCGGGGTGACGGCGCCGACGACGGCGACGAGGGCCTGTCGGTGTCGCTCGCCGACTCCAACGCGCCGCTCGGCGGCGGCATCACCCGGCGCGACGGCGGCGACGGGCTCGCCGCACCGGCGCCCGTCTCGCCGGCCCGCATCGCCGCATCCGCACTGCCGGCGGAGGGCCGCGTCCGCGACGTGGCCGAGGCCTTCGCCCGGCGGTCACCCGGAAAGCGGGGCACCGACCGCGAGAAGTCGCCCGACGAGGTCCGGGCCGCGGCGGTCGTCGATCGTGGCCTCGACTTCCTCGCCCGGTCGCAGCAGCCGGACGGCCGCTGGGCGCTGGGCCGCTTCGCCGGCTCCGCGCCGGCCGACGCGCCGAAGCTCCAGTCCGACACGGCCGCCACGGGGCTTGCGCTCTTGTGCTTCCTCGGCGCCGGTCACGACCACTTCGACGGCCCGCACCGCGACACCGTCCGCCGTGGGCTCGAGTTTTTGCTGGCGGCCCAGAAGCCCGACGGCGACCTCTACCTGCCGGCCGACGAGCTCTCCAACAGCTGCGCCTGGCTGTACAGCCACGGCATCGCGTCGATCGCGCTGTGCGAGGCGGTGGGCATGACGGGTGACCCGCGGGTGAAGCCCGCCGCCGAGAAGGCCTGCGGCTTCATCGCCGCCAGCCAGCATCCGACCCGCGGCGGGTGGCGGTACACGCCGCGGAGCGACGCCGATCTCTCCGTCAGCGGCTGGATGCTCGTCGCGGTGCGGTCGGGCGACCTCGCCGGGCTGAAGACCGATCCCCGCACGCTCGCCGGGGTCCGCACGCTCCTGGAGGCCGCCGCCTCGCCGGCCGACTCGGCCCGCTACGCCTACAACCCGCTCAAGCCGGAGCAGCGGATGTCGCCCCTCTCGAACGCCTGCATGACGGCGGTGGGCGGCCTGATGCGGCTGCACACGGGCGCGGCGGCCGACGACCCGCGGGTGGTGCGGGCGGCGCGGGCGCTCGCCGCGGTGCCGCCGGAATACGGCACGGCCTCCCGCAAGGTCCGCGACTCCTACCTCTGGTACTACGCCTCGCAGGTGCTCGTGCACACCGGGGGCCCGGAGTGGCAGGCCTGGTACGGCCGGCTGGTGGCCACGCTCTCCGCAACCCAGGAGACCGCGGGACCTCTGGCGGGAAGCTGGGATCCGCTGGGGGCGATCCCCGACCGGTGGGGCCTGTACGGCGGGCGGATCTACGTCACCGCGCTGCACCTCCTCGCGCTCGAGGTTCCCGACCGTCGCCTCCCCACCTACTCCGCCACGCGGCGCTGAGCGGCCCCGTCGCCGTCACCCGTCGTTCGGCGCGACGCGGCCCCGCAGCGCCCGCGGCTCGGCGGCCGGCTTGAGCTTCCACCGCTGGTACGGCAGTTCGCGGGCCTCGGCATCGATCGCCGCCCCGATGAGCAGCCGATCGATGGCCTCGGTGTCGATCGCGGCCGGCCCGATCGCCGCATGACGGCCGCGGATCGACGTTCCGTCCATGCCCTCCGCGTCCACGGTCAACCGCTCCCCTCCCGCCGCCACGCCCTGCACCGTAAGCCCCGCCGGAGCCTCCACGGCGGGCGGATCACCCGCGGGCGGACCGTCGAGCTCCTCGGGGTGCAGCCAGATCACGCGGGCCACCGCCTCCCGCGGCAGTTCCTTCACCGCGTCGGCCAGCGCCAGCCTCATCCGCGTGGCGTCGAGCCCCTCCACCCGGCCGCGCAGGTAGTCGCCGTCGACGAGCCGCACGAGGTGCGTCGGCGGGTTGGCCCGCTGCATCCGCGGCACCGTGAGCAGCCGCTCCAGCCGCGTCCGGTCGATGTCGCGGCTGGCCGCGGGCACGAGTTCCACCGCCTGCACGAGCTGCGCCGGCACCGCCACCGCCTCACGCGGCGCGGCCGCGTTCCGGGGCGTGCGGATGCGGATGCCCGTCTCGTCGATCGCGTCGACGGCGCAAGGCAGCGCGTCACCCGTCCGCAGGAAGATCACGGCCGGAAAATCATCGCCGTCCACGGCCGGCCGCCGCCCCGGCGCGAGCCGGGCGTGCTCGGCCAACGCCGCGCGGAGGATGTCGGCGCTCGTCACGTGGATCGTCCCCCGCACGAGGTCGACCTCGCGGGGGTCCGTGCCGTCGCCGGCCGTCACCCGCAGCCGCACCGGCGTGCCGATCCGCCCACGGAGCAGGTTCATCACGGTGTCCACCGCGAGCCCCTTGGTCGCCACGAAGGGCGAGCCCTCCTCGGGGGCGATCGCCACGATCCGGTCATTCGGCTGGATCCGGCCGTCGATCGCCGCCGCGCCGTCGTCCCGCATCATGACGATCACGAAGAAGCCTTCTTCGTCCTGGTTGACCTGTGCGCCGAGCCCGCCCACCTCGTCGTCGCCGGCGGCCGCCTCCCGCTGGACGTAGTGGACGGCCGCGCCCTCGCCTGGCCGGGCGACGAACGGCCTCGCATTCGCGCTGCCCACCGGCTGGAAGCCCGGGCGACCGTCCGCCGCGACGACCGCGCCGCGAACGTCCGTGCCCTCCAGCGAAAGCCAGCCCAGCCGACCGGGCACCGGCCGCGCGGCCGCCCGCCGCCGGCTCTCGAGCGTGACCAGGCCGTCGAGCGGCATCGCCACGGGCTCGTCGATGCCAGGCCGCCGCAGCCACACGCCTTCGCCGTCGACCCGCACGAGGTCGCCGCGGAGCACCTCCTCGCCGCGGCCGGTGACCCGCACCGCCGGCTCGGCGGCCGGCTCGGCCTCGGCCTCGGCGAACACGATTTCCTGCACGTCGTCGCGGACCACGCGGACCTCGCCGTCGGCCTTGCGGACAACCAACTCGGCGTCGTCGGCCGTCCACGGGGCGAGCTCGCCGGCCTCCCGGCTGCCGTCCTGCCGCACGAGCGCCGTGGCGGTCGACCGCTCGACCACCGGCTCCTCACCGCGCCATTCCGCCACCCGCAGGCTCTCCAGCCCGATGTCGCCGCCGCCCACGAGCTTGAACCGTCCCGAGTTCGCCCGGCCCGGCGGCGGCGGGATCGTGACGTCGGCGGCCGGCTTCGGCGATCGCTCGGGGAGCACGACCGCCAGCCGCCCCGCGGCCTGGTCCACGAACAGCACCACCCGCAGGCGGCGCGGCCGCTCGTCCGGCCGGTTCGCGACCTCGTCCACGATCGGCTCGCTGGCGGCCTTCTCCTGCTCCTCGCGGATCAGCGCCATCAGCAGCGGACTTTCCCCGTCCGCCCTGGCCGCGGTCTCACTAAAGACCTCGAACTGGTAGGGATCATCACGCCCCTCTCCTGCCGCGGCCACGGCGAGCCTGCACTCGGGCGCACGGCGCCACGAGAGCACGACGTCGTAAACCGCACGCACCGTCCCGCCCACGTCCCGCTCCACGGCCGCGCCGCGGGCGTCCGTACGAATTCCGGCCGCCTCCTCGCTCCACGAGTCCGGCGGCGTCTGCGTCCATCCCGCCAGGCCGCCGGGGCCGACGAAACCGCCCGCCGCGCCAGCCCCGACCCGCACGATCCGCTCGATCGCCGCCCGATCGATCGCCAAGCGCTGCGGCCGCGGTCCGTCGCGGCGCACCGTCACCCGCCGGCCATCGAAGGCCTCGAGGTCCGCGCCGAACGCGTCGCCTCCCACGAGTTGGATCTTCCACCGGCTCGTCGGCCGCCCGCCCGCGGATTGAAACCGCGCGCCGCGGATCTCATCGAGGCGAAACTCGAACGGGCCCGTGAATCCCGGCACCTGCCAGCGCAGCGTCTCGCAGACGCCAGCGTCGCCGGCCGGCCCGGCCATCAGCCGCCCGGGCAGCCTGCCGCCCTCGGGCAGATCGAGCGTGCCCGCGCGCGATTCGGCCGCCACCGCGCCGCTCGTGATGCCGCGGAGGATCGCCGCCAGCACGAAGACGGACCTGGCACGGTGGGCGAACGTGGCGACGAACATGCCGAAAGTGTAGCGGACGACCCGACGTACGGCCCATGCCGCCACGCCGCGGTGGGCGTCACTCGCCGAGCGACAGCGCCCGCAGGTCGCGGAACTCGACCTTCATCGTCAGGCCCGCGTGGATCTGCAGGCCGATCGGACCCGGGGCCGCGTACTTGGCGTCGGTGAACCGGGAAACCTGCGTGCCGTTGAGCCACACGGTGAACGTGTCGCCCCGGGCCTCGATCCGGATCCGGTTCCAGTCGCCAGCCTTGAGCAGCTTCTCCACGCCCGCAGCCCGCGCCGCCTCGGGATAGGTGCCCGTATAGAAGGAGCAGGTCATGTCGCGCTTCAGGCTCCGCGACACGCCGATCTGCACCTGCACCTCGGGCTTCCGCATCATGACACCGCTGTCGATCTCGCCGCTGAAGCGGACGTCGCCCTCGAAGGCCACGTCGCCGTACGACCGCTCGGTGTAGAGCATCGAGCCCTTCTTGTCGGGGCCGTTCTCGCCCACGATCACGCCGTCCTTCACGCTCCAATGCGGCTCGGCGGGCAGCTTCCAGCCGGTGAAGTCGGTGCCGTTGAAGATCCGCGGCAACGCCTCGGCCGCAGGGTCGGCGGCCACGGCCGCGAGGCCCACGAGCAACGAGGCGACGACGGCGAGGTGGGTGTGCATGGCGGGCGACTCCGGGCGGGGCGTTTCCCCGGATTGTCGCCGGCGATTGGCCCGGGTCAACACGTCGGCGACGGTCCGCCCCCGCGTGGCGCCGGGGCTGCCACGCGGGAGCGGCGTCGCTCAGGGCGGCCGGGCCGTCCTAGCGGCTGGCCGAGACCGTCTTCGCGGCCGGCCGCGACGAGCCCGCGACCATCGCTGCCGGCGGGGCGGTCGAGGCGACGACCACCTCCGCGCAGCAGGTGGGCGCCGACGCGACGCAGCAGGTGCTGTCGATCACGCGGTAGCCGCAGGTGCGGACGCAGCAGTTGGTGCAGGGATCGCGGTAGGTCCAGCACACCTGCTCGCAGGCCGGCGCGCACGAGGTGGTGCAGGCCGACGGGCAGCAGTTGGTGCTACAGGCGTTCGCGCTGCAGGCGTCGTAGCAACAGGTCTCGTAGCAGCAGGCACGCCGCCGGTGACAACGGGCCGCCTCGGCATCCCAGCCGGCCGCGACCGCGGCGACACACGTGAGCGTTCCGACGAGGCGGATCAAGAGTTTCTGGCCGATCATCGTGGCAATCCTCCGGGAACGCCCCGGGAAGGATCGGGAAGCGGCCCAACGCGGACCGCCCCACCCGAGGCCGCAAACCGTAGGAGCGGGTGGGCGGCGGCGGCAAGCGGTCGGCAGTCGACGGCGCGTCGCCGTCGGGCGGTGGCTGGGCGGATTTCCCGTTGGATTCGCGGCAGTCGGCGCGGCTGCGACAGGGCGGCCACGGCCCGGCGGACAGTTCGGCGACGCGCTTCAGCCGTCGTCGCCGATGATCCC
Organism: Pirellulales bacterium; assembly: GCA_044238145.1. GTDB lineage: Bacteria > Planctomycetota > Planctomycetia > Pirellulales > UBA1268 > QWPN01. The sequence goes on along the minus strand of JBIIDT010000049.1, from coordinate 10,034 downwards.
GCTGTCGTCCTCCGGATCATCGGCGTCGCCGTCGGCGTCGTCCTCGTCCGGATCACCGCCGCGCCGCCCGCGCCGCGATTTCTCGCCGGGAATGTCGTCCTCATCCGGGTCGTCGTCCTCGCCGTCGACGTCGCTCCCGTCGTCCTGCCGCTTGGCCGCGGTGGCCGCAGGTCCCGCCCATTCTCGCCAGGTCGTCTCCCGGTCGCCGATCTTCGTGACGCCACGCAGGCTCGTCTTCCGACGCCGCTGCTTGAGCCGCTCGGCCACATCCGGCGTGAGTGATCGCAGGCCGTCGAGCGAGAGTGGCGCGTCGATCGCCGCCAGTTCCATGACGGTCCGCGGCGGCAGCTCCACGAGGGCCGGCAGCCTCACGCCACCCCGTGCGGCGAGGGCCAATTCTCGGGCGGCCTCGGGGGAGAGCCGCGCGAGTTTCGCGAACACGAGACCGCCGGGATGCATCGCGAGCGCCGCGGCCACCTCGGGCGGCAGGTCGCCGAGGTCGTCGAAGATGAGCTTCCCCGCTTCGTGCTCGGCAAGCCGGCGGGCCGCCTCGACCGAGAGCGTCGGACCGGGCACGTGCACGTCGCCGTCGGTGGCCGCCAGTCGTTCGGCCTCGGCCACCGTCACCGCCGGCCGGGCTGCGGGCTCGGCCCGTGCGCTGCCGCCCGCCACGACGCACACCGCCACCACCGCTCTCGTCCACGTCCGCATGGCCGCTCCTCCACGAATGATCCGGCACCGGCCCGATCGTACCACCCGCCCCCGGGCTGGCCATCTGCCAACTGTCCCGCGCCGCCGCCGCCGCACCGCCGCAGGCGCCGCCCATTCCCGTCCGGGCCCGCCTAGAATACGGAGGTTGCATGGATCCGTGGCCCCTGGATCCCGGCAGGCACGCCCCTCTCGCGAGCCTGCCATGCACGACACACCTCTCGATCGGATCGCCTGGGTCGGCGACTACGTTCCCCGCCGCTGCGGGATCGCCACGTTCACCCGCGACCTGCGGTCCGCCGTCGCCGCCCACCTGCCGGCCGCCGCCTGCCCGGTCGTGGCGGTCAACGACGCACCCGCCACCCACGACTACCCGCCCGAGGTCGCCTTCGATCTCGCCGACGACGATCCCGCGGCCTACCGGCGGGCGGCCGACTTCCTCAACCTCCTCGAGCCCGACGTCGTGTCGCTGCAGCACGAGTACGGCATCTTCGGCGGCCCGTCGGGGAGCCACGTCCTCGCCCTCCTCCAGCGGCTCGGCTCCCCGGTCCACACCACGCTGCACACGGTGCTCGCCCGGCCCACGCCGCAGCAGCGCGAGGTGCTCGCCGACGTGATCCGGCTCTCGGCCCGGCTCGCCGTGATGACCGAGCGCGGGCGGACGCTGCTCCACGAAATCTACGGCGTGCCGGCCGACCGCGTCGACGTCATCCCGCACGGCATCCCGGAGATGGAGTTCATCGACCCCTGTTTCCACAAGGATCGCTTCGGGCTCGCGGGCCGCCGCCTCCTCCTCACCTTCGGCCTGCTCTCGCCGGGCAAGGGCATCGAGCACGCGATCGCCGCCCTGCCCGCGATCGTGGCCCGGCATCCCGACGTGGTCTACGTCGTGCTTGGCGCCACGCATCCGCACCTCGTTCGCACCGAAGGGGAGCGGTACCGGGAGCGGCTCGTGCGGCTGGCCGCCGAACTCGGCGTGGAGCGGCACGTCGTCTTCCGCGACCGGTACGTCGAGATGCCGGAACTGCTCGCCTTCCTCGGCGCCGCCGACGTCTACCTCACGCCCTATGTCAACGAGGATCAGATCACCTCGGGAACGCTCGCCTACGCCTTCGGCTGCGGCAAGGCCGTGGTCTCCACGCCCTACTGGCACGCCCGCGAGCTGCTCGCCGAGGACCGCGGCGCGCTCGTGCCGTTCGGCGATGCGGCGGCGATCGCCACGGCCGTGGGGGATCTCCTCGCCGACGATGTGCGGCGGCACGCGATGCGGAAGCGGGCGTTCCTCGTCGGCCGCGAGATGGTGTGGAGCCGCGTCGCCGCCCGCTACGCCGACGCGTTCCGGCGGGCGCGGTGCGGCATGGCAGTGCGGCTGCGGCCCGGCGCCGCTGCCCGTCCCGAGCCGCCCCCGCGGCGGGCCCTGCTCCCTCCCGCGTTCGGCCACCTGTGGCGGCTGATGGACTCCACCGGCGTCTTCCAGCACGCCGTCTACGACATCCCCGACGCCGATCACGGCTACTGCACCGACGACAACGCCCGCGCGCTGGCCCTGTTCGTGGCCCTCGAGGGCCAGGAGCCCGAGGCCCCGGAGATCGCGCGGGCGGCCACGATCTGCGCCACGTTCCTCCGGCACGCCTTCGTGCCCGCCAGCGGCCGGTTTCGCAACCTGCTCGGCTTCGACCGGCGCTGGCGCGATGACTCCGGATCGGACGACTGCCTCGGCCGTGCGGTGCTCGCACTGGGCGCGTGCGTGGGCCGCTCGCGACGGCCGGGCCTGCGCCGCTGGGCGATGCGGCTCCTCGGGCCCGCGGTCGCGGCCCTCGAGGCCTGCACGAGCCCGCGGGCCTGGGCGACGGGCCTGATCGGCATCCACGACCACCTCGATCGGCTCGGGGGCGACCGGCGGACCGCGGCGACCGCCGCCCGCCTCGTCGGCCGCCTGCTCGACCTGCGCCGGTCGGCGTCCGCCACCGGCTGGGATTGGCTCGAGGACGTGCTCGCCTACGACAACGCGCGGATCTGCGAGGCCGTGATCCGCTCCGGCTGGCAGTCCGGCGACCGCCGGGTCCTGGAGGCGGGGCTGGAGATGCTGACTTGGCTGGCCGGCATGCAGCGGTCCCCGACTGGCCGGTTTCAGCCGGTCGGCAGTCGCGGCTTCGCGCGGCGCGGCGGCCCGACGGCCGCGTTCGACCAGCAGCCGCTCGAGGCCCACGGCATGGTCGCGGCCTGCGTGGCGGCCTTCCAGGCCACCGGCGACACCGCCTGGGCCGACGCCGCCTGGACCGCCTTCGACTGGTTCGGCGGCTACAACGTCATCGGACTGGCCCTGTGCGACCCGCGGACCGGAGGCTGCCGCGACGGCCTGCTCGAGGACCGCACCAACGACAACATGGGGGCGGAGTCGACGCTGGCCTATCTGGCGGCGCTGGTCGAGATGCGGTCGCTGGAATCGCCTGCCACGGAGCCCGACCAGGCCCGGAACGCCGGCCGCCGCACCGCCCGCGTCGAAGGCGGCTGATGCTCGTCGAGCGGACCGGCATCCTGCTGCGGCCCAACAACGCCCGGGTGCTCTTCCGCCCCTTCCAGCCGCCGAGACCGGAGCGGGCGATGAAGATCGTCGGCCGGATCATGGAGCTCCCGGAGGCGGCGGTCGAGGAGCTGCTCGGCCGCGTGCTCACGGAGTTCCACGGCCGCCACCAGCGGCTCCTGCAATTCTTCCAGGAGCGGTTCGAGGCCGTCTGCCAGCACCTGCTCACCGACCGTCCACTCTCCGAGGCCCGCCGCCTCGTGATCGGCTCCTACTTCACGCAGGAGTACGCGCTCGAGAGCGCCGCCCTCTTCAACCCGTCGATCGTCTGGCACCCCGACCAGGCGGGCCTGCCCCCGGGCACGCGGCGGTTTCTCATGAGCCTGCGGGCGATCGGCGAGGGGCACGTGTCGAGCGTCGGCTTTCGCTCCGGCACGATCGACGCGGCCGGCCACGTGACGCTCGCCGCCCCGACGGGCTTCGTCACCGCGCCGCGGGTCGTCGCCAACGCCACCTACGACAAGCCGCTCTTCCTGCGGAAACTCGCGGAGCTCGGGATCGCCGACGGCCTCGTCGACCTCTCCGCGGCGGGGCTCGCCGACCACTTCACGCTCGGCGACCTCGAGGCCGCCCTCGTCCGGGCCAGCCGCGAGCAGCGTCGCCGGCGCCAGGAACTGGAGCCCCTCGCCGCGGCGATCCTCGCCCTGGCCCGGGCCAACTACGAGATCGAGTGCGACCCCGCCTCGGACGTCTCGGAGCGGGTGATCTTCCCCTACTCGCCGGCCGAGACCAACGGCATCGAGGACGCCCGCTTCGTGCGGTTCGTCGACGACGACGGCTCCGTCCACTACTTCGCCACCTACACCGCCTTCGACGGCAGCGTCACGCTCCCGCAGATCCTCGAGACCGACGACTTCGTTCGCTTCCGCGTCAGCACGCTCAACGGCCCGGTGATCGCCAACAAGGGCATGGCGCTGTTCCCCCGCCGCATCAACGGCAGCTACGCGATGCTCTCCCGGCAGGACGGGGAGAACGTCTACCTGATGGAGTCCGACATGCTCCACTTCTGGTACTCCAAGCGGCTCGTGCTCCGGCCGACCGAGCCGTGGGAGTTCGTGCAGATCGGCAACTGCGGCCCGCCCATCGAGACGCCCCGGGGCTGGCTGGTGCTCACGCACGGGGTCGGTCCGATGCGGAAGTACGCCATCGGCGCGGTGCTCCTCGACCTCGCCGATCCGGCCCGGGTGCTCGGCCGCCTGGCACATCCGCTCTTGGCGCCCAACGAGAACGAGCGAGCGGGCTACGTGCCCAACGTGGTCTACACCTGCGGCGCAGCCGTCCACGAGGGGCGGCTCATCATCCCCTACTCGATGAGCGACTACGCCACGACCTTCGCCACGGTGCCGCTGGCCGACGTGCTGGCGGCGATGGTGCCGGCCGGCTGAAGCACGAGCGACCCGGCCGGCCACGGGGTCCGCTCCGGCACCGGTTCGCCCTCCGCGGCCAGCCGCGTCAGCAGGGCGTCGCGCCGCCGCACGGCGATGGCGAGATCGGACGTGCCCAGCGAGCGGCGGATCCGCCGCTTGCGATGGTCGAAGTGCAGCGTGTAGTGCACCCACCAGGTGCCGTTGTTGCACCACAGATGGTGCAGGGAATTGGCCTCGTCGATCCGCAACGATGGATATCCGATCGTCATGTCCCGCTTCCTTTCCTGCGTCGAGAAAAGGAAGGAGCCTCGGCGGATGCCCAGGGCCCGCGGCCCCGCCGGATCCTCGAAAGCTTCGCCGTCGGCCTCCCCCGAGGGGGCGGCCGGAGGCGCACATCCTCCCGAACCGTCGCCGGTCCGGGTCACCACCTTTGCTTTCGCGAGGTTGGTTCGGGCTGCCGCGTGGGCCGCCCGGTTCAAGCTGGATGCACCTTCCGGTTCCAGTCTATACAGAACGCAAGCCAGAGTCGCCCCCGGTGGCCGACGACCCGTGTCATAGCGGCCGTTCAGCCCCAGCGGACGAGGTCGGCGATCCGCACCGGCCGCCGCTCGGCGATCGACGTGTAGCCGGCGATGCCCACGAGCGAACTCAGCAGACCCTCGCGCATTCCGGCCCGCTGGCCGAGCGGGTCGGCGGCCGCCGGGCGGAAGATGGCGTCGCGAAGCCGCTTGTCGGAGCCGCCGTGCCCTTCTCCCTTGGCCTGCACCGGGATCAGCCGCGTGGCCCCGCCCGCCGTGGTGACGCGGATCTCGGCGGAGGCCGGCGTCTCCCAGGGCTGGCGGTGGTAGTCCCGCAGTTCGATTCGTCCCCGCGTGCCGTTGAAGACGATGAACTGCCCCTCGTAGGGCACCGCCGCGTTGAGCGAGTAGCAGACGAGCGGCCCGGATTCGTAACGGATCTGGGCCGTGGCCGTGTCGGGCACGTCGATGCCGGGGCGGAACACGCACCCATCGCGCAGGTAGCCGTCCTGGTCCTCGCAGGCGACGTACATCCGCATCGCCGCCTCGTCCTTGGTGATGTCCCAGTGGAACTGGCAGCGGTCCTTGAACGGACAGGGCCGGCAGTGGGAGTGGCGGAAGGGGCCGTTGTGACCGTAGACGGCGAGCCGCCCGTAGGCCATCACCTCCACCGGCTCGGACCCGATCCACCAGTTGAGCTCGTCGAAGTGGTGCGAGGCCTTGTGGCAGAGGAGCGTGCCCGAGTTCTGCTTGAAGGCGTGCCAGCGGCGAAAGTAGTCGGCCCCGTGCCGCCGGTCGAGGAACTCGTCGAAGTTCACCTCCAGGATCTCGCCGATCTCGCCGGCCTGCAGCAGTTCCTTGACCTGCATGGCGGCGGCCCCGTAGCGGGCGTTGAAGGTGACGGCGAGCGTTCGGCCGGTCCGCCGCTGCGTGTCGATGATCGCCTGGGCCTGGGCCGCCTCGGTGCACAGCGGCTTCTCGCAGATCACGTCGCAGCCGAGCTCCATCGCCTTGCAGACGTAGTCCGCGTGCACGCCGTCGACCGTCGTGACGATCACGGTGTTCGGCCGCGTCTCCCGAACCATCTTCTCGAAGTCGGTGTAGGCCGCAGCCCGGGTGCCGATCAACTCGCGGGCCAGCTCGGCCCGCTCGGGGTTCACGTCGCACAGGCCGACGAACTCCACGAGGTCGGCATAGTCCTTGACGACGGGCGCGCCCCACGAGAGGACGCCGCGATGGCCGGTGCCGACCATCGCCAGCCGACGCCGTCCGCCCGCCTTCTCGTCGGCCGCCGAGGCCGTGCCGGCGAGGGCGGAGGTGGCGGCGGCGGCCGCAGCCGACTGCCTGAGAAACTCACGGCGGTCGCACGGCGTCCTCTCCGCGGGGACGGGGATCTGATGCTGGGGCTCCATGGGGCGATCTCCTCGGAGTCTCGGTGGCACGGCGTCCGGCAATAATTCTCCGCCCTGCCGGCCGCCGCGTCTACCGGGCGGGCCGGGACCTCGGCCGCGTCACACCTGCCGCGGGCCGGTGGCGGCGACGAGCAGCGGCACGAGGGCGACGGACAGGGCCAGCCGGCCGCTCCACAGCACCGTCCGCAGCCAGTTCGTCTCCACCAGCCGGGCGTGGACGCGTTCGTCCCAGCCGCGCGACAGGAGATCGTGGCAGGGAACCTGCAGCAGGAAGGTGCTCGCCCAGATGCCGAGCAGCAGCAGGCCACCGGCAACGAGCAGCCGGCGGGCCCATCCCCGCGGCGCCTGCCAGAGGAGCACGACCGCCGTCGCCGCCTCGAACAGCATGGCCGGCAGCACGACCGGGGTCGTCCGGGCGCGATGGTCCGACTCCCAGGCGGCGAACTGGTCGTGCGGCCAGCCGGCCATGAGCGGATAGTGCACGAGCTGCACGTACCAGATGACGCCGGTCATGAAGGCCGTGGCGGCCAGGTGCACGAGTCCGGTGATGAGCGCGGACGACTGGGGGCGTGGGAGGGTCGCCATGGCGCCGGGTGGGCTACGTTCCGGTGGCAGGGAATCCTGGCATCCGAAAGAATATGGCCCGCCGCCCCCCGCCGGGGCAAACCCGGCCTCCCGTCGCCGCCAGCCGCCATGCCATACCCCGGCTATCTCGACGTGCTCGCCAGCCTGCCGCCGGACGAGGCCGCGGCCCGTCGCATCGCCATCACCACCCGTTGCACCGACGCCCGCGTCATTCCCAAGCAGCCCGGCGCGGGCAGCATCCGAGCCGCCGACCCGTGGCCCGTGCAGGTGATGCACAACGGCGTCCTCGTCGCCCGTGACGGCTACTACGGGCCGTGGATGACCCGGATCATCGAACGGCTCGAGGGCCACCACGAACCGCAGGAGGAGGTCGTATTCCACGAGATCCTCGCCGCGCTCCCCGATGCGTCCACGATGCTGGAACTGGGAGCCTACTGGGCCTACTACTCGCTCTGGTTCCTGCAACGGTTTCCGCACGCGCGGACGATCCTCGTCGAGCCGGACCCCCACTGCCTGGCGATCGGGCAATACAACTACGCGCTCAATGGCCGCGCGGGCCGGTTCATCCAGGCGGCCGTGGCGGATCGTCCCGGTGACGCCGCGGCCTTTCTCTGCGACACCGACGGGACGGTGCGGCACGTGCCGCGGGTGAGCGTGGATTCCCTTGTCGCGCAGGAAGGCTGCGACCGAATCGACGTACTGCTCGCCGACATCCAAGGGGCCGAACTGGCGATGCTGGAAGGCGCCCGGGAGACCCTCCGCCGCGGAAAGATCTCGACACTCATCGTTTCGACGCACGACCGGATGATCTCCGGCGACTTCCTGATGCACGACAAGTGCCTCGCCTGGATCATGGATCAGGGCGGCCGCATCATCGCCGAGCATTCCGTCGAGGAGTCGTTCAGTGGAGACGGCCTGATCGCGGCCGCCTTCGACGACCGCTGCCCGATCACCGTCGCGGTGTCGCGCAATCGGGCAGTCGATTCCTTGTTCGGCTCACCGGCGACGCGGCTGGCCGACATGGAGCACCGGCTGGCGGAGGCCGGCGACGCGCGGCGGCTCGCCGCCCAGGTCGCGGTCGCCACCGCTTCGCACGCCCGCCGCCTGCACCTGGATGCCGCCCGGCCGCCGACTGCGTGGCACTGGCTCACGCGGCCGCGGCGGCTCTGGCGGCGGCTCCGCGCCTGGCCGGCCGAGGCCGCGGCCCGCCGCCGGCTCGACCGACTACGCCGGGAGAAGCGGACGCGAATCGTGATCGGACAGCACGCCCAATTCGAGGTGCTCGCGGATGAGCGGACGATCACGCCCGCGCTGGTGCGCGACCTGCACTGGGAATACCCGATGCTCGAGCAGGTGGTGCGGACGGTGGCCGCCGCCACCGGGTCACCCCTGGCTCCCGCCACGCTCGTGGACATCGGCGCCAACGTCGGGCTGATCGGCCTCCAGGCGGTGGCGGGTGGCCTCGTGTCCCGCTGCATCGCCATCGAGCCCGATCCGGTGAACTTCTCGCTCCTCGCGGCGAACGTCCGCCTCAACGGCCTGGACGACCGCTTCGAGCTCCACGCGGTGGCGCTCGGCGATCGCCGCGGCTCCTGCCGCTTCGAGCTCAGCGCCGACAACTGCGGCGACCATCGGGTGCGGCACGACCGGCCGGCGGCCGGCGCGGACCGCTACGGCGAGTCCGCGCGGCGGGTGATCCGCGTGCCGATGCGGACGCTCGACGACGTGATCGGCCGGTCCCGGCCCGCCTTCCGGGATGGCATCGGCCTCTGCTGGATGGACGTGCAGGGTTTCGAGGCCGCCATCCTCCGCGGCGGCCTGCGGACGTTTGCGGCGCAAGGCTGGCCGAGCGTCCTCGAGTTCTGGCCCTACGGCATGCTGCGGGCGGGCGTGACCGCCGCGGAGATCACGGGGCTGCTGGAGAGGATCTGGACGCGATTCACGGTCCTTCACGACGGCCATCCGCCGGCCTGGCAGCCGGTGTCGCAGACGACCGACCTCTGGCACACGCTCGGCGAGGCGGGCAGCTTCACGAACATCCTGCTCGTGCGATGATCGACGGGCGGCCGCGTCGCCGCCTGCCCATGTCGTGGCTAGGCGGCCCGCAGGGCCATCCGCCCGAGGATCCCCCGCACCACGACCCGCAGCAGCGACCCGCTCGTGTAGTCCGCCGCCGCCACGTAGTCGACGCGGTCCTCGGCGATCAGCCGTTCGAGCCGGCCCTGCGACTTCCGCTGCTCGAAGAGCTCCGGGTCGAAGACGGCCACGGCCTGGCCCCCCTTCTGCCGCACCATCTTCATCGACGGGATGTCGGTGTCGCCGTCGCCGAGGAACACCATCCGCTCGAAGGGGATCGGCCGCTCCCGCTTCGGCCGCCAGGCGTTGATCGCGGAGTTGTCCCACACGTTGTCGATGCCCTTGTTGATGCGGAACAGGAACTGGGTCTTGTTCGTGTAGTTGATCGCGCTCGAGGGCCACTTCGCCCGGCCCGCCTCGTCGTAGGCGTAGGCGGAGGCGAACACCTTGCGAAACCGCGGGTAGATCGGGCAGCCCTCGATGAACTCGAGGATTCCCGACGAGATCACGTAGTGCTCGATCGCCAGGTTCTTGCCGCGGCCGAAGTCGTCGATCTCATCGAACCAGCCCTCGACGCCCGCGAACAGCGGCACGTCGCGGCCGTGTGCCTGGAGCAGTTCCCGCGTCACGGCCACGCCCCGATCCTTCGCCACCTCAAGCATGCGGTGCATGTAGGCGAGGATCTCGCAGCCGTCCTGCGACTTCGCCTCCTCCTTCACGTCCCGCCAGAAGCTGTCGGGCTCGGTGATGCCGAGCGCCGGCAGGAACGTGTGCTCGGGCAGGT
>JBIIDT010000048.1:0-22492 GCA_044238145.1 Pirellulales bacterium | reverse complement strand
CCTGCCACGGCGTGTTCGACTGAACCGCGGTACGGCGTCGACCACTCACAATCACCCGGAGGCTGTCATGGCGGATAAGGATGCGGGCGCAACGCCCCACAAGCGGCTGCAGGTCGATCTCGCGGGCCAGGTGGCGATCGTCACCGGGGCCTCGCAGGGGCTCGGTCGCGCCATCGCCGAGGCCCTGGCGGCGGCCGGAGCGGCGGTGGCCCTCGTCGCCCGCTCGGCCGACAAACTGGCCGGGGTGGCCGCCGGCATCCAGGCGGCGGGCGGGCGGGCGGAGGCCTTTCCCTGCGACGTCACCAAGGGCGAGGACATCCAGCGGGTGGTCGACGCGGTGGTCGAGAAGCTCGGCCGACTCGACATCCTCGTCAACAACGCGGGCGTGACCCGCGACACGCTCCTGCCGCGGATGAGCGACGAGGAGTGGGATCAGGTGCTCACGACCAACCTCCGGGGCCCGTTCCTGTTCATGCGGGCCGCGAGCCGGCCGATGATGCAGCAGCGGTACGGCCGGATCGTCAACGTGGCGAGCGTCTCGGGCCTGATCGGCAATCCCGGCCAGGCCAACTACTCCGCCTCGAAGGCCGGTCTGGTCGGCCTCACGCGAACGGTGGCCAAGGAACTCGCCGGCCGCAAGATCACGGTCAACGCGGTCGCGCCCGGATTCATCGCCAGCGACATGACGGCCGCCCTCGGGCCGGCGCTGCTCGACGAGGTGAAGAAACGGGTGCCGGCGAAGCGACTCGGCGAGGCCTGGGAGATCGCCGAGGCGGTGCTCTTCCTCGCAGCCCCTTCTTCGGGCTACATCACCGCCCAGACGCTCGTGGTGGACGGCGGGCTGATCGGGTGAACGCCGCTGCGCACCGCCCGGAACCGGTTTTTTCCCGGGCTGGACACGTCCGGCCGGGAACGGGTATATCTTCGCCGTGAAGGCGGGCAAGGTGCGCGGCCTTGAAGGGCTGCGGTCGGGCCGTCGGCTTCGGTTTTCAGGAGGATTCGAAAGGTGGCATCAGTCCAAGAGCGGGTGATCGACATCGTGGCGTCGCAACTCGGCGTCAGCAAGGAGCAGATCACCCCCGAAACGTCGTTCATCAACGACCTGGGAGCCGATTCGCTCGACACGGTCGAGTTGGTCATGGAACTCGAGGAAGAGTTCGAGATCAACATCCCGGACGACGCGGCGGAGAAGATCCAGACCGTCGGCCAGGCGGTGGAGTTCATCGAGAAGCATCAGGCCTGATGCAGCGGTGGACCAACGCATGAAGCGACGGGCCGTCGTGACGGGGCTGGGTGTCGTCACCTCACTGGGCAGGGCCATCCCCGGGTTCTGGGAGCGACTCGTCCGCGGCGAGAGCGGCGTCGGGCCGATCTCGCTGTTCGACGTGACCGGCTACCGGGTGCAGTTCGGCGGCCAGGTTCCCTGGGAGCCGGAACGCGAGGACATCGCGAACCCGAAGGAGCTGAAGCGGCTCGACCGCTTCACGCAGTTCGCGATCGCCAGCGCCAAGGACGCCGTCGCCGACTCCGGGATCGACTTCTCCACGGCCGACCCGCACCGCTGCGGTGTCGTGATCGGCTCCGGCATCGGCGGGCTGTGGGAGTTCGAGGTCCAGGAGGAGCGGCTCCTCCACAAGGGCATCGACAAGGTCTCGCCGTTCACGATCCCCAAGCTGATGGTCAACTCGGCCAGCGGCCACGTGTCGAGCATCTACGGCATCAAGGGGCCGAACTTCGCGGTCGCCACGGCGTGTGCCAGCGCCGCCAACTCGATCGGCAGCGCCCTCCGCGCGATCCAGTACGGCGACGCCGACGTGATGGTGACCGGGGGCAGCGAGGCGGCGCTGACGCCGATCGGCCTGGCCGGGTTCCAAAACATGCGGGCGTTGTCGTTCCGCGGCGACGCCCCCCAGCAGGCGAGCCGGCCGTTCGACGCAGACCGCGACGGGTTCGTGCTCTCCGAGGGGGCCGGCGTGGTGGTGATCGAGGAGCTGGAGCATGCCCGGCGCCGCGGGGCGCGGATCTACGCCGAACTCAAGGGCTACGGCGCCAGCGGCGACGCCGGCCACATCACCCAGCCCGACGAGGAGGGCCGGGGCGGCGCCCGGGCCATGGCGATGGCGCTCGAGGACGCCGGCCTCGCGCCGGACGCCGTGCACTACATCAACGCCCATGGCACGAGCACGCCGCTCGGCGACGTGGCCGAGACGAAGGCCGTGAAGCGAGTGTTCGGCGAGCATGCCCGGAGGCTGGCAATCTCCAGCACGAAGAGCCAGCTCGGCCACACGCTCGGGGCGAGCGGCGGCATCGAGCTGGTGGTGTGTGCGCTGTCGATGCACCATGGGGTCATCACGCCGACCATCAACCTCGACAATCCCGATCCCGAGTGCGACCTCGATTACACCCCCCGCGTGGCCCGCGAGGCGCGGGTCGACGTGGCCATGAGCAACAGTTTCGGCTTCGGTGGCCACAACGCGTCGTTGGTGCTGGCCCGGCTGGCCTGACCAGCCGGGGGGTCAGACCGTGCCCCGGCCACTTCGGCAAGAGCAGCAATCATGAGCGCGGGAACCGGTCGGCGGGTGGTGGTCACGGGGATGGGCGTCGTCTCCCCGCTCGGCCTCGCGCTCGACGACCTGTGGGCCGGGCTGGCGGAGGGCCGCAGCGGCGTCGTGCCGATCGAGTCGTTCGCGTGCGGCGGCCTGCCGCTCCACCATGCCGCCGAGGCCCGCGGCTTCACCGGCGAGATCGACAACTTCGGGCCGCTCGAGGGCGAGCGGAAGAAGGCGATCCGCAAGGGGCTCAAGGTCATGTGCCGCGAGAGCCAGATGGCCGTGGCCGCCGCCCAGCGGGCCCTGCACGACGCGGGCGATGCCGCCGCGCACCATCCGCCCGAGCGATTCGGCTGCGTGTTCGGGTCCGACTACATGCTCACGCTGCCGGACGACTTCACGGCCGCCGTGGCCGCCTGCCGGGGTGGCGACGGCGGCTTCGCCTTCGACCACTGGGCCTCCCACGGGATGCCGCTGCTCAACCCGCTGTGGCTGCTCAAGTACCTGCCCAACATGCCGGCCAGCCACATCGCCATCTACAACGACCTGCGCGGGCCGAGCAATTCGCTGACGCTCCGCGAGGCGGGCGGTCACCTCGCGGTGGGCGAGGCCGTGGTCACGATCCAGCGGGGTGCGGCCGACATCATGGTGGCCGGGGCCACCGGCACGCGGGTCCACCCGATGAAGACGGTCCACGCCCTGCAGAGCGAGCAGGTGGCCCTGCCCGACGCCACCGGCGCCGGCGAGCCGGCCGCCTGGAGCCGGCCCTTCGACCGGGCCCGGCGCGGCATGGTGCTCGGCGAGGGAGCCGGGGTGCTCGTGCTCGAGGAGTTGTCCCACGCCCGGGCCCGCGGCGCACGGATCTACGGCGAGGTCGTCGGCCATGCCTCGCGGTGCTCCGCCGACATCCACGGCGTCGGCCTCCGCCGCCAGGCGCTGGCTCACGCCCTGGGGGCCGCCCTCGCGATGGCCGACATCCCGGCGGAACGGCTGGGGCACGTGCACGCCTTCGGCGCCAGCACCGTGGTCGGCGACCGCGAGGAAGCCGCGGCCCTGCACGACGTGCTCGGGTCGGCGGCCGAGCGGCTGCCGCTGGTCGCCGCCAAGGCCAACTTCGGCAACCTCGGCGGCGGCAGCGGGCTCGTGGAGTGCGTGGCCAGCCTGCTGGCGATGCGGCGCGGCACGCTCTTCCCGCTACTCAACTACGAGACGCCCGACCCGGACTGCCGGATCCGCGCCGCCCGCGGCGGCGATGCGGCCGGCGACTGCTGCATCTCCGCCGCCATCACGCCCCAGGGCCAGGCGGGGGCCCTGGTCCTCCGCGGCTGGGCCGAGGGCTGACGCGGCCCGCGGCGGCGGCTCCTTGACAGCCCCCGGCAGACGACTTACTCTGACGGGGTTCCGTCGACGGAAATGGCTTGCTGGTCCGCGGATATGCTTCCAAACACCTTCTGGAAGGGTGTTTCGGCGCCCATGTCGTGAAATGGCGTCGGCTGTGCCGGCAATGCCTTTTCGCGGCGTCACCGAGCACACCATGAAGCCAGAAGAAATCCTGCGGATCGTCGACGCGATCCACCGCGACAAGAACATCGACAAGGAAGTCGTGTTCCAGGCGATCGAAGCCGCCCTCGTCACCGCACTGGTGAGGCAGTACGGCGAAGGCACCGAGATCACGATCGCGATCGACCGGGAGAGCGGCCAGCTCTCCGGTACCCGCGAGGGCCAGACGATCGACACGGCCGAGCTCTCGGGCCGGATCGGCGCCCAGACGGCCAAGCAGGTGATCATCCAGAAGATCCGCGAGGCCGAGCGGGACGCGATCCACGACGAGTTCGAGGAGCAGATCGGGCAGATGGTCTCCGGCGTGGTCACCCGCTTCGAGGGTGCCACCGCGACCGTGACCCTGGGGGCCACGGAGTCGATCCTGCCCCGCAGTGAGCAGATCCCCGGCGAGTCCTACCATCCCAACGAGCGAATCCGGGCCACGATCTTCGAGGTCCGCAAGGTCGGCAGCCGCGTGAAGATCATCCTCTCGCGAATCCGGCCCCAGCTCGTGCAGCGGCTCTTCGAGCAGGAGATCCCGGAGATCGCCGACGGAGTGATCGAGATCCGGGCCATCGCCCGCGAGCCCGGCTACCGCAGCAAGGTGGCCGTGATCAGCTCCGACAACCGCATCGACTGCGTGGGCGCCTGCGTCGGCGTCCGCGGCAACCGCATCAAGAACATCGTCGAGGAACTGGGCGGCGAGCGGATCGACATCGTCCGCTGGAGCGACGACCTGCAGGTGCTCGTGCCCAACGCCCTGCAGCCGGCCGAGGTGGACGAGGTGATCCTCTGCCAGATGCTCGGCCGCGGCATCGTGCTCGTGCGGGAGGACCAGCTGTCGCTCGCGATCGGCCGCCGCGGTCAGAATGTCCGCCTCGCCAGCAAGCTCTGCGGCTGGGACATCGAGATCATGACCCGCGAGGAGCTCGACCAGCAGATCGAGCGGGCCATCGCCGGCTATTCGTCGATCGAGGGACTCGAGGAGTCCCTGGCTGAAAAACTGGTGGGCGAGGGCTTCCTGTCCTACGACGATCTGTCCGTGATCGAGCCGGACGACCTCATGGAAATGGGCGGCTTGTCCGCCGAGGCCGTGGACGCAATCGTTGCCGAGGCGGAGCGGCGGGCGGCCCTGGCGGAGGTCGCGGCCGCGGAGGAGCGACGGAAGCAACGGGAGCAGGATCGGATCGCGAAGGCGACGGCCGAGGCCGACGCGGCGGAGGCGGCCCTGGCCGCCCAGCAGGCGCCGCCGGTCGGCGAGGCCGGGACCGCGCCGGTCGGCGAATCGTGATGGCCGGCGGCGAGATGGACGGGATCGCGAGACATACGGGTTGGTCGGGTGATCGACGGATGACGGGCCGGCACCAGCCGGTGGAGAGAGGACCGAGTGGCTGTTCGGATTTACACGCTGGCGAAAGAACTGAAGATCGACAGCAAGGAGCTGGTCGAGCTGTGCACGCGCGCCGGCATCCAGGACAAGGGCTCGGCGCTGGCGAGCATGACCGACGAGGAGGTCGCGAAGCTCAGGGAGTTCATCGCCGGTCGGTCGAAACCCGCTGAGAAGGGCCCTGTCGCCAAGCCGGTGGCCGCCCCGGTGCGGCCGGCCGCGCCGGGCACGCCGCTGCGTCGTGAGGATTACATCGCGCCGGCCGGCGTCGCCCAGGGCAAGCCGCCCGAGATCCAGCCGCCCAAGCCGGCGGAGCCCAAGCCCCGCCCGACCGTGCGGCCCGGGAACTCCACCGCCAAGCCGGTGCCCCGCCCCGCGTTCAAGCTCGCCCCGGTGCCGGCGGCCGGCCGTTCGCCCGCCGTCTCGCCGCGGCCCGCCTCCCAGGAGCCGGCGGCCCAGAAGCCCGACGTCAAACTGCCGCTCGACGCCATCCGCAGTGCCAAGGCCGGCGGCGCGAAGCCGCTCGCCGACCACATGCGGAAGCACGAGCAGCAGCGACAGGCTGACGGCCCGCGGCCGCGGCTCGGTGGCCTGCTGCGGGGCGGTGCCGGCATGGCCTCGCCCCCGCCGCTGATGGAGCCCGGCGTGCGGCCGCGACGGCAGCCGGGCAAGCCCGGCGGCGGACAGTCCGACGACCTGCTCGGCGGCCGCGAGCAGCGGCAACTCAGCCGCAAGAAGATCGGTGACGGCCGCGGGCTCGACGACGACGACGGCCTCCGCCGCCGCCGGTCCTCGCGGCAGCGCAAGGGAGCCACGGCCTCGACCGCCGCGCCGCGCAAGACCAACGCCTCGATCCAGGTGCCGTGCACCGTGCGGGCCTTCTCCGAGGCGATCGGCCTGCCCGCCAGCGAGGTGCTCAAGAAACTGCTGACCTTCGGCATGGATTCGATCCCGGGGATGGCCTCGATGCTCGACCGCGACTCGGTCGAACTCCTGGCCGCCGAGTTCGGCGTCCAGCTCGACATCAAGACGGCCGAGGACCTGGAGAAGGAACTGCTCGCCGGCTTCGACGCCGCCGACGAGGATCCGGCCCTCCGGCTGCCGCGGGCGCCGGTCGTCACGTTCCTCGGCCACGTCGACCACGGCAAGACGTCGCTGCTCGACAAGATCCTCGGGATCGACGTCGCCTCCCGCGAGAGCGGCGGCATCACCCAGCACATCCGCGCCTACTCGGTGAAGCACAAGGGCAGCGGTGGCGACGGGGCGGCGGCCCGGGCCGTGACCTTCGTCGACACTCCGGGCCACGAGGCGTTCACGCAGATGCGGGCCCGGGGTGCCAACGTCACCGACTGCGCGGTGATCGTGGTCGCCGCCGACGACGGCATCATGCCCCAGACGGAGGAGGCGATCAGCCACGCCCGTGCGGCCGGCGTGCCGATCGTGGTGGCGATCAACAAGATCGACCTGCCCGGTGCCGACGTGCAACGCGTCTTCCAGCAACTGGCGGCCACCGAGCTCCTGCCCACCGAGTGGGGTGGCGAGACGGAGGTGGTGAAGACAAGCGCCGTGACGGGCGAGGGCGTCGACAGCCTGCTCGACACCCTGCTGACGATCGCCGAGCTCCACGACCTGCGGGCCAATCCCGACCGGGCCGCCGCCGGCGTCTGCCTCGACGCCTCGATCCACGAGGGCCGCGGCGTCGTGGCCTGCCTGATGGTGCAGAAGGGCACGCTCAAGGTGGGCGACGCCGTCGTCTGCGGCGAGGCCAGCGGCCACGTGAAGTCGATGTTCGACACCCTCACGCGCCGCAAGATGACGGAGGCCCCGCCCGCGGTGCCGGTCTTCGTCACCGGCCTCGACGTCGCTCCGGGAGCCGGCGAGCGGTTCCAGGTTGTGGAGTCGATCGCCATGGCTCGCGAGGTGGCCACCAAGCGGACCGGCATCCGCCGGCACAGCCACCTGGCCAGCGCTCCGGTGCACGTCACGCTCGAGAACCTCGTCGAACGGCTGGGCACGCAGAAGGCCCCGACCCTGAACCTCATCCTCCGCGCCGACCAGCGGGGCTCGATCGAGGCGATCCTCAAGGAGTTGCAGAAGCTCGAGCACCCGGAGGTGAAGATCCGCGTGCTCCAGTCGATGGTGGGCGGAATCACGGAGGCCGACGTGCAACTCGCCGATGCGTCGGACGCGGTGATCATCGGCTTCAACGTCGTGCCCGACGAGCGGGCCCGGTCGCTGGCGGAGGAGCTGGGGGTGCAGGTCCGCCGATACGACATCATCTACCAGGTCACCGACGACCTGAAGAAGGCGCTCGAGGGGATGCTCGCGCCGGAGAAGAAGGAGGCCGAACTCGGCCGGGCTGTCGTGCAACGGACCTTCAGCATCAGCCGGCTCGGCGTGATCGCGGGCTGCCGCGTGATCGCCGGCATCATCGCCCGCAACGCCCGGCTGCGGGTGATCCGCGACAACCGCGTGATCGGCGAGTACGGTATCGAGTCGCTCAAGCGGGAGAAGGATGACGCCCGCGAAGTGCGCGACGGCCTCGAGTGCGGCATCAAGCTGGCCGGCTTCAACGACGTCAAGGAGGGCGACATCCTCGAGTGCTACCGGATCGAGGAAGTCGCGCGCACGCTCTCGTGAGTTCCCGACGACTACTCAAGGCGGCCGAGGCGGTCCGCGAGGTGGTCAGCATGGCCATCCTCACGCAGGTTCGCGATCCCCGGGTGAAGGACGTCACCGTCACCCGCGTGGAGATGGACCCCGACATGCGTAGTGCCACCGTGCACGTCTCCGTGATGGGCAGCCCCGCCCAGGAGCAGCTGGCCCTCCGTGGCCTGGCCCGCTCGGCGGGCTTCCTCCAGTCCCAGATCGCCGAGCGGATCGAGACGCGGTACACGCCGCGGCTGCGGTTCGAACTCGACAAGGGAGTCAAGCATTCGCTCGAAATCGCCCGCGTCCTCGGCGAGGTGCTGCCCGCCGCCGCGAAGGACACGGCCCAATCGGACCCCGAGGAGGAAGCATGACCGCATCGAAGCGCAACGACCGGCGGCCGAAGAAGCCGGCCCCCAAGCCCGCGAAGGCGGCGGCCAAACCGCGGCATCCCGAACCGGCGAAGGCCCTCAAACCCGCCCCCAAGCCTGCAGCCGAACCCAAGCCGCCCGTGGAGAAGATTCCGCCGCGGGCGCAGTTGCTGCCCCGGCTCGCCAAGGCGCTGCGGGCGAACTACAAGGCCGTGCCGCCCAACACCTCGCGACCGCTGCTCGACCAGGTGCTCTTCGCCTGCTGCCTGGAAAATGCCCGCCCCGAAGCGGCCGAGAAGGCGCTCGCCCGCCTGCTGTCCAGCTCCTTCGACCTCAACGAGGTGCGGGTGACCACGGTCGCCGAGCTGGCCGAAAGCCTGCCGGACCTGCCCGATCCCGCGCGGGCCGCCCTGTCGCTGCGGCGGGCGCTGCAGAGCGTCTTCGAGTCGACCTACAACTTCTCCCTCGAGCACGCCCGCAAGCACTCGCTCGCCCACGGCCTCAAGACGCTCGAGCACCTTCACGGCGTACCGCCGTTCGTCGTGCACTACGTGGCTTCGACGGCCCTCGGCGGCCACCTCATCCCGCTCGATCGGGGCGCCCTCGCCGGTCTGTACCTGACCGGCCTGATCACCCAGCAGGAATACGACGCGGGCAAGGTGCCGGGCCTCGAGCGGCTGATCCCCAAGAAGTCGGGCATCGAGTTCTCGTCGCTCCTGCACCAGTTCGGCGTGGACTGCCTGACGAACCTCCACGGCACGACGGTGCGGAAGGTCGTGCAGGCGGTGAATCCCGGGGCCAAGGACCGGTTCCCGAAGCGGGGCGAGGATCTGCCCGCTCCCAACCCGCCCCCGCCGCCCCCCGGCCGCGAGGGCCAGAAGGCGGCCGAGGCCGCCCGCACGGCCGCCGAGGAGCACCGCCCCGCGGGGCCGCAGGCGGCAGCCCGGCCCGCCGGCAAGACGCCGCTGCCGCCCCCCGGTTCCGGGCCGAAGCGGGCCGGCGACAAGTCGGGCACCGGCAAGCCGGGCCCCAAGCCGTTCGTCGTCAAGCCGAACGTGGGCAAGCCGATCACCATCAAGCCGCAGGCCCCGCCGCCGGCACCGGCCAAGCCGGCCCCCGCGGCCAGCAAGCCGACGCCTGCCAAAAAGCCGGCGGCCAAGCCAGCCGCCAAGCATTCCGCACAACTGGCGAAGCGCAAGCCGAGGTGATCCATGGCCGGTCATTCCCATTGGGCCAACATCGCCCGCAAGAAGTCGCTCATCGACGCCAAGCGCGGCAAGCTGTGGAGCAAGCTCGCCAAGGCGATCATCGTGGCCGCGAAGCACGGCGGGGCGGACCCGGACGCCAACCTTCGCCTCCGCTACGCGATCGACGCCGCCAAGGCGGTGAGCATGCCCAAGGACAACATCCAGCGGGCGATCAAGACGGGCACCGGCGAGCTCAAGGGGGGCGACCTCGAGGAGTCGCTCTACGAGGGCTACGGCGCCGGCGGCGTGGCCGTGCTGTGCGAGATCCTCACCGACAACAAGAACCGCACCGCCCCGGAGATCCGCAAGATCTTCGAGATGTGCGGCGGCAAGCTCGGCGGCACCGGCTGCGTGGCCTACCTCTTCGAGCGCAAGGGCGTGGTGCGGGTGCCGCAGGCCTCGTGCGGCGAGGACCGGCTGATGGAGATCGTGCTCGAGGCCGGGGCCGACGACGTCAAGCTCGCCGGCGACCGCTGGGAGGTGACCTGCGAGCCGGCCGCGATGGCGGCGGTGGCCGACGCCGTCCGCCAGGCGGGGCTGGAGGCGGAGTCCAGCGAGATCGTGCGGATCCCGACGAACACCGTGGCGGTGGACGACGTCGACACGGCCCGCAAGGTGCTCGACCTGATGGAGCGGCTCGACGACCACGACGACGTGCAGAGCGTGGCGGCGAACTTCAGCATCCCCGACGAGGCGATGGCCCAGCTGGGGTAGCGTCGGGCTGCTGACTTCGACCTCTTGCGGAGACGCTCGCTCGGGGTTGCCGATGCCACGTCGCCGGACGTTCGCGTGCGCCCTCCGGGCTCCCGCTCACTGCGTGTCCGCTGCACTCCGCCATCCATGGCTCCGCTTGCTCCCACAGCCCGGCTCCTATGGCACGGGCAACCCCTCGCTGCCCCCAATGAATGAGAGAAGCCGCCGGCCTCCGAGTTCGGGAGGTGAGGGGCCGCCCGATGCCCTGAGAGCCGGCGTTGCTGACCAGCGCAGGCATGGATGCCGGAGCGCAGGCAGCATCGAGTGAGCGAAGGGCAGGGATGCCCGTAGCGAACGTCCGGCGACGGGGCATGGGCGGCCCCTCACCGGGGCTCACCGGCCCTCGCCGGCCCCTCACCGGTCAATGCTCGACCTGCGGCCAGTATTCGTCGAAGTCGAACTGCGGGCTGTTGTCGAGGTCGTGGCACTCCAGGCAGTTGTTGACCGCCTTCTGCTTGCCTTCCGGCGTGTCGATCGAGAGCACGAGTTCCGCCCGCAGGCGGTCGCGTTCGGCCTCGCTGGCGCGGACGTCACCGCGTTCGACGGCCGTGTGGGCGGCGGCGGGCCCGTGGCAGTTCTCGCAGCCCTGGTGGGCGAGGTGCGGTGTCGCCGTCATGCCGGCGAAGCCCCCCTCGAAGGGCTCGAAGCGTTGCGGCGCCCAGCCGACGACGTGGCACGACAGGCACTCCGGATCACCATCCCGCCGCGGCTTCTGCTCCTCGAGCGTGGTCAACGCCGTGGCGTGCCCCGAGTCCTTCCACACCTCGTAGGCCTCCTTGTGGCAATCGGCACAGGCCGCGCTTCCCGCGAACCGCCGGCCAGTGGGATGGCGGATCGGCACGATGCCCAGGCCCGTCAGGCCCAGCGTCTCGAGTTTGTTCTGGTAGGCCCCGAGGAGCTTGATCATGTCGTCGGCCTCGCCCCACCGGGCGTCGAGCGGCACCCGCTGCGACCGCAGGGCCGGCTTGTCGCCGGGGAACAGGCCGATGGCCACCGCGAACATGCCCTTGTGACCGAGTTCCACGAGGCGGCCCCCACCGGGGAGCGACGCCAGTTCCAGCGGGGGCTCGTCGCCGCCGCCCGCCGTCGCCACCAGGTCGAACTGCGGAAACTTCGCCGCCAGGGCCCGGGTCTCCTCCGGCGAGGCGAAGCCCAGCAGCACCTGGTGGCTGCACCGCTCCTTGGCGAGCGCGGCCGCCACGTCCGCGAGGGCCTGGGCTGCGGGCAGCACCTCGACGTTGTCGTTGTGGATCTGGGCCGCCAGTTTGTCGCCGAGCACGCTTGTGATCCCGATCCGCAAGCCGCCCGCCTCGACCACCCGGAACCGCGGCGTGATGCCGGCGTCGACGCCGAACAGGCCCACGTTGGCCGACACGAACGGTGTCCGGGCTTCGCCCACCGCCGCCACCGCGGCCACGAGCTCCTCGGCCGGCAGCCGGAGGTCGGCGGCGCCGAAGCCGACGGCGGCGTAGCCCATCGCCTTCAGGCCGTCGGCGATCGACTGGAACTTGGCCTCCGACTGACGGCCGAAACGCCTGACCTGGCCCCCGAGATCCACGGCCACCAGCGGCCAGCCCGCCTCCTCGATCGCGTGGAGGAAGTTCCGCCGGCGGCTGAGGCCGCCCTTCTGGTTCTCTTTTCCGGTGCAGCCGCAAGGCTCGATGTAGCCGTCGAGCTCGCCCGTCACCACGATCACGGCCGCGGGCTTCTCCCAGCCGCCGAAGACCGGGCCGTTGCGGCCCTGGAAGGTCTCCACGAGCTTCACGTCGACGCCCGGCCCACGGTCCGGCAGGGCCGCGCGGGCTGGCATCGGAAACGCGGCGAGCAGGCAGCAGACGGCGACGAGGAGTCGGGTGGTCGTCATGGGCATGTCAGGGGCCGATCGCGATGCAGACGCGGATCGTGAGGGAGGGGATGTCGGGGTGGCCGGTGTCGAGCACGATCCGGCCGGGCGGCGCCTGCTCGGAGCAGAGGTTGTTCGCGGGCGGACTGCCGGGCGGGACGATGATCGTGAGCGGCGTCCGCACGACGCCGCCGGAACCGACCGGCTTGCTCTCGCCGATTTCAACCTGCAGGCTCCCGGGAACGACCTCGCGCACGACCGGCCGCACGGAGTCGCGGTACGGCCCCTTGGCGGTGAGGAACATCTGCGTGCGCAGGCCTGTCTTGCCGGAGACCGTCCCCAGCGACAGGATCTGCACGGAGGAATCCCACGCCGCCCCGGCCAATGCAAGGTCACCGGTCACGGTGCCCTCGAGCGGCACCTCCGCCACGACCGCCTCGGGCAGCCGAAGATCGAGGAGAATCTTCTGACGCAGCGGACCCAGGGGCAGCCCGGGACGGACTTCCACGGCGACCAGCAGGCCTCCGGTCGCGCCCGGCTCGGAGCCCACCTCCGCGGCCGGCAGCGGCGAAGTGGCAAGCGAGAAAAACTGGGCAGCCTGCGGATGATCGACCTCGAGCCCCACAACCTCGGGTGTGTCGGCACCGTAGGTGAAGATCCGCACCTCGGCCCGGTCGCCGGTCGTCGCCGAGAGCCGTGAAAACACGATGGCGTCCGGCACCGACTTCCAGGTCGGCATCACGGTGCCCGCCACCGCGAACTCGATCTGCGGCCGCCGTGGATCGTCGGTGAAGATCGTGGCCCGCTGCCGGAACGGGCCTGGCCCCTTCCCCTTCCACTCGATCCGCACCCGCGTGCTGCCGCCGGGCGGCACGACCTTGGCGCCGTCGGGGTCGCCTCCTTCACCCTGGTCGAAGTCCGCGATCGTGCAGGTGCAACTCGTCGCCCCCTTGGTGAGCGAGAGCGGCGCGGTGCCCGCATTGCGGATCACGAACTCATGGCTGCCGGTGGCCCCCATGCCGATGGTGCCGAACGCGTGCTCCGTCTCGGTCGTCTCAGCCCGGGGCCCGGACGCATCGGCGGCGTCGCCGTGGGGGCGGAAGTCGCCGATCAGCCAGGGATTCGTCGCCGCGCGGATGGCCGCCGCCCCCGCGCCGATGCCGGTGCCGACCGCGACCGCCAGGGCGGCGACGGTCCACGGATTCGGGGTTCGCAGGGGCATGGGCAACGCTCCGCGGTCGATCGGGGCCGCTCCGACTCCTCCAGTGTATCCCGGTGGCCCGGGTGCGAGGCCGCCGGCGCGTTATCCTGAACCCCCCGGGGCGGCTCCGTCACCCCGCTTTCGGAAGCCTTTTCCCGTTGTGAGGATCGTGCCATGCGAGCAGTCCGGATCGTGGCGGTCGCGTGCGTCGCATGCGCCGCAGCCGCGTCATGCCCCGCCGACCCGCCGGCCGCCGCCAGGCCGCGGCCCAACGTCCTGTTCATCGTCTCGGACGATCTCAACAACCTCGTCGGCTGCTACGGCGATCCGCTCGCCAAGACCCCGAACCTGGACCGGCTCGCCGCCCGGGCCGCCCGGTTCGACCGCGCCTACTGCGCCTTCCCGCTCTGCGGCCCGAGCCGCAACTCGTTGCTCACCGGCCTGTACCCGAACGCCACGGGCATCCAGCGCAACGGCCTGATCTTCCGCCAGACGATCCCCAAACAGGTGAGCATGCCGCAGGCCTTCCGGCGGGCGGGTTACTTCGTCGGCCGGATCGGCAAGCTCTACCACTACGGCGTGCCCCTGGCCGTCGGCACCAACGGCCACGACGACCCCGCCTCGTGGGAGCTGGAACTCAACCCCGCCGGCGTCGACCGCCTCGAGGAGGAGCCCGCGATCTTCTCGCTCGAGCCCGGCCGGTTCGGCGGCACGCTCAGCTGGTACGCCTCGCCGCAGCCCGACGAGCGACACACCGACGCCATGATGGCGGCCGACGCCGCATGGGTGCTCGAACGGTGCGCCAAGGACCGCAGCCGTCCCTTCTTCCTCGGCCTTGGCTTCTTCCGGCCACACACGCCCTACGTCGCCCCGCGGGATCCGTACTTCGGCTGGCACCCGCGTGAGACCATGCCCGTGGTGACGGGCGTCAAGGAAGACCGGACCGACATTCCACCGGCCGCGCTCCGCAGCGGCCTGCCCCAGCAGGACGCGATGTCCGACGACCTGCGGCGCGAGTGCCGCCAGGCCTACAACGCCAGCATCAGCTTCATGGATGCGCAGCTCGGCCGCGTGCTCGACACCCTCGACAGGCTCGGCCTGACGGAGAACACGATCATCGTGTTCACGAGCGACCACGGCTATCACATGGGCGAGCACGGCCTGTGGCAGAAGCTCAGCCTCTTCGAGGAGAGCGCCCGCGTGCCGCTGCTGATCGTCGCGCCCGGCGTCACCACGCCCGGGAGCGTGGTGCAGACGCCCGTCGCGCAGGTCGACCTGTTTCCCACGCTGGCGGCGCTGTGCCGCGTGCCGGCGCCGGACAACCTCCAGGGCCAGAGCCTGGTGCCGATGCTCACCGACCCGACGCAGGCGGGCCGCGGCTGGGCCCTCACGCAGGTGGCCCGCAACCGCGGCAAGGAAGCGCCGCCCTTCTTCGGCTACTCGCTCCGCACGCCGCGGTGGCGGTACACGGAATGGGACGAGGGCCGCGAGGGACGCGAGCTCTACGACCACGACGCCGACCCGCGGGAACTCACGAACCTGGCCGGCGTCGCGGCCCATGCCGCCACGGTCGAGTCACTGGCCAAGCAACTCCACGACGCCGTGGCCGCCTCGCTGCCCTCCGACGGCGCCATCCCCGAGGTGCGGACCGCCGGCTGGGACCCCGTCCTCACGGAGTGATCGGCGCCGACTGGTCGTCTCCGGGACCGACGAAGGCGGCGCCCGCGGCCACGAGGTCGTTCCATCGCGGCAGGCCGACGGCCTCCGCGGCAAGCGCGGCCGTGCCGGCGAGCACCTCCCCTTCGAGTTCCTCCCACAGCGGCAGTTGGTCGATTGCGACCGGCTCGGGGAGGGCCGCCGTCACGACGCGGGCCGCCTCATCCGCACCGGGCTGAGGATCCCGCCCGCCGGCCAACCAGACGGCCGCCGCCAGGCATGCCGCCGCAACGCAGCCGGCAACCGCCGTGAGCCCGGCCGTCCACGGGACTCGGCGACGCGACGCCCGCTCGGCAGACAGCGCCGCTTCGATCCGCGTCTGCAGCGCCGGCGAGAACGCGGGCCGGCTCGCCGCCGCCTCGCGCCGCAGCCGCCGTCGCAGGCCTCCCGGGTCGCGCGTCCGCCGCCCTCTAGCCATCGTGATCCTCCCGGCCGGCGGCCGTGAGTGGTTCGGGGCCGAACTCCTCCAGCAGCGGCCCGAGCCGGCGACGGCCGCGAAGCAGGAGCACCTTGACCGCGGCCGGCGACCGCTCGAGCACCGTGGCGATGGCGGCCACCGGCAACACCTCCACGTAGTGCAGCCACAGCGCCGTGAACTGCCGCTCGGGCAGCGCGCGGCGGGCGATGTCCCACAGGCGCCGCCGGCCCTCGGCGGCCGACGCCAGTTCAGCGGGCCCGGGCGCGGGATCGACGTCGCCCCGGCGGAGGGCCGCCATCCGTGCGGCGCGGCGGCGGTCCGCCCGCACGTGGTTGAGGCAGGTGCGCCGGGCGATCGCGAACAGCCAGGCCGCGAACGGCCCGTCTGCCCGGTACTCGGCGATCGAGCGATAGCCGGTGAGGAACGCCTGCTGCGCCACGTCCTCGGCGTCGCCCCGGCGGCCCCCGCCGCGGCCGAGCATCCCGGCCACGTAGTGCACGACCGCCACCTGGTGCCGGGCCGCGAGCGCCGCGTAGCTCGCCGCGCAGCCCGCCCGGGCCCGGCTCGCGAGTTCCGCGTCGTCCGTCGCCGTGTCGCCCATCGTGCCACTTTCCAAGCTGTTCGCAGACTGTGGACCACGTCTGCCCGAGCAGGCTGCTCGGGTCATCGACCCAGGAAACCCTTGGCGTTGCCTGCGGTCGATCAAGTGGACAAAGGCCACGGATGGCTTTGTCCACGTATATCTTCAGAACTCGTCTTCCCGGAGGGGCTTCTCCGCCTCGGCCTTGCCCCCCCTCATCACGGGGCATTCGCCCTTGCCACAGCCTCCACAGCCGTCTTTGCCGCAGGCCGGACAGCCGCCGGCGCCATGCCGACCGCGGTGCCGCTTCTCCCAGGCGTCCGCTGCCCGCTCCACGACCTTCCACACCTCGTCCGCGTCGGCGTCCCACGAGATCGTGCAGGTGTCGCCTTCGACGACGGTCTTGGCGGCGTCCACGAGTTTCATGGCGTCGGCCTCGCCGCCCCAGCGGAGGCTGGCCAGCGCTGTGAACCCCTTGACGACGTCCACGACGTCATCCGCCGCGGCGGGCGACGCCATCTCCAGCCGCGCCCGATAGAACGACTTCCCCTCGTGCTCGCCCATCGCCACGCGGAAGCCCTTGCCCTGCTTGAGCACCGGGCACTTGGTGTCGGGATCGACCGCCGTCGCCCGGGCGACCACGATCGAGCCGGGCCGCACCCGGCCGGCGAGCGGCGCGTCACCCGTCACGGCAGCCTGGCGGCCGTCGAGCACGTCGAGGGCGGCCGTCACCGCGGCCTCCGTCCGCGCGAAGACCATCACGTCGTCCTTGTGGAAGGCGCCCACCACCGGCCCCGAGTGGCGGCCGCGCTTGTGGGTCCAGGCGTGGAGCGTGTAGTCGCCGTGCTTCATCGTCTTGTGGTCGGCCGCCTTCTCGACCATCCGGGTGAGAAACTCGCGGTTCGCCTTGGCTCGCACGATCATCACGCCGTTGCGCTTGTCGGTGTCGCGGCCGTAGGCCGTGGCGTCGCGCAGATCCTTCCGCGGATCCATGCCGGCCATCCGCGTCACCATGTCCATCATCCCGCCGGCGTGCGGGTGCATCTTCAGCATTCGCTCCCAGGCCCGCTGCACGACGACCGAATCGCGGGCCGCGTCCATGTCGACGTGCATCAGCCACTTCGCGTCGGCCGGCACGGCCGCCAGGTCGAGCGGCGCCGCGGCCAGCGGGATCGCGGCCGAGGCGAGCATGGCTACCGCCAGCAGGGCGACGCGGAAGGGCGAGGGGGCGAAGTGAGGCATGGCGGGCTCTCCGGGGAATGGCGGCTCACGACCCCGGAGTTCCGGGATCTGTAAGCATGACACCGCCGCCCGCCGACAGGTTACACGCCGGGGCCGCTGACCGCTCAATACGACCGGGCGATCACGCTCGGCCGGGGCACCGCCCGGCCCGTCACGATGCAGGTTCCCGGCTCGTCGGGGCCATCCATCGGGATGCAGCGGACCGTCACCTTGAGCGGATCGAAGGCCGCCGCCACGGCCGGGTCGTCGGCGACGTGCACGTGGGCGAAGCCCCCCTTGCCGGCGGCGCCCTCCCCTGCCCCGAAGAACTCCTGCACCTCGGCGACCGAACCAAGGCGGACCGACCGTTCGGCCCGAAACGCCTTGGCCCGCTCGAAGAGCCCCTGCTGGATCTCGGCGAGCAACGCCGCCGCCCGCGCGGGAAACTCGGCCAGCGGCACAGCCTCGCGCTCCTTCGGCCCACGGTCGCGACGGGTCACGCTCACCGCCCCGGCGGCCAGGT
This sequence comes from Pirellulales bacterium, assembly GCA_044238145.1. Taxonomy (GTDB): domain Bacteria; phylum Planctomycetota; class Planctomycetia; order Pirellulales; family UBA1268; genus QWPN01. The sequence goes on along the minus strand of JBIIDT010000048.1, from coordinate 4,492 downwards.
CCCGCGGCCCGATCTCGACGCGGATCGGCACGCCCTGCTTGACGTGCTGCCAGACCTTGTCGCCGCCACGGATGTCGCGGGCGTCGACCTTCACGCGGATCGGCTCGTCGGCGTACCGCTCGGCGGCCAGCGCCTTCTGCAGCGTGTCACAGGCCGCCACGACCTGCGCCTTCTCCTCGTCGGTGCGGTGGATGGGCAGGAGCACGACGTGGTGCGGCGCGATCCGCGGCGGCAGCACGAGGCCGTCGTCGTCGGAGTGGGTCATGATCACGGCCCCGACGAGCCGCGTCGACACGCCCCACGACGTCGTCCAGCAGAACTCCTCGGCGCCGCTGGTGCCGGCGAACTTGATGTTCTGGGCCTTGGCGAAGTTCTGCCCGAGGAAGTGCGACGTTCCGGCCTGGAGGGCCTTGCCGTCCTGCATCATGGCCTCGATCGAGTAGGTGTCGACGGCGCCGGGGAACCGCTCGGCCGCCGGCTTCGGGCCCTTGATCACCGGCATGGCGAGGTCGCGCTCGGCGAAGGTGGCGTAGACGTCGAGCATGCGCAGCGTCTCCTCCACCGCCTCCTCGCGGGTGGCGTGGGCCGTGTGCCCCTCCTGCCAGAGAAACTCGGCCGTCCGCAGGAAGAGCCGGGGCCGCATCTCCCAGCGGACCACGTTGGCCCACTGGTTGATGAGCACGGGCAGGTCGCGCCACGACTGGATCCATTTGGCGTACGTGGCGCCGATGATCGTCTCGCTCGTGGGCCGGACGACGAGCGGCTCCTCGAGCTTCCCCGTGGGGATCAGTTTCCCGTCGGGCCCGAGCTCGAGGCGGTGGTGCGTGACCACCGCGCACTCCTTGGCGAAGCCCTCGACGTGCTTCGCCTCCTGCTCGAGGTAGGAAAGCGGAATGAAGAGCGGGAAGTAGGCGTTCTGGTGACCCGTCTCCTTGAACATCCGGTCGAGGATCGCCTGCATCCGCTCCCAGACGGCGTAGCCGTGGGGCTTGATCACCATGCAGCCGCGGACGGGCGACTGCTCGGCCAGGTCGGCAGCCCGCACGACCTGCTGGTACCACTCGGGATAATCCTGGGCCCGGGTGGGGCTGATGGCGGTCTGGGCCATGGGGCGAGGCGCTCCGTCGGTGTGTCGAAAAGGAATGGGCCGGGATTGTAGTCGCTGCTTGTGACGGCTGGGAAACGGGGCGTAGACTCGATGCGATGTCACGCCGCCTGATCACCGAGCTGCCGCCCCAGGCCCAGATCGACCAGACCTTCCTCGCGACCCACAAGCAGCTCCGGCCCAACCGCAACGGGCAGCTCTACCTGCAGGTCGAACTGGCCGACAAGAGCGGCACGATCACGGGCCGGCTCTGGAACGCGTCGGACGACGACTTCAACGCCTTCGAGGACGGCGACTACGTCCGCGTCGAGGGCAACACGCAGCTCTACTCGGGATCGCTGCAGGTCATCGTCACGGCGATCGAGCGGGCCGACCCGCGGACGATCGACGAGCGGGAGTTCCAGGTGCTCTCGGCGAACGACCTCGTCCGCCTCGAGGGCGAGCTGGCGAACATCCTCGGGACGATCCGCTCCACCCCGCTCGCGGCCCTCGTTGCCGAGATCCTCTCCGACAAGGCCCTGATGCAGGCCTTCGCCCGCACGCCGGCGGGCGTCAAGCACCACCACGCCTACGCCGGTGGCCTTCTCGACCACGTGGTCAACCTGCTGCGGCTGGCCGACCGCGTGGCCCCGCTCTACCCCGCGCTCGACCGCGACCTGCTCCTCGTGGGCGTGCTCGTGCACGACATCGGCAAGACCCGCGAACTGGAGAGCCTGCAGGGGTTTTCCTACACCGACGAGGGCCAGCTCCTTGGCCACGTGCTTCTCGGCCTGGAGATCATCGACGCCAAGATCCGCGCCATCGAGGCCCGCACCGGGCAGCCCTTCGACCCGGAGGCCGCCGTCCGCGTCAAGCACATGATCGCCAGCCACCACGGGCAGTACGAGTTCGGCTCGCCGAAGCTGCCGATGACGCTCGAGGCCATCGCTCTGCACCACCTCGACCACCTCGACGCCAAGATGGCCGGCACGATCCAGCTCTTGCAGAACGAGGCCACGGCCCAGGACGGCTGGACGCAGTACCAGCAAAACCAGGGCCGCAAGTTCTTCCGCGGCCGCGGGTAGCGGGCCGAGACACCCGTCACTGCTTCCGCGCCGGAAACTCGACCACGACGAGCATCTTCCGCGCCGGGTCGAATGCGTAGTCCTGATCGTGGGGCAACGCCGGCAGTCGGACCTCGTCGGGCGTGCCGGGGGCGATGATCTTCGCCATGAACTCGGCGTGCGTGGCCGGCACCTCGTCGTGCTCGGCCCGGTAGAGCCGCAGCTTCTGCTCGACGGCGAGACCCCCGATCGTGGCCACGCTGTGACGGTAGGCCTGGCCGTAAGCCGCCAGCCCGCCCTCCTCCGGCTCGGAGGCGTTGTCCACGAGCACGCCCCCGTCGGCGAGGGCGGCGGCGAGGTCGAGGACCTTCTGGGTCGTCCGCGGAGCCGCCTTGCGGGGACGTGCCGGGGCGGCGGCTGGTGCCGGGGGCTTCGGCTGCTCGGGCCCCTGCAGCGAAAGCAGGACGACCACCGCCACGATTCCGGCCAGGATCACCTTCCACGCGTGTCGTGCCATCGGCGTTGCCTCTTGGAACGCCCGGCATGATAGCCGCCACAGGCCTGTCGACGGCCGCCGCAACTTGGGTTCCGGTATGCATCGCCGATAGACTTGGCTTTCAGTCGTCGACCGTCCGCCGCCCGCAGGAATCCCGCCCATGCCGCGAAAGCGCGACGCTCAGGACGGCCCACGGCCCCGCCCCGCCTCGGGCCGTGGCCGCGACGAGGGCGTGGTCGGCATCTTCAAGCGGGCCGCCGGCGGCTACGGGTTCGTGCGGCCGCTCGACGCGCCGGCGGGCGACCGGTCGAAGGACGTCCACGTCGCGGCCGCCGCCGCCCGCGACGCCGCCACGGGTGACACCGTCCGGGTGAAGCTGCTCCGGACCCGCGACGTCCGCCGCCCCGGGCCCGCCGGTGAGATCGTGGAGATCGTCAAGCGGCGGACGACGCGGTTCGTCGGCTCCTACTTCGAGGCCGCGGGTCAGGGCTGGGTGCAGATCGACGGCACCGGCTTCGCCCGGCCGGTGGCAGTGGGCGATCCCGGCGCCAAGCGATTGCGGAAGGACGACAAGGTCGTGGTGGAACTCGTCCGCTTCCCGACCGCGATCCGGGACGGCGAGGGAGTCGTCGTCGAGGTGCTCGGCAAGGCGGGCGACGTGGGCGTGGACACGGCCACGGTGATCGCCGAGTTCGGCCTGCCGGGCCCGTTCCCCGAGGCGGCGCTCGACGACGCCCGGCGGCAGGCGGCCGCCTTCGACGAGTCGGTGCCCGCCGGCCGCCGCGACCTCACCGCGCGCACGGTCGTCACGATCGACCCGGTCGACGCCCGCGACTTCGACGACGCGATCTCGCTGGAGCGGGTGGAACGGGGCCACTGGCTGCTCGGCGTGCACATCGCCGACGTCTCGTACTTCGTCCGCGACGGCGCCCCGCTCGACCAGGAGGCGAAGAACCGCGGCACGAGCGTCTACCTGCCCGACCGCGTGATCCCGATGCTCCCGGAGATCGTCTCCAACAACCTCGCCAGCCTGCAGCCCGGCAAGGTCCGCTACGCCCGCACCTGCTGGATCGAGTTCACGCCGGAGGGGATCCCGGTGCATGCGGCCGTCGAGCGGTCGGCGATCAAAAGCGCGCGGCGGTTCACCTACGAAGAGGTGGACGTGTTCCTCGCCGATCCCGAGACGCCCGCGATCGAGATGACGCCGGAGGTGCGGGCCCTGCTCGGGCGGATGCGCGACCTGGCCCGGCTCCTGCGCGGCCGGCGCACCGCCCGTGGCTCGCTCGAACTGCACATGCCAGAGGTAAAAATCGATCTCGACCGCGACGGCCGCGTGGCGGGAGCCCACGTCGTGGAAAACACCGAGAGCCACCGGATCATCGAGGAGTTCATGCTCGCCGCCAACGAGGCGGTGGCCGGGGCGCTCGCCGCCGCCGGGAACGGGTTTCTGCGCCGGATCCACCCGCAGCCCGACCCGCGAAAGCTCCGCCAACTGACGGAGTTCGTCTCGGAGCTCGGCTTCGAGGTGGACACGCTCGAGAGCCGCTTCGAGCTACAGCGGCTCCTCGACATGGCCCGCGGCCGGCCGGAGGAGCACGCCGTCCACTACGCCGTGCTCCGCAGCCTGACCCGCGCCGCCTACGGCCCGCAGGACGACGGCCACTACGCCCTGGCCAGCGACTGCTACTGCCACTTCACCTCGCCGATCCGCCGCTACCCCGACCTGCAGGTGCACCGCGCCCTCGACGACCTGGCCCGCGGCCGCCGCACGCCCGTCGAGGGGCTCGTGCAGCTCGGCGGCGAGTGCTCCGACCTCGAACGGCGGGCCGAGGCCGCCGAACGGGAGCT
>JBIIDT010000123.1:0-6781 GCA_044238145.1 Pirellulales bacterium | reverse complement strand
CCCGTGGAGCGGCTGCCGCGGCAGTCGTGGGACGAGTTCAAGGCCGGCGTCAAGGATTACGCCTCGCTGCCCGAGCCGAAGAAGCAGCAGCAGTTCGCCGAATACCTCAACGTGGCCCGGGCCTTCGAGGTCAACCAGCTGCTGCGGCGGCCGCCGGGGGCGGCGACCGGCCTCGTGATCTCCGCCGACGGCTTCGTGCTCACGAGCCTGTTCAACGTCGGCAACGACGTGGCGTTCATCCGCAAGGCGACCGGCAAGCCCCGCGGCTTCGACGCCCACGAGCCGATCCAGAAGATGCTCGCCGAATCCTCCGACGGGGTGGAGCAGCGGCCCAATGCCCCCAAGGCGATCACGGTTGTCCTCGCGGACGGCAGCCGCCACGAGGCCAAGAAGGTCGCCCACCACGAGCCGCTGGGCGTGGCACTGCTCAAGATCGACGCCCAGGACCTCCCCTGGTACGACGTGGCCGGCAACTCCATCTCGCCGCAACTCGGCGACGCGATCGGCCTCGTGGGCCACCTTCCCGGCGGCACCCCGGCCTACACGCTCAACGCCGGCATCATCTCGGCCCCGTCGCGGAACCGCGGCTACCAGTTCCAGACCGACGCCCTGCTCAACTACGGCAACTCGGGCGGTCCGCTCTTCGACCGCGGCGGCAACTTCCTCGGCCTGGCCGCGGCCCCCATCCAGCCCGACACGATCCTCGGCCGGCTCGTGAGCCCCCAGCAGCTCATGATGTGGACCCGGGCTCCGAACTCCGGCGTCGGCATGGCGGCCCGGGCCGACCGGATCCGCGACGTGCTCGACGCCCTCAAGTCGGGCAAGTCATTCGACCGCATCCCGGGCCCGTTTCTCGGCGTGCAGGCCGACGAGTCGAAGGCCTTCGCCGACAACGTCGTGATCGGCGGCGTCGGCCCGGGCTCGCCGGCCGAGAAGGCCGGCCTGAAACGCGGCGACGTCCTCCTCGAGATGGACGGCGCCGAGGTGAACAGCTGGAACGAGCTCACGGAGCGGATCGCATCCTGCAAGGCCGGGCAAGTGGTGGAGATCCGCGTGCAGCGCAAGGGCGGCGGCCCCCGCCTCCTCGTCGGCAACCGCGAGATCGAGACGGTCGACGACCTCAAGCGGCTCAAGCAGTCGCTCAAGCCCGGGGAGCGGTTCGAGGGCGTCCTCTCGACCGACGAGACGCGGGCCTTCCAGGTGACGCTGGGAGAGAACAAATGAACGCCTGCCGCGGATTGCTCCTGCTCGCCCTTCTCGCTGCGCCGGCCGCCGCCGAGGCGACCACCGACCTGGTCGAACTGTGCATCAAGGTTCGGCCCGCGTTCGTGTTCGTCGAGGGGGGCAGCGGCGTCGTCGTCCGGCCCGACGGCCTCGTGCTCACCAACGACCACGTCATCGAGGGCAAGCGGTCCTACACGGTGCGGCTCGGCGATGGCAGCTCGTTCCGCGCCAAGCTCCTCGGCACCGACCCATACGGCGACCTCGCGGCCCTGAAGCTCGAGCTCAAGGAGGGCCAGACCGTGCAGCACCTCGAGCTCGGCGACTCAGACGCCCTGGCGGTGGGCGACGAGACGCTGGCCGTCGGCAACCCCTTCGGCCTGGGCGTGCTCGACCAGGCGCCCACCTTCACCTCCGGCATCGTCTCGGCGGTCAATCACACGCAGGGCACCTACACCGAGTGCATCGTCACCGACACGGAGGTCAATCCCGGCAACTCGGGCGGTCCGCTCATCGACATGGCGGGCCGCGTGGTCGGCATCAACGGCCAGATCAGCACCCGGTTCGGCCTGCGGAGCAACACCGGCCTCGGGTTCGCGATCAGCGCCAAGCAGATCAAGTACTGGCTGCCACGGCTGGAGGCGGCGGGCGGTGGCGAGGTGAAGCACGGCCGGATCACGGGACTCGGGTTCGTCGGCGGCGAGCCGGAGCGGCCGGAGAGCGTGCAGGTCAAGGACGTGGCCGAGGGCTCGGCCGCGGCGACGGCGGGCTTCCGCCCGGGCGACGTGATCCTCCGGCTCGACGACGCGCCCGTCGCCAACGTACGGCGGCTGGCGGCGATCCTCGGCATCTATCCGGAAGGGCACGACGTGCAGGTCACCGTGAAGCGCGACGGGGCCGAGGCCATCCTCGACGCCACGCTCGTCGCCCCGAAGCGGTGCCAGATCGGGATGAACCTCGTTCGGCCGCGGGGCAACGACTTCGTGCCCCGGGTGGACGAGGTCGAGGAGGGCACGCCGGCGGCGACGGCGGGCCTGAAGCCGGGGGATGAGATCCTCGCCGTCAACGGCCAGCGGGTCGAGTTCCGCAGCAAGCAGGAGTTCCGGGCGTTCGACCGCGGCCTGCGGACGCGGTTCAACGAGGGCGACATCGTCACCTTCAAGGTTCGCCGCGGCAAGGACGAGGCGGCCGAGGAACTCGACCTGCGGGTCGTGGCCAAGTGACGGCCCTCAACCGGCCGCGGCACCCTGGGCGGCGATCGCCTCGGCGAGCCGCAGCACGGAAAGCGGCGCCGATCCTTCCGCCTTGTTGTTGATCGTCACGAACGCCCCGTGGCGCCGGGCCGCGGCCCGGGCGGCCAGGTTCGCCACCGCGGTGCGGGTCGGCTCGTCCTCCTCCACCAGCCGGTCGAAGGGAAAATAGTCGGCCCGGGCCTCCTCGTAGCCCCGGCCGGCGTGCAGGTTCCAGCGGGCCACGACGGGCCACGGGCAGTCGTCGCGGTCGATGCCGAGGACCCGCGCCTGGACGGCGGCCGGCGGCATGCGGGCGTGGATCGCGAGGCAGGGCACGGCGCCGGAGTCCTTCAGGGCCGCGGCGAGTTCGGGCGTGCACAGTTCCGGGTCGCGGATCTCCACGGCCAACAGCGGCCGGTCGGCGGCGGGGCCGCGGGCGAGCAGCGCGAGGAAGGCCGCGATCCGCGCGACCGTGCGCGAGGCGTCGGCGACGAGCCGCCGGCCGAGCGGCGGGAACTGGAACACGAGCGGGCCGGCCTTGTCGCCGAGCCCCGCGCGGGCCGGTGTCACGAAAGCCGCCGCCGCCGCGGTGGCGTCGAGGAAAGACGGGTTGTCCCGGGCGGCCATGCCCGATCCCGGCTGCCGCACGACCGGGTCGGTGAACGCGGCCGGCGCCTTGACGACGAAGCGGAAGCCTTCCGGCACCTGGGCCGCGTACCGTGCGAACTCTTCCGCGGAAAGCGGCGCGTAGAAGGTGCGGTCGAGGCTCACCGCCCGGAGCAGCGGGTGCGCCGCGTAGGCCGCGAGGCCCTCCCGGGCGAGCACCGCCTCGGAGAGTGCCCGGCCCGAGGCGGCCGGCGCGTAGACGAGCTCCGTCCATCCGGGGAACGACCAGCTGCTCGTGCCCAGGCGGATCGTCGCGGGCAGGGCCGCCGCCAGGGCGTGGACCCGCGGCGCTACCGCGGCCGGCAGGACGCGGGCCGGACGGACCGGCGGGTCGCGGTCCGCCTCGTCGCCGAACAGGGAAAGCTGGCCTCCCGGCATGGGTGTCGCGACTCCGCTGGATGATCGGCCCGTTTCAGGGATGATAGTCCCCATGACCACCTCCACGCCCAGCCCGCCACGCGACCTGCCCCTGGCCGACCTCGCCGCGCGGCTCCAGGGGACGCTGCTCGTCGACGACACGACCCGCACGATGTATTCCACCGACGCCTCGGAGTACCAGGAGCGGCCGCTGGCCGTCGCCCTGCCCGAGACCGAGGCCGACGTCGGGGAACTGGTCCGCTTCGCCGCCCGGCACGGCGTGGGACTGATCCCCAGGGCCGCCGGCACGTCGCTCGCCGGCCAGGTCGTCGGCGCGGGGATCGTCGTCGATGCCGGCCGGCACCTGAACCGCATCGTGGCCCTCGACGCCGCGCGGCGCCGCGTCCGCGTGCAGCCGGGCGTGGTCCGCAACGAGCTCAACCGGTTCCTCGCCGGCCACGGCCTGTTCTTCCCCCCGGAAACATCGACCGCCGCCTGGGCGATGATCGGCGGCATGGTGGGCAACAACTCGTGCGGTGCCAACTCGATCGCCTGGGGTACGACCCGCGACCACCTGGTCTCGGTCCGCGGCTTCCTGGCCGACGGCTCGGAGGCCACGTTCGGCCCGCTCTCGGCTACGGAGTTCGCCGCGAAGTGCGCAGGCCCGGACACGCTCGAGACGCGGATCTATCGCGAGATTCGCGACCTGCTCGGCGACGCCGGCAACCGCCGCCTCGTCCGCGACTCGTTCCCCAAGCCCGAGGTCACCCGACGCAACACCGGCTACGCGCTCGACGCCCTGATGGACGCCGCCTGCTTCGATCCCGCGAGCGACCGGCCCTTCAACTTCTGCAACCTCATCGCCGGCTCCGAGGGGACGCTGTTCTTCGGCGTCGAGTACGAGCTCGACGTGATCCCCATGCCGCCGCCCGGTGCGCTCCTCTGCGTGCACTGCCAGACGGTGGACGAGGCCCTCCGCGGCACCGTGCTCGTCATGCGGCCCGACCGACCGGCCGGCGAGCGGGCGACCGGCTGCGAGCTGATCGACAAGCCGATCCTCGATTGCACGAAGGAAAACCGCGAGCAGTCGAAGAATCGCGCGTTCGTGGTGGGCGATCCGGGCGCGATCCTGGTGGTCGAACTGCGGCACGCCGACGAGACGGCGCTCGGCGGACGCCTCGCGGCCCTGGCCGCGGAGCTCCGCGCGGCCGGGATCGGCTACGCCTACCCCACGCTGTTCGGCGGCGACGCCCAGAAGGTCTGGGAACTGCGTCGCTCGGGCCAGGGGCTGCTCAACAACGTGCCCGACGACAAGAAGCCCCGCGAGATCGTCGAGGACACGGCCGTGGCCGTCGCCGACCTGCCCGCCTACATCGCCGACTTCGATCGCCTGCTCGCCGAGAAGCACGGCCTCGTGAGTGTGCACTACGCCCACGCGGGCGCCGGGGAATTGCACCTCCGGCCGCTGTTCGACCTGCGGTCGCCCGGCGGCCTGCGGCTGTTCCGCGCCGTGGCCGCCGACGTGGCCGCGCTCGTGAAGCGATACCGGGGCTCCCTGAGCGGGGAACACGGCGACGGCCGGCTGCGGGGCGAGTTCATCCGCACGATGGTGGGCGACACGTGCTACGCACTCCTCGTCCGCGTGAAGCGGGCCTTCGACCCGCAGGGGATCTTCAATCCCGGCAAGATCATCGACACGCCGCCGATGGACACGTCGCTGCGGATCGTGCCGGGCGAGCCGCCGCCGGTGCACGACACGGTGTTCCGCTTCGCCGACACCGGGGGCGTGCTGCGGGCCGCCGAGAAGTGCACGGGCGTCGGCCAGTGCCGCAAGCCCGTGACCGCCGGCGGCACGATGTGCCCGAGCTACATGGCCACCAAGGACGAGGGGCACACCACCCGGGCCCGGGCCAACGTGCTCCGGCAGGCGCTCGAGGGGGGCCGCGACGCCGCCGACCCCTGGACCGACCCGCGGCTCGCCGACGTCATGGATCTCTGCCTGTCGTGCAAGGCCTGCAAGAGCGAGTGCCCGTCGAACGTCGACATGGCGCGGCTCAAGGCCGAGTGGGAGCAGCACCGCCACGACGCCGAGGGCGTGCCGCGCCGCAGCCGCCTGATCGCCGGCTCGGCGGCCGCGATGCGGCGGGCCATGCTCGCGCCCTGGCTCTACAACCTCGCCGTCACGGCCCCGGGCCTGTCGGGGCTCGTGAAGCGGTTTCTCGGGTTCGCCCCGGCCCGCTCGCTGCCGACGCTGCACGGCACGACGCTCTCCGCCTGGCACCGCCGCCGGCCTGCCCGCGGCTCGGCGCCGCTCGGCCGCGTGCACCTGTTCTGCGACGAGTTCACCGATCTGCTCGACGTGCCCGTCGGCACCGCGGCCATCGAACTGCTCGAGGCCCTCGGCTGGGAGGTCGTGATCCCCGCTCACGTCGACAGCGGCCGGGCGCAGATCTCGAAGGGGCTCGTGCGCGAGGCCCGGGCACTGGCCGAGCGGAACGTGGAACTGCTCGACCCGGTCGTCACCGACGACGCACCGCTGGTCGGCATCGAGCCCTCGGCGATCCTCGGCTTCCGCGACGAGTATCCCGATCTCGTCCGCGCGCCGCTGGCTCCCGCCGCCCGCCGGCTCGCCTCCCGCACGCTGATGATCGACGAGTTCCTCGCCCGCGAGGCGGCGGCCGGGCGGATCGGCCCGGCGGCCTTCACCGACGCCCCCCGGCAGGTGAAGCTCCACGGTCACTGCCACCAGAAGGCCCTGGCCTCGGTGGAGTGCTCGGCGGCGATCCTGCGGCTGCCGCGCCACTACACGGTCGAGGTGATCCCCAGCGGCTGCTGCGGGATGGCCGGGTCGTTCGGCTACGAGCGCGAGCACTTCGACGTCTCGATGCGGATCGGCGAGCTGGTGCTCTTTCCGGCGGTCCGCGCGGCGGCGACCGACACGATCATCTCCGCACCGGGGACGAGCTGCCGCCACCAGATCGCCGACGGCACCGGCCGCACCGCCCTCCACCCCGTGCAGGTGCTGCACGCGGCCTTGAACCCCGCGCCTCCGCCAGGCGGTCGATGGATGCCCACGTGACCGATGTCTTCGTCTACCAGATGGGCAAATGTGCCTCGACGGCCATCGTCGAGGCCCTGCGGTCGGCCGGTCTCACGGCCGCGCACACCCATGAACTGGGCCCCGACGCCCTCGCCCGGCGCGTCCGCATGCTGACGACGACGCCCGTCACGCCGTTCGTGCTCGAGCACGGCATCGGCCAACTGGTGCCGAACATCCGCCTCACCGACGAGATGCTCCATCGTCG
>JBIIDT010000159.1:0-3177 GCA_044238145.1 Pirellulales bacterium | reverse complement strand
GTGCGTTTACGCTATGGCAGGATGGGCTGACTGGTCAAGTTTTCCTTCCTGGCGAAACGCGTCCGGAACTGCCGCCGCTGGCGGTTGTCCCGGTCATGCCTAGGCATCGGCCCGCCCCGGCCCCCGCCTTCAATCCGTTCGTTTCCCGTCCTTCCGCCGCAGCCTTTGGCCGGCCACGATCAGGGCCGGTATAGTCTGCGATTCCCCGCCGCTTGCCCATGTTTCCAGCCGCGGCCCCCAGCCCCCGGAGCCCCTCGACCATGCCCCCGCAGGCGACTTGCGACATCGGATTGATCGGTCTCGCCGTGATGGGCGAGAACCTCGCCCTCAACATCGCCAGCCGCGGCTACTCGATCGCGGTCTACAACCGCACCACGAGCGTCACCGACGCCTTCACCGCGGGCCGCGGCAAGCTGCCCAATGTCGTCGGCTGCCACACGCTCCCCGACCTCGTCGCCGCCCTGAAGCCACCCCGCAAGGTGATGATGATGGTCAAGGCGGGCCCGGCCGTCGACGACCTCATCAAGACGCTCACCCCCCTGCTCTCCAAGGGCGACGTGCTCATCGACGGCGGCAACACGCTCCCCTCCGACACCGACCGCCGCACCCGCGAGGTCGAGGCCGCCGGCCTGCTGTACATCGGCACGGGCGTCTCGGGCGGCGAGGAGGGCGCGCTCAAGGGCCCGAGCCTGATGCCCGGCGGCTCGCCGGCCGCCTGGCCGCTCGTGAAGCCGATCTTCCAGGCCATCGCCGCCAAGGTGGGACCGAAGGGCGACATCCCCTGCTGCGACTGGGTGGGCCCGCGCGGCGCCGGCAACTACGTGAAGATGGTGCACAACGGCATCGAGTACGGCGACATGCAGCTCATCTGCGAGGCCTACTGGCTGCTCAAGCACGGCGCCGGCCTCACGAACCCCGAGCTCGCGCAGGTGTTCGCCGAGTGGAACCGGGGCGACCTCGACAGCTATCTGATCGAGATCACCCGCGACATCTTCACCGCGAGGGATCCCGACACGGGCGGTTTCCTCGTCGACCTGATCCTCGACAAGGCCGGCGCCAAGGGCACGGGCAAGTGGATGAGCCAATTGGCCCTCGATCTGGGTGTGCCGAGCACGCTGGTCACCGAGGCGGTCTATGCCCGCTGCCTCTCGGCCCTGAAGGCGGAACGCGTGCGGGCGAGCGCGGTCCTGCAGGGTCCCGACATGGCCAACCGCGGCGACAAGGCCGAGTTCGTCGAGCAGGTGCGGCAGGCGCTCTATGCGTCGAAGATCGCCAGCTACGCCCAGGGCTTCGTGCAGCTCGCCGCGGCCGCCAAGGAGCAGGACTGGCCGCTCGACTACGCCTCGATCGCGATGATGTGGCGGGGCGGCTGCATCATCCGCGCCCGGTTCCTGGAGCGGATCGCCGAGGCCTACCGGGCGAAGCCCGACCTCGAGAACCTCATGCTCGCCCCCTATTTCACCTCCGCCCTCGCCACGTCGCAGAAGGCCTGGCGGCACGTCGTCGCCACCGCCGCCACGATCGGGGTGCCCGTGCCCGCCTTCATGACCGCCCTGGCCTACTACGACGCCTATCGCCACGCGCACCTGCCGGCGAACCTCCTGCAGGCCCAGCGCGACTACTTCGGGGCCCACACCTACGAGCGGACCGACAAGCCGGGCACGTTCCATTCCGAGTGGCTCGACCTCCGCAAGCCCGTAACCTGACGAGGACCATTCCATGGCCGACGGCTTCCTGCAAAACCTGTTCAGCCTGAAGGGCCGCACGGCCGTGGTCGTGGGGGGCACCGGCGTGCTCGGCGGCGCGCTTGCCGACGGCCTCGCCGCCGCGGGCGCCTTCGTGGTCGTGGCCGGCCGCGGGGCCGACCGCGGCGCCGCCCGCGTGGACGCCATCCGCTCGGCCGGTGGCGACGGCACGTTCGTGAGCGTGGACGCCTGCGATCGGGAGAGCGTCGCGGCCCTCCTCGCCGCCACAATCGCAGCCCGCGGCCGGGCCGACATCCTCGTCAACTGCGCGGGCGTCAACTCCGCAGTGCCCTACTTCGACATCCCGGACGAGGACTTCGCGAAGATCATCGACACGAACCTCAAGAGCACGCACCTCGGCTGCCAGATCTTCGGGGCCCACATGGCCGGCCTCGGCGGCGGGGCGATCCTCAACATCGGCAGCGTGTCGGCCGACAAGCCGCTCTCGAAGGTCTTCATCTACTCGGCCTCGAAGGCGGCGGTGGTGAACTACACGAAGAACGTGGCCCGCGAACTGGCCCCGCAGGGCGTCCGCGTCAACGTCCTCTGCCCGGGCTTCTTCCCGGCCGAGCAGAACCGCAAGATCCTCTCGCCCGAGCGGACCGCCTCGATCATGGGCAAGACGCCCATGGGCCGCTTCGGCACGCCCGACGAGCTCGTCGGCGCCGCGATCCTGCTCTGCGCCCCGCTGGCAGGCAGCTTCATCACCGGCGCCGAAATCTACGTCGACGGTGGATTCACGGGCATGAGCATCTGACTACACGCAAAACACCGGCATCCTGCCGCCCTGACGGGCGGATGCCCGTCAGGATTCAGTCGCTTGGGCCTTCGCGGCCGCAGCCAAGGTGCGGCCGGAAGGCCGACTGCTCGCACCTCCGGGCTCGCAGGGCCGCCGCTGAGCGGCGGCTGTCGCCCTCCGCCGGCAGAGCCCGGCGGAGCGGGCGACCAGCCATTTGACTACTCACCGGCGCACAGTCCCCGCTGTCGACGCTTTGGGCGAGGCGCGGGGCGGCCCGTGCCCTGGGAGCCGGCGTATGCTGACGAGCGCAGCCAGGATGGCGAAGCGACGTCAGCATCCGAGTGAGCGAAGGGCTGGAGGCCCGCAGCGAACGTCCGGCGAGTGGGCATGGGCCGCCCCACGCCGGGTTCGGCAAGTGAACGCACTCGCTCGCCTTCAGCCCGCAGATCGAGAGACGGTACACTCACGCCACCATGTCCCACACCATCGTGATCTTCGGCGCCTCCGGCGACCTCACGAGCCGCAAGCTCGTGCCGGCCCTCTTCAACCTGATGCGGGCCGGCTCCCTCCCACCCGACACCCGGATCGTCGGCTTTTCGCGGACGCCGATGAGCGACGACGCGTGGCGGGCGAGCCTCCGCGAGACCACCGCGAAGCACTGCGACTGCGGGCCGATCGACGACGCGGCCTGGA
>JBIIDT010000156.1:0-3507 GCA_044238145.1 Pirellulales bacterium | reverse complement strand
GTGCGGTTCGAGGCGACGGCCGTCCGCAACGAGAAGGTGAAGGTGCTCGAGGCGATCCGGCCGCTCGACCCGTCCGAGGTGGCGACGGCGGGCGTCCGCGGCCGGTACCGCGGCTACCTCGACGAGCCGGGTGTCGCCCCGGACAGCCGCACCGCGACCTTCGGCGGCATCCGCCTGGAGATCGACAACTGGCGCTGGCAGGGGGTCCCGTTCTACCTCCGCAGCGGCAAGGCGATGAGCTGCCGCACCACGCAGATCGTGATCGGTTTCCGCCAGCCGCCGCTCGAGCTCTTCGCCGCCGGGCGGCGGACGTTCCACCGCGAGGCCAACCGCCTCGTGATCCAGATCCAGCCCGCCGAGGGCATCCAGCTCCACTTCCACACCAAGGTGCCCGGCGAGGGGATGCGGCTGCGGCTCACGGACCTCGAGTTCAGCTACTCCCGCGAGTTCGCGGGCCGGCTGCCGGAGGCCTACGAGCCGCTCCTGCTCGACGTCCTCGACGGCGACGCCAGCCTCTTCGCCCGGGCCGACGAAGTGGAGAAGTCGTGGGAGATCATCGACCCCTTCGTGCGGGCCTGGGGTGGAGGCGACCTGCCGCCGATCGACGTCTACGAGCCGGGTGACTGGGGGCCGCTGGCGAGCGCCGAGTGGATGGCCGCGCAGGGTCGAACCTGGTTCGACATGTGCCCGGTGCTCACGTGAGCGGCGCGGCCACCACCGCCGTCGCCCGGCCCGGCCCGGTGATCGGCCCGGTGGCGCTCGCGTCGCCCGTCGTGCAGGCGGCACTGTCGGGCTACAGCGACAGGGCGATGCGGGTGCTCGCCCGGCGGCACGGGGCGGCCTACTCGCTCGGCGAGGTGCTCCTCGACCAGTTCGTGGCCACCGTCGGCACCAACCGCCGCAACCTCGCCCGGCTGGCCGTGGCGGCCGAGGAGCATCCCGTCGGCGGCCAGCTGATGGGCGCAAACCCCGACGACTTCCCGCCGGCCGCCCGGCGGCTCGTGGCCGAGGGCTACGACGTGATCGACATCAACTTCGGCTGCCCGGTGAAGAAGGTGCTCGGCCGGTGCCGGGGCGGCTACCTGCTTTCGCAGCCGGCCACGGCCCTGGAAATCGTGGCCAAGGTCCGGGACGCCCTGCCGCCGCACGTGCCGGTGACACTCAAGATGCGCCGCGGCCTCGACGACTCTCCCGCCAGCCGCGACAACTTCTGGACGATCTTCGACGGCGCGTTCGCCCGCGGGGTGGCGGCCGTCACCGTCCACGGCCGCACGGTGCAGCAGAAATACGTCGGCCCGAGCGACTGGGAGTTTCTCACCGCCGTGAAGCGGCACGCCGGCGACCGCGTCGTGATCGGCTCGGGCGACCTGTTCTCCGCGGCGGCCTGTGTGGCGATGCTCGAGAAGACCGGTGTCGACGGCGTGAGCATCGCCCGGGGGGCGATCGGCAACCCGTGGATATTTTCCCAAACGCTCGCCCTGCTGGCCGGCGCCCCCCTGCCGCCGCCCCCCACGATCCACGAGCAGCGGGACGTGCTCCGCGAGCACTGGGCCCTCTCCATGGAACTCCACGGCGAGGCCGTGGCCGGCCGCAGCATGCGGAAGTTCGCCATCAAGTACGCCCGCGTCCACCCCGACCACCTCGCCGTCCGCGACGCCTTCATCGCCGTCAAGGTCAACGCCGACTGGCAGGCCGTCCTCGACCGCTTCTACGCCGCCGACGGCCCCGGCCGCGACCCGGCCGCCGACGTGGACGAAGTCACTAATTGTGAAGCCTGAAGGGATCGGTGCAGACTTGATCTGGGCCGCGCAAGCGACGGGATCGGTGCGAGGATCGCGAGCGTGCCGGCGCGCCGCCGCAGCGAGCGAACTCGTACCGTCCCGGAGCGAATCCGGGTACAACTACTGAACTGTCCCATCCCTGGATGTCGAGTTCCATGCCCACCCCCGAACTCCACGCCGTCGTCGTCTCCACCGCCCTCAAGCCCGGGAGCAAGACGCGGACCGCCGCCGACACGATCGCCGCCCGGCTCGCCGCCGAAGGGTGCTCCATCGACCTCGTCGACCTCGCGACGGAGCCGCTGCCCGCCTGCGACGGCTTCACCTGCTACCAGGACGAACGGGTGCACGTCATGACCCGCCGGGTGCGGGCCGCCGACCTGATCGCGGTCTGCTTCCCGGTCTACAACTATCAGCCCAATGCCGCGGCGAAGAACTTCGTCGAACTCACCAACGACGCCTGGAAGGACAAGGTGGTGACGTTCGTGGCCAACGCCGGCGGCGACCGCTCGTTCCTCGCCCCCCTGCCCCTGGCCAACGCCCTGATGGTGGACCACCGCTGCGTGATCGTGCCGCAGTTCCTCTACCTGCCGCCGGCGGCCTTCGACGCGTCCGGAAAGGTCACCCTCGACGGGCTGACGGCCGAACTCTTCGACCAGCAGATCGCCGCCGCGATCCGCCTCGCCCGCGCCTGGGCCTCCCGCGGCCGCACGTCGGCGTAGCACCCGGCCGCTACGGTCGCGGCTCGGCGGCAGCGAGAGCCGCACGGGCTCGTTCGGTGAGGACTCCCGCCTCGATCCAGCGGCCAAGCGCCCACGCTGCAGACTCGCGGACGACCGGTTCGGTGTCGGCGAGCGCGGCCGTGAGGGCGTCGAACGCCGCGGGGTCCGGCCGGTTCCCCAGCGCGATCGCCGCCGACCGCAGCAGGCCGCGCCGCTTGGCGCGGAGGATCGCCGAGCCCTTGAACCGCCGGCGGAAGCCAGCCGCGTCGAGCCGCAGGAGACCGGCGAGATCCAGCGTCGACTCTCCGTGCCGCGGCTGGAACGTGGGCTCGTCCGACCCGGGGGCGTGGCGGTTCCACGGGCAGACCTCCTGGCAGACGTCGCAGCCGAAGACCCAGTCGTTCATCCCGGCCCGCAGCGTCTCGGGGATCGGCCCCTCCTCCTCGATCGTGAGCCCGCTGATGCACCGGCTCGCGTCGAGCACGCGGGGCTCCACGAAGGCGCCGGTCGGACAGGCGTCGAGACAGGCCGTGCAGGTGCCGCAGTGGTCGGTCTCGAGCGGCGCGTCGCAGGGGAGTTCGAGATCGGTGAGGATCGCCGTGAGGAAAAAATAGCTTCCCGCCTGCGGGTCGATGAGCATCGTGTTCTTGCCGATCCAGCCGAGGCCGGCGAGCAGGCCGTAGTCGCGCTCGGCCAGCGGCGCGGAATCGACGACGCCCCGCGTGCGGCAGCCCGGCACCCGCGTCTCGAGCCAGGCCCCGAGCACGTTCGACCGCTCGCGGAGGAGGTCGTGGTAGTCGGCGCCACGCGCATAGCGGGCCACGCGGCCCCGGCCCGCCGGGGGATCCGGTTCGGCGGTCGCAGGGTAGTCGGTGGCGAGCATGATCACGCTACGGGCGCCATCCAGCAGGTTCGCCGGGTCGCGCCGCAGCGGCTCGTGGCGGGCGAGCCACTCGCCGACCGCACCGCCGTGGCCCGCCGCCAGCCAGTGGCGAAACGCCTCGTGG
>JBIIDT010000122.1:0-6907 GCA_044238145.1 Pirellulales bacterium | reverse complement strand
ACGCCGGCGCACAGCCCCACGCCGCGGCAGCCGGCCGCGGCCTGCGGGCAGCTCGATCCCCTGCTCGCGCAGCTGCCGCTCGACGGCCGCGGCCCAGCCGCGATTGGCGGCGGGGCTGGCGGGGCTGGGGTGGAGGATGCTCGCGATCGGCGGACCGCCCGTGCCGAGCGCCGCCGCGGCACGGTCGGCGGCGAACCGACCCACGCCGATCACCCGCTCGGGATCACACCACTCCACGAGCCGCCGCAGGGCCGCGTCGCAGGCCGCGAACAGCGGCTCCTGCTCGGCGGCCGGGAGCTTGTCGGGGGTGCGGTTCTTTCCCGAGGCCTCCATGAACACCAGCGGGCAGTAGTTGGCCACGAGGAACCGCCGGCTGAACGCCGCCGCCGTGCCGAACCGCTCCCGCGCCCAGCCCCAGAACCGCCGGCCGCTGACCTCGCTGCGGCCGCAGGCGAAGCCCTCGATCGGTCGCCTTGGGTGCACCCGCTGTGGCTGGTCCACCCGCGCCTCGATGCCGAGGAAGTCTCGCACGAGCCCGACCTCGCCGAACGGCACGCCGGTCTGCGCCATGCCCCACGGCCCCGGGTTCATGCCCACGAGGAGCGCGTCGACGCCCTGCCGCGCGTACCGCTCGAGGTAGGCCTCGTGCGGCCGGCGGGCGTAGACGAGCGGGTTGTAGGTGCCCGCGGTCGGCGGGCCGAACACGAGGCCGTCGACCTCGCGTGCCAGCCGACGTGAGATCATGACCGGGTGCATGGCGTGGATCCTACCGCGACCGCGGACGTCCGTAACCCGCACGCCCGGCGGCCCCTGGTTGCACCGCGTCCGACGCGCCGGGTATGGTTCACGCCGAGGCCTTTGTCCGTCACGGATCCCGGGAGTCGAACCGCGCCGTGTCCGACCCGCAACCGTCGCCGCCGTCCTCGCTCGTCAACGAACTCGCCCGCGAGCGAAATCGCGAGGCGGCCGACCGCACGCTGCTCGCCTGGATCCGCACGAGCCTGGCGATGATCTCGCTCGGCTTCGGCATCGAGCGGCTCGGGCAGGCGGCCCTGGGGCTCGACGGCCGGCTCGCCGGCCTGACGCCGGTGAAGACGCGGGTCTTCGGATCCGCCCTCATTCTCCTCGGCGTGGCCGCCACCCTGGCCGGGATGTGGGAGCACCGGCACGTGCTGGCCTCGATCACGAGCGACGACTACCGCTACGCGGAGCGGCCGCCGATCGCCCGCTACATGGGCACGGCACTCGTCGTCGTCGGCCTGGCCGCCCTGACGGTCGTCCTCATCGGCATCTGAGCGCGAGATGCCCTGGCAGCACGTCTACGATCCGCTCGGCTGGCCGCTGGCGTCGACGCTCGTGGCCCTGCTGCCGCTGGCCGTGCTCCTCGGACTGCTCGCCTTCGCCCACGTGTCGGGCCTCGCGGCCGCGGTCGCGGGGCTCGCCACGGCGCTGGTGATCGCGATCGCGGTCGTGGGCATGCCGGCCGACGCGGCCCTCGCCGCCGCCCTCCACGGCGCCGCCTTCGGCCTGTTTCCCATCGGCTGGATCATCGTGGCGGCGATGTTCCTCTACCGGCTCTCCGTCGAGGCCGGGGCCATGGAGATCATGAAGCGGTCGGTGACGAGCCTCTCGGCCGACCACCGCCTGCAGGCGCTCCTGATCGCCTTCTCCTTCGGGGCGTTCCTCGAGGGGGCCGCGGGCTTCGGGGCCCCGGTGGCGATCTCGGCCGCGCTGCTGGCCGGAGCCGGGTTCCCCGCGGTCGAGGCGGCCTGCATCGCCCTGCTGGCCAACACCGCCCCGGTCGCCTTCGGGGCTCTCGGCACCCCGATCGTCACGCTGGCGAAGGTCACCGGACTCGACGAGCAGGCGATCTCGGCGCTCGCCGGCCGGCAGCTCCCCTTCTTCTCGCTCGTCGTGCCTGCCTGGATGGTGGCATCGATGGCGGGCTGGCGGGGACTCGTCGGCGTCTGGCCGGCCGTGGCCGTCTGCGGGATATCGTTCGCCGGGGTGCAGTTCGCGATGGCGAACTTCGTGGGCCCCGCCCTCGTCGACGTCGTGGGCGGCGTGGCCAGCCTCGTGGCCCTCGCCGCGTTCCTGAGATACTGGCGGCCGCGCGACATCTGGCAGCATGCCGCCGCCGTGCCGCCGAAGGCCCGCCGGCCGCGTGCACCCACGCCCGTCCAGGCCATCGTCTGGGCCTGGGCACCGTGGGCGTTCCTCTCGGTGGCCGTGTTCGTCTGGGGCCTGCCGCCGGTGAAGGCGGCGCTCGAGGGCCGCCCGACGACGACGACGTCCGTCGCGTTCCTCCCGCAGCGATTCGTCGCCCCGGAGTTCTCCATTCCCCGGCTCGACGGCCGCGTGGCGAAGGTGCCGCCGGCCACGCGGGAGCCCATGGAAGTCGAGCGGGCCGTCTACCGGCTCAACTGGCTCTCGGCGGCCGGCACCGGCATCCTCATGGCCGCGCTGGTCGCGATCCCATGGCTGCGGATCCCGTGGCGGCGGGCCTGGGCGATCTGGCTGGGCACGCTCCGCAGCCTCGCGACCTCGCTGGCCACGATCGCGGCGATGCTGTCCCTCGCGTTCGTGACCCGCTCCTCGGGCACCGATGTCACGATCGGGCTGGCCCTCACCCGCACCGGGCAGTTCTATCCCTTCTTCGCGCCGCTCCTGGGCTGGCTCGGCGTGGCCCTCACCGGCTCCGACACGTCGAGCAACGCCATGTTCGGCAGCCTGCAGCGGGTGACGGCGGAGCAGCTGGGCCTCGATCCCCTGCTCACCTGCACCGCCAACAGCACCGGCGGCGTGATGGGCAAGATGATCGACGCCCAGAGCATCGTCGTCTCGGCGACGGCCACCGGCACGCACCGGCAGGAGGGCACCATCCTCCGCCGCGTCTTCCCCCACTCGCTCGCCCTGGCGGCCCTGATGGGGCTGCTGGTGTGGCTGCAGGCGGGACCGCTGGCGTGGATGGTGCCGGACTGACGACGTCGATGCCACGGCTCCGGGCCGCCTCCACGCCGAGGACGGCCGCCGCGGTCGCCAGGGCGTCGGCCTCGGCGCAGGAGCCGGCCCGCACGGTGACGCTCCGCGTCTCGGCCGCCACGACCGGCCGACCGGTGCGCGGGTCGAGCGGCGAGCGGCCCGGCCGGATCGTGGCCGTCGCCAGCGCCATGCCCGCGGGGAGTTCGATGGCCTGCGGAACGGCGGCCTCGGCGCCGCGGAGCAGCACCCGCCACGGCCGGCCGTCGGGCCCGTCTCCCCAGGCCCGCACCTCGCCGCCGAGTTCGACGAGGTGGTTTCGGGAGCCGAGCGCGGAGAGCCGCGCGCCGATGGCGTCGACCGCGTAGCCGGGGGCGATCGCCGACAGGTCGAGCTCCACGCCCGGCTGCGATTTGCGCAGCGCCGCGGGCCGCCCGCCGTCCGCCGCCCGCAATTCGACCAGGTGCATCCCGACGCGGCTCGCCACCTCTTCGATCTCCGCGGCCGTGGGGGCTGCGGGCCGCGCGGCCACGGGCCGAGGACCGCCGCCCCACACCCGCACGAGCGGCGCCACGGTGACGTCGAACGCACCGTCCGTCCGCCCCTGCAGGCGGCGGGCGAGCGCGACGATCGTGGCCAGGTCGTCGGCCACCGCCACCCACTCGCCCGCGGCGGCCCGGTTGAACCGGCTGGCGTCGGAGCCGTCGCGCCAGGTGCTCGCGGCCCCGTCGATCCGCGCGAGCAGGTCCTCCACCTCGCGGTGTACCGCGGCCGGCCGCAGGCCCGCGATGTCCGCGGCGAGCCGCACGCGATAGGTCGTGCCCATCGCCGGGCCGGCGAACGTGGGCGGCTCGCCCCCGCCGGCGGCCGCTGCCGCGGCGGCCCAGGCGACGATCACCGCCGCGCGGATCATGTTGGCCACCAATGCACGGCCGCCGCCACCGCCAGGCACCCGAGCAGGATCGCGTCCCGCCACGTGGGCCGGTCGGCGTGGCCGTGGAACCGCAGGTGGTCGAGGAGGGCGCCGGTCGGGCATCCGTGGCGGCAATACGCCATCGGCACGCAGGCGCTCGCGGCGAGGCTGACGGCGAACAGGACGAGGGCCACGAGCCCCGCGATCGCCGGCAGGTAGGCGTCGAACGGCTCGAGATCGACGAGAGCGATCGGCCATCGCAGGACGGTCGCCAGGATCGCGACCGCGAGCAGCGCCCAGGGAAGCACGATCGGCAGCGGCCCGAGCCACCGCGGCAGCTGCCGCTTCGGCCGCACGAACCGCAGGAGCAGCTGCTGCGCCGCGCCGTGGGCGCAGAGGTGGCTGCAGTAGACGTTGCGACCGCCGATCGCCGGCACGATCACGGCGGCCGCGGTGAGGGCCGCGAGCACGGCCGCGCCCCGCGGCACGCCCGCCCGCACCCAGCCGGCCAGCTGGGCCTGCGATACGAGCGCCCCCGCACCGAAGCCGAGATAGGCGATCACGGCGACGGGCAGGGCGAGCCGGCCGAACCACGTGCCGCGCAGCCGCGTGAAACCGGTGACGACGCCCACGGCGACCAGCGCGATCGCCCCCCACTGCGGGCCGTCGATCGCGGCCAGCGCCGCGGCGACGGGACTCGAAGCCGTCGCCCCCGCGTGGCGGGCCCGGGCGGCGCGGACGATCCCCTCGGCCACGGCCTGGCTCGTCATCGTCGCGCCGCTGACCCCCTCGATGCCGGTCGCCGCCGGATCGATCCCGGCCACCTCCTCGAACGTCATGCCCCGGTAGACGCCGCGAAACGCGGCGTCGTCACGGACGTATCCGACATAGGGCTCGTTGTCGAAACTCGCCAGCACCGCCACGCCGCACACCTGGCCCGCGGCGTCGAATCCGACGACCGCGTCGGTCGGCCCCTGGTAGCCGATCACGCGGTCGGCGGCGGGACTGGTGCGCAGGGCCCAGCCGAGCGGCGCACCGTCGGCGGCCGCCACGCGGATCACGGCCGGGTCGCCGGGATCGGCCGCGATCGTCGCGGCATCGGGAAAGAGCAACTGCAGGTCGGCGCGGCCGGGCGCGGCGGCAAAGCGGCTCGCGGTCGCCCGACCGCCGAGCCGCAGTGCGAGCGCCTCGGCGATCGCCAGACTGGTGAGCGTCGAGCCGGCCACGGCCGCGGCCCGGTCCGGTGCGGCGGTGGCGAGGGCGGCCAGCGGCCGGCCCTGGAACGAACGCCAGAACGCCGCATCCCGCTCCACCGCGTGCACGTGGTCCCGCGTGTCGCGGCTTGCGAGGATCTCGATGCCCGCCACCTGCAGCCCGCCGTCGCAGACGACGAGCAGGTCGGTCGGCCCGGAGAAGCCGATGGCGGCGTCCCCGGCCGGGCTCGTGT
Organism: Pirellulales bacterium; assembly: GCA_044238145.1. Lineage (GTDB taxonomy): Bacteria > Planctomycetota > Planctomycetia > Pirellulales > UBA1268 > QWPN01. The sequence continues at coordinate 1,568 of JBIIDT010000122.1, read as the reverse complement.
GCAGCACCGCGCCCACGACGCCGCCGGCGGCATCGAGAATCTCGCGGCCGCCGTCCACGGCCGCCGCCGGACCGCCGACGGCCGCGGCCGCCGGCAGGTGTCGCTGGATCCGCTCCAGCGGCACGCGGGCGAGATCGACGGCGGACCGGCGGGCGTCGAACCGGGCCTGTCCGGCATGGGCCAGCCAGGCGATCGCCGCCACCACCGCGAGCCGGGCCGCGTGCGCAGCGACGAGCCGCACTGGCGGCAGGCGACGGCGCGACCGCGAGAAGGGCCTCATGGCGGTGAGTCTACCGCGGCGCGGAACCCGCCGACTCGAGCCGCTCGGCCGGCAGGCCGCGGACCCGACGGAGAGCGGCTGGTATCATGCGGCGCATGACGACGCATCCTCAGTCCACGCTGGCCGCGCGATGGCGGGCCGGTCTCATCGTGGCCGCCTGCCTGTGGGCGGTGACCGCCGCGGGCCAGACGCCGTCCGCCGCGCCGACGGCCACCCCGAACGCCGCGCGTCGGCCACCCCACGTGCTCATGATCGCGGTCGACGACCTGCGGCCGGAACTCGGCTGCTACGGCGCCACCGGCGCCGTGACGCCGCACTTCGACCGGCTCGCCGCCCGGGGCGTGCGGTTCGACCGGGCCTACTGCAACATCGCCGTCTGCGGCGCCTCCCGGTCGAGCCTGTTCAAGGGGCTGCGGCCGACGGCGGAGCGGTTCCTCGACTACGCCACCCGCGCCGACGTCGACGCGCCGGACACGACGTCGCTGCCGCTCCTGCTCCGGCAGCACGGCTACACGACCGTGAGCAACGGCAAGGTCTATCACCACCGCGACGACGACATGGCCGCGTGGAGCGAGCCACCGTGGCGACCGAACGCCGTGTGGAACGCCTATCGACTGCCCGCCAACGAGCCAGAAGCCGGTGACAACCGCCGTGGACCGGCCTGGGAGGCGGCCGACGTGCCGGACGACCGCTACACCGACCACGAAATCTGCACGCGAACGATCGCCAACCTCGAGCGGCTGGTGAAGGCGCAGACACCCTGCTTCGTGGCCTGCGGGTTCACCAAGCCGCACCTGCCGTTCGTGGTGCCGAAGAAGTACTGGGACCTGCATCCCCCGGAAACGATCCGCCTCCCCGACAACCCGGCGTTCCCGGCCGGTCTGGCCGCGGCCTTCGCCTACGACTGGGGCGAGCTGCGGAAATACCGCGGCATACCCGCGGAGGGCCCGGTCGCGGAGGACACCGCCCGCAGCCTGATCCGCGGCTACCGGGCGGGCGTGAGCTTCATCGACGCCCAGGTGGGCCGGCTGCTCGACGCCCTCGACCGGCTGGGGATCGCCGACGAGACCATCGTCGTGCTCTGGGGCGACCACGGCTGGCAGCTCGGCGAGCACGGCATGTGGTGCAAGCACACGAACTTCGAGGTCGCCACCCGCACGCCGCTGCTGGTCGCGGCGCCGGGCGTGGCCCCGGGCCGCGCCTGCCGGCGGCTCGTCGAGTTCGTCGACCTCTACCCGACGCTCTGCGACCTGTGCGGCGTGCCGCGGCCGGCCCACCTCGAGGGCCA
>JBIIDT010000121.1:0-6996 GCA_044238145.1 Pirellulales bacterium | reverse complement strand
GGCGGGCGACCCGCACCTCGGCGCCCCACGGGCAGGCGAGCGTCCAGGCCACGAGCGCGCCGCCGGGGCCGCACATGTCGAGCGCCCGGGCGAACGCGGCGAGCTGCCCGTCGGCGACCGCCGCCTCCGCGGGCGTCTTCGGGAACCGGATCCCGAGCGACAGCTCCGCGCGGCCGCCGGTCTCCACCGCCAGCGCCACCGCGCGGCACATGGGGTCGGCCGTCGCCCCGCCCGTGGCGTCGAGCGGCGGCTCCTCGTCCCACTCCGTGGCCACGAGCCAGACCCGCGCTGCGCCGGACGACCGGGCCAGCGTCACGGCCGCCAACAGGCCCTCGGCGAGCGCGTCGGGACCACCGCCGATGCCGACGTGGGGGCCGTGCATGCCGAGGCCGACACTCACGGCGCCGGCGAGCGAGTGGAGCGATGCCTGGGGCACGATGTGCGTGGAGACGGTGACGGCGCCGCCGGTCTTGAGCAGGGCCAGCGACTTGGCGGCCATGAGCCGTCCGGCCTGGCACGGGGCGGCGACGATCGCGTCGGCGGAGACGTCGGCCGGGCCGGGGAGGGACGCGAGCGCCCGGAGCACGGCATGCATACCGACCACCGTCTGCTCGTCGCAGTGCCGCAGGAACCGGGCCGGCAGCGGGGCGGCCCCGGGCGGGAACGGTCCGTCGCGCAGGCCGCCGATGTCCGCCAGCCGGGCCTCGAAGGTGGCGTGCGCCGCGATGCCGCACTCGGCGCCGGCACCGCCGACGGGTTGCTGCGAAAGCGGCGAGGCGATCATGGCGGGGCCGTGCGTACGGGGCGACTTCGGTGTCAGGCCGCCTGCCGGCCCGACTTGGCGGCCAACTTGGCCTCGAGCACGTCGAGCATGTCGCCGACCGAGTCGATCTTTTCGAGCAGTTCGGTCTCGATCTGGATGCCGAAGCGGCTTTCCACGTGGAGCACCAGACCCGCCATGTCGAGGGAGTCGAGGTTCAACCCCTTCCGTAAGGTGGTCTTGTCGGTGAGGCCCTCGTAGGTCTCGCCGGTCTCCTTCTCCAACAGTTCAAGAACGATCGCTGACAATTCCGAGCGGTTCATGGCGGCGGTGGCTCCTGGGAAGCGGTGTGCCGGGGTTAGGGGGAGGGAGGGTAGCGAACGGGCCGGCGCGGGCGAAGAGCAAAAAGTCGTGTATTCTTGGGCTGTTCCCGCCCGATTTCTCAGCCCGGCAGCGTTCCCCATGCCGTCGCCCGACGCCCCGCCGGTTCGCGTCCGTGGCCTGCTCGCCCGCGTGCTGGCGGTGGTGACGGCGGGCTACACGGCGTTCCTCGTCTGGGCGACGCACCATCCGCGGCCCGAGTTCTTGCTCGGCCCCAATCCGCCCTCCGACAAGACGCTGCACTTCATCGCCTACGGTGGTCTGGCCGTGCTCGCCGCGGGCACGCTCGCGCTGGCCCGCCACTGGACGCCGCCGCGGTCGGCCGTGCTCGCCGGCGTGCTCGCCATCTTCGCCGCGGTCGACGAGATCACGCAGCCGTTCTTCAAGCGCTCGTCGGAGCCGCTCGATTGGGTCTACGACTGCCTGGGGATCGGCCTCGGCATCGTGGCCGTGGCGGCGGCGGTGGCGGTCGTGCGGCTCGTCCGCGGGCGTCAGGCCCAGTTGGGCGTGGGCGGCCGGTAGGTGTCGACGTCGATCGACCGGAACCAGTCGATCGTCTTCGCCAGTCCCTCCCGCAGGGCCACCGTCGGCTCCCACCCGAGCCGCTGCCTGGCCAGCGTGATGTCGGGACGCCGCCGCTCCGGGTCGTCGGCGGGCAGCGGCTTCTCGACGAGCGGCGACTTCGATCCGGTGAGTTCGAGCGTGAGCTCCGCCAGCTGCCGGATCGTGAACTCGCCGGGGTTGCCGATGTTCACCGGGCCGATGAAGTCGTCGGGCCCGTTCATCATCCGGATCATCCCCTCGACGAGGTCGTCGCGGTAGCAGAAGCTGCGGGTCTGGCTGCCGTCGCCGAAGATCGTCAGCGGCTCGCCGGCGAGCGCCTGGCGGATGAAGTTGGAGACCACGCGGCCGTCGAAGGGATGCATCCGCGGCCCGTAGGTGTTGAAGATCCGCACGATGCGGACGTTCAGGCGGTTGACGCGGTGGTAGTCCATGAAGAGCGTCTCGGCGGCCCGCTTGCCCTCGTCGTAGCAGGCCCGCGGGCCGATCGGGTTCACCGCGCCGCGGTAGGACTCCGGCTGCGGGTGCACCTCCGGGTCGCCGTACACCTCGCTCGTCGACGCCTGCAGCACCTTCGCCCGGCAGCGGCGGGCCATGCCCAGCACGTTGATCGCCCCGATGACGCTCGTCTTCATCGTCTTGATCGGGTTGTATTGATAGTGGCCGGGGGCGGCGGGGCAGGCGAGGTTGTAGATCTCGTCGACCTCGAGCCACAGCGGCTGGACGATGTCGTGGCGGAGGAGCTCGAAGTTCGGTCGGCCGAGCAGGTGGGCGACGTTGGACTTCTGGCTGGTGAAGAAGTTGTCGACGCAGACCACGTCGTGGCCGGCCTCGACCAGCCGTTCGCAGAGGTGGCTGCCCAGAAACCCGGCGCCGCCGGTGACGAGGATCCGCTTGATGGATGGCATGGAGAGTCCTGCGGGGCCGCCGGTTCCGGGGGCGACGCCCTTCGTGGTACTGTACCACGCGTTTGCTCGACCGCAGGATCACCATGCTCCCCCGCCTCGACCGCCGCGCCGCCCTCAAGACCGCCGCCACCGGCGTGGCCCTCGCGGCCTCCCCGGGATCCTTCCCCGCCCTCGGAGCCGCGCCCATGAAAGGCCGCATCAAGCAGTCGCTCGTCTACTGGTGCTTCAACGTCGCCGGCGACCAGTGGGACATCGAGAAGATGTGCCAGGTCGCGAAGCAGCTCGGCGTCGGCTCGATCGAGCTCGCCCCGCCGGAGACCTGGGCCACGATCAAGAAGCACGGCCTCACGTCCGCCATCGCGCCCAACGGCATGCCCGGCGCCCCGTTCATGAAGGGCTTCAACAACCGGCGCTACCACGACGAGGTGATCGCCCGCACCACCGAGGCGATCGACGCCTGCGCCGCCGCGGGCTTTCCGGCCGTGATCGCCTTCACGGGCTACAAGTGGCGGGACGCCGACGATCCGCAGAGCGGCGAGATCTCGGCCGCCGAGGGGGCCGACACCTGCGTGGCGGGCCTGAAGAAGATCGCCGGCCACGCGGAGAAGCGGGGCGTGACGATCTGCCTGGAGCACCTCAACAGCCGCGACGACTCGCATCCCATGAAGGGTCATCCCGGCTACCAGGGCGACGACGTCGACTCCGTGGCGGGCATCATCCGTCGGGTCGGCTCGCCCCGCGTGAAGATGCTCTTCGACTGCTACCACGTGCAGATCATGAACGGCGACGTGATCCGCCGCATCGGCCAGTGCCGGGACGTGATCGGCCACGTGCACACCGCCGGGAACCCCGGCCGCGGCGAGCTCGACGAGCACCAGGAGATCAACTACCCGCCGATCATGCGGAAGCTCCTGGAGATCGGCTACGCCGGCTGGGTGGGCCAGGAGTTCATCCCCACGCGCGACCCGCTGTCGGGGCTCGAGCAGGCGGTCGGGCTTTGTGACGTGTGACCGCACCGGATCCCCGGGCTTGGCGCCCGGGGCTTCATGGGCCGCTACGGCGACACGAGCAGGAGCCGCACGTCGGCGACGTTCGTGCCCGTGGGGCCGGTGACGACGAGCCCGCCGCACCGAGCGAAGACGGAATGGGCGTCGCGCCGGGCCACGGCTGTCGGCAGGTCGATTCCCGCCGCCCCGATCGCCGCGGCGACCTCGGCGTCGGCGGCCGCGCCGGCGGCCTCGGTCGGGCCGTCCTCGCCGTCGGTGCCGAGGCTCTCGACGAGCAGCCCCGGCGGCCAGCCGTCATCGGCGAGCAGTTCCGCCACCGCCGCGAGCACCGTCTGCTGGTTGCGGCCGCCGCGGCCGTGGTCGGCCGGCAACGTGACGGTCGACTCACCGCCTTCGACCACCGCCCGTGGCCGGCCGTCGCGGGCCGCGGCGGCGACCAGCTGCCGCGCCTCCCGGGCGAGGCGGCGGCCCACGTCGTCGGCCGCCGCCTGCGTGGGCGAGCCCGCTGCCGCGTGCCGCACGAGCACGTCGTAGCCCAGGGCCCGCGCGGCCGCCGCCGCCGCGTCGACGGCCGTGGCGTTTGTGCCGACGAGCAGGTGCCGCACCGCGCAGCCTCCGGGTGTCGTCCACGTGCCCGGCGGCACCGTCGGCCCTCCCGGCATGCACGGCCCCGAGGCGATCACCTCGAGGTCGTCGCCGATCACGTCGGAGAGCACGAGCACGACGAGCCGTCCAGCCCGGCAGGCCCGCGCCAGGCCCCCGCCCTTCACCGCGCTCAACTCGCGGCGGGCGGCGTTGAGCGCGGCGATGTCGGCCCCGGCCGCGGTGAGCCGCTGCGTGAGGGCGATCGTGTCGGCGAGCGCGAGGCCAGTCCGCGGGGCTTCGAGCAGGGCCGAGCCGCCGCCGCTGATCACGGCGATCACGAGGTCGGACGGCCCGAGGCCGCCGACGAGGGCGAGCATCTCCCGCGTGGCCTGCTCCACCGCGGGTGTCGGCAGGTTCTCACCCGCGGGCCGCGTCGCGCGGGCCTCGATCCGCGTTGGCCGCGGGCCCGCGCCCTCCGGCACGCTCACGAGGCCCGTCAGGCGGTACTGTTCCCGACCGATCGCCCGCTCCACGCCCGCCGCCATGGCCGCGGCCGCCTTGCCCGCCCCCACGACCACGATCCGCCCGCCCGGTCCGGGGGCGAGCGGTTCGGTCGCCAATCGCTCCGCCACGAGCCGCACGGGCTCGATGGCCGCGACCGCCGCCGCACGGATCTGCGTTGCATCGGCCCGCAGCCGCGCCGCGTCAGCCATCGGCGGCTTCCTCGCGCGAAGCGAAGTGCTTGGGATCGAACCGCGAGAGGTCGATGCCGCCGCGGGCCTCTTCCTCGAGAAGCTTGACCCGCATCTCGAGCCGCTCGAGCCGGCGGGCCAGCAGGGCCGGTGACTCCGCCCCCGGGGTGGCCGGCTTGATCCGGGGGATGGCGGGGTAGCCGAGCTGCCGCTGCAGCGCCGCGAAGAAGAACAGCGGATCCTTACCGCGATTGGCCCGGGCGATCCGCCCCTCCTTCTCGCCGAACAGGATCGTGCGGTCGGGCTCCGGGCCCGTGCGGCCGGCGAGGAGGGCATCGCGCTTCTCCAGGCGCCAGAACTCCGGGCTGCGGACGTAGACGAGGTCGGCGAGATCGATCAGGCCCACCTGCCGGGCGACCGTCCCGATCCACGCCTGCCAGTCGGCGGAGAACGCGCCGTCGTCGGCCACGGCGGGCAGCCCGTGGGCGTAGTCGAGCCGATTCCGCGACAGGCACTCGAAGCGGTAGAGGAACAGCCCCTGCGGCGTCGCCCCTTCGGCCCGGTAGTTCGCCTCCCGCTCGAGCACCGCCAGTGCCGTCCGCATGTCGAAGCGGCCCCCCTCCTGCTCCGCCTGCCGCATGACGAACGTCTGGAAGGCGGAGAAGTAGTGCGGCAGCCGGGCCATCGCCGTGGAGAGCGTGCCCACGAGCTTCAGCTCGCTGACCAGGTAGTCGATCGCCATCGGGAGCTTCGAGGTGGCGAGCACCTCCTGGCCGATGGCGACCAGGGCCTCCTGGGCGGCGATGCCGGCGGAGATCCGCTCGGCGAACGACCGAAACAGGTAGGCCTGTTCGATGTATTCCTCACGGTCGAGCATGGCGGGGCCGTGCGGGGGGGCGGACGGGGCCGGCGAAACCCGGGGCGGGCGTCGGCGACGAGGATTTCCATCCTATAATCAAGTGGGCGTCCATCGCAGGACGCCGCCGTTTTCCGCAGGGACACTCGCATGCCGTCGCGGTTTTCCACCATCGAGGCGGCCGTCGCCGCGATCCGCCGCGGCGCCGCCGTGATCGTCGTGGACGCGGAGGATCGCGAGAACGAGGGGGACTTCGTCTGCGCCGCCGAGAAGGCGGGCCCCGAGATCGTGAACTTCATGATCCGCGAGGGCCGCGGGCAGGTCTGCATGCCGATCCTCCCGGACCTTGCCCGCCGCCTCGACCTGCCGATGATGGTGGAGGCCAACTCCACGCCGCTGGGCACCGCCTTCACCGTGCCGGTCGACCACAAGTCGGCCCGCACCGGGATCACCGCCGCCGAGCGGGCCACGGCCATCGCCGCCATCCTCGATCCCGCCACGAAGCCCACCGACCTGGTGCGGCCAGGCCACCTGTTCCCGCTCGTCGCCAAGGAGGGGGGCGTGCTCCGCCGCGCCGGCCACACGGAGGCTGCCGTCGACCTCGCCCGGCTCGCCGACCTGGCGCCGGCCGGCGTGCTCTGCGAGATCCTCGACGAGGATGGCAACCGTGCCGACCGCGACGGCCTCTTCGCCCTCGCCGCGAAGCACGGCCTGGAGATCATCTCGATCGAGGAGCTGATCCGGCACCGCCGCAACCGCGAGAAGCTCGTGGAGCGGATCGCCGAGGCCGACCTGCCCACGAAGTGGGGCCGGTTCCGGATCATCGCCTACGGCGTGAAGTACGAGGCCCAGCAGCCGATCGTGCTCGTCCTCGGCGACGTGGCGTCCGCCCGCGACCCGCTGGTGCGGCTCCACTCCTCGTGCTTCACCGGCGACCTGCTCGACAGCCTGCGGTGCGACTGCGGCGACCAGCTGCACCTGGCCCTCGACATGATCGGCCGCGAGGGGGCGGGCGTGCTCGTCTACCTGCCGCAGGAGGGCCGGGGCATCGGCCTGGTGGAGAAGATCAGGGCCTACCAGCTTCAGGACCAGGGGCTCGACACCGTCGAGGCGAACCTCGCCCTCGGCTACAAGGCCGACTCCCGCGACTACGGGATCGGGATCCAGCTGCTCAAGGACCTGGGGCTGCGGCGGGTGCGGCTGCTCACCAACAACCCGAAGAAGACCGACGCCTTCATCTACGGCG
>JBIIDT010000047.1:0-23256 GCA_044238145.1 Pirellulales bacterium | reverse complement strand
CGGGGCTGTTGCCGGCGGTCTCCGCGCACCAGATCTCCCGGCCCCGCCAGGCGAACGTGTCCATCTTCTCGAACCCGCGGTCGAGCGGAATCGGCCGGATCGGCGGGCGGACGTAGCTGGCCCCGTGGACGGTGAACCGATCGGAGAGTTTGGGCTCGGCCTGTCGGAACGACAGGGGCTTTTCGAACAGCTCCCGCTCGGCGGCCGGCGCGGCCACCTTCACGCCCTTGCAGGCCGCATGGTCGGCGAGCCGGCCGTGCCCCTGGCACTGCTCGCGGTGGTGGTGCGTGTAGAGCACCCACTCGATCCGCGCGACGCCGATCTGGCCGAGGGCCTCGAGCACCGAGGCATCGCCGAGGTCGATGATGATCCCCGCATCGCCGTCCCGCACGACGTACGTGTTGCAGGTGTTCGGCCAGAGAAACGCGCCCGGTGCGACTTCAGTGAACGGCATGACGGGATCCGAGGAATCAGGCGGCCGCAGGTCCGCTGCAACGCGGCGTGCGAGGGGTCACGACCGCAAGCGACGCATCATGCACTGTTTATACGCTTCCACGCCCGGCTGGCCGTAGGGATTCGTGCCCACCAGCCGCCCCTCGACCACGGTGGCGAGCATGAGCATCTGCAGGAGCTGCCCCACCGTGTGCTCGTCCACCCGCGGCAGGAGGATGTCGGCCGTCGGCCGCTTGGCCTGGGCGTAGGCCTCGTTCGTGCCGCCGAGGGCCGCGGCGAGCATCTCGGGCCATGTCTTGCCGACGAGGTCGTCGAGCTTGTCCTGGTCCGCGCCGTAGGGCCCGAGCCCGGGCAGGGCCAGCCGGTCGCGGCGCGGCTCCCCGACGACGAGGTTCGTGATCAGCTTGTCGCGCCGCCCGTCCTGGTGCTGCTGGCCGCGGGAGTGCAGGTCCCGGGTGGTCACGACCGTCAGCGGCGTGGCCCCCTGCCCGTCCTTGCCGAGGCTCTCGGAAAGCAGCTGGTCGTACCACAGGCCGACGGCCTCGAGGCGGTTGCTCCAACTGGAGAGCACGCGGATGCTCGCGCCTCGCTCCTCGGCGAGGTGGCAGACGCCGACGTACTGGAGCACGGGGTTCACCGCCACCGGAGCCTCGCGGAACCGGCGGTTCATCGCCGCCGCCCCTTCGAGCAGCCGCACCACGTCGATCCCCACGATCGCCGCCGGCAAGAGCCCGACCGCCGTGAACACGGAGAACCGGCCACCGACGCCGTCGGGAATGTCGAACACGTCCGGGCAGCCGATCGCCCGGGCGAGGTCCGCGAGGCGGCCCGACTTCCCGGTGATCGGCACCACGACCTCCGCCAACCGCTGCGTGTCGCCGCCGACGGCTGCGAGCAGCGCGGCGAGAAACAATCGCGTGGCGACGGCCGTCTCCAGCGTGCCCCCGCTCTTGCTGACGACGAGCACCGCCCAGCGGTCGAGCAGGTCGTCGCTCCGCGGCTTGCCGGCGGGGGCCACGAGGTCGAGCAGCCCGTGCGCGGAATCGTTGTCCATGTTGAAGCCCTCGAAGGAGAGCCGCGGCCGGCCGCCGCGCTCCCCCCGGGGCAATTCGTTGTGGAACGGGTGGCAGCAGGCCTCGAACAGCGCCCGCGTGCCCATGTAGGACCCGCCGATGCCGAGCACGACCACCCGGTCCACCGCCTCGCGGATCCGCCGGGCGGCCTGGAGGATCGCGAACAGTTCGCTCGTCGTGCGGTCCGACTTGTAGGCGGCGAGCAGCCGGTCGGGGAGGTCGATGAACGCGGGGTCGAGCACCTCGCCCGGCCGCGTGCCGCCGCTCCGCCAGCGGTCGACGTCGGCGAGGCTCGCGGTGCGGGCGGCGTCGAGCCGCGGCACGAGGGCGTCGAGCGCGGCCTGCGATACGGTGTCCGCGGCGATGGTGGCGGCGGGGTCGTACTGGATCGGATCCTCGGGCGGCTGGGGGCGGACGACGCTCATGGGGCTCTCACTTCACGGTGGACGGCAGGCGGCGTAAGCGGCGGTTTTCAGGGCCGGCCGGAGCGGCCCTTGGCCGACGACGAAAACCGGCGAAACTGTAGCCCACGCGTCGGCGAGCGGGCAACGTGCCGCTGGCCACCGCGAACCGCACCCCGTCGGAGCCCATCCCCAGTGACCGAGCACGAACTGATCCGCGAACTGGCCGAGAAGAACTCGTCGAAGATCGTCATGCTCGTGGCCGACGGCCTCGGCGGCCTGCCCATGCAGGCCGGTGGCAAGACCGAACTCGAGACCGCCGCCACGCCGAACCTCGACCGGCTCGCCGCCCGCGGCACCTCCGGCTCGAGCGTCCCCGTGCTCCCCGGCATCACGCCCGGCTCGGGGCCCGGCCACCTCGGCCTCTTCGGCTACGACCCGCTGGAGTTCATGATCGGCCGCGGGGCGCTGGAGGCCACCGGCATCGGCTTCGAGCTCGGGCCGAACGACGTCGCCGCGCGCGGCAACTTCTGCACCCTCGACGCCGCCGGGAAGATCTCCGACCGCCGCGCCGGCCGGATCCCCTCCGAGGAGAGCTTCGCGGTCGTGGAGAAGCTCCAGGGCGTGAAGGTCCCGGGGGTCGAGGTATTCGTGAAGCCGGTGAAGGAGCACCGCTTCGTGGTCGTGTTCCGCGGGCCGGGGCTCGACGGCCGCGTCGCCGACACCGACCCGCAGGCCGTGGGTGTCGCCCCGCTCGACCCGCAGCCGGCCCACGCCGCCGCCGCGAAGACCGCCGAGGTCGCGAAGGAGTTCGTGAAGCAGGCCCGGGCGATCCTCGCCGCCGAGCCGAAGGCCAATGGCATGGTGCTCCGCGGCTTCGCCGCCAAGCCGGCCCTGCCCACCTACGAGGAACTCTACGGGCTCAAGGCGGCGGCGATCGCCGTCTACCCGATGTACAAGGGCCTGGCTCGGCTCGTGGGCATGACGCTCGTGGGCAAGGCCCAGTCGCTCGCCGAGCAGATCGCCGAACTGGAGAAGGCCTGGAACGACTACGACTTCTTCTTCCTGCACTTCAAGTACACCGACTCGACCGGCGAGGACGGCGCCTTCGACCAGAAGGTCAAGCGGATCGAGGAGCTCGACGCCGCCCTGCCGAAGATCGAGGCCCTGAAGCCGGACGTGCTGATCGTGACCGGCGACCACTCGACGCCGAGCAAGCTCAAGAGCCACTCCTGGCACCCGGTGCCGACGCTCCTCGTCGCCGACACCTGCCGCCCCGACGGCCTCGGGAAGTTCTCCGAGCGCGACTGCCTCCGCGGCGGCTTCGGAATCTTCCCGGCCAAGCACCTCATGCTCCTGGCGATGGCCCACGCCCAGCGGTTCGGCAAGTTCGGGGCGTGACCGGCGACGGCGGCACGCCGCCGGATTTTGAAGTACAGTCGAGTCATGCCCCGGGCCACCGACGAAGACCTGTTCCAGAGCTCCACGATGACCTTCGGGGAGCACCTCGAGGAACTGCGGACCTGCCTGATCCGTGCCGCCGCCGGCCTCGCCGTCGCCGTGCTGCTCGGCTTCTTCGTGGCCCGACCGGTCGTGCACCTCATCGAGGAGCCGCTGCGGCGGGCCTTGGGTACCTACTACTCGCGGCGGGCGCTGGAGACCTTCGACCAGTGGCGGCCGCGCTCGGCGGGCGGCCCTCCCCTGCCCTACTCGCGGGCCGAGGTCAGCGACGCCGTCGAGGGGAACGGGATGACGTTCGAGCTCCGGGAGGTGCACGCCGACCGGCTCGCCCGGGTGCTCGGCACCGGCCCGGCCGCCGCCGCACCGCCCCCCGCCACGAGCGGCACCTCGGCAGCCCCCTTCGACATGGACGCGCTCGTGCCCGTCCTGCTCTGGCAGCCGCTGACCCGTGACCCGCGGGTCAGCATCACCACGCTCTCGGCCCAGGAGGCCTTCGGGATCTACGTGAAGGCGGCCCTGCTGGTCGGCGTCGTGCTCGCCAGCCCCTGGATCTTCTACCAGCTCTGGATCTTCGTGGCCGCAGGCCTGTACGCCCACGAGAAGCGCTGGGTCTGGACGTTCCTCCCCGTGAGCATCGCCCTGTTCCTCGCGGGCGTGTTCCTCGCCTTCTTCTTCGTCTTCGACTTCGTGCTCGACTACCTGTTGCAGTTCAACGAATGGCTGGGGCTCGACCCCGACCCGCGGATCAGCGAGTGGCTCTCGTTCGTGCTCATCCTGCCGATCGGCTTCGGGATCGGCTTCCAGCTGCCGCTGGTGATGCTGTTCCTGGAGCGGATCGGCGTCGTCGAGGCCGAGACCTACGCGTCGCAGTGGCGGATCGCGGTGCTCGTGATCGTGATCGTCTCGGCCGTGCTCACGCCGGCGGATCCCTACAGCATGCTCTTCCTGGCGGCGCCCCTGTGCCTGCTGTACTTCGGCGGGCTCGGGCTGTGCCGGTGGTTCGGCCAGCAGGAGCCCGGGGAACGGCGTCGGCTTCAGGCCACGAAGGCCAGCCAGTAGAAGACGGTCCCCGTGACCGCCGTGAGCACGAGGTCGGCGGCGGCGAGCCGGGCCATGCGGCGGTGTCGTGGACCGTGTGCACCGGGCTGCGGCGGCGTCGGGAACCGGGTGAGGGCCTCCCACAGCACCCACACCAGCAGCACGAACGTCGAGACGGCGAAGACGAGGTGCACCGCCAGCGCCGCCAGCACGCCGCGGGGCCAGTGGGGGCTCGCGGCGGCCCGCAGCTTCCAGTCGCTCACCAGGCGGACGTCGATCTCGAAGACGACGATCGCCGCGGCGAGCGCGGCGGCGATGAACAACTGCAGTTTCTTGTGCAGCCGGTAGTCGCCGCGGCGGACTGCGGCGATGCTCCAGGCCAGCACCGGCAGGAGGGCGATCAGCCCGACGAGCACCACGTCCATGCCGATCGAGGCACGCGTGCCGAGGAAGCCGTCGAGGCCGGCGGGAGGAGCGACGGTGGCGGGCGAGGCGTCGGGCACGAGGAGTCCGGGCGGCGGGCGGGGCCTGAGGCCGCGATTGTAGGGATGCCGGCCGCGAGGGAAGCCCGGGCTGCCGGACGCCGGAAAAACCGGCGACCCGCGGGGGCGGCGGTATGCTGGCGGCACCGGCCGAGTGGCGAAACTGGCAGACGCACGGGACTTAAAATCCCGGGGAGAGTGATCTCCGTGCGGGTTCGATTCCCGCCTCGGCCACTCGACGGCGGTCTGCGGCCACCGCCGAATCGGTCTTGCCCCTCCGACCGCCGACCCGGTATTTCGCCGGCATGTCGTCTCGCCGCTCGAACCCCGCTCCGCCCGCCCCCGCCCGCCGCGGCCCGCCCGTCTGGCTGCCGTGGCTGATGGCGCCCGGCTTCCTGCTCCTTCCGATCGGGGGCTGCGGCCTGGCCGCCTCGCTCCGCCGACCCGCCGTGGCTTCGGTCGCCGGCCCGGCCGCTGCGCCGGTCGCGCCGGTCGCGACGGTCGCGACGGTCGCGACGGTCATGCCGGGGCCGCGGACGGTGGCGTGGCAGCGTTCGGCGGACTAGTTTTCTCCAGGGCGACCGGCTCGGCCGCCCCGGAGGAATCCCATGTCGCTGCGTTCGCGGATCGCCCTGACGGCCACGCTCCTGGTGCTGGCGGCAATCCTGGTGACCACGCTCCTGCAGACGATCGCCGCGCGGCGGGCGGTGCTGCACCAGGTCCGCTCCGGCGGCGAGGCCCTCGCCGGCATGCTCGCCCGGGGGGCGGCCTGCGCCGAGGAGGACGGCGGCGAGACAATCGCCCTGCGGCGGCTCGTCGGCGAGCTGCTCGGCGACGAGGTCCGCGAGGTGCGGATCCTCGACCCCCAGTTCACGCCGCTCGTGACGCGGCGGATCGACGAGTCGGGCCTCGCCTCCGACGCGTCGCTCGCCGTGGCCCAGGCCGACGTCGCCCTGGCCCGTGACTCCATCGCCGCCGGCCGGCCGGTGGGCCGCTTCGAGGCCGACGCCTACCGGGTCGCCGCCCCCGTGCAGCACGGCGACGGCCGACCCGGCGGGGCGGTGCTCGTCGCGGTGTCGACGAGGTCCAGCCGCGACGTCCTGTGGTGGCAGGCGCTGGCGGCGGCCGCCGCGGCCCTCGTGGTCGGCATCCCCGGCGTGCTGGCCGCCCTGTGGCTCGTGCGGTCTATCGCCGATCCCGTCTGGCAGGCCCTGGGCGTGGCCGAGTCGATCGCCGCCGGCGACCTCACCGTGCGGGTGGCCGAGGGCGGACGGCACGAGATGGGGCGGCTGCTCGCGGCCTTCGGCCGCATGGCACGGTCGCTGGGCGGGCTCATCGGCCGCATCCAGTCGGCCGGCGAGCGACTCACGAGCGTGGAGGCGGGCGCGGCCGAGGCCCTCGTCCGGCAGGACCGTGCCGTCCGCAACCTCAACGCCTCCACCCAGGAGATCTCCGGCGCCGTCGCCGAAATCTCCTCCACCAGCGAGCGGCTCCTCGACGCCACCAGCCAGGTGACCGGCATCGCCCGCGAGGCGGCCACCGTCGCCGACCAGGGCCGCGGCGGCCTCGACAGCATGGCGGCCTCCATGCAGCAGCTCGACGAGGCGATGAACGCCTTCACCCGCAAGCTCGCCACGATCAGCCAGCGGGCCAGCGGCATCACGGCGGTCGTGACCACGATCGCCAAGGTCGCCGAGCAGACGAACCTCCTGTCGGTGAACGCCACCATCGAGGCCGAGAAGGCGGGCGAATCGGGCCGCGGCTTCCGGATCGTGGCCCGCGAGATCCGCCGGCTCGCCGACCAGACGGCGCTGGCCACCAAGGACATCGAGCGGATGGTCCGCGACATGCAGGCCGCGGTCTCCAGCGGCACGATGGAGATGGACCGGTTCCGCAACGAGGTCAGCGCGCGGATCGGCGAGGTGGCCGACGTGAGCGAGAAGCTCGGCCGGATCATCGAGCCGGTGCAGTCGGTGACCCGGTCGCTCGAGCAGGTGCACCAGGGCATGGAGTCGCAGTCGCAGGGCGCCCGGCAGATCCGCGACGCGATGGAGTCGCTGCGGACCGACGCCGGCGAGTCGGCGGCCTCGCTGGCCGCGTTCACGGCGTCGCTCGACGAGCTGCGGCGGTCGATCGGCGAACTCAACGCCGAGGCCGCCCGGTTCCGGACCTGACGGCTACCGGCGGACGGTCTGGCGGGCGGCGAGGAACCGCCGCAGGCCGTGGACGACGCGGTGCGGCGGCTGGGCGCCCGACTGGGTGTACAGCGGGGTCTTGCCGTCGTCGGTGACGATCAGCTCCACGTCGGCCGAGGCGACGGCCGCCCCGCCGAGGAGGTCGTCGAGGTCGCCGGCCTCGGTCGACGCGTCGTCAGGCTCCTGGGGCACCGTGGCCACGACGAAGTTTTCCCTGGCCAGCGACTCGAACTCGGGGTCCTTGATGAGGGAGGCCATCCGGGTGGTGGCCTCGGCGTCGCCCCGGCGGGAGACCATGATCAGGATCGGCCGCTTGGCGTCCCGGGCGGTCTCCACGGCCTCGTCCAGGGACGAAATCACCTCCTCGGCCTTCCCCTCGGGCTTGGCCACCTCGGCCACCGGGGGCAGGTGCCCCTCCATGGCCGCCACCCAGGCGTCGGCCGGCTGCCCCTTGTAGCCCGCCTGGCCGGTGATCTTGGCCCCGTCCGGGCCGATCAGGAGAGCGCTGGGGAACGTCCGCACCCCGTATTTGATGCACACCCGCGACCGGACCTGGCGTTCCTCCTGGGAAAGGCCCTGCTGGGGCAGGTCGATCATCAGGAGCACGACCCGATCCTGGGCCCAGCGGCTGAAAGTCTCCGTGTGGAGCACGTTTTCCTCGAGCGTCCGGCAATGGGGGCACCAGTCGCTGCCGGTGAAAATCGTGAGGATCGGCCTGCCGGACCGCTCGGCGGCCGCCAAGGCGTCTTCGTAGCTCGTCAGCCAGGCGTCGCCGGCCGGGCAGGTGGCCGCGAGGGCCAGGACGGCCACCAGGGCCAGGCCCAGGCTGCGGCCGACCCCGAAAAGATGAATCCCGAGCCGGTGACGTGGCAGAGTCGTCGTCATTTTCCCTCCTTGAAACCCCGACAGGTCTCATCGGGCGGAAGCGAGGCCGTCCGCGAGCGTCCGAGCGTCAAAAGTCGGTTTGCAGGCTAGCGAGAGGGGGCAAAACTGTAAAACTCTGCCGCTTGCGCAAATTACGCAGACCCCCTCGCTGGCCCATATGGGAACGTGGGGCTCGACTTGCGAGAAAAAGCCCGCCGGCCAAGCGGTCGCAAAACTGGTCGAGGGGGCACGCAGCGGCCGAAGGCCGCGCCGCGTGCATGAAACACGGAAACCCTCGGCATCGTGCCTCGGTTTCCTTGGCCGGCCGCCGCCGGCTCACGAAAGCCCGCCATCCAGGCGGGCAGTCCAACGGCCAACTGGCACGCAGCGGCCAAAGGCCGCGCCGCGTGCATGAAACACGGAAACCCTCGGCATCGTGCCTCGGTTTCCTTGGCCGGCCGCCGCCGGCTCACAAAAGCCCGCCATCCAGGCGGGCAGTCCAACGGCCAACTGGCACGCAGCGGCCAAAGGCCGCGCCGCGTGCCGCAGCCCCCCAAAAAGCCGCGGGGCCCACCGCTGCCGGTGGGCCCCGCTCGTGTGCTCGCTTCCAGGCGGCCCTGGAGGGCCATGGATGGCCCGGCAGCCGTGAATTCAGAACTGCCAGATGATGTCGCAGCCGCCGTAGAACTGCGAATCCTGGTCACCCCGCCCGAACGGCTGCCCGTTCGCCTGGGTCCCGGTGCCGTCGAACCAGTCGTACCGCAACTCCGGGCGGACGATGATGTTGGCATTGGGCTTGTAGTTCAGACCCCACGTCAGGGCCCAGAAGTTGCCCGTGTAGCCGCCGTACACCGGGTCCTCGCCGAACACGAAGTTCCGCAGCGGGTTGACCACGCGGTATCCGTTGTTGTCGCGGAACCACTCGAACCGCATGCCGCCCGTCCATGTGTCGTTGAACGCGTAGAACAGGTACTGGTTGATGCCGTACCACTGGGCGGTCTGCAGGTTGTCGATCGGCCCGGAGGCGTTGAACTGCCAGCCGTTGTCGTTCTGGAACACGTAGGTGAGCTTGTCGGTCAACTCGTTGACGTAGACCGTGCTGATCACCGACCGGTTGCCGGCGATCGGCACGCCGAACTGCGGCAGCTCGTTGCCGCTGGAGGTCGTGATCGTCAGGGTCTGCGACTCGTCGGCGCTCTTGAACGTCACGCCACCGAGGTAGGCGGCATTGCTGTTGAAGCCCGGGTAGCTGGTGTTTTGCACCGGACCGAAGGCCGTCATGCCGTCGTCCCAGTTGTCCCAGCCGTTGGTGATACCGTTGTAGAAGATCACCTGGTCGTTCGGCGTGTACGTGGTCAGCACGCCGGTGTGGGTGAAGGGCTCGCCGTACTGCATGGTGTAGGCGTGCGTGTAGAAGAAGTTGCCGATCGCCGGCACCACTTCGTACCCGATGATCGTGTAGAAGTGGCCGAACTTCACGGCCAGGTCGTTGTAACCGAGCTCACCGTAGAGCTGCGGCATCGCCAGACCGTAGTACTTGTTGGAGCCCCACCGCGGAGCCCCGAGGCCGATCGGGTCACCGGCCCGGTAGGCGTCGAGACCGCGGGCCGTCGTGTAGATGTAGTCAGTACCGTAGAGCAGGTCGACGCGACCGCCCCAGTCCCAGCCGCCGTCGCCGGTGTCGAGCGTCCGCTCGTTGACGAGGTACAGCTGGTTCATCTGGCCCATCCAGTTGCGGTCGTTGAACGTGATCGGGCCGTTCCACGGCGCGCCCCACGCGTTTCCGCCGATGCCGGCGTTGACCCACCCGTAGGTATTGATTCCGCGGCTCTTGAGCATCTCGGTCTCGAGGTAGCGGGTCGGCCCGGCCTCCTCGGGTGAGGCGGCCTCCTGGGCGGCCTCCTGCGGCGGCAGGCCGCGGAGCTGGTAGGCGTCCTCCTGCGGCACGTTCGGCACCACGGGGACGGTCTGGGCGGCGGCATGGGTGGCGCCGAAGGCGACGGCCAGCAGGCCGCCCGCCACCCACGAGGGCAGCTTGATCTTGGTGTATCGCATGGTCACGGAATCTCCCAATCGATGGCGAAATGCGCAGACAGCGACGCTCGCAGCCTGTCGCAGCGTGTGAATCCCGAAGGACGCCCCCGCACGGTCCGCCAAGGCCGTATCGTGAGAACCCCCGCCCGGTTCTGGGTATCGTCGCGCCCCCTCCGGCCGCGACAGACGCCGGCCCCGGGGCCGGCAGGGTCGCCGGGACCGATACCCGCCGTGGCAGACCCTGCGGGCGGGGAAAACACGACCGCCCGGCGGCCCGTCAGCCCGCCGCGAACGTCCCCTCGAGCAGGGCCGCCAGGAAGGCCTCGGCATCGAACGGCTCGAGGTCGTCGGCGGCCTCCCCGACGCCGACGAACTTCACCGGCAGGCCGAACTGTTCGGCCACCGGCACGATCACGCCCCCGCGGGCCGAGCCGTCGAGCTTGGCCAGCACGATCCCGGTGCAACCAGCCGCCTCCTTGAAGCCCTTCGCCTGGGAGAGGGCGTTCTGCCCGGCCGTGGCGTCGATGACGAGCAGCGTCTCGTGCGGCGCGTCGGGGATCTGCTTGGCGATCACCCGGCGGATCTTGCCGAGCTCCTGCATCAGGTTCGACTGGGTCTGGAGCCGGCCGGCGGTGTCGACGATGCACACGTCGAAGCCCCCCTCCACCGCCCGGGCGACCGCCCGGTGGGCGACGCTCGCCGGGTCGCAGCCGGGCTCGCCGCGGACAATCTCCGCCCCCAGGCGGGCGGCCCACATCGCCAGTTGCTCGACGGCCGCCGCCCGGAACGTGTCGCCCGCACCGAGGACGACCCTCTTCCCGTCGCGGGTGAACAGCCGAGCGAGCTTGGCGATCGACGTCGTCTTGCCCGAGCCGTTCACGCCGGTGACGAGGATCACGGTCGGCCCGGTCGCCGCCATCGCGACGCCCGCCGACGCGGCCGCGAGCCGCGCGAGCAGCTGGCTGCGGATCGAATCGACCACCACCGCGGGATCGACGACGCGGGCCCGCAGCCGCTCGCGGACGTCGGCCACGATGGCCTCCGCGGCGGCCGGCCCCATGTCGGTACGCACCAGCGCGGCCCGCAGCTCCTCGAGGAACGGCTCGTCCACGAGCCGCCCCTCCCGCTTGAAGAGGTCGCGCACGTCCGTGCTCAGCACCTGGGCCGTCTTCGCGAGCCCGGCCCGCAGCCGGTCGAGGATGCCGCGGGGCCGCCCGCCCGCGTCGGGGTCGGCGGGCTCGTCGGGCGTGTCCTGGCGGCCGAAGCCGAAGATGGCCATCAAGCGGGGTCCTCGTCAGGGTGCGGGGGCGGTCGCCGGGGGCCGGTCGGCGAGCACGCTGCCGAGAATGCCGGCCACGAACCGCGGCGAGTGCTCGTTGCCGTAGCGCCGCGCCAGTTCGATGGCCTCGTCGACGACCACCGGCCCCGGCGTGTCGGTGTGCCCGATCTCGAAGACGGCCATCCGCAGCACCGCGCGGTCGGTGGCCGCCATCCGCGCCACCCGCCAGTTCTGCGAGCGGGCCTCGAGGACGGCGTCGATCGCCTCGCGATGCCGGCCGACGCCGTCCACGAGCGACTCCGCGAAGGCCACGAGCGCCCCGGAGCGGAGGCGGCCCTTGAGGAACCGCACGCGATCGTGGGGGGCGGTCCCCGGGTTCACCTCGGCCTGGTAGAGCACCTGGAGCGCGACCTCCCGAGCCCGGCTGCGGCGCGTCATGCCGGCGGCTCCGCACGGTCGGCGGGGGCGGCCGGGCCGATCGCGGCCAGTACGGCGATCATCTCCACGGCGGCGGCGGCACACTCGGCCCCCTTGTTGCCGAGGTAGCCGTCGGCCGCGCTACCGCCGGACCGCGCGGCCGCCTGGGCCGGCGTGTCGCAGGTGAGCACGCCGAACAGAACGGGCAGGCCCCGCGCCCGGGCGGTCTGCTCGATCCCGCCGGCGACGGCCGTGGCGATATGACGATCGTGCGACGTCTCGCCACGGATGATCGCGCCGAGACAGAGCACGGCGGCGTAACGCCGCGTGGCGGCGAGGCGGTCGGCCGCCAGCGGCAGTTCGAACGAGCCCGGCACCCAGACCACGTCGACGGCATCGTCCGCCAGCCCGGCCGCGGCCAGCGTGGCGCGGGCCGCATCGAGCATGCCCCGCGTGACCGTCTCGTTCCAGCGGGCGACGACGACCGCCACCCGGACGCCGCCGGGCAGGCCGGCGATCGCGGCTCCAGGCCGGGACTTGCCGCTCGAGTCGCCCATCGTGCCCCCGCCCTACGACTTCAGCGACATGAGAAACTCGCTGTTCGACTTCGTCTTCGAGAGCCGATTGACGAGCAGTTCCATCGCGTCGACGGGATTCATGTCGCCGAGGACTCTCCGCAGCACGCAGATCCGCCGGTACTCGTCGGGCTCCAGCAGCATCTCCTCGCGGCGGGTGCCGGACCGGTTGATGTCGATCGCGGGGTAGATCCGCTTGTCCACCAGGCGACGGTCGAGCACGATCTCGAGGTTGCCCGTGCCCTTGAACTCCTCGAAGATCACGTCGTCCATCCGGCTGCCGGTGTCGACGAGCGCCGTGGCGATGATCGTCAGCGAGCCCCCCTCCTCCACCTTGCGGGCGCTGCCGAAGAACCGCTTCGGCCGCTGCAGGGCGCCCGAGTCGACGCCGCCGGAGAGGATCTTGCCCGAGTTGGGCACCTCGGAGTTCCAGGCCCGGGCGAGCCGGGTGATCGAATCGAGGAAGATGACCACGTCGCGGCCATACTCCACGAGCCGCTTCGCCTTCTCGATCACCATGTCGGCGACCTGCACGTGGCGGCTCGCGTTCTCGTCGAAGGTGGAGCTGATCACCTCGCAGGACGGCCCCTTCACCTGCCGCTCCATGTCGGTGACCTCCTCGGGACGCTCGTCGATGAGGAGCATGAAGACGTAGGCCTCGGGATAGTTGGTGAGCACGGCCCGGGCCATCTTCTGCATGAGGATCGTCTTGCCGGCCCGCGGCGGGCTGACGATCAGCCCCCGCTGCCCGAAGCCGATCGGCACGATCAGGTCGACGACCCGCGTCGCGATCTCCTCGGCCGTGGTCTCCATCACGATCCGCTCGTCGGGGTGCAGCGGCGTGAGGTCGTCGAAGAACCGCCGCGTGGAGAGCTTGGCAGGATCCTCGCCGTTGATGGCCTCGACCCGCAGCAGCGCGAAGTACCGCTCGCTCTCCTTCGGGGGGCGGATCTGGCCGGCCACGCTCATGCCGTTCCGCAGGCCGAAGCGGCGGATCTGGCTGGGCGAGACGTAGATGTCGTCCGGGCAGGAGAGGTAGTGGGCGTCGGGGCTGCGGAGGAAGCCGAAGCCGTCGGGGAGGATCTCCAGCGTGCCCTCGCCGAACATCAGGCCGTTGAGCTTCACCCGTTCGCGGAGGATGCGGAATACGAGGTCTTGCTTGCGGGCGCCGCTGACGTCGCCGACGTTCTCCGTGCGGGCCAGTTCGACGAGTTCCTGCATCGAGAGCCGCTGCAGTTCGGCCACCTGCGAGTCGCCCTTCTTCAGCGCCTCGTAGCGGTCGACGACATCGGCCCCGTCCTTGACCTCGGCGGCGATCTCCTCCGCGATGGACATTGGCTCGCGGTCGGTGTCGGCGGGGAGCGGCGGGTCGGTGTCTGCCATGGGGCACCTGGGGCGGGAGCCGCCCGGACATTCGAGGGTGTGGAGCGAGGTGGGAAGCGGAGGGGCCGTCGGGACGCGTGGCTGGGCCACGGTCTGACGGGCGAATCGACGAAGATCCCCGGCGGGCTGGAGGCCGGCCGCCTCCGAGAGCCGCAGACGGCATCAGCGTGCCGGCAACGTCATCCAGAAGCGATCGACCTGGTTCCGAGTATAGGCCGGATCGCCGGAGGCATCCACGGCCGTCGATTTTTCCGGGGCCGCCGCCGGGCCGCCGGCCCGTTCCCAGGCCCGGTCGCGGGCGGCGACCTGCTCGGGGCTCCAACCGCGTGCGGCGAGCCGAGCCCGCCGCACGCGATCCTCACATTCGACGACGACGAGCCGGTCGCACGCGGCGTCCCAGCCCGACTGCACGAGCAGCGGCACGTCGAGCACGGCCACCCGGCGCCGCCCGTCGGCCAGCTCGGCCTCCCGCACCGCCGCGAGCCGCTCGTCGATCCGCCGCCGCACCCAGGGATGCACGACCGCCTCGAGCCGGACGAGGGCCGCCGCGTGCTCCGGGGTCGGCCCGAAGACCCGGGCGGCGAGAGCGGCGCGGGAGATGCGGCCGTCGTCGTCGCGGACCCCCGCCCCGAACCGTGCCACGACCTCGTCGCGGACCGCCGGATCCGCGAGCGCCTCGTGCGCCAGGGCGTCGGCGTCGAGCACCTCGGCGCCGAGGTCGGCGAACATCCGCGCCACCGTCGATTTGCCCGCGCCGATCCTGCCCACCAGCCCGATGACGATCATCCCGCCCTCACTCGCACTCCGCCCAGGTGCCGCCGGAGTGCACCGAGACCTCGACCGGCACCAAGAGTTTCATCGCCTCGCTCATCTCCGTGGCGACGATCCGCTCCACGTCGGCCACCTCCTCGGGCGGCGACTCGATGAGCAGTTCATCGTGGATCTGCAGCACGAGCGCCGCCCGGCGCCGCTCCGCACGGAGCCGGGCCGCGACCCGGAGCATCGCCAGCTTGATGAGGTCGGCCGCCGAGCCCTGCACGACCGTGTTCACGGCCTCCCGCTCGGGGAGCGTGAGCGCGAGCACGCCGGCGGCGGTGCGGCGCCGCTCGCGGTCGCGGACGCCCGCGATCGCCCGGCGGCGGCCGAGCATGGTGGTCACGTGGCCGTCGCGCCGGCACCGGTCGAGGACCTCGTCCATGAAGGCGGCGGCCCCGGCGAAGACGCGGAAGTAGCCGGCGATGAACTCGGCGGCCTCGGGCTGCGGGATGCCGAGCGCCTTGGCCAGGCCGAAGGCCGACTGGCCGTAGAGGATGCCGAAGTTGACCGCCTTCGCCACCCGCCGCATGGCCGGCGTGACGTCGGCGGCCGCCGCACCGCACACCGCCGCCGCCGTCCGCGCGTGAATGTCCTCGCCGGCGGCGAACGCCGCCCGCATGGCCGCGTCGCCGGAGAGGTGGGCGAGGATCCGCAGCTCGATCTGCGAGTAGTCGGCGGCCACGAACCGCCAGCCGGCCTCCCCGGGCAGGAAGGCCGCGCGGATCTGCCGCCCCTCGGCCGTACGGATCGGGATGTTCTGCAGGTTCGGGTCGCTGGAACTGAGCCGGCCGGTGGCGGTGACCGTCTGGTTGAACGACGTGTGGATCCGGCCCGTGCCCGGTTCGACGAGGGCCGGCAGGGCGTCGACGTAGGTGCTCTTGAGCTTGGCGTAGCGGCGGTGCTCGAGCAGCTTCTCCGGCAGCGGATGCATCGGGGCGAGCTGCTCGAGCACCTCCGCGTCGGTGCTCGGCCCGGTCTTCCCCCGCTTCACCACCGGCAGGCCGAGCTCGTCGAAGAGCACGGCCCGCAGCTGCACCGGCGAGGCGATCGCGAAGGCGCGGCCCGCGAGGGCGTGGATCTCCGCCTCGAGCGTCGCGAGGCGGGCCGCGTACTCCGTGGACAGGGCGGCCAGCGCCGGGGCGTCGATCCGCACGCCGCGAAACTCCATGTCGGCGAGCACGGTCGCCAGCGGCAGCTCGACCGTGGCGCAGAGGTCGGCGAGCCCCTCGGCCGCGAGCTTCTCCGGCAGCCGCGCCGCCAGCCCCTGCACGAGACCGCAGTGGCGGGCGGCGTGGGCGGCGGCGGCAGGATGCTCGAGGGCCGCGGCGGCGGCGGGATCGACGCCGGGCACGCCGTGGCGGATCGCCGTCTCGACCAGCCCGAGGTTCCGCTCCCCGGCCTCGAGAAGGTAGGCCGCCAGCAGCGTGTCGAACGCGCAGCCCGCCAGCGTGATGCCGAGCGTCCGCAGGGCCACGTCCTGTCGCTTGAGATCGTGGCCGTGCTTGGCGACGGCCGGGTCGGCCAGCAGCCGGCGCAGGTCGTCCCGCCCCGCGAGCGCGGCGGCGTCGAACCAGAAGGCGTCGTCCCCGGTGGCGAGCGCGATGCCCGCCGGCCGGGCGAGCAGCCCGCCCGCCGCGGGCCGCGACACGCAGATCGCGAGCGGGCCGGCCGACCGCAGCCGAGCCACCGCCGCCGCGATCGCCGCGTCGTCCCCCGGTTCGTGAACCGTCAGCGGCTGCACGGCGGCCGGGGACGCGGGCTCATCGCCGTCCAGATCGAAGAGCGTGCCGGCCGAGCGGGGCTTCGCCACCGGCGCCGGCGCGGCACCGCGGCCACCCGCCTGCACCACGCGGTCGAGCAGGCTGCGGAAGCCGCACTCCCGGCACAGTTCGGCGAGGGCCTCCGCGTCGGGGGCGTGCAGGGCACCGGCGTCCCAGGGGATGTCGAGCGGCACGGCCGTCTCGAGCGCCACGAGTTCCCGGCCGGCCCGCGCCGTGCCGCCGTGGGCGCGGAGGTTCTCCTTGCGCTTCGCCCCCGACACCGCCTCCACGTTCGCGAGCACGCCCTCGAGGGTGCCGTGCTTCTGCAGGAGCTCGGCGGCGATCTTCGGCCCGATGCCCGGCACGCCCGGCACGTTGTCGACCGCGTCGCCGACGAGGGCCAGGAAGTCGACCACCTGGTCGGGGCGGATGCCCCACTCGGCGAGCAGCTCGTCGGGGCCGAGGCTCGCGCCGGTCCGCAGGTTGAACAGCCGCACCTGCGGGCCGAGGAGCTGGCGGGCGTCCTTGTCGGACGTGGCGATCGTGCACCCGCCGCCGGCCGCGACCGTGCGGGCGGCGAGCGTGGCCAGCACGTCGTCGGCCTCGAAGCCGGCGACCTCCAGGCAGGGGATGCCGAACACCTCGAGCAGCCGGCGGACGAGCGGGATCTGCGGCACGAGGTCGGCGGGCATCTCGGCCCGGTTCGCCTTGTAGGCGGTGAACTTCTCGTGCCGGAACGTCGGTCCCGGCGGATCCATGGCACACAGCAGGTAGTCGGGCCGGCGCTTCTCCACGATGTCGAGCAGGTCGCGGGTGAAACCGAAGACGACCGACACCGGCGTGCCGTCGCGGGCCGTCATCTCCGGCAGCGCGTGGAACAGCTGGTAGGCCCGCGACAGCGTGTCGATCGCCCACACGGTCTTGCCGTGGAGGTCGGGATCGGGCGCGGGGGCGGCCGTGGCGGTCATTCCGACCCCGGCGGCTCGTATTCGAAATCCTTCCACTTCATGGCGCGGCGGAAGGGCTCGATGCGGAGCACCACCTCGCCGTTCTGGAAGATCCGCACCGTGCCGCTGGTCTCGCTCACGGCCACGGCCACGCTCTTGGTCCGCCGCGTGATCGCGGCCGCCGCCCAGTGCCGCGCCCCGAGGCCCTTGGCCACCGACACGTTCTCCGCCGAGGCGTCGATGTAGCGGGCTGCGGCCTCGACCGTGCCGTCGGAGCCGACCACGAAGGCGCCGTCGAGCTGGGCGATCTCCTTGATGCCCTCGCGGACGCGGGGATCGTTGAGCCGGCGCTCGGAGCGGCTGTAGCCGCGGACGGGATCGAAGCCGATCGAGTGGCTCGACTGGATCACCTTGCGGGCGTCGCCGACGACGAACAGGGTGCCCACCGGCTTCCCCTCGCGGCCCTCGCGGCCGATCTCCACGGCCAGGTCGACGACGAGCTTGAGCGTATCCAGCGGCACCTTCGTTTCCAGGTTCCGCAGGTCGCGGATCGTGAGCTGGCCGAGGTGCTCCTCCAGCCGCAGCAGGCTCACGGAGTCGATCGTGCCCGCCTCGAAGCCGCTGTACACGGCCACCACCTGGGCCTCCGGCGCGATCATCTCGTCGGCCACGCATTCGAGCAGCGCCTGGGCGAGCCGCTCGTGCACCGGCAGGCCGGTGACGTCGAGGGGGATGTTCTTGAAGCCGTGGTCGCCCGTGCCGGCGAGTTCGGCCTCGTCGTCGGCCGCCACGAGCACCGGGACGGTGCCGGTCAGTTGCCGCACCCGCTCCCAGTCGAGCCGCTGGTCGACCATCAGGAGGATGGCCTCGGAGGTGGTCGCCTCGCAGAGTCGCGCCGCGGCCTCGAGGACCTGGGCCAACTGCGGGGTGATTTCGGCCGGTGCCATGACGCGCTCCTGCGGCGAACCCGCGGCGCAAGCGTACGGGCAACGGCCGCCCGGTTCAAGGAGCGGAGGCTAGCGGCGGCGCGACTCGCCGCCCTCGTCCGGCTCCTCGGCGAGCATGGGCGACGCGGATGCCGCCTTCATCGGTCCGTGGAAGGCCGCGATGCCACCCGGCAGCACCGTGCCCCAGGCCCGCTCCTGGTACACGTTGAGCGCGTGCAGGGCGTGGCCGAGGGGCCCGAGCTTCCATTCCCGGGCCGGCTCGCGGGCCAGCGCCGAGACGAGGAACTCCGTGGCCGCCACGATCCGCGGCTCGTAGAGCCGCTCCTGATCGAGCGAGGCGACGAGCCACTCGAGGATGTGGCCCGTGGTCTGGATCTTGCGGTCGATGTCGTCGTCGCGGTCGGCCGGATACTTGAACCACTCGGTGCTGAACGAGCCGTCGCGGTTCTGGAGCTTCGCGAGCGTGAAGTTCTGGTAGTCGCGGACGTACTTGTCGGCCCGCAGGTAGGCCCCGTCGAGGCTGCCGGTGGCCCGCAGCCGCCGCTGGCAGCCGTAGGCCAGGCCGAAGAGCCGGTGGGTGCCGCCGCACGGGGCCCCGCGGATCGGCTGCACGATCTCCTCCTCGACCAGCTTCTCGAGCGACCACGCCACGCCGTCGCGGCTTTGCCAGCGGGCGTCGGTGGGCAGGTAGTGGGCCAGGCCGATGAGCGCGAAGGTGAGTTCGGTGCCCGCCTTGCAGGAGAGTTTCTCCTCCTCGATCAGGTCGGCGACGGTGAACGACTTCGACTGCAGCGTGACCGGGGAGTTGGCCGCCACGCGGCACTGGGCGAGGATCGCCAGGTACTGCGCCGAGTGTCCCTGGACGCCGACGCCCTTGAGGGCCACGAGCCGGTCGTCGGTCGCGGCCAGCATCACCTGGCCGCGGCAGCGGCCGCCCATGTTCGACCAGCCGATGGCGTTGACGAGATCGCCGGCCGGCCCGCCCACGCGGATCTGCGTGGGGATGCCGAAGGCGATGAAGCCGTGCATCACCTCCCAGGGCGTGTGCTGGGCGGTGTTGAGCGGCCGCCGCTGGTAGGTGGTCAGCGTGCGGGCGATGTTCGCCCGCAGCCGCTCGAACCGCTGCGTCCGCGGCGCCGGCACGCCGGTGGGCTGCAGCCGCGTGGCGATGATCGGCGGCGTGGCCCGACGGCTGCCCTCCTTCGCCGTGATGACCAGCGCGGTGGCCGGCGGGGGGGGCGTCGGTCGGGAGCGGGCCTTGAAGGCGGGATCGGCGGCGTCGCGGATCACCTGCCGCGTCGATGCCTGGAGGGCCGAGCCGAAGTCGACGGTCTCCCGCCAGGTGGGCAGCCGCGTCGGCCGGGAGGGCGTCGGCCGGGGGACGGGGCGGCTGGGAGCCGCGACGACGGCCTTCCCCGCCCTGGGAACGGCGGCCATCCGCGCGGCCTGCTCGGCCTCCTCGGCGGAGGGCGGCTGCGGGAGCGGAATGAAGTCGGGCGTCGGCTCCTTGCCGCCGAACAGCCCCTCGAACAGCCGCGGCGTCGCGCGGGTCTTGCCGCCCGCGGCCCGCGCCGGCGGCGCCCCGGGTCCGCCGATCACCACCGCGAGCAGGGCGACGAGGGCCGCACGCCACCGCGGTCGGCCGGAAGCGGTCCGGCCGAGCCGCCCGGTACAGATGGTCTCGGCGGCGGCTTCACGGCTGGGGCGCATGGATGTCCAGAGCGGGGAAATCTGCGATGACAATGTGTCTGCGGTATCGGCACCCCGGCCGCGGAGACCGTGGCCGCCGGGAGCGGTCGCCCGAGGGTCCGGTCAGCCCGCCCGCGGGCCGCATCCCGCCCGGCTTGCCGGACCGTCACGGTCCGCCAGGCAGGTGCGTCCGGCGACCGATCACCAGAGCCGGCGAAACGCCTCCGCGACCGACCATTCCGCGGCACTTCCGTCGGGATCCGCGGCCCACTCCCGCCACCGGTTGACGTCGTTGCCGAGATCGCGGCCGCTCACCTTCTTCAGGGCGGCCACCGCCCGATACTGCACGGCGGGGTCGGAGTCCTCCAGCGCCCGCGCGAGCACCGGGATCGCCTCCTTGTCGCCCAGCGTCCCGAGTTCCCGCAGGGCCCGCAGGCGGACGTCGATCTCCGTGTCGGTCTGGTACCGGGCCGCGAGCAGCTGCACCGCCTCGGGGCCGCCGCGCTTCGCCCACGCCGAACAGGCCGCCATCCGCACCCGCGGCTCCGGATCCTGCAGGGCGCCCCGGCAGATCGACGCGGCGGCGGCCGTGTCGAACCCCGCCGCGGTCTCCAGGATCTCGCACCGCACCCGCGGGTCGTGCTCCGCGAGGACCGCCGCCACGAGCGACTGCGTGAACGCCTCCTGCGCGGCCGCCCCGCCGGCCCGGGCCTGCTTGGCATCCTCGACCATCGCCTGCATCCGCTCGTCGGCCGTCGGTCCGTACTGTGCCCGGTCCCGGGCGGCCTTCGCCGGATCGTGAAACGGCGTCCACGGCTGGCGCGAGGCACAGCCGACGAGGAGGAGGCAGCCGGCCGCGAGGCGGGCCGCCCGGTGGAGCGTGCAGCGGGTGTTCATGGCATGGTCGCGGGGCGAGGGGCCGCGGACGATAGCCGCCCGGCCCGTTCGTCGCCAGACCAGCGGCCGGGGCGGCGCCGCCAGAACCGCCCAGCTTGCCGCGCCCCGCATGGCCCGCCGCTTTCGGGCTGGCGGGCGGCGAAGCAAACTGATTGCATCGCCCGGTCCCCACCGCCGGAGTGCCGCCCGTGAACCTGCGGACGCCCCCTCGCGCAACCTGCCTGCTGGCGCTGGCCTGCACCCTCGCCGGCGCCGCCGAGCCGGCCGCACCGCGGGAGCGGGTCGAGACGCGGACGGCCGCGGGTCCGCGCACGCTCGAGGGAACCGTCGTCGTCGAGGCGGTCGACGGCGGGGTCCTGCTCGAACTCGACGACCAGCGGTACGAACTGCTCCAGCCCGACGCGATCACCGCGCGGCAGCCGCTCGCCGGCGACCCGCCGGAGCAGACGCCTCGCGACCTCGGCCGACGGATCCTCGGCGAACTGCCACCGGGCTTCGACCTGCACGTCACGAAGCATTTCGTCGTCTGCTTCGACACCTCGCGCGACTATGCCGTCTGGTGCGCCAGCCTGTTCGAGCGGCTGTTCGACACCTTCGTCACCTACTGGTCCAACGCCGGCGTCGAGATCCGCCGGCCCGACCGGCCGCTGGTCGTCGTGATCTTCGCGGAGCGGCGCGACTACGAGGCCTACGCCGCCCGTGACCTCGGTGCGGCCGCCGACCGCATCGTCGGCTACTACAACCTGCTCTCCAACCGCGTCACCACGTTCGACCTCACCGGCAGCGACGCGCTCGTGCGGCCCGGCGGCCGCCGGCCCGGCCGCGCCGGCCTCGAGATCCTCGCCAGCCCCGAGGCGGCCGGCCTCGTCTCCACGCTCGTGCACGAGGCCACCCACCAGATGGCCTTCAACACCGGCATGCACCGCCGGCTCGCTCCGGTGCCGGTCTGGGTGAGCGAGGGAATCGCGACCTGCTTCGAGACTCCCGACCTGACGAACGCCCGCGGCTGGCGGGGCGTCGGTGGCGTCAACCGCGCCCGCCTGGAGCACTTCCTCAAGACGCACCGCCCCGGTGGCCTGCGGGAAATCGTCGCCGGCGACGCGGCCTTCCGCGCCGCAGAGACGGGGCTGGACGCCTACGCCCGGGCCTGGGCGCTGACCCACTTCCTGACGACCACCGACCGCGCCGCGTTCGCCGCCTACCTGGAGACGATCGCGGCGAAGCAACCCTGCGGCGCCGACTCGGCGGAGCAACGGCTCGAGGAGTTCGAGGCCGCCTTCGGCCGCACGCCGGACGCGGCGGAAAACGAGGTGTACCGGGCCATGGCCCGGCTCGCCGCGCGGCGCCCCTGACGCCGGCCGCGGCGGCGTTTGCCAGCGGCCGCGGACAGCCCCTACAACATTCTCGTCGGCCCGCGTCGGGCCGCGCCGATCCCCCGGGGAGACTGCCGCCATGTCCGCATCCCGTTTCGTCCGTCGCTCGTTCCTCGGCGGCACCTGTGCCGCGGCCGGATCCCTAGCTGCGACGGTCGCCGCGCCCCGGCCGGCCGGCGGGTGGTTCGCCGCGGGTTCGGACCGGCTGCGGGTGGGACTCGTCGGCTGCGGCGGCCGCGGCACGGGCGCCGCCGCCCAGGCCGCGGCCGCCGATCCGGCCGTGCGGATCACGGCCCTCGCGGACCTGTTCGCGGATCAGGTCGACGCCGCCCTGGCGGTCCTTGACCGGAACTGCGGCGCGGCGGCCGCGTGCCCGACCGCCGGCCGGTTCACCGGTCAAGATGCCTGGCGGCGGCTCATGGAGGCCGACCTCGACGTCGTCATCCTGGCCACGTCGCCCGACGCCCGCCCGGCCCAGGCCGCGGCGGCCGTGGCCGCGGGCCGGCACGTCTACTGCGAGGCGCCGGCCGCGATCGATGCCGCGGGTGTCGCCGTGATCCACGCGGCCTTCGACAAGGCGACGGCGGCCGGGCTCGCGGTCGGCAGCGGCCTGGCCTGGCGGCACGACCCGACCACGATCCGCGCCGTCGCCGCGATCCGTGACGGCGCGATCGGCATCCCGGTCGCAGCCGTCGCCACGAGCCGCCTCGGCCCCGCGTGGCGCCGCGCTCCTGCCCCCGGGCTGACGCCCGCGGAGGCTGCCCACCGCGACTGGATCTCGTCGGCCCGCCTCTCCGGCGGCGACTTCGTCGAGCAGCAGGTGCATGCCCTCGACAAGCTGCTCTGGGCCCTCGGCGACGAGGCACCCGTGCTGGCTGAGCCGTCCGTCGCCATCCCGACCGCCGGCGTGGCCGTCCGCTACCGCTTCGCGGATGGACGCGTCCTCGACGCCGGCCTCGTCCGCCGCCCCGGCGGCACCGACCGCATCGAGGAGCAGGTCCGCGGCACCCGCGGCGGTTGCGACCTGCGGGCCGCCGGCACCGGTGCCGGGCGGCACCGGCGGAGCATGGCGGCGTTCATCGGCTCGATTCGCGGCGGCACGCCGCTGGCCGAGGGACAGGCCCTGTGTCGCAGCACCCTGGCGGCGATCCTCGGCCGGGAGGCCGCGGCCG
>JBIIDT010000046.1:0-23495 GCA_044238145.1 Pirellulales bacterium | reverse complement strand
GCGGCCGGCGACGTCGAGCCGCTGGCCGAGCAGGCCCGCCGCATCCGGGCCTGCGACCTGCGGCAGGGCCGGCCGCTGATCGCCTCGGCCGACTCGGGCCTGCGCGAGGTGTCGCGGCACCTCGACATGCTGGTGGCCCGCCGCACGGTCCTCGGCACGAGCCTCGAACTCGCCGACTACCTCACCTGGCTCCGCGAACGGCCGCGGCTGACACGGCCGGGCACGCCGCTCCTGGCCACGCTCTCGACCGAGATCGATCCCCGGGCGGCCCGGCAGGCGGCGGCGCTGGCGGGCATCGGCGGCCGCGGCCTCGCCGTCGATCCCGAGAGCCTGTGCCTGGCGTCGCTCTCCGCCGTGGCCGCCGGCACCCGCGGCATCCTCTTCGCGTCGAGCAGCCGCATCGACGCCGACGACCACGAGGCGCGGCTCCGGGCCGCCGCCTCCCGCGAGATGAACATGCGGCTCGCCGTGCTCGAGCCCTGGGCCGCGGCGGGACGCTTCTCGGCGGCCGCCCAGACGAGCGACCCGGAGGTGCAGGCCGTGGTCATCGAAGCCGCGCGGGCGCGGATGGTGGTCGCCTGGCGGTGCGTGCAGGGCACGCAGATCTGCGCGCGGCGGTACGAGGGGGCGCTGCCCAAGGACGAGGCGGCGCTGACGGTGCTCGTGCCGGGCATGCCCGAGGCCCACCAGGCCTGGGTCGTCGGCCCCGGAGGACTCAAGCCGCTCCGGCAGCGGCGGGTGACCGGCGGCGTGGCGGTCACGCTCGACCACTTCACGTCGCACGCGCTGGTGCTGTGCAGCGGCGAGCCGGCCGTCACGGCCCACGTGCAGGAACGGTTGCGGCAGGCCGCGCCGGCCGAGATGGCCTCGGCCCGCACGCTCGCCGGCCTCGTGCTCGCGGACGACGCGGCGCTCCTCGGGGCCCTGCCGCCGACGGCACTCGGCAACCTCCCGGTGGCGTCCATGCTCGGCGCGGCCCGGCAGGACGCCGTCGACGCCGAGGCCCTGGCCGCGAGCGACCCGGCGACGGCGGTGGAGAAGTTCCGCCGCTGCGCCGCCATCTGCGGCCAGTTCGAGCGGCTGGCCTGGGAGCGGGGCATCCAGGGCACCGGCTCGCTGCTCTCGCTGATGGCCAGCCCGCTTTCCATCTCCGACGCCACGCTCGGCGAGCAGTGGCGGTTCACCGCGGCGATCGCCTCCGCCGTGCCGGGCGCCGAACTCCTGCCGGGAGGCGGCATGGAACGGGTCGACGACCTGTCCGGCGCGGGCTGGCGACACTTCGCGCAGGAGCAGCCCGAGATCCGCACGGCCGTGGAGATCTCCCGCACCAAGCCCTTCGCGGGGGGCGGCTGCCTGCGGCTCGAGGCGCGGGCCGCGGAAACCGACGCCCCGCCGGTCGTCGTCGAGACGCCGCCGGTGTGGATCACCACGCCCGCGTTGCAGGTGCCCGTGGGCAAACTCCTGGAGATCTCCGCCCGCGTCTGGGTGCCCAAGCCGATCAAGGGCAGCGTCGACGGCCTGCTGGTCTTCGACTCGCTCGGCGGCCCGGCCCTGGCCGAGCGGGTGGGCGTGACCCGCGACTGGACGCGGTTGGCGGTCTACCGGATCGCACCGCCCGACGCCGTGGGCGAGCCACTGGTGGTCACCTTCGCGGTCACCGGGCTCGGCGAGGCGCTGATCGACGACGTGTCGGTCCGGGTGCTCGAGCACGGCCTGCCGGGCGTGCCCGCCATGCCCGTGTCGACGGCGCCGGGCTCGGCCTTCCCGACGCCCGGCGACCTGCTCACCGGCCCGCCGCCGATCCCGCGGCCGGCCCCGACCGAACGGTCCGCCCCGCCGGCGGCGCCGCCCGCCGCGCCCCAGTGGCCGGGCATGAACCTCGAGTGGCCGAACCTGCTCCCCTTCGGCACGTCGCCCGACGCGCCGCCCCCGGGCGTGGGCGGAGGCACGATCGATCCCTTCAAGCGGGCCCGGCCGGCGGGTCCGCCGACTCCCTGACCCGCTCGCCCGCCAGCGCCGCGCGGCCGCGGGCGTCGAGCGCGACGAGCCGCCGCGTGCACTCCGCGACGAGCGCCTGCTCGTCGAGCGCGGCCACCTCGTCGACCGTGAGCACCCGGCCGAACTCGAGGCGGATTCGGCCCGGCCGCGGGAACCGCCGCGATCGCGGCCAGCTCTCGTAGGCGCCCACGATAGCCACCGGCGCGATCGGCACGCGGGCCCGCTTGGCCAGGATCGCGAAGCCCCCCTTGATGTCGCCAAGCCGGCCGTCGCCCGTCCGCGTTCCCTCGGGGAACACGATCACCGCCGCCCCGCCCTGCAGCCGCCCGATCACCACCTTCATCGCCGCCACCGCCGACGCCTCGCGATCGATCGGCACGGCGTCGAGCGCCGTGATCACGAAGCCGAAGGGCTTGAAGCGGTAGAGCGAACTGCGGGCCATGCTCGACAGCCGCCGGTCCGTGGCCAGGCCGAGGAGCAGCGGGTCGAGATGGCTCTGGTGCGACGAGAGCACGAGCAGCCCGCCCTCCGCCGGCAGCGGTTCGTCGAACCGGCTGCGAAACCCGAACAGCGCCACGCCGAGCGTGCGGCTCGTCACCCACAGCACCGAATACAGCCAGCGGCCGAACGTCGTGTGGCCGCCGCCGCGCGGCCTGGGGCCGACCGATGCGGGCGGGCCGCTCATGCCCCCCGCGGGCCGCGCCGCGCCTCGATCAGGGCCACGAGCCGATCGACCACCTCCTCCGGGGCGAGGCCGTCGGTCTCGAGGACCACGGCGTCGTCCGCGGCCCGCATCGCCCCCACCGAGCGGCTGCGGTCGCCCTCGTCGCGGACGGCCTGGGCGGCGAGCACCTCGGCGAGCGACAGCCCGCTGCCGCGGGCCTGCTCCTCACGGTGCCGTCGCCGGGCACGCTCCTCCGGCGACGCCGTCACGAACACCTTCACGTCGGCCTGCGGGAACACCTCCGACCCCTGGTCGCGGCCCTCGGTGACGATGTCGAGCCCCTCCGCCATGCGCCGCTGGATGTGCTTCATCGCCGCGCGGACCGGCGGGGCGTCGGCCACGGGACGGGTGGCCGCGGTGATCCGCTCGGTGCGAATCTCCACGGACACGTCGCGGCCGTCGACGAGCACGCGGCCGGAGCGGAACTCGATGCGGATCTCCTCCGCGAGGGCCGCCATGGCGGTCGCGTCCGCGAGCGGGATGCCGCGCTCGAGCGCCACGAGGGTGACGGCACGGTACATGGCGCCGGTGTCCATGTAGCACCAGCCGAGACGGGCCGCCAAGGCACGGGCCGCCGAGCTCTTCCCCGCGCCGGCCGGTCCGTCGAGCGTGATGATCATGCCGGGAAGTCCACGAGCAGGTGCAGCCATTCGTGCCGCCGGAGAAACACTACGGTGGCGCGGCCCTCGATCGCAACGGTCACGTCGCCCCGCGGCCGGCCCGCGAGGTCGCAGGCCTGCGCCGCCAGCGGCTCCCGCGCCCACTCGATCCGCACGTGTCCCGTCCGGCCCGCCGACTCGAGCAGGCCGACGGCGAGCCGGCGCCGGCCGTCGACCTGTTCGACCATCCCGCCGGTGAGCCGTACGTGCTCGGGCCCGGCCGCGACCTCCGGCCGCCCGCCCGCCGCCAGCCGGAGGGCGGCCTCCCAGGGCCGCGCGAGGCCGATGCCGATCCCCAGCCGCCGCGTGGCCGTGGTCGCGTCGCCGGCGAGCACGATCGCGTCGAGCACGTGCGGGCTCGAGCGGACGTGCCACGGCAGGCCCCCGGTGAGGATCGAGACGTCGTCGGCGTCGCCACCGCGGCCGCCGCGGACGAGGACGAAGTGGGGCGCCATGAAGCGGGTCCGCTCGGTCGCGATCGCCTGCGTGTGGAGGCTGCGGAGGAGTTCGGCGTCCTCGTTCTCGTGCCAGGCGAAGCGGCAGGCCACGTGCCGCTCCCAGAGCGGGCCCGGGGCGGCGGCATCCAGGGCCACGTCGAGGTCGAGCGTCGCCAGCGGCAGGCCCGGCACGAGCGCCATCCGCTGCGCGAACGTGCCGCAGGGCCGTCCGTCGGCGGCGAGCAGCCGGCCTCGGCTCTCGATGCAGTCGGTGCCGTCGGCCGTCTTCACGAGAGCCACCGCCTCGGCCTCCATGCGACCGTGCTCGGCCCGCTCGTCGGCGGTCTCCCAGGCCGCGCCCATCGCCGGGGCCGCGCGGGTCGAGCGCGGGGCGAGCTGCTGCGAGAGACGGTTGGCGCGGTCGGCCGGCCGGCGGAACGAGAGTAGCCCGCCGGTTCGCGGATGGGCCGCGAGGCGGACGAGGCCGTTGTCGAGCACGAGCTCCGCCGCGCGGCCCCGCGACCACGGCCAGGAGCCGCCGACCTTGGCCCGGGGCCGCGCTGCGACCGGCGCGGGCGCCGCGGTGGTCGCCGCCAACAGGGGCCGCACCGCGTCCGCCGCAGCCACGATCCGCCGGGCCTCCGCAGCGGCCGCGGTGACGGGGGCGGCGAGCGGGTCGGCGGCGACGGCCGACGGCGACGGCACGGGAAACGCGTCGGGCTCGAACGCGACCGCCGTGCCGGCGCCCGGCGTCCGCCGGAACAGCTCGTCGGGGGTCACGAACGTGCCGAGCGCGTCGGTCCAGGAACCGATCCGCCGCAGCAGTCCGTGCCACGGGCTGGCCGTACCGGCGTAGCGGGCGAACGTGATCACCGCGACGTGGTCGTGATCGATCGCGTCGCCGAGCCGCTCCGGGAGGGCGAGGATCGCGCGGGCCTCGCGGACATCGACGGGCGGCCGGGCGATGGCGTCGACGGTGGCCTCACCGGCGCCTTCCCAGCGGATGCGGGAACCGCCCGGATCGGGCAGGGGCGTGCCGTCGAACAGCGGCCAGACGGCGCCGAGATACCCAAGGCCGGCGAGCACGGCGGGCACCAGCGGCGCCGCGCCACCCCCCACGCGGGCGAAGGACAGCGGGACCGTGCCGACGTGCCGCTCCCAGGCGGCGCGGCCGCGGACGAAGGAGGCGAGCACCTCCTCGGGCGTGTCGAGGGCCAGCGGCCCGTCGGTGTCGCGGCCGCCACAGGCACAGGCGGTGCCCGCAGCGCACGCCGCCTTCAGGACCGCAAGCGACGCGGGATGATTGGCCGCGAGCCGCTCCACGATGCGGCCGGTGGCGACGATGCCCAGCGGCGTCGGCCCGGCGAGTTCGTCGACGAGCGGGTGGCCGAGCGTCGTCTCGGCGAGGAGCACCATGTCGACGAGCCACAGGTCGACGGGGTAGTAGCGGGCCCGGCTGGCGGACAGGAAGCCGAAGCACTCCCGGAGTTTCTCCCGGGCCTGCGGCTCGTCGCCGGCGACCGCAGCCCGGGCGGCCGCGACCGCGGTGGAGGGAAAGTCGGTCGCCTCGAGGCCGGCCTCCGACCGCATCCGCCGGGCGAGCAGTTCGGCCAATAGCACGGCCAGCCCGAGGGCCCGGAAATCGTCTTCCAGCCCCGTGGCCGGGCCGCCGACGCCGGCCGCCTCGATCGCCGCCGCCGTCACCGCCGCGGCCCCGCCGACGCCCCGCACCCAGCGCGAGCCCGCGGTGCACGTGGCATCGGCCTGGCCCGCGAACCGCGCGTCAAAGGCCGCCGGCACGAGCCCCAGGATCGGCTCCTCGTCGGGCGGCCGCAGGTCGACACTCGCCCAGCCGGGCACCCGGCCGACGGCCGCGACCAGCCGCGGGTCCCAGGCCGCCGTCCAGCAGGCGAGCACGTCGTCGGCCTCGGCCTCCTCGATCCACGCCGGGAAATCGTCGAGCGTGTGACAGGGCAGGAAGACCACGGCGCGGGCGGGCTGCATGGCGGACGAGTGTAATCGACGCTGGCGGCCGCCCCCCGCGCCGCGGCGGCACGCGGGGCGTTTGACACCCCTCCGCACGCCTTCGTACAGTGCGGAAAGCCGTCAAATCGGCCACGTTCACCCGCGTGGCCGGCCCGCCAGAGACGGCGCCTCGGAGCGGCCCATGGCCCGCAGCCCGTACGTGTGGGGAATCGACATCGGACGGTGCGCCCTCAAGGCGCTCCGCTGCCGGATGTCGCCCACCGACCCGCGCAAGCTGGTCGCCGAGGGCTACGACTACATCGAGTACCCGATGATGCTCAGCCAGCCGGAGGCGGATCCGGTGGAGCTGGTCCGCGCGGCCCTCACGGAGTTCATGGGCCGCAACGATCTGACGAATGACCGCGTCGCCGTCGCCGTGCCGGGGCAGTCGGGCCTCTCCAAGTTCATCAAGCTGCCGCCCATCGAGTCCAAGAAGATCCCGGACATCGTCAGGTACGAGGCCCGGCAGCAGATCCCGTTCCCGCTCGAGCAGGTTGTCTGGGACTGGCAGCGGCTCGCCGGCGGGTTCGAGGAGGGCGGCTTCGTCATGGACTCGGAGGTCGCGCTGTTCGCCATGAAGCGGGAGCAGGTCTACAAGACCCTGACGCCGCTCCTCGAGGCGGGCGTCGACGTCGACATTCTGCAACTGGCCCCCATCTCCCTGGCGAACATGGTGATGTTCGACCAGCTGCCCGACCCCGCCACGATCGACCCCGAGAAGCCGCCTCCTTCGATCGTGCTCGTGTCGACCGGCGTCGACTCGACCGACCTGGTCGTCACCAACGGGCTGAAGATCTGGCAGCGGAGCATGCCGATCGGCGGGAACACGTTCACCAAGGCGCTCGTCAAGGATCTGCAGCTCACCTTCGCCAAGGCTGAGACGCTGAAGCGGAACGCGGCCCGGGCCGAGGATCCCAAGGCCGTGTTCAAGGCGATGCGCCCCGTGTTCACGGAGTTCGCCTCGGAACTGCAGCGGTCGCTCAACTACTTCACCGGCGCCGACCGCACCGCGAAGATCGGCAAGGTGCTGCTCCTCGGCAACGCGACGAAGCTCCGCGGCCTCACCGATTTCGTCGCCAAGCAGCTGCAACTCGACGTCCAGCGGATGGAGAAGTTCGACCACCTCGAGGGGCCGGCCGTGCTCGGCGCCCCGGCCTACCGCGAGAATCGGCTGGCCTTCGGCACGGCCTACGGCCTCGCCCTCCAGGCGGCCGCGGGCTCGTTCCTGAAGACGAACCTGCTGCCGCGCGAGATCACCACCGACCGGATCATCGAGTCGAAGAAGCCGTGGGCGGTGGCGGCCCTGGTCGGCCTGCTGGCCTCGGCCGTGCTCAGCTTCGCGGGCATGTTCCTCGCCTGGTCGACCTACGCGGAACGGCTCTACGCCAACGCCTTCACCCGCGCCGACGGCGTCCAGAGCCGCTCGCAGGCGGCGACCAGCGCCCTCGACGAGGTGCGGGGGAAGCGCGACGCCGCGATAGCCGACCAGCGCTACCTCGTGGAGGTGCAGCACCGTCGCTTCCAGACGCTCGACATGCTGCGGACCGTGGAGTCGCTCCTGCCCCGCGATCCGCCCGGCCAGGTGCCGCCCAATCCCGCGGACCGCTACGAGATCCACGTGGACAGCCTCGACTGCCAGTACTTCCCCGACCTGGCGACGTGGTTCGCCGGCGCCCGGCGGCACTGGGAGGAGACCCACTCCGTCGGCGGCCCGGCGGCGGGAGAACAGCCCGCGGCCGCCAATGCCGAACCGGCGCCGGCCGAAGCCGCGGCGCCGCCCGCGGAAGGCGAGGCGGTGCAGGGTCTGGTTCCGGAGACGGGCGCGCCGGGGCAGGCCGGCCCCAAGGGGCCTGGCTGGGTGATCCAGATCCGGGGGCATCACTTCCACAACGAGGATCGGCACAAGCCCGACGAGGCCGAGCAGTTCGTCCGGGCCACGCTCGTGCAGAGCCTGCTCGGCAAAGGGGACGAGGTGCTGGTCTCGGCCGGCCCCCTCGCGGGCCGCAAGGTGCCCGTGCCGGACCTCGGCATCGGCTTTCCGATCATCATGGAGTCGTCCACCGTGCAGAAGGTGAAGGTCCAGAAGTCGCGGCCCGCCGCGGGTCCGGCCGGCGCCGCGCCGGCGGCCGCGGATGGCCCGGGCGAGGAGCCGCCGCTCGAACTCAAGCGATACGATTTCACGCTGCAGTTTTCCTGGCAGCCGACCACGCCGGGCATGCCGAAGCCCGCGGCGGCCCCGGCTGCCGCGGCGACCGAAGGCCAGTGACGTCCACCATGCCCCAGCTTCCCGAGAACATCCGCCCCGCCGTCGCCCTGCTCACCAAGCACCACTTCTGGCTGCTGGCGGTGCTCGCGCCGCTCGTGCTCCTGCCGCTGGTGTTCCTGGCCCGGGGCCGACTGCAGACGGAGATCACCGCCGCCCAGGCGAAGATCCGCGGCAAGTTCGATGCGTTGCAGGCCGTGCGGGGCGTGAACCCGCACCCCAACGAGGGCTGGTCCACCGAGATCAACGCCGAGGCCGCCCGCGTCCGCACCGACACGCTCGGCGAGTGGAAGAAGTTCTGGGACAGCCAGGAGCCGCTTCGTGTCTGGCCGCAGGAACTCGGGCCCGACTTCCTCCAGGCCGTCTCCGTTCTCAAGCCGGACGGTCGACTCGACCGGAACATGCTCGCCCGCTACCAGAACACGATCCCCGACGTGGTGCGGAAACTCCCGGCCCGCATGGGCGCCGACGAAGCGATGACCGACGAGCAGGCCGGAGCCGGAGCCGCGGCGATCGCCGCCGAAGGCCGCAAGCGGGCGTCGGGCAACGTGCTCGTCTGGGCTGCCGACGATCAGCGCCGGCTCCGCGACTCGTTCACCTGGAAGCGGCTGCCGGCCAGCCCGCAGGCGGCGACCACGCAGGTCCTCCTCGCGCAGGAGGAACTCTGGGTCTATGGCATGTTCTGCGACGCCATGAAGCGGGCCAACAAGGACGCCTCGGGCGAACACAACGCCGCGATCATCCGCGTCGATCAGTTGGCGGTGGGCTATCCGGCGGCGGAACCGCAGCCGGGCGGCGCCGGCAGCAACCGGATCGTCATCCCGAAGGATGCCCCCGCGCCCGGCGGCGAACCGGCCGCACCGACGCCCGGCGGCCCCGAGGCAGGCAAGCCGACACATCCGCGGTTCGGCGGCTCCGCCGGTCCGCTGGTCGGCAGCGACTCGATTCCGCCGATGGACGGCAATCCTCCGATCCCAGCCGACACCAGCCTGAAGGAATGGATCTACGTCGATTTCGACGGCAAGCCGCTGTCGGCGGCGGACCTCGCGACGGCCGCCGCCGCCCGGACGGTGCACCTGATGCCGTTCGTGCTCAAGATCGTCATCGACCAGCGGCGGCTCGACGCCCTGCTCGTCGATCTTGCCCGACAGCCCGTGCCGATCGACGTCCGCGAGGTGCGGATCAACGCCGGTCGCGAGTTCGCCGGGGCCGCTGCGTTCGCCGCGGGACCGGCTGAGGCGGACGTGAAGGCGGGCCGCCGCCACGACGTGCAGGTCGAACTGCGGGGCACGGTCGGCCTCGCCACGCGGCCGAATCCCGCCGCCATCGGCATCGAGCCGCAGGGGCAGCCCACGGCGAGCGCGAATCCGGCTCGCGGGACACGGAGACGGCCCGCCCGCCTCCTGGAGACGGCCGCATGAAACGCCCGAGCATCTCGTTCGACAAGGAAGCGATCGTCGATTTCCTTCTTCGCCACGGCGAGAAGTTCGTCGTCTCGCTGGTCGCGCTGCTGGCCCTCGGCCTCGCCTGGGGCGGCCTCGACGCGATGACGTCGAAAGCGGCCTCCGAGCAGCAGAGCCCGCAGGCGATCGAGCGGAACGCCGAGGAGGCGGCGCGGCACATCGAGCAGGAAAAGACGGCCCCTGCGACCGAGAAGCGGTCGGCGGGGCCGCTCGCGAAGGCGATCGACCCGTGGCGGAATCCCGACGTGGCCGAACCTCCTTCGTTGGCACTGCTCGATCGGCCGCTGTTCGAGGAGTCGGCCAAGCGATCCCAGCCCGACGTGTACCCGATCGAGGACCTGCGGGCCGTCGCCGGGCTCGCGGTCCTGCCCGTGAAGGCGGCCACCGAGCCGCCGCCGGGGCAACGGCCGCGGCCGCGCGGCGAGCCCGAGCCGGCCGGCGGCGAGCGCTCGCCGCTCGAGCCGGGCCCGGGCCTGTTCGGCCCCGCCGGCCCGCAGCCCGTGGCCGGCGACCAGTCCCGTGGCAGGATCGTGCCCTACGTGGTCGTCACCGGACTGATCCCGGTCTCCAGGCAGACGGCGGAATATCGCCGCCGCTTCGAGGGCGTGGGCTTCCAGGACGCCCGCCGCGACGCGCCGCTGTGGGCCGACTGGGTCATCGAGCGGACCGTCGTGGCCGCCGGCGGCGAGCGATGGGAGAAGATCGACCTCGTGGACGCGGGCCGGCGTGCGGTGGCGGATTGGACCGGCGCGGCGCCGGAAAGGCTGCCGGAGTCCCTGCTGCTCGGCGGCCTCGACAAGCGGAATCCCAAGACCACGCCCCCGTACTGCGGCCCGCTGCCCCTGCTGCTGAAGGGCTCCTGGGGCATCTCGGGCGTGCACCCCTGGGTGCTCGACCAGATGCGACGGCAGCAGCAGCCCGCCGGCGCGGCGCCGGAGCAGCCCGCCGTCGAGCCCGGCGTCGAGCCGGGGACCGACGTGTTCGGAGACAATCAGGCCGCGCCGGGCGCGGGCCCTCCGACCGGTGCGGTCGCGCCGGGCCAGCCGGTGGCGGGCGGGCCGCTCGACCCCGGCGCGACCGGGGGCGAGTTCCGCATGTTCCGCTTCATCGACACGGCCGTCGAACCGGGGAAGTCCTACCGCTACCGCGTGCGGCACGAACTCTGGAACCCGAACTACAAGGTGCCCACCCAGCATCTCGAGAAGGCCGCCCTCGCCCAGGAGATGAAGCTCCCCTCGCCATCGAGCAAGGAGACGCCGGCCGTGACCGTGCCCGATTCGACCACCACCCTGGTCGGCATGCTCCGCAAGGCCGACATGAAGAAGTTCAAGCCCGGCTATTTCGAGCTGCTCGTGCTCGGGCCCAGCAAGGAGACCGGAGACTACAAGCTCCGCGGCTTGATCACCGAGGCCGGCGGCCTCGTGAACGTCGACGGCCGGCTCAACAAGCCCGGCGACCGACGGACCCGCGGGGAGGAGATCACCACCGACCGTGTGGTCGTCGACATGCGCGGCCGGCAGGAGGAGCGGTCCGAAGCGAAGACCCCGCGACCGCCCGAGCCCTTCGAGGTGCTCTGCCTGCGGCCCGACGGCGGGTTCGAGTTCGTTTCCGCCGCCGACTCGGAGGCCACGCTCTCCGAGCATGCGGCCACGCTCCCGGCGGCGGAAGGCGGCAAGCCCGAAGGCGCTCCGGGCCAGCCCGACCCCGTCTCCAAACCGTTCACCCTCTGAGTCGTCGCGCGTACCCGATCCATGAACCTCCGCCGCCCCACGCTCCGCCTCGCCATCCTCGTTCTGGCTGTTTGTCCGGGGGCGGCCGCCCGCGGCCAGGATCCGGATGCCAAATACTCCACCTGGACCAAGGTCGAGAACGCCCCGGAAACCCGCGAACTCCGGCAGCAGCTGCGGGACGGCGGGGCGTTCGACGCGAAGGCCCGCGACTTCACGGTTCGGATCGTCGTGCCGCAACTCGCCCTGGATGCCAACCGGTCGACGATCGAACGCGTGCGGCGGCGGATGCGCGACCTGGTGCTCGCCGACATCTCCGACGCGAAGGCCTTCGGCGACGCCTCGCAGGCGATGCTGGAGGCGGTGGCGACCCTGGCCCGCAACGGCGACGCGGAGCCCGTCGTGCGCGTCAACGCCATGCTCCTCGTCGGGGAGTTGCGCGACCAGGCCGGCCGGCCGCTGGCGGCCGGCCTGGCACCGCTGGTCACATCCGCGGGTGACGTGCGGCTGCCGCTGGAGGTGCGGATCGCGGCCGCAGCCGGGATGGCCCGCCACGCCGAGGCGGCGAAGGCCGACGGCGATCCATCGGCCGTGGCCAAGGCCGTGGCGCCGGCCATGGCCGCGATGCTCTCCGGCCCCCCGTCACCCGGTGCCGACTGGCTGGCCGGACGGGCGCTGGCGATCATCCAGTCGCTGGGCCCCACGTCCGCCACCAAGGAAGCCCTCGCCGCCGCCGGCAGGATCCTCGGCGACCCCGGTCGGGCGGTGGACCTCCGCGTCCGCGCCGCCGCCGCCCTCGGTGCCGCGGCGACCGCCGGCTCCGAAGTGGACGTCGGCCGGGCCGTGGCTTCCATCCGCACCACGGCGGTGGCGGGCCTCGAGGCGGACAGGGCGGACGTCGAGCGCCGCCGCGACGAGCGCTCGGTCGCCGGCGAGGCTCCCGGCGCGGTTCCCGCACTCGGCGGCGACACCGAGCCCACGATCCCGAAACTCGCCTGCCGGCGCAACGCCTGGCGCCTCTGGACGTGTGCCGAGGCGATCGCCGGCGAGGATGGCACGGGCCTCGCGAAACTGCTCGCCGGCGATGCGGCCGCGGCCGCCGGCCGGCTGGCGTCGGCACTGCGGGATGCGGCGAAGGCGCTCGACGCCAACCCCGACGAGCAGTCGGTCACCGAGGCCCTGGAGAGGCTCGGCGGCAAGGCGGCCGCGGACGACGCGGAGCCGCGGCCCGCCCGCCGCGAGGAGCCGGCCAAGCCGGCCGAACCCGCCGCGGGCGATTCGCCCTTTTGACGCCGGCCCGGGCGGCGGCTACTTGCGGATCAGATCCTTGACCGTCATGCCCGAGGGGATCATCGGCAGCACGTGCTCCTGGTAGGGAACCTGCACGTCGAGGATCGCCGGGCCGGGGGCATCGATCAGCCGGCGCAGCGCCGGCACGAGGTCCCGCTTCTCGACGATCGTCTCCGCCTGCCAGCCGAAGCCCTTGGCGATGGCGACGAAGTCGGGATACCGGTCGCAGGGGGAGATGCCGTCGCCCTGGCCGCAGGCCTCGGGATGGTCGACCGGGCCCAGGTACGTGTGGGCCCGGTTGCCCTTGAAGAACCGGTCCTCCCACTGCACCACCATGCCGAGGTGCTGGTTGTTGAGCAGCAGCACCTTGACCGGGATGTTCTCCGTCTTGCAGGTGGCGAACTCCTGGATGTTCATGAGGATGCTGCCGTCGCCGTCGATGTCCACCACCAGCGCCTCGGGCCGGGCCACCTTCGCCCCCATGGCCGCCGGCAGGCCGAAGCCCATCGTGCCCAGGCCGCTAGAGGAGAGCCAGGTCCGCGGCCGGCG
The DNA here is from genome assembly GCA_044238145.1 of Pirellulales bacterium. Classification (GTDB taxonomy): domain Bacteria; phylum Planctomycetota; class Planctomycetia; order Pirellulales; family UBA1268; genus QWPN01. The sequence continues at coordinate 10,360 of JBIIDT010000046.1, read as the reverse complement.
GAACGTGTAGAACTGCGCGGCCCACATCTGGTGCTGGCCGACGCCCACGGTGACCACGGTGTCGCGGTCGGCCGTGAGCTTCGAGAGCTCGCGGATCGCCTCCTGGGCGAGAATCCCCGGGTAGGAGGTGTCGAAGGCGAACGGGTCTTCCTTCTTCCACTCCGCGATCCGCTCGTGCCAGGGGCCCAGGTCGGCCGCCGGCGGCTCGACGATCGCGTTGAGCTGGGTCAGGGCGGCCTTGACGTCGGCCACGATCGGCACGTGCACGAGCTTGTTCTTGTTGATCTCGGAGGGATCGATGTCGATGTGGACGATGAAGCCGTGCTCGGCGAAGGCCTCGACCTTGCCGGTCACGCGGTCGTCGAACCGGACGCCCACGGCGAGGAGCAGGTCAGCCTCGTCGACCGCGTAGTTGGCGTACACGCTCCCGTGCATGCCGAGCATGTCGAGCGAAAGCGGGTCGTCGCCGGGGAAGGCACCCAGGCCCATGAGCGTCATCGTCACGGGGATGCCGGTCTTGCGGGAGAGCGTTCGCAGTTCCTCCGCCGCATCGGCCGCGATCACGCCGCCGCCCGCATACAGCACCGGCCGCTTCGCCCGCTTGATGGCGGCCGCCACCTGGGCGATCTGCTCGGGCCGGGCGGGCTTGCCGGGCTCGGGCCGGTAGCCGGGCAGGTTCATGGCCGCGTCGTAGTCGGGCACGATCTGCGCCAGCTGGATGTTCTTCGGCAGGTCGACGAGCACCGGGCCGGGCCGGCCCGTGGTGGCGATGTGGAAGGCCTCACGGATCACGCGGGCGATGTCGTTGGCGTCGGTGACCAGGTAGTGGTGCTTGGTGATGCCGCGGCACACCTCCACCATCGGGGTCTCCTGGAAGGCGTCGGTGCCGATGACGCTGGTGCCCACCTGGCCGGTGAGGACGACCATCGGGATGCTGTCGAGCTTGGCGTCGGCGATCGCCGTCACCAGGTTGAGGGCGCCGGGGCCGCTCGTCCCCATGCACACGCCGGGCCGGCCGGTGGTGCGGGCATAGCCCTGGGCGGCGAAGGCGCCCCCCTGCTCGTGCCGCGGCAGGATCGTGCGGATCCGATCCTGGGCCCGGGTCAAAGCCTGGTGCAGCGGCATGCTCGCGCCGCCCGGATAGGCGAAGATCACGTCGACCCCGTGGCGGACGAGCGACTCGACGACCACGTCGGCCCCGGAGGCAAATGCTTCGGCGGCTTTCGGGCGTGAGACGGTGGCCATCAGAGTCTCCTTTCGGGGGGTGGCGGGGCGGCCGCCCAGGGTGCGACCGCCCTTCAACCATACACGACGAAATCGACCTGAAAAAACGCCGGGGCGGCCGGCGTCGCCGACGCCGGGCGTCAGGGGCGGGCCGCGGCCTCCTGGAGGAACACGAAGCCGCCCTTCTTGTTGCCCGTGACCAGGTCCGGACGCCCGTCGCCGTCGAGGTCGCCGACGGCGATCTGCGTCCCCACGCCCGAGGCGTCGTCGATCCTGTGGGGCACGTACCGCACGCCGGCGGCCGGGTCACCCTTCACGTCCGCCCGCCGCTGGAGCCCGAACCAGTAGACGACCGGCGCCCCGCCCGGGTCGGGGTCGCCATTGGGGCCGTGGGCCCAGAACCGCTTGCCGGTGACGATGTCCTCGAGGCCGTCGCCGTCGATGTCGGCCAGTGCCACCGCGTGGAGCTGCGAGAACTGGACGCCGTCGAGCGACTCCTCCGCCTTGGCCGGCAGGATCGGGTGCTCCACGAAGTCGATCCCGCCGTCCTTGCGCACCTGCTCGTACCACGACAGCCCGTAGCCGTGGCCGTAGAGGCTCGTGATCACGTCCTGGTCGCCGTCGCCGTCGACGTCGTACGCATGGATCTGCGCGCCGCCCCCGGTGCCGAAGGCGCGGGCCTGCTTCCGCCACGGGCCGCCCCCCTCGGCCGGATGCCGCCACCAGCCGCCGACCATGAGCAGGTCGCGGCGGCCGTCGCCGTCGACGTCGCCCACGCCGAGGCCGTGCTGGTACTGGCCCCACTTCTCCGGCTCGGAGCAGGGGTGGAACGTCCAGCGGTCCGTCGCCGCCGCCGGGTCCGGTGTCGCGTAGCCGAGCACGCCGCCGGTGTGGAACACGAGTTCCGGCCTGCCGTCGCCGGTGACATCGGTGAAGGCCGGCGACTCGTTGTCGACGACCGGATGGGCCAGATGCTTCGGCCACGGCGTGTCCGCGGCCAGACCGTCGCGGCCCGGGTTGCGGAACCAGTGCACCGCCTTGCCCGGCCATTCGTTGACGACGACGTCGAGCCAACCGTCGGCGTCGACGTCACCGACGGCGGTCATGAAGTTGTCGGAGTACTTGTGCGGGTCGAAGGCCTGGGCTGGATAGATCGGATGCCGCCTGCGGAAATCCGGGCCGGCGTACCAGAACGGGCCGTAGACCACGTCGGGCTTGCCGTCCTTGTCGATGTCACCGATCCCCGCGGCCTCGGCGTGGAAGTCCGCGGTGAGTTCGAGCCTCCGAAACACGACCGGCTCGGCCGCGGCCGCGGCGACGGCGGCGAACACGAAGACCAGGAAACATGGGACTCGTGGCATCGAAGCGGCTCCGCGGATGGAAAGATCGGGAGTATAAGGCGTGGCGGGGTGGGTGACCGGGGCAAGTCGCGCCGCCGGACGCAGGTGCTGCGGCGAAACTGCCCTTTCTGCGTCGCGGGCCCCCCGCCTATAGGTGCCGCCCCTGTTCCAGTCCCGGAGGCAGAAGCCCCGCATGACCAGACTGCCCGCCTGCTTCGACGTCATCCTCTCCCTCCCGATGCCGCTGCTCTCGCTGCTGCTGCTCACCTACTGGGGATGCCTTGCCTGGCTGGTCCATCGCCATCTGGTGCCCTGGATCGCGGGTCGCGAGGGGCGGCGGCTCGGCAAGCTCGAGGCGGAGGTGCCGGCCCAGATCGGCCTGGCCTTCGGGCTCCTGATCTCGTTCATCGCCATTCCCGTGTGGGAGCAGCACAGCCTCGCGGAGGAGTCGGCCCGCACCGAGGCGGCCGCCTACCGCGAGATGGCCGAGGCGATCGAGGACGAGGCGACGCCCGAGGCGACGTCGGTCAAGTCCGTCTTGGCCGTCGCAGTCGCCTTCCTCGCGGATGATGAGTGGCCGCAACTCGCCCGCCTGCTCACGCCCCGCATCGCCGCCCAGCCGCTCCGCGACCTGCGGACGGCGATTCACGCCCTGCCCGAAGGGGCGTTTCAGACCGAACTCCACGAACTCTACCGGCAGGCCGCGACGGCCCGGGAGACACGGCTGCGGATCGCGGCCACCCGGCCGCCGCCGGCCCGCTGGGGAATCGTGGGCGTGCTCGGGATCCTCACGCTCCTCGGCGTCGGGCTGATCCACGCCGATTCCCGGCGCGGGCGACGGATGGCCCTGGGCATGGTCGCCGTGGGCATCAGCTGCTGCTTCGTGATCCTGTTCGCCTACACGCGGCCGTACCTCGGCCAGTTCGCGATTCAGCCCATGGACCTGAAGGTGCTGGCGGCGGACCTCGCCCCGGGCCCGGCCGCGGACCGCGTCGCCGCGACGCCGGCGACGCTCTCCGAGGCGGCTCAGCGGTCGGCGACACTGAAGCGGTAGATGCAGGTCTGCGTGTAGGCCTGGCCGGGCCGGAGGATGATCGAGGGAAACTCGGGCCGGTTGACCGAGTTGGGCAGGTGGGCCGTCTCGAGGCACAGGCCGGCGTGCTTCCCGTAGGCCCTGCCCTCCTTGCCGACGAGCGTGCCGTCGAGGTAGTTGCCGGTATAGAGAACCACCGCCGGCTCCGTGGAGAGCACCTCCATCACGCGGCCACTGCCTGGCTCCGCCAGCCGGGCCACCGGCACGATGCCGTCCCCGGCGCGGTCCACGACGAAGGCGGTGTCGAAGCCGTCGGCGGTCTTCGTCCCCGGCCGCATGTCCCGGGCGATCGTCTTCGGCTCGCGAAAGTCGAAGGGCGTGCCGGCGACGGGCTCGATGACGCCTGTCGGCATGCCCCGCTCGCCACTCGCCGGCCGGCCGGCCGCCTCGAGCTCGAGCACGTGGCCGAGCACGTCGCCCTGGCCCGCGCCGGCGAGGTTGAAGTAGCCGTGGTGCGTGAGGCTCACGGGCGTGGGGCGGTCGGTCGTGGCCCGGTACTCGATCCGCAGCTCGTCGGCCGCGGTGAGCGCGTACACGACCGCCACGTCGAGCGTGCCCGGGTAGCCCTGGTCACCGTCGGGGCTCGTGCAGGTGAACCGCACGGCCGGCCCGGACGCCGTCTCGAGCGGCTCCGCCCGCCAGACGATCTTGCTCAAGCCTTTCGTGCCGCCGTGCAGATGGTGCGGCGGAGCGTTGATCGTGAGCTGGTACGGCGTCCCGTCGAGCGTGAACCGCCCCTCGTCGATCCGGAACGCCACGCGGCCGACCGTGCAGCCGAAGTAGGTCCGCGACCGCTCGTAGAGCGCGAGATCGTCGAAGCCGAGCGCGACGTCGGCGCGGTCGCCGTTCCGGTCGGGCACCCACAGTTCGGTCACGGTGGCCCCAAACGTGATCAGCCGCACGGTCGTGCCCCGGGCATTGCGCAACGTGTAGCGGTCGACGGGCGTGCCGTCGGCCGTGACGCCGAACCGGTCCTTGACGATCGCAGACTCTCGCACGGTCGCCGGCCCTTCGGCCGCCATGGTCACGGAACACGCCAGGCAGGCGGCCGCCAGCACCACCCCGCGACTGGTTCGCACCGACAGTTCGCGGCTCACGGCGGCTCCTTCACCGACCCCGTCATGACGACCCGGGGGAGGATAGCCCGACGACCGCCGGGCCGGCAATCGGCGGCGGTCCTCGGGGCGGCGGGATCTCCCGACCGGCCCGTTCGAGCGGCAGACCCGTGCTTCGCGTGCGGCTGACCACGTCGCTCTCTATAGTGTCGGCGTGGCAACACCCCGGAGCCGGACGGAACACCGCCTGCCCGGCTTGGCCGACACCCTCGAGTCGCATCGCGGGTTCGCCGAGGTCCTCGCCAGTCTCCGCGCGGGACACGGTGGGACGATCGGCGGAACCTGGGGGGCGGCATGCGCGCTGGCCGTGGCGGCCGTGGCGCGAGCGCTACCCGACGACACGCTGGCCGTCGTCCTCCCCCACGCCGCCGAAGCCGAGGCGTTCGTCGACGACCTGACGCTCTTCGGGACAGCCGCCACGCTGCTGCCGGCCGTGGAGGATCTGGGCACGGGCGACCTGGGGGCCCGCGGCGACGACCCCAACGCCGCGGAACGGCTGGCCGTCGTGAAGCGGCTCACCCGCCCGGATGGCGACCGCCCGCGGCTGGTCGTCACGAGCATCCAGGCGCTGCTCGCCCCGCTGCCCGACCTGCGGGAGATCGAGGCCGGCACGCGCCGGCTCACCGTGGGCGGCCGGGTCGAACCCGAGGAACTGGCCGACTGGCTCGCTGCCCGCGGCTGGCAGGCCGCCGACGCCATCGAGGGGCCGATGCAGTTCGCCCGCCGTGGCGGGATCATGGACCTGTTCGCCGCCGACTGGGACCGGCCGATCCGCGTCGAGCTCTACGGCGACGAGATCGAGGGGCTGCGGTCGTTCGACCTGGTCTCCCAGCGGAGCGTGGCCGAACTGCCTGCCGTCGACGTGACGGCGCTGGCCGTCGCCGACGGCACCCTGCGCACCCATCTCGTCGATCTCCTTCCGGCCGGCGGCCGCGTGGCGCTCGTCGAGCCCGGCGAGCTCGCCGAGGAGGCCCGGCGAATGCACGAGCGGGTGGGCGCGGCCGCCGGACTGTTTTCCCCGGACGACGTCTTCGCCCGGCTCGCCCGGCTGCCGTCGCTGGCCCTGTGCGCCATCGCGCCGGCGAGTCTCGACGCCACCGCCACGCTCGCGGCCGAGAGCGTCGAGCGGTTCACGGGGGTGCTCGACCGCGTGCGCGAGGAGCTGGAGAGCGTCGGCCGGGACCAGGAAGTGTGGGTCGTCGCGCCGTCGGATGCCGAGGAGAAGCGGCTCGGGGAACTGCTCGCCGACTCGGCCCCGGCCCGCACCGGCCGGCTGCACTTCGCCCGCGGCCGGCTCTCCGGCGGGTTCCGCCTCGTGCCGGAGAAGCTCGTGCTCGTGTCGAGCGCCGAGCTGTTCAACCGCGAGGACGCCGTGGCCCGTCCCGTCCGCCAGCGGCTGTCCCGCGCGATCGACACGTTCCTCGACCTCCACGAAGGCGACTACGTCGTCCACGTGTCCCACGGCATCGGCCGCTACAAGGGGCTCAAGCTCCTGGAGAAGCACGGGCGGACCGAGGAGTTCCTCGAGATCGAGTTCGCCGAGAACACGCGGATCTACGTGCCTGCGTCGTGCATCGAGCTGGTGCAGAAGTACGTGGGCGGCACGAAGCTCGCCCCGAAGCTCGCCAAGATCGGCGGCGCGAGTTGGGAGAAGCAGAAGCGGGCCGTGCAACAGGCCGTGGCCGACATGGCCGCCGACATGATCCGCCTCCAGGCCACGCGGGAAAGCCGGCCCGGTGTCGCCCTGCCCGACGACACGCCCTGGCAGCGGCAGTTCGAGGAGTCGTTCCCCTTCGACGAGACGCCCGACCAGCTCACCGCCATGGAGGCGATTCGTGCCGACCTCGAACGGCCGCGGCCGATGGACCGGCTGCTGTGCGGCGACGTCGGCTTCGGCAAGACGGAGCTCGCCATGCGGGCCGCCTTCAAGGCCGTCGAGGCGGGCTTCCAGGTCGCCGTCCTTGTGCCCACGACGGTGCTCGCCGAGCAGCACCGGCGGACGTTCGCCGCCCGGTTCGCCGAGTTCCCCTTCACGATCCGCTCCCTCTCGCGGCTCACCTCCACCGCGGAGGAGCGGGACACGCTCGAGCGCCTGGCGCGCAAGGGCGTCGACATCGTGATCGGCACGCACCGCCTCGCCCAGGCCGACATCCACTTCGCGAACCTCGGGCTGGTGGTCGTCGACGAGGAGCAGCGGTTCGGGGTCGACGTCAAGGAGCGGCTCAAGGCGCTGCGGGCGAGCGTGGACGTGCTCACGATGACGGCCACACCGATCCCGCGGACGCTCCACATGTCGCTCCTCGGCATCCGCGACATCTCCAACCTCACCACGCCGCCGGCCACGCGGATCGCCGTGGAGACGAAGGTCTGCCGCTGGGACGAGAGCCTCGTCCGGGCGGCGATCGAGCGGGAGCTGGCCCGCGGCGGGCAGGTGTTCTTCGTCCACAATCGGATTCTCGACATCCACAAGGTCGCGGCCCGACTGCAGTCGATCGTGCCGGAGGCCACGATCGGCATCGCCCACGGCCGGCTCTCCGAAACGGACCTGGAGGAGGTCATGCTGTCGTTCGTGGCGGGGAAGACCGACATCCTCCTCGCCACGACGATCATCGAGAGCGGCCTCGACATCCCCCGGGCCAACACGATCTTCATCGACGAGGCCGACGGCTACGGCCTCGCCGACCTGCACCAGCTCCGCGGCCGCGTGGGCCGCTCCCACCACCGCGCCTGGTGCTACCTCCTCGTCGACGAGACGGCCCGGCTCACGCAGACCGCGGCCAAGCGGCTCCGCGCGATCCAGGAGTTCTCCAGCATGGGGGCGGGGTTCTCGCTGGCCATGCGCGACCTCGAGATCCGCGGCGCGGGCAACCTCCTCGGCACGCAGCAGAGCGGGCACATCGCCACCGTCGGCTACGAACTCTACTGCCGGCTCCTCGAGCAGGCGGTCCGCGGCATGAAGCACATGCCGCCGGCCGAGCCGCCGCCGGTGAACATCGACCTTCCGGGCGAGGCGTGGCTGCCACGCGACTACGTCCCCGACTTCCGTGCCAAGATCGACGTCTACCGCCGGCTGTCGCGGGCCACGGCCGCGGGTCAGGTGGACGACCTCGCCGTGGAACTCGCCGACCGTTTCGGGCCGCCCCCCGACGAGGCCCGTCGCCTGCTCGACTTCGCCCGCCTCCGCTGCCAGGCGATCGACCTCGGCATCGACTCGATCACGCGGCATCCGGAGATGGTCATGCTCGGCCACCACGACCGGCGGGCGATGGAACGGCTCCGGGAGGCCGCGGCCAAAAAGGGCCGCGTGGTGCGGGTCGTGGACCAAAAGACTGTCGTCGTGCCGCTGCGGGCCGACACGCTCGCCGACCCGAACAAGCTCCTCGCGAGCGTGCGGTCGCTGCTGGAACTGGGCTGAGCCGGGGCGATCCGCCCGGCGCCAAAACCCGTGCTAAAGTTGAGGGGTTACGGTGACTTTTCTGGCCCCACGGGAGCCCCCGTCGGCTCCATGAACACCATCCAACGGCTGTACATCGCCACGCTGGGACCGATCCTCGTCCTGGCGGGGCTGGCGGTCTTTTCCTACACGAGCCAGCGGGCCGTGCACCGCGCCGAGGCCAACCGGCTGGAGTCGGAGCGGCTGGCCAACGCGCTTCGCTTCAGTTCCGACGAACTCACGCGGCTCGCCCGCACGTACGTCGTCACCGGCGATCCCGAGTACGAGCGGCAGTACTGGCACGTGCTCGCCGTCCGCAACGGCACGGCGCCGCGGCCGGATGGCCGGACGGTGTCCCTGCGGACGCTGATGCGGGACCAGGGCTTCACCGCCGCCGAGTTCGCGAAACTCGAGGAGGCCGAGGACAACTCCAACGCCCTGGTGAACACCGAGACGATCGCCATGCACGCCATCAAGGGCGAGTTCGCCGACGGCAACGGGGGCTACACGAAGCGTGCCTCTCCCGATCCCGACATGGCCCGCCGGATCATGCATGACGCCACCTATCACGCCGACAAGGCGACGATCATGAGCCCGATCGCCGAGTTCGAGACCATGCTCGCGATGCGGACCGACGCCGCCGTGGCCGCGGCCCGCCGGCGCGGCGACGCGGCCCTGCTCGTGGGGATCGCCGTTGCCGCCCTGGCGGCGGTGGTGGCGGCTGCGAGCCTGCGGCGTCATGCGACGCTCCTGCGCCACGCCGTGGGCGAACTGGCGTCGACGTCCACCTTCGTGGCGGCCGGAGCGTCGCAGGTGGCCGCGGCCAGCCGGTCGCTCGCAGACGGCACCGCCGAGCAGGTCGCCGCCGTGGAGCGGATCGCGTCGTCGGCCCGCGAGGTGAGCGGGATGGCAATGGGCAACGTGCAGCGCACGCAGTCGGCGAGCGAGCAGGTGCGCCGCGAGCGGGCCGAGCTCGAGGCCGTGCAGGTGCAGCTCGCCGCGCTCGTGGCCGCGATGGACGAGGTCGATTCCGCCTCGGGCAGGATCTCCAAGATCAACAAGGTGATCGACGAGATCGCGTTCCAGACGAACATCCTGGCCCTCAACGCGGCCGTCGAGGCCGCCCGCGCCGGCGAAGCCGGCCAGGGCTTCGCCGTGGTCGCCGACGAGGTCCGGGCCCTGGCCCGCCGCAGCGCCGAGGCGGCCCGGGAAACGTCGACCCTGATCGACGAGTCGATCGCACGCACGCTGTCGGGCCGCGAGCGGGTCGACGCCGTCGCCGCCGCGATCGGTAGCCTGGCCCGCCAGGCGGCGGGCGTCCAGGCGCTCGTCGACGAGGTGCGGCAAGGCAGCGGCGAGCAGCAGCAGGCGCTGGGCGGAATCGGCGCGGCGCTCTCCCAGATCGAGAAGGTCACGCTCCAGTCGGCGGCCGGCGCCGAACAGGGCTCCGCCGCGGCCGAGCAGCTCACGGCCCAGGCCGCCGGACTCGAGGACGTGTCGGCGGCACTCGAGGCGATGGTCGGCAGCGACCAGGCGAGGCGTGCGGGCCGCGGCCTCGTCCGTCTTCCCGGGGCCGCGTCATGACCCCCGAAGCCTCCGGCAACGCGGACCGTGCCAGCGGCCTGCTCGAGCAACTCGGGCTCGAACTCGCGTTCGCATCGGCTGGCGAGCCGGCCCCGCCGGCGATCGGCGACGTGCTGGCCAGCCTGAATGAAGCCTGCGAGGCCGCACCAGAGCCGATTCGCCGGGCGGTCGCGGCCTGCCGCCACTGGCTCGCCCGCGATGCGGCCCGCGGCTCGCTCGCGACTGACACGCTCCTCGCGATCAACGCATGGCAGCCCTGGATGGTGGCCGCCACGCTGGCCTGGCACCGAGGCCAGTCCATCGCCGCCCTGCCGGCGGAATGGTCCGCGGCGGCCGAGGAGCCCGCCGCCGCAGCGACCGCCCCGACCGGCGAGACGATCGACGTCGTGGTCCTGCCCGAGTGCTTCGACGACGAGATGACCGAGCTGTTCTGCGCGGAGTCGCAGGATCTGCTGCAGGAGGTCGAGCAGGGCGTGCTCGTCCTCGAGCGGAATCCGGCCGATGCGGCCTCGATCGACGTCGTGTTCCGCGTGTTCCACACGTTCAAGGGCAACGCGGGCGTGCTCAAGCT
>JBIIDT010000045.1:0-23983 GCA_044238145.1 Pirellulales bacterium | reverse complement strand
CGGCGAGGTGCACCCAGCGCCCCAGCGGCAATGGCTGCAACGCGGTGAGGTGATGGCTCCAGGCGGTCTGCGGCACCTCGAAGCACGGCTTGCCGCCGAGCAGTCCGAGGCGGTAGCCCGTCGTCTCGCCGCCCCCGAACACGCGATTCACGATCCACCGGTTGTGCTGGTCCGGAACGTCGGCTCGGACCCAGCAGTCGATGGTCAGCGCGTCGCGGATCGACAGCGCCGGGTCGTCCGGCACCACGACCACGCCGCCGCCGCAGGCGATCGCCCCGCCCACGATCCCATCCGCCCGTCCGACGCCGACGAGTTCGCCACCGAGACGATGGCCCGAGGTGTCGCGGGCGACGGGCTCGTCGCGCGGCTCGTCGAAACTCCACCGACCAACGAGGCCGGCCGGTGGATCGGCCACGACCGCGCGCCGCGTCAACGACGGCCGCAACTCCGCGCGGCGGGCCAGGGCGGACCGCACCGGGGTGTCGTATGGCCCGAGACCGACGTCCTCCGGAATCAGGTCGACGTGCCCGGCCGGCGCCGTGGAGAACACCTCGCGGACCGCGTCGAGGTAGCCGAAGCCGTGCCCCCGCGCCGGCGCGATGAAATGCCCCTCGCCCCATTCGTTCCAATTGTCGATCAGCATCATCCGCCGCCCGATCTGTCCCTCGGGCAGGCGGCCGGCGATCTCCTTGGCTTCCCGCAACAGCCGCACGAACCTGTCCGGCGGAATCGACCACACGGTGTCTTCGTCGTGCCAGCCACTCCAGCCCTGTGACACCGTGACCACCTGGGGCAGGACGCCGCGGTCGCGGACGGCCCGAATCGCATCCAACTGCCTGGACACGGCCTGGTCGGGGGTGGGACTGCCCGGCAGGTGCCAGCAGTAGGCGAACGAGGCGTCGAGCCCCGTCGCCTGCATCCGCTCGAGCGTGCGCGGGTCGAAGCCGCGATACTCGCCCAGCAGCGTCAGCCCCGCGAACCCGGCCGCCCGGCAGGCGTCGCGCATCGCCGCCACGGCCCGCTGGGCCTGCTCCGGACCTCCGAGGTCCTTGATGAACCCCTCGGTGTCGTAGATGAAGAGCACCGGCCTGCCGTCGATCGACAGGTAGTCGCCCCGCTTGAAGTAGGTGTCGATCCAATAGGGCACGAGGTTGTCGAGCAGGTCGCGTTCGCCGGCCACGGCGCCGCGGTCGCGATCCTGGTTCTCCCACAGGATCGCAAACTTCACGGCCCCGACGTGCCGCGACTTGAACAGTCCGTCATGGAGGCCGCGGCCGAACCGGGTCCTCACCGCGCCCCCCCTGCCGTCTCGATACCAGCAGTAGACGAAGAACGAGATGCCGTGCTCGGCCGCCCACTTCACCTCCCAGTCGGCGACCTCCGGATGCTCCTGGGCATAGAGGCCGAGGGCGGGCATCCGCTCCGGATGGCGGAGCACGCCGCGCCACAGGTCGACCCGGTCCGACTCCCAGAGCGGGCAGTGAATCGCGCCGACGAGCATGTCGGTCGCGACCGGCTCGGGGGGCGGCACGGCGTCGAGCCTGCGCGCCGCCAGAGGCGGGAGGAAGTTCACCGTCAGCGGCCGGCGGACGACGGCCGCGCCGGCCGTGGACAGTTCCAGCACGATGTCCGCGGGCCCCGGCCCCTCGGCTTCGACGACGAACCGCAGGCTGTGCTCGCCGTCGGTGGTCTCGATCCGGATCGGGGCCGCGGCGGCCGGCGGCAGGATCCGCACCCCCGGCGGCAGCGCGAGCGTGGCGGTCGCCTCCGCGTCGGCCGGACCGTCGTTGACGACCGTGGCGGTGAGGCCGACGGGGCGGCCCGCGCGACACAGCGGGGCGTCGGTGAGGAAACTCCGCACCACCAGCCCCCCCGCGGGGTCCGCTCCCGGCGCCGCCCCGAGGGGCAGGGCGGCGAGGCAGGCGGCCGCCACGGCGGCGTGAAACCGGCGGGAGCGAGAGGGCGGAAACTGCGTCATTCCGCGAGCATAGCCTTTTCTGGCAGGCGTCGAAGCCTGCCGGCGGCCGGGTATTTTTGGCAATTGCTCCCAGCCGAAAACGGCAACACCCGGGATCCGCCGGCTGCTAGGATGCTGACGGGTGAAGACTGGGAATGTAATTCGATTTGGCCGGCGTTCAATATCGTGACCATCCTGACAGGGATCCCATGATCGCGAACCGTTCGCTGCTGTCGCTGGTGGGAAGCGTCGTGATCACGTGCGTGATCGCACTGCCCGGCCGCGCCGTGACCATCAGCTACGTCGGCACCGAGCCCGGCACATCCGCATCGGGATCCGCCACGCAGAACTGGTCGAACCCGGGCGTGGCCAAACTCTACGCGACGGGCACGTCGAACGAGTACGGCAAGGACGGCTACTGGCAGATCCGACCGATTCCGAATCCGGCAGGCACTAATGTGTCTCAAGCGGTTGGCAACGGAAACGATCTTGGCACGTCCGCCGGATCCTTTCCGACCCTTTCGTCCGGCACACCATCGTTCCTCGGCAGCATCGCTGGTGCGGCCGGGACGTTCGTCAACTTCGGTGGCTATCCGCTCTTCACGGGGCCGGACGGGTCGTCGCTGTACCGGCAAGGGTCGCTCTCGGTGTCCGTAAACCAGGGCCCGTACAACACACCGAGCGGCTCCAACAACGGCTACTTCGGCGAAACCCTTTCTTTCTCTCTCACCTACTCCGGCACCGTCCGCGTGGGATTCGCGGTCGATTCCGTCGCTGACGGCAACTATGCCCCTAACTACGTCGGCATTTATTCCAACAGCACCGGCACGATCTATTCGGCGGCGTTGACCAGGGACGGCACGCCCGACATGGCCGTGTTCGACATTGCCAATCCCGCGGGCGAGACATTCTCGGTCGCCCAGTGGCAGTTGGCCGGCACACAGAGCGTGTCCGCCATGAGCCTCGTGACGTTCGACCTCGTCCCGGTCCCGGAGCCGTCAGCGGCCGCGCTCCTCGCCGCGGCCGCGGCTGCAGCCGCGATCTTCGTTCGCCGCCGCCCGTAGCCGGCGCGGGCCTTCGGCCCCGACAGGTGCCGCATGGACCCACGAACCCCAGCCCGCGACGTGCCGCGATCGACCGCGCGCGGCGGTTTCACGCTCGTCGAACTGCTCGTCGTGGTGGCCATCATCGGCCTCCTGGTCGGCCTCCTGATGCCCGCGGTGCAGGCCGCCAGGGAATCGGCCCGCCGCTCCACCTGCGGCAACAACCTCAAGCAGCTCGGCATCGCCCTGCAGGCCCACGTGCAGCAGTTCGGCCACTTTCCCCGTGGCCAGGAGACCTATATCAACGACGTGGGCCCGACGCCCACCGGTTGGAGCAACCATCGCTGGTCATGGTTCGTGCGGGTGCTGCCGTTCGCCGACCAGCAGGCCCTCTACGACCTGCAATGGAACTACTACTCCAGCGTCGACTGGTTCAACTCGTCGGTGGTCTCGTACGACGCCCTCCCCGGCAAGGCGACCGTCGTGCCGTCGTTCATCTGCCCCTCCGACCCGGCGAACCCGAAGGTGGAGACCGGCCTGGGCTGGCCCGGCAACCAGCAGGGGTTCCACGGCAACTACGTCCTCAACGCGGGCAACACGACGTTCAATCCAACCGGCCCCGCGTCGAGTGCGAAACTCAACGGTATCGTGTTTCCACTGTCCGCGGTGACGCCCGCCCACATCCGCGACGGCCTCTCCAACACGCTCCTGGCGAGCGAACTCGTGCTCGTCCGCGACGTGCGGGGCTCCGGCGACGACGTGCGCGGCCGGTACCACAACTGCCTCCACGCCGGCGTGTTGTTCAGCACGCTGTACCCGCCCAACACGAGCGTGCCCGATGTCTTTCCCTACGGACTCGCCACGGTGCCCCGGGCTCCGTACCTGTCATCGACGACGAACATCGTGGTCTCGGCACGCAGCCACCATGCCGGCGCGAGCGTCGGCGCCTGCATGGCGGACGGCTCCGTGCGGTTCGTGACCGACGACGTCGATGCGGGTCTGTGGCGCGACGCCGGCAGCCGCGATGGACGGGAACCGTCGCGTGAGTTCTGAAACCCCGCTCCCGCGGCGCCGGCTCCGCCCCGCGATCCTGCTCGTCGCCGGACTGGCGCTGGCGGCGGGCTGCCGGCCGGCGAACCTGGTCCGCAGCACCGGCACCGTCCGCTTCGACGGCCAGCCCGTGGAGACCGGCGCGGTCGTGTTCCGGCCGGTCGGTTCCGGCGGGGCGCCCGCGGGCGGGCTGATTCGATCGGGCAGCTTCGCGCTCGAGGGGCCGGCGGGCCGGCAGCGGGTTGAAATCCGCGGCACGCGACCCGTCGACGAGTCGCGCCTGCCCCGCACCATGCCCCGGCTCGAGGGCGTGGCCGTCCACGAGGATTTCATTCCCGCGGCCTACAGCACCGCCTCGACGCTCGAGGTCGAGGTCACGCCCGACGGACCGAACGTTTTCGAGTTCGACCTGCGGCCCGTCCCGGCCCGCCCCTGACCGCGACGGTCCGGCGCGGCGGCGGCTCGGCCGTCACGACGGCGACGTCACGGCAGACTCGCGCGGCCCGGCGGTACTCCATCGGCGACATCCCCACCGCCGCCTTGAAGACGTTGCATAACTGGGCGGCGTGCACGAACCCGGCGTGCGCCGCGACGAACATCAGCTTGTGTTCCGTCTCCGCGAGCAGCCGCTTCGCCGCGGCCAGTTTCGTCCTCTGCATCTCGTCGTGGATCGACCTCCCCAGGATCCGCAGGAACTTGCGGTCGAGCGGCCGCCGTGGGACGCCGACGGCCGCGGCGACCTCGGCCGCCGACAGGTCCGCGCAAGCCCGGGCTTGAATGAGCCGCACCGCCCTGCGCACGTCCATGTCGGCGACGGCGAGCAGGTCGCTGCTCGCCCGCACGACGAGGCCCGCCGGCGGCACGAGCGTGACCTCCGACACGGGCCGACCGCCCTGCATGGCGCCGTCGAGCATGCGGGCCGCCTCGTGGCCGATGCGGGCCTGGTCGAGGGTGACGCTGGTCACCGCCGGCGTGGCCAGTTGGCACACCACGTCGTCGGCGGCGATTCCCACGACCGCGACGTCGTCGGGAACCGACAGCCCGCGGCCACGACAGGCGTCGAGCACCTGCACCGCCCGCACGTCGGCCGCGATCACGCCGACCGGCTTGGCAAGCCCCGCCAGCCAGGCGTCGACGGCCGCGCGGTCGACATGCGGCTCGTGCCGCCGCGGTGGCACGAACACGTCGATCCCGCATCCCGCCGCCTCCGCGTGTCGGGCCCCGGCATCCCATGGACCGGACGCGGCGGGAGCCGGATCGGGCCAGAAGGCGACGTGCCTCAGCCCGCGGTCGACGAGATGCGTCACGGCGAGACGAACGGCCGCGTCGTGGTCCGGGTACACCCCGGGGAGCACCTCGTCGCTGGCATGGTCGCGGACGTGCACGACGGGGCGGACGCCGCGGCGCCAGCGGCGCGGCAGGGCCGTCTCGTCCACGCCACTGACCAGCCCGTCACCGGACCAGTCGAGGAGCCAGTCGGGGATCGGCGCGTCGCCGTCGCGGTCGTCGATCGCGAGCGCCCACGCGGCATGCTCCCGCGTCCACCGCGACACCCCGGCGAGCACCCCGCGGCTGAAGGAGCGCGACGCGTCGACGACGATCGCGACGTCGCGCCTGGCGGCATGCTCCAGCGGCACGACTTGACCGACTCGGGTCTTCATGGACGGCCCTCGCGACAGCCCCGACGAGTGCGAACACCCCTGGAAAAAGGCTAGGGCAGGGGCCCGCACGCGTCCATGACCCAAATCCACGCCGACCCGACCGGGATCGTCATCGCCGGTCGCCGGCCCGGCCACCGTGCGTCACGGGGTGGCGGCCATCCCCAGCGTCTTGAGGTGGGCGAAGAGGTCGGACACCTCGGCCGGCGGCAGCGACTCGAGGAGCCCCTCGGGCATCACCGAGACCGCAGTGAATCCGGCCTGGGCGACGTCCTGCACGGCGATACGGACGTCGGCCGTGTTGGGCTGCCGGATCACGATCGCGTCGGCATCGCGGGAGACGAGCAGGCCCTGCACGATCCGGCCGTCGCGGGTCACGACGCGAAAGCTCCGGTAGCCCCCCTCCATCGCGGCATTGGGCGTGAGCACGTTGCGGAGGATCGCCTCGACGCCCGTCAGGGCGAGCCCGTCGAGGGCGGGCCCGACCCGCCCCCCCTGGCCGCCCTGCTGGTGGCAGGTCAGGCAGCGGGTGGCGAACACCGCCCGGCCCCGTGCGGCGTCCCCACCGGCCGCGGCCAGGGCGCGAAACCGGTCGAACTTCTCGGCCCGCGCCGCCGCGTCGGCCGTGGTCACCAGCGGCGGCGCGTCGAGCGCCGGCTCCACCCTGGCGCCTCCCGACAGCCCGCCCCACGCCGTGCCGCCGTGGTACGAAACGAGGCTCGCCGGCCGCTCGGCGTCGCCGGCGTAGCTGCGGTCGAAGTCGGCGCGGATCTCCTCGGCCGTGCGGGACCGGTCCCAGACGCGGACCTCGGCGATCCGGCCGCGGGTGCCCCCGGACCGCGGCGTGCTGAAGCCGACCCGCGCGTCGCGGAAGGGCGCGGTGTCGCGGAAGCGGCCCTCCGCGTCGAACTCGCCGTCGACGTACAGGCGGAACCGCCCCTCCGCGTCGCGGGTCACGGCGTAGTGCGTCCAGGCGTCGGGCAGCGTCTTCGTCGCCGCGATCACCACGTCGCCGTGGGCCTTCGTCCACACGCGAAACCGGCCGTCGAAGAAGTTCATGTCGACGACGCCGTCGGCCGCCAGCAGGCTGTCCTCGTTGCCGATCGGGGCCTCGAGACTGACCCAGGCCTCGACGGTGAACGGGCCCACCAACGTCACCGCAGGACCAGCCTCGGCGTCGGCCCCGCCGAACCGCAGCACGTGCGGGGCGTGGGCCGTGAGGTCCGACCAGATCCGCTCGAGCGCCGCGTCGTCTCCCAGCACCTGCCGCAGGTCGGCGAGCACGGCGATCGGCAGCCCGCCGGCGTCGACGACCTCGTCGTCGATGCCCCGGACGAGGGCCTGCGCCCCCTCGCGATGCCTGGCCAGTCCGGCGGCCGCCGTCTGGCGGTCGGTGAACGCGAGGTCGTCCCAGGCCGCGACGAGCGCGTCGCACGTCGCCGGCTCCCGCGACGCGGCCCACGCGGTGACGACCTCGCTGCGGAGCCGGGCGTCGTCGGCCGCCGCCGCGAGGACCTGCCGCGCGGTCACGGCCGACATCGCCCCCATCTCGCGGAGCGCCCGCAGCGCCACCAGTCGCGTCGGCACGTCGCGAGCCGCGGTGAACCGGGCCGCCACAGCGGGCTCGAGGCTGCGGAGCTTGAAGCGGCCGGCGAGTTCGAGGTCGAGCGTCGGTGCGGCTGTCGGCGGGGGGCCGGCGAACAGGGCTGCCGCCGCGCGGGCCACGATCGGCTCGATCGCGGCGGGCAGGGGGGTGCGGGAGGCGAGCAGTGCCCGCAGGACCCCGACCCGGGCATCGGGATCCAGCGCCGCCCGCTCCAGGGCGGCCGCCACCTGCGGCACCTCGGCCTGCGCCGCCAGCAGGAGCACCTCATCGTCGGCGAGCGGACGGCCGAGGTCGGGCATGAGCCGCACGAACTCGACGGCCGCCGCCCGCGGGTCGATCGCCTGCAGGGCCAGCAGCCGGCTCTCGACGGCCACCGTCGCCGCCCGCGGTGACCCGAGAAACGCGGTCACCTGTGCGGCGTTCCGCTCCATGGCCCAGCGGGCCAGGAACCGCTCGAAATCGCGGTCGTAAGCGTCCCACGCGTCGCCTGCGACGCGGCCGCGGCCGAAGGCTACCAGCAGCGCCGTCGTCTCGGGCTCCGTCACCGGGATCCGCCGCAGCGCGTCGCCCAGGGCGGCCCGCACGCGGGGCGCCGGATCGGTCATGAGCGGCGCGGCGAGCCGGCGGAAGTCGGCCTCGGCACAGCTCGTGGCCGCGATCCGGATCGCCTCGTGACGGAGATCGGGATCGCGGTCCGCGACGACCGCTGCGAGGACCGACGCCGACGCCGCACCGAGGCCCTCCAGGGACCACAACGCGCCGGCCCGCGCACCGGCCGGCTGCTCGGCGTCCGTGGCGATCCGCTCGAGCGCGGGAACGAGCGGCCGTGCCCCGCGGTCGACGATCTCCTGCCAGGCGAGGTCGGCGATTCGGGCGTTCTTCGCTCCCAGCAGTCCCGGCAGGTCTTCCGTCGCCGCCCGGGCGACGACGACCGGCGGGCGGACGGGCTGCGACTCGTGCCGGATCCGCCAGATCCGGCCCCGCACCTTGTCACGGTCGGGGTGCGACCGAGGCACCTCGTTGTGGGAGATGATCGGGTTGTACCAGTCGACGACGTACAGGCAGCCGTCGGGGCCGAACTGGATGGCGACCGGCCGGAACGCCCGATCGCCGCTCTTCAGCAGGTCCGAGCCCTTGCGATAGGCGTACCGTCCACCGGTCCGCGTGGCGAGGATCGACTGGATCGAGTTCGTGATCGGATTCGCGACGTAGAAGATCCGCTCGTCGGGATGCGCGCCCGCCCCGGCGCCCCATGGCGCCGGCCAGCCGTCGAGGTCGTCGGCCAGCGCCAGGCCGCTCAGGCCGGTGCCGCCCATCTGCGCGGGCGCCAGCGGCGGCGGCATCATCGGCTGATAGGGCCGCAGCCGGTCGCGGGAGCCGGTCGACACGAGCACGCCCGGTTCGTAGGGAAAGATCGGGTAGCCGATGTCGTTGGCCTCCTGGAGCCAGGTCGCGCCCGACCGGGCGATCGTGAGGCCCCAGATGTTGTTGGGTCCCGCGGTCAGCGGCTCGAAGGCCGCCCCGTCGGGGCGGAACCGGCCGAGCTTGCAGGCGTCGAACCGCACCTCCGTGGCGCCGTCGGCGAACGGCCGGCCGCCGGGCCGCCTGACGACCGACGTGTTGAAGAGTCCCTGGGCCAGCAGGATCCAGCCCCCGGGCGCCCGCGTGAACTGGTGGGGCAGGAGGTGCGAGTCCTGGACGCCGAAACCCTCGAGCACCGTCTCGTGGCCGTCGGCCCGGCCGTCGCCGTCGGTGTCGCGATAGAAGCGGATCTCGGATCCATACTGCACGAGGGCGCCGTCGCGCCAGGGGAGCACGCCGAGCGGCATGGCGAGGCCCGTGGCGAAGACCCGCGGCGGCGCGGGCTTCGCGGCCCACGGGTCGTCGATCACGAGCACCTTGTCGCGGCCCCCCTCCGCGAACAGCCGCCGCGACGCCTCCGGGGCCTCGTTGGCGTCGAGCGGATACTCCAGCGCCGTCGTCGTCCACAGCCGGCCCTGCCGGTCGAAGGCGAGCGGCACGAACTTGCCGTAGGCGTTCGCCGGGTCGGTGCTCTCCGCGAGCACCAGTTCGGCCGTGAAGCCGGCGGGGAGCGTGAACTCGGCCCGTTCGTCGTCCGGCGCGAGCGGACCTTTCGGCGCCGGCCGCGGCCAGCGGGGCGCGCCCGGCGTCGGCGGCAGCAGCGTGATCGCGATGTCCTTCACCTCGACGAGCGCCTTGCCGCCGCCGTGCACCTGGAGCCCGATCCGGCCGTCGAGCGGGATCGCGGCATCGGCCTCGCGGTAGTCGAGCGCCGGCACGCCGTTGATCCACGACCGGATCGTCGGCCCCTCGGCGCGGATCCGGTACTCGTTCCAGTCGCCCTCCTTGACCGCGGCCGCCACCGCCTTGGCGTCCTGCGGCTCGCCGATCACCTTGTTGCGCCGCGACTCGTCGTACAGCTTGCCCCACCAGTCGGGGCCCGCGTCCACCTGGTAGCCCGACATCTCGTGCGACTTCGGCACCCGCACGCTGCGGATCTGGATGCCCGAGTTGATGAAGCCACCGGCGCCGCGGACGCGGATCGCGAGCGTGAGTTCGAAGTTCTGGAACGACTCCTTCGTGGCGAGGAACGTGTTGTGCGGCACGCGCTCCTCGAGCGAGCCGCCGACGATCAGGCCGTCGGCCACCCGCCACCACTTCGCCTCGGCGTCGTTCGCCTCCCAGCCGGCGAGCGTCTTCCCGTCGAACAAGGGCCGCGGCCCGTCGGCCCGCGTCACAGCCGCGAGGCCGCCGGCGACGAGCAGCGTCACCATCATCCTGGCACGACTCATTGCGGCGACTCCGGAACGTTGAAGTCGAACACGACGACGCGGGCGAGGCACGGCACCACGATCGCCTTCACCCGCTCGTGCTCGGGATGCGGCAGGTAGTCGTCGCGGGCCGCGGGGCTCGCGAACGTCATGATGAAGCCGTGGGTGAAGCCGTCGTTGAGCCCCTCCGCACTATCGTAGGGCCCATGGGCGAAGTCGAGCAGCCCGGGAATCCGGCCCACCATGCCGGCCATCTCGCGGAAGCAGGTGGCGACCTGGTCGGGCGTGATCCCGGGCTTGAACTGGAACATGCCGTAGTGCTTGACCTGGGGCATCGTCGCTCCTCGAAAAAGGGCAGGGGAAAGGGGGCGGGGCAGGGGGTCACTCGGCGGCGGCGGCGATGTTGGCGAGCAGGGCGGCGACGCACGCCTGGGCGAAGGCCGGATCGTTGATCGTGCAGTCGAGCGTCGTGCAGGGAATGCCAGGGCGAAGCCCGGCCGCGAGCGCCTCGAACAGCGCCCCATCGGCGTGCTTGTCATGGAAGGGCCCGCCGGCCGCGCCGATCACGCTCACGCCCCGGGCGGGGATGAGCACGCTCACCGGTCCGCGCGACGCGTTGACCTTCGCCGCCACCAGCCGGCCGAGCGCGGCCGACTCCTCCGGCGACGTCCGCATCAGCGTGACCTGCGGATTGTGCTCGTAGAACCTGCGGCCGGCGAACGTCTCCGGTACCGTCCGCGGCTCGCCGAAGTTCACCATGTCGAGGCAGCCCGGGGCGACGATCGCCGGCACGCCGTGCTTCGCCGCCGCGTCGAGCCGCTCTGGTCCGGCCGAAAGCACGCCGCCGACGAGCTCGTCGGCCAGTTCCGTGGTCGTGACGTCGAGCACGCCGGCCACCATGCCGCTGGCCACGAGCGCCTCCATCGCCCGGCCGCCGGTGCCGGTGGCGTGGAACACGAGCACCTCGTAGCCGGCCGCCTCGAGCAGCGGGATCGCCGCCTCGATGCACTGCGTCGTGTTGCCGAACATGCTCGCCACGACGAGCGGCCGCTCGTCGCCGGCAGCCACGTCGGCCTCCACCATGCCGCAGATCGCCCCCGCCGCCCGGGAGAGGATCGTCCGCGAGATCCGGTTCAGCCCCTGCACGTCGACCACGGACGGCATCATCGCGATGTCGGTGGTGCCCACGTAGGCCGCCGTGTTGCCGCTGGCGAGCGTCGACACCATGAGCTTCGGGAAGCCGATCGGCAGGGCCCGCATGGCGGCCGTCGCGATCGCCGTGCCGCCACCGCCGCCGAGCGCGATCACGCCCTGGATCCGCCCCTCGGCCGCGAGCCGCTCGAGCAGCCGCGGCGCGGCCCGGGCCATCGCCGCGACGCACTCGCCCCGGTCGCCGCGGGCCATGAGCGCCGCCAAGTCGATGCCCCCCGCCGCCGCCACCTCGCCGCGGGCGACGTCGGGCGTCACGGCCGGCTCCGCGCCGGTGCCCACGTCGATCAGGAGCGTGGCGTGGCCGCGGCTGCGGATCCGCTCCGCCACGAACGCGTGCTCGCGGCCCTTCGTGTCGAGCGTGCCGAGGACGGCGATCGTCGCCATGGGTTCACCCCGGGAGCGTCACGGCCGGCGGCCGAGCGGGATCGACTTGAACTGCCGCGTCAGCTCGGGCAGCGACCGCTCGAAGGCGAGCCGCTCGAGGCTCGAGGCGCCGACGAAGCCGACCACGTCGGTGTGCTCGTTGATGTACGCCGCGTCGGCGGGCGTGCAGATCGGGCCGCCGTGCGACAGGCAGATCACGTCGCCCCGCTCGTCGAGGGCCGCCCGGGCGATCGCCTGCACGCGATCAGCGGCCTCGGCGAGCGTGCAGGCGGCGCCGGTCACGCCGATCGAGCCGCCGATCGTCGTGCCCACGTGGGCGATCACGCAATCCGCCCCGGCCTGCGTCATCGCCCGGGCCTCGTCGGGCGTGCCCACGTAGACGATCGTGAACAAGTCCATCCGCCGGGCGAGGCCGATCATCTCGACCTCCTTGCGGAAGCTCATCCCCGTCTCTTCGAGGATCTGGCGGAACTGGCCGTCGACGATGCAGTGCGTGGGGAAGTTGTTGACGCCCGAGAAGCCCATCTCCTTGACGCGGCCGAGCCAGTGCCACATCCGCCGCCGCGGGTCCGAGCCGTGCACGCCGCAGATCACGGGCACCTCATCCACGACCGGGAGCACCTCGAACTCGCCGATCTCCATGGCCACGGCGTTGGCGTCGCCGTAGGCCATGAGGCCGGCGGTGGAGCCGTGGCCGGCCATGCGGAACCGGCCGGAGTTGTAGATGATGATCAGGTCGACGCCCCCCTTTTCGAGGAACTTGGCGCTGATCCCGGTCCCCGCGCCGGCGGCGATGATCGGCCGGCCCGCGTGGAGCACGGCCCGCAGGCGGCCGAGCACCTCGTCCCGCGTGTAGGGATTGCCCTTGCCCGTCCAGGGATTCGGCATCGCGTTTCCTCGCGAGGTATACCTGCTTCCAGGACCTTAAACCTAGGCTCCGCCGGGGCGGCCGTCCATGACCGATTTCCACCTCGACCTCGCCGAAACCACCGTCGACGGCGCGGGCACCCGGCTGTGGTCGCTCCACCGCGACGCCTGCGCCGAGCTCGCGACGCACCGCATCCTGCACCTCGGGCTGACCGACGCCGCGCCGCCGTACCGCCGCGTCCGCCTCCGGCCCGGCGGCAGCTTCGTGATGGCCTGCCACGAGGGCCGCGGCCGCGTCCTCCTCGACGGCCGCTGGCAGGCCAGCCGCGCGGGCATCGCCTGCCTGGCGCCGCCGCGGGTCCTCAACGCGTTCCACGCCGTGTCCGGCGCGCGGTGGCGATTCGCCTGGATCCGCTACGACGAACCCGAGCACGTGCGGCCGCTCGTGACCGCGGCCTCGCCAGTGCGGCTGCGGTGCGAGACGGAGCGGCTGTGGCGGATCGTCTCCGGCCTGCGGGCCGAGTGGGAGGGGCCGCGCGAGCCGCTGCTCCTGCACCACTGGATCGAGCTCGCCCACGGCGAGGCCCGCCGGATCGCCCAGCCCTGGCACGTGGACGACCGGCTGTGGAACGTGTGGGACGAGGTCGCCCGCAGCCTGGCGTCGGCCTGGACGCTCGACCGGCTCGCGGCCCGCTATCGGGCGAGCCGGGAGCAGTTTCGGCGCGTCTGTCTCCGCGACCTCGGCCGGAGCCCGATGCAGCAGCTCACGTCGCTGCGGATCCAGCGGGCACAAGAGCTGCTCTCGACGACCGACGACAAGATCGAGACGATCGCCCACACGGTCGGCTACGACAACGTGGAGGTCTTTTCGCGGGTCTTCAAGCGGTGGGTGGGCTGCAGCCCGTCGACCTACCGCAGCTGATCGCCGCCCGTCCCGCACCCCGGCCCCCCGGTTCGGTATGCTCTGGGTCGAGGCCAGCGTGATCGCGACTCCCCTTCCATCGATGCCACGATCCTCCGGGTGGCTGACGACCGCGCTGGCGGTAGTGGCGACCCTGGCGACCTCGA
The DNA here is from genome assembly GCA_044238145.1 of Pirellulales bacterium. Classification (GTDB taxonomy): domain Bacteria; phylum Planctomycetota; class Planctomycetia; order Pirellulales; family UBA1268; genus QWPN01. Next base: position 10,346 of record JBIIDT010000045.1, on the reverse strand, counting down.
CCGGCGCCGAAGCCCCCCCCGAACCGCTCGCCTCGGTCGCGGCCGTCCGTCGGCTCGTGGCCGCCGACCTGCATCGCGACCTGCCGGCCGTGGTGCGGGGCACCGTGACCGTCTCCGGCAGTTTCACCGTCATTCAGGACGGCGACGCGGCCCTCGAGATCGACGCCTCTGGCATTCGCGGGCCCGACGGCCGGCTGCTCGGCGATCGCGATGCTCCGCAGGACTGGCCTCCGCTGGGCGCCGTCGTCGAGGCGGAGGGCCGCGTCGGGTCCGGCGGCTTCGCGCCGCTGTTGCTTGCCACGCGGCTCGAGCCAGTCGGACAGGCGGCCCTGCCGCACCCGCGGCAGGTCGGCATCGACGCCCTGTTCGACGGCCGGATGGTCTGCGAGCGGGTCGAGGTGCAAGGCGTGGTGCAGGGTTTGAATCTGAAGCCAGACTCCGCTGCCCACTTCCACCTCGAGGCGAACGGCCGCCGGCTTCCCGTCCGGATCCGCCCGGTCCTCTCGCCGGACCAGGCCAGGCAGTTCGTCGACGCGGAGGTCAAGGTCGTGGGCGTGGTGCTCCCCTTCCGCAACGCCCGCGAGGAGTTCGTCGCGCCGTGGCTGGCCGTATCGGGCAGCGGGGCGATCGAAGTGGTCGTCCCGCCACGCGCCGATCCCTTCACCGCCCCGGAGGTGCCGCTCGATGCGATCGCCCGCTACCGCCCCCACCCGTCCGACGGCCACCGGATTCGCTGCCGCGGCACCGTCGCATATGCGTCGGCCCGCACCCTGTTTCTCGAAGCGGGCGGCCAGGGCGTCCGCGTGGGGCTCGTGCAGGACGAGGATGGCGAACGGTTCGTGATCGGCGACGTCGTCGAGGTGGTCGGTTTCGTCGACATGGCGCGGCTTATCGGCGGCCTGTCGTCGGCGGTCTGCCGCCGCGTCGGCGGCGGGGATGCCCCGCGGCCCGTGGAGCTCGGCGAGGCGGAACTGTTCGCCCAGCACGGCCATTTCGGGCGGACGCAGTGGCCGTCGCGGCTGGGCCTGTACGACAGCCGGCTGATCCGCTGCCGCGCCGTGGTGGGGTCGATGCTGCCCGCGTATGCCAAGGGGCTGAATGTGACGCTGGGTCGTCGGGAAGGGCCCCGCGCGGAAATCCTGTTCGAGGATGCCGTCGGCGATGAACTCAGCCGCCGGCTCGCCCCCGACACCGAGATCGACCTCGAGGGCATTCTGCAGATCGACCTCGTCGCCTCGCCGCTGGCCTCGATCGGCCGCAATGATCCGATGACGGGTCTCGTTCGCCTGCTCGTGCGACGGCCGGAAGACGTCGTCGTGGTGCGGTCGCCTCCATGGTGGACACCGCGGCGGCTCGCCATGGCGACGGGCGGGCTCGTGGCGGCGGTGGCCGCCGCGGCCATATGGGTCGCCTTCCTCCGGCGCGAGGTCGGCCGGCAGACGGCCCGCGCCGTCGCCGAGGAATCGGCCCGCATGGAGGCCGCGGTGCAGCACGAGGCGGCCCTCCGCGAGCGGAGCCTGATCGCCGCCGACCTCCACGACACGCTCCTACAGACGCTCACGGGCATCGGCTACCAACTGCACGTGTGCCGCAACGCCGACGGAGAGGAGACTCCCTCCCACCTCGCCGTGGCCGCGCGGCTGGTCGACCATGCCGCGGCCCAACTGCGGGGCACGGTCTGGTCGCTCCGCGCCATGCCGGGCGCGCGGCAGCCGTTCGCCGAGTCGGTGTCGCGGCTGGTGGAACTGCTCGCAGCCGGCCATCCGGTGGCCGTCTCGTTCCATGCGGAGGGGGATGCCGGCCCGCTCCACGACCTCGTGGCGCGGGAACTGCTCCTCGTGGCCCAGGAGGCGGTGTCGAACGCGGTGCACCACGGCAGCCCGAAGCACCTCGACGTGTCCGTCGCGGTCACCGCCGCCGCCGTGGATCTCGCCATCCGCGACGACGGCTGCGGGTTCGCGGCGAGCGAGCAGCCCGGGCCCGCGGAAGGGCATTTCGGGATCGTGGGCATGCAGGAGCGGATCGCCCGGCTCAGCGGCTCGATCGAAATCACGTCCGCCCCCGGGCGGGGGACCGCCGTCGTCGTCCGCGTGCCCGAACCGTTCCGCCCGCCCGCGGTGCGGCGAGATCGATTCGTGGCCGAAGAGGGAGCCACCCGATGAACGCGACCGAACAGAAGGCGATCCGCGTGCTCCTCGTCGACGACCATCCGGTGCTCCGGTCAGGCCTCGCTCGGGTCATATCGATGGAAGAGGGTCTGCAGGTCGTCGAGGCCGCGTCGAGCGGCGCCGACGCCGTCGTCGCTTGGCAGCGGCACAGGCCCGACGTCGGCGTGATCGACCTGTTCATGCCGGTGATGGACGGCGTGGAAACGATCCTCCGCATCCGCCGGATCGATCCCGGGGCCCGCCTCCTCATGCTGAGTTCATCGGAGCATGCCGCCGACGCCACCCGGGCCGAGCAGGCCGGGGCCTGTGGCTATCTCACGAAGCAGGCCGACGCCGAGGCGATCGCGACCGCCATCCGGGAGGCCCACGAGGGCGGGCAGCGCATCCGCGTCGGCCGGCTGCTCGGACCCGCCGTGCCCGCGTTGAGCCCGCGGGAGATGGAGGTGCTGCTGCTGCTCAAGGACGGCCACAGCAACGAGGAGATTGGTGCGATGCTGGGGATATCCGAGCAGACGGTGAAGACCCACCTGCGGGGCCTCCGCGAGAAGCTCGGGGCGGCTGACCGGGCCGGTGCGGTCGGCAAGGCGTTCGAGTTGGGGCTGCTGAAGCCCGCCAGCCGCCGCTAGCGGGCCACGCGCTGGTCGCTGGCTCTCGCTGTGTCTTTCTTGCGTGCGGCCCATGTAGGTGCAGACTGGCAGTCTGCACACCGTCGCGACTCGCCAGGCCACATTCCGCAGAGTGCCACTCTGCGGCTACAGGACCTCGGGCGGGATCACCACTCGTACACGAATCCCGGCCTCACCAGTTCCACGTTCGGCAGCCCGAGCGCCGCGATCTCGCGGGCGATCTCGGCCGCGTAGCGGGCCTTGCGGTGGACCACGATCACGCGGACATCCGACGGCAGCTTTCGCACCTCGGCCGCGAAACTGGCGGTGCTGTGATGCCCGGTCCGCCGGGCCAGGTCGCCGTGTGCCGCCGGGAAGCTCGCCTCCAAAAACACCGCCCGCAGGCGGCCGCAGCCGACCGCCACCTCCCAGAACTCCTCCGTCGGCCCGGTGTCGGACGGAAACGCCACCGCCGTCCGGCCGTCGTCCACCAGCAGGCCGAGCGTCTCGCAGCCGTGCGCGACCGGCACGGGCGTGAACGTCTTGCCCGCCCGCACCACCGGCACCCGCGGCTCGAGCGGCGTGCCGCGGACGAACCGGTCCTCGCCGGCAGAGAGCGCGAAGAAGTCGGGCCACACGCGGCCGTTGAACACGTCGCGGTGGAGGAAGTCGAGCACGTCGGCCGCCGCCAGAAGCTCCACGCATTCCGGGCCCGGTTGGTAGACGTTCTCGAGCAGGATCGGCAGCGAGGCGATGTGGTCGACGTGCTCATGGGTGATGAAGACGTGCCGCACCCGCTCCTGCCGCCCGAGGTCCGTGAGCAGGCCGACGGAGCCCGCGTCGATCGCGACCTCGCCGTCCACGAGGAACGAGACGAGAAACTGCGCGTCGGAGGCGGGGATGCTCGAGGGGAGGAGTTCGACCTGCATGGTGCCGGGTTCTCCGGGGCGGCCTACATCGCGAAGAATTCGCGGATCTTCTGGAACACGTCCGGCGGCTCCGTCGCCGCCCGGCTGGCCTGCTCGGCGACCGCCTGCTCCCGCTCGGCCAGCCGCAGCTGCAGCGCCGCACCGAGCGACTCCACGAGTTCGGGCCGCCGGGCGAGCAGCTCGCGGAACGCGGCCTTGCCGATCTCGAGCAGCCGCGTCTCCTCGAGCGTCGTCACCGTGGCCGAGCGGGGCGCGCCGGTCATCAGCGACATCTCCCCGAAGTGGTCGCCCGGCCCGAGGACGGCCAGCCGCGTCTCCACGTCGCCCGCGCCGCGGACGGTCACCTCGACCCGGCCCGACATGACCACGAACATGCTGTCGCCGGGGGCGGCCTGACGGATCACCTGCTCGCCCGCCGCGTAGACGCGGTCGGCCTGCGATTCCGCCAGCCGCCGGATCATCTCGGGTCCGAGCGATTCGAGCAGGCCGATCCGCTCCAGGCACGCCACCCGCCGGGCGACGGCCGCGGCGGGCGGCTCCGGCATCGGGGCCGGCAGTTCCGTGAGCCGCACGGCGTGGGTGGCGACCGGGATCTCGATCCCGTGCCGGGCCAGGGCGTACCAGATCCGGTCGCGGGCCATGCCGTCGACGCGGTCGCGCTTGTCGAACTCGGTCGTGAACAGCCGCACCCAGTGCTCGACGCCCCGCTCCTTGAAGTCGTTGGTCACCACGGACGGGGCAGGGTGCTCGAGGACGCCAAAGCTGCCGCGGATCGCCTCGAGGATGATCGCCTGCACCCGCTGCGGCGGCACGTCGTAGGGGGTGACGACGTAGATCGACCGCCGCGACCAGGCCTCCGGCTTGGTGAAGTTGCGGATCGAGGCCTGGGCCAGTTGGCCGTTGGGAATGATCACGTACGCCTCGTCGAGCGTGATCACCTTCGTGGCCCGCCAGTTGATCTCCACGACCTTGCCGATGTGGGCCTGATTGGCGTCGTACTGGATCCAGTCGCCCACCTCGAAGGGGTGCTCGGCGTGGATCGCCAGGCCGGCGAACACGTTGCCGAGCGTGTCCTTGAGGGCGAAGCCGAGCACCGCCGTGACGACGGCCGATCCCGCGAACAGGTTGCCCGCCTCGAGCCCCGCCTCGTAGAGGATGGCGACGAGGGCCACGCCGAGCACGATCCAGCGGAGCACGTCGAGGAAGATCCGCGGCAGGGGACGTCCGATCCGCTCCCAGACGCAGACCGCGACGAACAGCAGCACCGACTGCAGCAGCGATGCCACCAGGAAGAACCGCACGCCGAAGATCGCGTTCGCCGGAGCCTCCGTGGCCCCCGGGAAGAGCAGGGCGACGAGCAGCGGCAACGGCGCGAGCAGGAGCAGTACGAACGGCCACGACGCCAGCCGCCGGCGGCCCCGCGGCAGCGTGAGGGCCACCACCAGCAACGCGGCCACGGCCACGAACAGTTCGCGGCGCAGGTCGACGTCGGCAGGCAGGGACAGCGACTCCGCGACCGGCGTGAGGATGTCCGCCTGGGCGACCAACGCCGCCAGGGGACAGGATCCCGGGAAGATCATCGCGGCTCCGCGGAGCGGGGAACGCCGGGAGCGAACCCCGGTCGGGCCGCATTGTGCAGCCCCGCCGGGGCCGCGGTAAACCCGGGCGGGCCGCCCTCCGGCCGGCGGCCGGATTCGCGGGTTCCGGTCATCATGGACGCGCGGGCGGCCGATCCTTATACTCCGGGGCTTCAGCGGGCGGCAGCGGTCGCCCCCGCGGCCGGACGGCCGCCGCCCAGATCGAGGTTTTCGGAGTTCGCATGGTCAAGCTGACGGTTCGGGAACGCGAGAGCATCCAGGAGGCGGTCCGCCGCTTTCGCAAACTGGTGGAGCGGAGCGGCATCAAGAAGGAGATGCGCCGCCGCGAGTTCTTCGAGAAGCCCAGCGAGACCAAGCGCCGCGCCCGCCTCCGCGCCGAGCGCCGCACCAAGCGCAATCGCCTCCTAGGCGTCTAGTTTCACGCCTGCGGGGCCTTCCATGCCCCCCGCAGGCTTGGCAGGTCTGAGGCAAAGCCAAGGTTTGCCTCGACCTGCGATGGCTCGCCCTCCTGGCGAGCCGGTCACGACAGTGGCTGCGCTTCATGCCAGTCGAGGGCCACGTCGAGCCACGGGGCGTCGTGCGTCGGCCAGCCCGTGCTGACCCGGTCCACGCCCGTCGCGGCGATCGCCGCGACCGTCTCCGGTCGGATGCCGCCCGAGGCCTCGAGCTGCACCTGCGGGGCGATGTCCCGGCGGATCGCCACGCACCGGGCGAGTTCGGCACGATCCATGTTGTCGAGGAGCACGACGTCCGGTCCGGCCCGCAGCACCGGCTCGAGGTCGGCGACCGAGTCGATCTCGATCTCGACCACCATCGCCTCCGCCCGCGTCGGCGGAAACGAGCGGGCGAGGAACTCCCGGGCCCGCCGCACGGCGTCGGCCGGGAGGAGCCCCGCGGCCCGGCAGGCGGCGAGGTGGTTGTCCTTGATGAGGATCGCCTCGTAGAGCCCGGTGCGGTGATTCCAGCCGCCCCCCATCCGCACGGCATACTTGTCGAGCAGCCGCCAGCCAGGCAGCGTCTTGCGGGTGTCGTAGACGCGGCAGGAGGTGCCCGCGACGGCGTCGACGAGCCGGCGGGTCGCGGTCGCCACGCCCGACATGCGGCCGAGCAGGTTGAGCACCACCCGCTCGGCGGCGAGGACGCTGCGGGTCGCGCCGGCCAGCCGTGCTACCACGTCGCCGGCGGACACGGCCGCGCCGTCGGCGACGGCCGGCACGAACCGGAGGGCCGGATCGGCCACCTCCGCCACCACGGCGGCCGCCGGCAGGCCGGCGATCACACCGGGCCTGCGGGCCACGACGTCCAGTTCGCTGCGGGCCTCGGGCCCGATCAGGCTGACGCTCGTCCAGTCGCACTCGTGCCCCAGGTCCTCCGCGAACCAGTCGGCCGCGGCCGCACGGACGTGGCCGGTGAGCTGCTCGTCCCAGGCGACCTGGCGAAACTCCGGACAGGAGCGGGTGGACGGGGCAGGGCGGGTGTTCTTGGGCATGCGACAATCCCTCGGTGGACGGGCCTGCTATCGTAGCAGTAGATCGTTGCAGACTCGGCGACCGGTGCAGCGACTCGAGATGGAAACCCACCCCATGAACCGCCCCGATCCCGCACCGTCGCTGGTGCCCGCCCGCGTGCAGCCGCTCCTGGCGGCCATCGTGGGCTGCGCGCTCGTGGCCATGGCGGCCTGGTACGTCGCATCGGGCGGCCTCGCGGGCGGCCTCGTCCACCACGACGCCCCGCCCGCCGCCACGGTGCGGTTCACCGTGAACGTCAACGCCGCCGGGGCGGCGGAGCTCGCCCAACTGCCCGGCCTCGGGCCGGCCACCGCCCAGCGGATCGTCGAGCATCGCCGCGACCGCGGGCCCTTCACGAGCCTCGAGGGCCTGCTCGACGTGCCCGGCATCGGACCGGCCACGCTCGAACAGATGCGACCCCACCTGCGGCCGATCCGCGGCGGGGAGGCCCCATGAGCGGCGGCCCGCTCCAGCCCGGTGTGTTCGAGCTCGTGGCGCCCTACGAGCCGGCCGGGGACCAGCCCGCCGCGATCGACACCCTCGTCCGGGGCGTCGAGGAGGGGCGGGCCTCGCAGGTGCTGATGGGCGTGACCGGCTCGGGCAAGACGTTCACGATGGCCAACGTCATCGCGCGGGTGGGCCGGCCCACGCTCGTCCTCTCCCACAACAAGACGCTCGCGGCCCAGCTGTATGCCGAGTTCCGCGACTTCTTCCCCCACAACGCCGTCCACTACTTCGTCAGCTACTACGACTACTACCAGCCCGAGGCCTACATCCCCCAGCGGGACATCTACATCGAGAAGGACGCGGCGATCAACAAGGAGATCGACCGGCTGCGACTGGCGGCGACGAGCGCCCTCGTCAGCCGCCGCGACGTGGTCGTGGTGGCGAGCGTGTCCTGCATCTACGGGCTCGGCTCGCCGGACGACTACCGGGCGATGGTGGTCCGCCTCGCCAGCCGCATGCCCCTGACCCGCGACGCCCTGCTCGAACGGCTCGTCGCCGTGCACTACGAGCGGACCGACGTGGCCCTGGAACGGGGCAAGTTCCGCGTCCGCGGCGACTCGGTCGACATCTGGCCCCCCTACGACGAACTCGCCGCCCGGGTCGAGTTCTGGGGGGACGAGATCGAGTCGATTGCCGTCATCCACCCCGTGAGCGGCGAGGTGGCTGCCAAGAAGGACGAGATGTACTTCTACCCGGCGCGGCACTTCGTCATGCCCGAGGACCGGATCAAGGCGGCGGTGGCGACGATCAAGACGGAGCTCGAGACGCGGCTCGAGGAGCTGAAGGGCCAGGGCAAGCTGCTCGAGGCCCAGCGGCTCAACGCCCGCACCCGTTTCGACATCGAGATGCTCCTCGAGGCGGGCTTCTGCCCGGGCATCGAGAACTACTCGCGGCCGCTCTCGGGCCGCCCCGCCGGCAGCACCCCCGGCACGCTGTTCAATTACTTTCCCGACGACTTCCTGTTCTTCGTCGACGAGTCGCACGTCACCGTGCCGCAGGTCCGCGGCATGTACGCCGGCGACAAGGCCCGCAAGACGACGCTCGTGGAGCACGGCTTCCGGCTGCCCAGCGCCCTCGACAACCGGCCGCTGATGTTCGACGAATGGGAGGAGCGGCTCCACCAGACGGTCTTCGTCTCCGCCACGCCCGGCCCGTGGGAACTGGGCCGCACCGGCGGCGAGGTGGTGGAGCAGGTGATCCGCCCCACGGGCCTGCTCGACCCGGTGATCGAGATCGTGCCCGCGAAGCAGCAGGTGCCGCACCTGGCGGCCGAGATCGACCGGGTCGTGGCCGCCGGCCAGCGGGTGCTGGTCACCACGCTCACCAAGCGGCTCGCCGAGGACCTGGCGGCCTACTTCACGGAGCGGAAGGTGCGGTGCAAGTGGCTGCACAGCGAGCTCGACGCCTTCGAGCGGGTGGAACTGCTCAAGGACCTCCGCGAGGGGAAGTTCGACGTCCTCGTGGGCGTGAACCTGCTCCGCGAGGGGCTCGACCTCCCGGAAGTGTCGCTGGTGGCGATCCTCGACGCCGACAAGGAGGGCTTCCTGCGGAGCGAGACCTCGCTGATGCAGACCATCGGCCGCTCGGCCCGCAACGTCGACGCCCGCGTGATCCTCTACGCCGACACGGTCACCGAGTCGATGCGGCAGGCCGTCGACGAGACCCGGCGGCGGCGGGCGCTGCAGGAGGCCTACAACCGCGAGCACGGGATCACGCCCGAGACGATCCGCAAGGAGATCCGCTCCGGGATCGAGGCCGAGGCCGCCTCCCGCAGCCGGGCCTTCGCGGCCGTGGGCCGGTCCGACGAGTCCGGCCGCCGACAGGCCGAACTGCTCGAGCAGCTCGAGGCCGACATGATGCAGGCCGCGGCGGAGCTCGACTTCGAGCGGGCGGCGCGGATCCGCGACGAGATCGCCGCCCTCCGCGATGGCCGGCCGCGGACGGCGGGGCCGCGCGGCCGCCGGGGCAGGGGGGGTGGCGGCGGCCGGATCCCCCGGCCCAAATCCCTGTGACAGGGACTCCGACCATGCACGCCCCGCCGCCCGGACGAGAGATCCCCGTGCCGCCGGCGGAGCCGGCCCCGCCGGCAGCCCCGGAGGTCGTGTCGCTGATCGCCGACCAGGCCGCGCTCTGGGACGCCCTCCAGGCGACGACGAGCGAGTACGTGGCGATCGTCGACCGGGCGGGCATCATCCGCTGGTGCAATCGCGTCGACGACGGCTTCACCCGCGAGCAGGTCGTGGGCCACAGTTTCGTGCGGTTCACCGTGCCCGAATCGACCGCCGCCTTGACCACGCTGCTCGACGAGGTGTTCGCGGACGGCCAGGTTCGATCGCTCGAGACCACCGTGCGGCGGCTCGACGGCGGACTCAACTACTTCGCGCTCCGCTTCTCCCCCCTGCGGCGCGACGGCCGAATCGTCGCGGTCATGGCCTGCTGCCAGAACATCCGCCCGCTCAAGGCCACGGAGCAGGAGCTGCAGCACGAGCGGACCGTGCTCCGGCGGCTGCTCGACATCCAGGAGCGCGAGCGGCAGCTCGTGTCCTACGAGATCCACGACGGCCTCGCCCAGTACCTCGCCGGCGGCCTGATGCACCTCCAGGCCTGCCAGCATGCGTGCCCGTCGGAGGCGGCCGCCGAGCTCGAGGAGGGGCTGCGGCTCGTGCAGGCGGCCGCGGAGGAGGCGCGGCGGCTGATTGGCGGCCTGCGCCCCCCGGCCTTGGACGAACTCGGCCTCGTGGCCGCGGTCGAGTCGCTCGCCGCCGACGCCCGCGCGGAGATCGGCGACGTCGCCTTCGCGGCGACGCTTCCCGGCGGCCGACTGCCGGCCGCGGTCGAGACCACGATCTTCCGGATCGTGCAGGAGGCGATCAGCAACGCCCGCCGGCACTCCGGCGCCCGCCGGCTCCGCATCGATCTCGACCGGACGGGCGACCGGGTGCGGATCGTCGTGGCGGACGACGGCCGCGGCTTCGATGCAGCGAGCGTGCCCGAGGACCGCTTCGGGCTCGAGGGCATCCGGCAGCGGTCG
>JBIIDT010000008.1:0-68156 GCA_044238145.1 Pirellulales bacterium | reverse complement strand
TGGTGGTGATCGCGATCATCGCCACGCTGATCGGTCTGCTCCTGCCTGCCGTGCAGTCGGCCCGCGAGGCCGCCCGCCGCACGGGGTGCAGTTTCAACATCCGCGGCCTGACCCAGGCCATCATGGTCTACGAGTCGACCAAGCGGCGGCTCCCGGCCGTCACGGACCGCAACGAGAACACGAGCGTCTCCGGCGCATGGTCGGCGGCGGCCACGGCCTCCGGCTACAGCTGGATCTTCCACATCCTGCCGTACATGGAGGAGGGCGCCATGTACAACAACATCTCGGGCAACACCGCGAAGTTCCAGAATGGGCCGTTCAGTGTCGGCTTCGGGGCGACCGCATCACCGCCGACAGGCGGAGCATGGACTTCGCAGAACGCCACGTCCACGGCAAACGCCGGGACGCACGCTTCGGCCGTGGTGATCTCTCCGTTGATCTGCCCGAGTTCGGGTGGCGGCAGCACCGTGGCCACGACCGTGTCCGAAGGCAGTCCCGCGGGCCTGTCATACGCCAGCGAGTACGCCACGTTCCAGGGTTCGATCGGTGGCGCGAAGGTTGCCACAACGAACTACAAGGCCATGGCGGGTACACACATGGTCACCTCGGGCACGGCCACGCTGCCCGTGGGTGGTGCGATCCAATTCGCCCCCGACGTGCCCGCGCCCGCCAGCCTCACGGCCACACCGTGGTTCGCCAGTCGGGCCGGCCTCACGGCCGGCAGCGTCTCCGACGGCATGTCGAAGACGGTGATGGTGGCGGAAACTAAGGAACGCGGGTATTCGTCATGGATCGACGGCACTAATTGCTGGGTGGTCGCGTACGACCCGAACACGGGTGACAACGCGAACAATCCCACCTGCGTCAACGGCATCTGGAGCACGACCAACGCCGCCGGCAGTCCGATCAGCCGCTGTGCGTTGTCGGTCCAGCCGGCCCTGTCGCCGCTGGTTCGCTACCTGCCCACTGCCAAGTTTCCATCCAACAGGATGGCGGTCGGCATGGCCCACGGCGTGTCGAGCGACCACCAGGGTGGGATCACGATGCATGCCTTCGGCGACACGCACGTGTCCCAGGTCACGGCGGACATCGACCCGCAGGTGTACATGAGCATCTGCTCCCGGAGCGGCAGCGAGTCGACCGGCCTCACTGAGTGATCCGCTCCGACCCGATCTGACCTGACATGCAAGCCGCGGCCGGACCCGTTCCGGCCGCGGCTTCGCTTTTTCGCCCCCTCCGACCTCGCGAGCCGCCCCCATGGAATCCATCGAGATCGAACCGGCCGAGGTGCGAGCTCTCGCGGCGACCGGCTCTTCAGACTGGCTGCTGCTCGACTGCCGCACGCCGGAGGAGCATGCGACGGCACGGATCGCGGGTGGCCTGCTGATCCCGATGCAGGAACTGCCCGCCCGGCTGGCCGAGATCGAGGCCTGGCGGGACCGGCCCGTGGTCGTCCACTGCCACCACGGTGTGCGGAGCCTGCGGGTCGCCCACTGGCTGCGCGAACGGGGGTTTTCCGGGGCCCGGAGCATGCGGGGCGGGATCGACGCCTGGTCGCTGGAGGTCGATGCTTCCATCCCCCGCTACTGACGCGGTATCCTCTGCCGGTGGTCTCAGGTCGCAACAGCCCACGTTCCCGCCCCGTCCAGGAGCCCGCCCGATGAGCGAATCCCGCCCCGCCCTCTCCCGCCGCGATGCCGTCAAGGCCGTCGGGGCCGCCACCGTCGCCGCCGCCGGGATGCGGGCCGTCCACGCCCAGTCGCCATCGAGCGACGTGATCAAGGTGGGCCTCGTCGGCGCCGGCGGCCGCGGCACCGGAGCGATGGCGCAGACGCTCTCGGTGCCCGGATCGAACGTGAAGCTCACGGCAATCGCCGACGTGTTCGACTGGTCGATCGCCAACGCGATCAAACAGGCCGAGCCGATGAAGGACAAGTTCGACTGCCCGGAGGATCGCCGGTTCCAGGGGCTCGACGCCTACCAGAAGGTCCTCGAACACTGCGACCTCGTGCTCCTGGCGTCGCCCCCCGCGTTCCGCCCGTATCACTTCGCCGCGGCTGTCAAGGCGGGCAAGCACGTGTTCATGGAGAAGCCGGTGTGCGTCGACGCCGCCGGCGCGCGGATGGTTCTCGAGGCGGCCAAGCAGGCCGACGAAAAGAAGCTCAAGGTCGTCGTCGGCCTGCAGCGGCACTACGAGGACCGGTATCGCCAGACGCTCGCCCGCGTCCGCGACGGGCTCGTCGGCGACATCGTCTCCGGCACGATCTACTGGAACAGCGACCGCCCCTGGTTCAAGAACCGCAAGCCGGGGATGAGCGAGCTGCAATACCAGCTCTACAACTGGGGTCACTTCAACTGGCTCTCCGGTGACCACATCGTCGAGCAGCACGTCCACAACATCGACGTCGCCAACTGGTTCCTCGGTAAGCTGCCGGTTTCGGCCTACGGCTTCGGCGGCCTGCAGAACCGCAAGCCCGACCAGCCCACGCAGATCTACGACCACCACGCCGTCACGTTCACCTATCCGGGTGGCGTGCGGATCGCCAGCCAATGCCGGCAGTTCCCCGGGGGCGAGAACCGGGTTTCGGAGGAGTTCATCGGCACCAAGGGTGTCGTGCGGATCGGCGAGATCTTCGACCACGCGGGCAAGGTGCTCTGGAAGTACGACGGGCAGAATCCGAACCCCTACCAGGTGGAGCACGACGAGCTGCACGACGCGATCCGCAACGACAAGCCGCACAACGACGCCTGGCACGGGGCGACGTCGAGCTTCACCGCGGTGCTCGGCCGCTACGCCACCTACAGCGGCAAGCAGCAGACGTACGACAAGGTGCTGGCTCTCGACGACTCCATGATGCCGGCCGATCTCGCCTGGGACGGCCCGGCCCCGGTGAACCCAGACGCCGACGGCCAGTACCCGCTGCCGATGCCGGCCACGTTCAAGATGCCGACGGAGCGGAAGGAGCCCGTCTCGTGATCGTCGGCGTGCCGCAGGAGACGAAGCTGGACGAATACCGCGTCGCTCTGCTCCCGGTGGGCGTGGAGGAGCTGGTACGGGCCGGCCACCAGGTGATCGTGCAGCGCGGTGCCGGCACCGGATCGGGCCTGCCCGACGAGTCGTACGCGGCCTGTGGTGCCGAGCTCGTCGATGCGGCCGCCGAGGTCTTCGGGCGGGCCGAACTGATCGTCAAGGTGAAGGAACCGCAGCGACCGGAACTGTCCCTCATCCGGCCGGGCCAGGCGGTCTTCACCTACTTCCACTTCGCGGCCGACCGCGGGCTCACCGAGGGCTTCCTGGCCACGGGGGGCACGGCCATCGCCTACGAGACGCTCCGCGACGACCGCGGCCGGCTGCCGCTGCTCATCCCGATGAGCGAGGTGGCCGGGCGGATGAGTATCCAGGAGGGCGCGAAGTACCTGGAGCGGCCGCAGATGGGCCGCGGCATCCTCCTCGGCGGTGTCCCGGGTGTGGCCCCGGCCAACGTGCTCGTGCTCGGTGCGGGCTCCGTGGGAGCCAACGCCGCCAAGGTGGCCGCCGGCTTCGGGGCCAACATCGCCCTGCTCGACACGAACCTCGAGCGGCTGCGGTACCTCGACGACGTCACGCCCCCGAACATCGACTGCCTGTTCTCCGACCGGCACACGATCCGCGAGCGACTCGGCTGGGCCGACCTCGTGATCGGCAGCATCCTCATCCCGGGCGCCCGGGCGCCGCACCTCGTCGAAAGGGACGACCTCAAGCTCATGAAGCCCGGGGCTGTGATCATCGACGTGGCCATCGACCAGGGGGGGTGCGTGGCCACCAGCCGCCCCACCACGCACGCCGATCCGACCTACGTGGTCGACGACGTGGTTCACTACTGCGTGACGAACATGCCGGGCGCCGTCGGCCGGACGAGCACCTACGCCCTGTGCAACGCCACCCTTCCCTACGTGCTGCAGCTGGCGGCGGAAGGTGTCGACGGGGCGGCGGCCCACAGTGCCGCGATCCGCTCCGCGATCAACGTCCACCGCGGCCGGCTCGTGCAGGCGGCCGTGGCCGCGGCCTTCGGCCTCCCCTGCGAGAAACTCGCCGCGTGAGCCGCCGATGATCCCCGCTTCCGTGAGGTGGACCGGCGACTGGGCCGGCCGGCTCGAGATCCTCGACCAGACGCTGCTCCCCGGCCGGCTGGCGTGGGTGACCTGTGCCGACGTCGACGCGGTAGTGGAGGCGATCAAGAGCCTGCGGGTCCGCGGCGCACCGGCCATCGGCATCGCCGGCGGCTACGGCCTCGTCGTCGCGGCGGGCGAGGCGGTGCGGGAGAGGCTCGCGCCGGACGCCGCCCGGGCCCACGTGCTCGCCCGCGGCGAGCAACTCGCGACCGCGCGGCCGACGGCCGTGAACCTGCGGTGGGCCGTGGCCCGCTGCCTCGCGGTGCTCGACGCCCTGCCCGCGGCGGCGGCGCCGGCCGACCTCGCCGCGGCCCTGCTGGCCGAGGCCCGGGCCATCCACGACGAAGACCGTCGGCTGTGCGCGGCGATCGGCCGCCACGGGGCGCCGCTCCTCGAGGACGGCGGCGTGCTCACCCACTGCAACACCGGCGCCCTCGCGACGGGCGGCGACGGCACGGCCCTGGCGGTGATCACCACGGCCTGGGAGCAGGGGCGGAAGCTCGAGGTCTTCGCCGACGAGACGCGGCCGCTGTTCCAGGGCGCGCGGCTCACGGCCTGGGAACTCGTGGAGCGCGGCATCCCCGTCACCGTGCTCGTCGACGCGGCCGCCGGCCACCTGCTCAAGACCGGCCGGATCAAGGCATGCATCGTGGGCGCCGACCGGATCACGGCCCGCGGCGACGCGGCCAACAAGATCGGCACCTACGCGCTGGCGGTGCTGGCCGCGGCCCACGGCGTGCCCTTCTACGTGGCGGCGCCGTCGAGCACGTTCGACCTCACGATCGAGGACGGGGCGGACATCCCGATCGAGGAGCGGGCGGCCGACGAGGTGCTCGTGCCGCTCGGCGTACGTGCCGCTCCCGCCGGCGCCAAAGCCTTCAATCCGGCCTTCGACGTCACCCCCGCCCGGCTGATCCGTGGCATCGTCACCGAGCACGGCGTCATCTCCCCCGTGACCCCCGAAACGATCCGTGCGGTCTTGGAGTGAGGGGTTGCCCGTGCCCGAGGAGCCGGGCTATGGGAGCGAGCGAAGGCACGGATGCCGAAGCGAAGCGGACATGCAGAGAGCCGAGGCCTGGAGGGCCGAGGCGAACGTCCGGCGACTGGGCACGGGCAACCCCGAACGGCCCAGCTGAATCCGGGTAGAATCAAAGCATGCCCTCCCCCCCGCCCCGCAGCCGCAGCAAGACCGCGGGCCGCCCCCCCGACAAGAGTCTCATCCCCCGGGTGGTGATCGTCGGCCGGCCGAACGTCGGCAAGTCGACGCTCTTCAACTGGCTCGTCGAGAAGCGGATCGCCATCGAGGACCCGACGGCCGGCGTGACCCGCGACCGGCTCGTGCAGCGGATCACGCTCGAGGACCGCGTCGTGGATCTCGTCGACACCGGCGGCATGGGGTTCGACGATCCCGACGGCCTGACCGCGAAGATCGACGCCCAGATCGAGGCGGGCCTCGGCGCCGCCGCCGTGATCCTCCTCGTGGTCGATGTCCGGGCGGGCCTCGTCGCCGCCGACGCCGAGGTGGCCCGGCGGGTCCGCCGCTCCGGGGCACCGGTGCTGCTCGTGGCCAACAAGGCGGACGACGCCAAGTTCGACCCCGAGGCCAACGACTTCGCGTCGCTCGGCTTCGGCCCGCCACTGGCCGTCAGCGCGCGGCAGCGGCGGAACCGCGACGGGCTGGTGGAGGCGATCCTGGAGCGGCTCCCGGAGCCCTGGCCCGACGAGCCGGTGGCGGTCGACCTGCCCGAGATGAAACTCGCCATGGTGGGCCGTCGCAACGTCGGCAAGAGCACGTTCGTCAACGCCCTGGCCCGCGAGGAGCGGGTGATCACGAGCCCCGTGGCCGGCACCACCCGCGACAGCGTCGACGTGCGGTTCGAGGTCGACGGTCACGCCTTCCTGGCGATCGACACGCCCGGCCTGCGGCGGACAAAGAGCCGCACCACCGACCTCGACTTCTACTCCACCCACCGGGCCCAGCGGAGCATCCGCCGCGCCGACGTGGTGCTCTTGTTCTTCGACGCCACGGAGCCGGTCGGCAAGGTCGACAAGCAGCTCGCCGAGACGATCACCGAGGAGGCGAAGCCGGTGGTATTCGTCGTCAACAAGTGGGACCTCTACGCCGCCGACGTGGAGCGGAAGGAGTGGGCACAGTATCTCCGCGACGAGTTCCGGATGATGCCCTGGGCGCCGATCGCCTTCACGACCGCGACCTCGGGCCGCAACGTGAAGGCGGTCATCGACGTCGCCCAGCGACTCTTCCGCCAGAGCCGCACCCGCGTGCCCACGGCCCGGCTCAACGCCGTGCTCCGGGCGGCGGTGGAAGCCAACCAGCCGCCGGCTGACACCCGCGGCCGCCCGGTGCGTCTCTACTACGCGACGCAGGTCGAGGCCACGCCCCCCACGATCGTGATCTCCACGAGCGCGCCGCGGAGCGTGTCGGAACCCTACAAGCGTTACCTGCTCAACACGTTCCGCGAGGCGCTGCCGTTCCACGAGGTGCCGCTGCGGCTCCTGCTCCGCGGCAAGTCGGCCGACCCGAAGGCCGAGTGATCATCCGCCACACAGCCTCCGGATCACCTCGACCTGCCGCGGGGTGAACGGCACGGGGCCCGCGAGCAGATCCCGGTCGCCCGCCTCGGGAACGACCTCGGCCACGATCCGGGCGGCGAGCGCCGCGATTCCCGTGCCCGTGGCAGCCGACGTCGGCACCGCGGCCGCCGGCCACGTCGTCCCGGACCCGGCCGCGAGATCGGCCTTCGAGATGACGACTAACTCCCGCGTGCCGGGCGGCCGCGTCGGCTCGGTGCCGTCCGCGGGAACGACCCGGAGGACGAGGTCGGCGGTCGCGGCAGCGGCGGCCGCGCGGGCGATGCCGGCGGTCTCCACCGGGCCGACGGGCTCGTCGGTCCCACGCTCGCCCGCAGTGTCGACGAGGTCCACCTCCCAGCCGTCGAGCACGATCCGCGTCTCGAGCATGTCCCGCGTCGTGCCCGGGACGGGCGAGACGATCGCCCGCGCGTGACCGGCAAGGGCGTTGACGAGGCTGCTCTTGCCCGCGTTGACCCGGCCCGCGACGACCACCCGCCAGGGGCTCGTGAGCCGCAGGCCCACGCGGGCGGCCTCCAGCAGGCGTGAGCCGGCGGCCCGGGCCGCCGCGGCGTCGCCAGCCGCCACCAGCCGCGCGATCCGCGCCATCTCGCCGTCGAGGCCGCCCGCCAGCTGCCGGCAGAGGACCTGCGCGGCCCGCGGCCCGCCCGCGACGGCGAGCGCCGCGCGGGCCTCCGCGGCGACCTGTCCACCCGCCCCGGCCACGGTCGACAGCCACTCCGGCCACGCGATCTCCCGCCCGCCGGCGGCCACCAGTCCCGCGACGATCGCCGCGGCAGCCGCCAAGCCGCCGTGACAGTGCACCTCGAGCCGGTCGGCCGCCAGCCGCACGACGACGACCTCCTCGCCACCGTCGCCGCCCCAGCGACCGAAGGCCACCGATCCATCCGACCGCTCCGCAACGGGCCGCCCGCCCCGCGGCGCGAACAGGCTGTCCACGAGCCCTCCGGCCGCCGGGCCCGCGACGCCGACGACCGCGAGCGCACCCCGCCCCGCCGGCGTGAGCACCGCCACCACCGCCCCTTCACCCCCGGGCGTGCCGGTGCCGCGAGAAGCGGTCCCTCCGCGCTCAGAATGACTCGTCACGATCACTCTCCCCTGCGTCCGTGTTCTCAGTGCGGAAGGCGGGCGGGTCGGAATGAGGATGCCGAGCCTATGGCCGCCGCGGCCATCAGCGAGGCAACTTATGCCGCCTGCCCGCCGGCCCATCCAACTCGTCGCAAAACCGTGTCGCCTTTCCTTCGGCTGCGACAACCCTATAACGCTCCCACTAAGGCACCGTCACCCCCGGAACCCCAACCTATGGCCGACTGGCTCGAACCCGGCTCCAAGGCTCCCGACTTCACGCTCGTCGCCCACGACGGCACGAAGGTGAAACTCTCCTCCTTCCGTGGCCGTCCCGTGGTCCTGTATTTCTACCCCAAGGACGACACGCCCGGCTGCACCCGCGAGGCCTGCGGGTTCCGCGATGCCAAGGGCAAACTCGCGAAGCACGATGCCGTGGTGCTCGGCGTGAGCCCCGACGGCCCGGAGAGCCACGCGAAGTTCCGCACGAAGTTCAGGCTGCCGTTCACCCTCCTCTGCGACGTCGAGCACGCTGTGGCCGAGAAGTTCGGCGCGTGGCGGGAAAAGAACATGTACGGCAAGAAGTCGATGGGCATCGCCCGCAGCACCTTCGTCATCGACGGGGACGGGCGGGTGGCGGCCGTGTTCAAGGCCGTGAAGGTCGACGGCCACGCGGAGCAGGTGCTCGCGGCCCTCGCGGGGCTCTGACCGGCGCTCCAGCCCGCACGATCGGCACCACGCGGCGACCGGCGGCCGGCGGCCCGGCCACCGGCCGTCGACCACCGCCGCCGCGACCCGTTTCCGGCGCATACTTGCTGGCCGTGGGCCGCGGGGCCCGCGGCTCCTTTTCCCGGCCGCATTCCCCGATGTCGAACTTCCTCGCCCGCTGTGCCGCTATCGCCGTCGTCGGCGGCGGCTTCACCGCCACCGGCGACATCGGCTGGCTCACGGCCCGCGGCATGCGGCTCATCAACGCCCGAACCGTGCCGTCCGAGCAGGCCGCCGCCGAGCCCGTGCCGGCGCCGCAGACACCCGCCGGGATCCTGCCGCCACACCAGCCGGCCCCACCCGCGCCACCGGCCGCCGACCCCTTCCGCGGTCCGCCCGCACCGCCGCCCCCGCCGCATATCTCCGCCGACCTGCGGCCGCCGGTCGGCGGTCCCGAGCGGGCCGATCTCGCCGTCCTGCGACCGGGCGAACGGGTCACGATCTGGATCGGCCGGCCGGCTGCCGCCGGCCCCCAGCCGTGCATCGCGTTCGACCTCGTCGATCCCGCGACCGGCGAGGCCCTGATCGTGGGCCGCGGCATGGCCCCACGGAGGGTGTCAATCGGGACGGTAGCGGCGGGTGGCACGAGCCGCGTCGTCGCCAAGGGCGACACGCTGCTGGTCACGCCCGCCGGCCCCGCCCGGCCCGGCACCTCGGCCGCCGAGGCCCTGGGCCCGGTGACGGCGATCGCCATCGGCCGCCGCTGAAACGGCTCAGGCGTCCTCGTGGGTCGCCTCGGCGGCCTCGCGCTCCTTCGACCAGCCGACCCGCTTCTTCGAGAGGCCGATCTTCCGCTCGTCGGTGTCGACCCGCAGGATCTTCACCTCCAGCGGATCGCCGACCTTCACGAAGTCCTCGGCGTTCTCGATCTTGTCCTCGGAGAGTTCCGAGATGTGGAGCAGGCCCTCGAGGCCGTCCTCCAGGCCGACGAAGACGCCAAAGTTCGTGATCTTGGTCACGGTGCCCTTCACCACGTCGCCGGCCTTGTACCGCTTGGGGATGTCGGTGGACCACGGATCGTCGGCCATCTGCTTCAGGCCGAGCGCGATCCGCCGCCGCTGCTGGTCGACGGACAGCACCTTGCACTCCACCTCCTGACCCTTCTCCAGCATCTCGCTGGGATGGGTCACCTTGCGGGTCCACGACATGTCGGTCACGTGGAGCAGGCCGTCGATGCCGTCGTCGATCTCGACGAAGGCGCCGTAGTTGGTGAGGTTCCGCACAATGCCCTTGACCACCGCGCCCGGCGGGTAGTCGGCAGCCACCTTCTCCCAGGGGTTCTGCTGGGTCTGCTTCATGCCCAGCGAGATCTCCTGCTTCTCCTTGTTGATGGCGAGCACCACCACCTCGACCTCGTCGCCCGGCTTGACGAGCTCGCTCGGGTGGCTGACCCGCTTTGTCCAGCTCATCTCGCTGATGTGCACCAGCCCCTCGACGCCGTCCTCGAGCTTCACGAAGGCGCCGTAGCTCATGACGTTGACGACCGTCCCCATGCAGACGGTGCCCACCGGGTACTTCTCGGCCACCTTCGCCCACGGGCTCGCCGTCCGCTGCTTCATGCCGAGGGCGATCTTCTCCCGCTCGCGATCGATGTGCAGCACCTGCACCTCGATCTCCTGGTCGATCTGCACCATCTCGCTGGGGTGCCCGATGCGGGCCCACGACATGTCGGTGATGTGCAGCAGGCCGTCGATGCCGCCGAGATCGACGAAGGCGCCGAAGTCGGCGATGTTCTTGACGACGCCGCGGCGGATCTGGCCGACCTCGAGCGTCTCCATGAGCTGCTTCTTCCGCTCGGCCCGCTCCTGCTCGATGAGCGCCCGGCGGGAGACGACGATGTTGCGCCGGGCCTCGTCGATCTTGAGCACCAGGCACTGGATGCAGCGGCCGCAGTAGTCGCCGATGTCGGCCGGGCGGCGGATGTCGACCTGGCTTGCCGGCAGGAAGACGTTGACGCCGGAGATGTCGACGAGCAGGCCGCCCTTGATCTTGCGGGTGACGAAGCCGGTGACCACGTCGTTCTCGTGGACGCTCTCCATGACCCGGAGCCAGTCCTCGATCCGCCGGGCCTTCCGCTTCGAGAGCGTGATCAGGCCGCGCTGCTCCTCGAGCGAGCCGTCCTCGAACTCTTCGAGCAGCACCTTGACGATGTCGCCGACCTGCGGGGGCGGCTCCGTCTCGTCCCACTCGTTCCGCGGGATGTGGCCCTCGCTCTTGTAGCCCACGTCGACGAGGACGAACTCGTCGTCGACCCGCAGCACCTTCCCCTCGAGCACCGAGTTCACCGCCAGCGTCGCGGCACCGACGGCGTAGCCGTCTTCCGTGGCACCGGCCATGGCCAGTTCGAGTTCCTGATCGAGTTCGTCGCCGTGCTCCAGTTCGCGGATGAGGTTGCGGTTGACCATGCGTTGGGGGGTTCGGGAAAGCGGGTGGGGGGAGGGGGATTCTGCGGGCCACGATCAAGCGAGCCACGCAGTGTAGCAGCGGCCGCAGCCCCTCACAATCGAGCGTTTTTACCCCGCGACCCCAGCCATCCCGACCCGCAGGCCGAGCGCCGCGGGCATCCGCAGCCGGGCGGGCGGCCGATGCCATACTCGGGTCATCCCGCCCGGAGTCCCCCGGCTGGCATCGGGGGCTTGATGTGATGCGTCATCGGCTCCCACAGGTCCTGCTGCTGCTCTTCGCCGCCATGTTCTCGGCGGCGCCTGCCCGGGCCCAGTTCCTCGACGCCACGGCCGCCGGCGGCCCCGCGCTCGGCGACGTGCGCACGCTCAAGTACAAGGTCGGCCTCGAAGTCACGGCCGAGGGGGGGCCGTGCAACGGGATCTACGCCACGCTCCCAGTGCCGGCCGAGTGGCCCGAGCAGCGGGTGCGGATCGCCGCCGAGGACGTCTCGCCCGCGGTCCGCAGCCTCCGCTACCGCACCCTGCCCGGCGGCCTCAAGCAGATGGTCGTGGAGATCCCCGACCTGCCCGCCGGCAAGACGGCTCGCGCGGTCGTGACCTTCGAGCTCGACCGCCACGCGCTCGTTGCCCCCGCCGACACCGCCGGTCTGCGGATCCCCGCCAAGCCGGACCGGACGCTCAAGGCCTTCCTCGGCCCGAGCCCCTACATCGAGACCCGCGACCCGAAGATCACCGCGCTGGCGAAGTCCGCCGGCGACGCGCTCGAGGGCTGGCGGAAGGTCGAGGCGATCTACGACACCGTCCGCGACAAGGTCGAATACCGCAACGGCGAACTGAAGGGAGCCCGGCGGGCTCTCGCCGACGGCTGGGGCGACTGCGAGGAACTGACCTGCCTGTTCATCGCCATGGCGCGGGCGGAGGGCATTCCGGCCCGCACCGTGTGGGTCGAGGGCCACTGCTATCCCGAGTTCTACCTCGAGGATGCGTCGGGCCAGGGCTGGTGGTTCCCCTGCCAGGCAGCCGGCACGCGGGCCTTCGGGGCGATGCCCGACCAGCTGCCGATCCTGCAGAAGGGGGACAACTTCCGGGACCCCGACCGGCCGGGCAAGACGCTCCGCTACGTCGCCGAGTTCCTCAAGGGCGCCACCGTCAAGGGGGGCGGTGACCCGCGGGTCGAGTGGATCCGCGAGGGGGCCTGAAGTTCGCTATTCAGCCGCGCCCACGACGCCCGCCGGCAGCGCGTCCTCGCCGATCGGCCGGCCGAACTGGTCGCGAGCCACGGGCGTGAACCAGCGCGGCACCACCGGCAGGCCGGCGTCCTTCCAGGCCGCATCGAGCCGGTCACCCGCCAGCCGCACGATCTTCTCGCGGCCGCGGCCCGCCAGCGTGGCCCGGTCGGCCCACGGCGTCACCGGGCCCTCGAAGCCCGCGGCCTTGGCCTGCCGGAGCACGCCGGCGTTGTCGATCACGCCGGTCTCGCCCGGCATCAGCCGCTGGGCGGTGGTGAGCGCGGCCCCGGTCGCCTCACGCGGCGCGTCGGAGAGGCGGACCTCGACGAGCTTGCCCCGGGGCGTCTTCCCGATCAGTTCCAGCGGCTCGCCGGTGACGTGCAGCGCCCAGGCGTCAGCCACGGCACCGACCCGCTCATGGGCCACGGCGACGAGGCCCAGCAGGCCCTCGTAGGTGTGGATGAACTGGTTGGCCTTGCCCTCGCGGGCCTCGGTCTCCGGAGTGACGGCCAAGCCGAGCGTGATCCCGCGCGGGGCGAGGAGGTCGCCGAGCGTGTCGAGCCGACGGCGATGCAGCTCGAAAAAGTCCTTGAACGAATGCTCGTCCGACGCCGGCGCGATCCGCGTCACGGCCCGGTGCGCCTCGGTGGCCTCGGCGAGTTCGAGAAACTTCGGCAGGGCCGCGAGGTCGCGGTCGAAGGCGGCGTCGTCTCCGGACAGGTCGAGCGGGAGGTGGAACACGCCCGACTTGAGCCGCGCGCTGACCATCAGCCGCCGGGCGTGGGGCACACCGAACGTCTCGGCCTGCTGGCGGAAGTCGACGATGTCGATGTCCATCGCGTCGAAACCGAACGACAGGGCCAGCTCGATGAGCTCGCTGGGACGACCGGAAAGGGGCAGGCCGATGGTGCTGAGGTTGCGAAACATCCGGGGACGGGCTCCTGGTACGGGGATCGACGCGGGTCGGGTAGTATGCGCCACAGGCGGCCGTTTTTGAAGCGGGCGGCCATTTTCGGAAGGCCGCGGGCGATCCCGGGAAGGACGCGGGGCGATGTCGATTCTCGAGGCAGTGACGCTGGGCGTTGTCCAGGGCCTGACCGAGTTCCTGCCGATCTCCAGCACGGCCCACCTGCGGATCGTGCCCGCCCTCCTCGGCTGGCAGGACCCCGGGGCCGCCTTCTCGGCCGTGATCCAGTGCGGCACCCTGGCGGCCGTGTGCGCCGCGATGCGGCGGGACATCGCCGCGATCCTGGCCGCTGCTCTGGCGACGCTCCGCTCCCGCCGGCTGCCCGCGACGCCCGAGGCCCGGGCGGGCCTGTTCATCGCCGTCGGCACGGTGCCCATCGTCGTCGCGGGCCTGCTGTTCAAGGACGTCATCAAGGGGCCGCTGCGGTCGCTGGAGGCGGTGATCACGGCGCTGCTGGCGGCCACGGTCGCGATGGTGGCGGCGGAGTTGATTGGGCGGCGGCGCGGCCGGCAGGGCGACGTGGGCCGCGACGGCTTGGAGTCGCTGACATGGGGCGACTGCCTCGCGATGGGCTCGGCCCAGGCGCTCGCGCTCTTTCCTGGCACCTCCCGCAGCGGGATCACGATCGCCGCCGGCATGCTCGGCGGCCTCGACCGGCGGACGGCCGCGCGGTTCTCGTTCCTCCTCTCGCTGCCGGCGATCGCGGCGGCCGCGCTCCTCGAACTCGTCGAGGAGCGGCAGGCCATCCTCGGGTCGACGGAGGCGATTGCGGCGGCCGCCTGGGGCACGCTGACGGCCGCCATCGTGGGCTACGCCGCGATCCGCTGGCTGCTGAAGATCCTCACCAGCCACACGCTCTGGCCGTTCATCGCCTACCGGCTCGCCCTGGCCGGCCTGCTGGCCTGGTCGCTGGCCTCCGGGCTCGTTCCGGCAGCCGCGGCGGGATGAGGCGAAAACCCCATGCGTGCCCCACACGAAACCCTGGCCATCCACGACCGTTGAACCCCGATATGGGACGGCACGCACCCCGGACACTGACCGCGGTTTTCCTGGCCCTGGCGGGCCTGACCGCCTCCGCCGCCGCCACCCCCGCGCCGGCCGCCCGCTGCGACGACGAGACGTTCCTCCGCCGGGTCACGCTCGACCTCGCGGGCCGCCAGCCGACCGCCACCGAGATCGAGGCTTTCGCCGCGGCCGATGCCGCCACGAAGCGGGCGTCCGTGGTCGACCGGCTCCTCGACGACCGCGACTGGGCCCGGACGTGGGCCCGCTACCTCCGCGACGTGATCCTGTACCGCCGCACCGACGACCGGGCCCTGCTCATCGCCGGGCCGCTGGAGCACTACCTTGTCCGCCGGCTCCACGACGAGCCCCGCTGGGACGAGATCGCGACCGAGTTCATCACGGCGACTGGTGCCCCGGCCGAGCATGGCGAGACGGCGATCGTGATCGCCCAGATGGGCGAGACGGCCGACATCGCGGCCGAGGTCTCGCGGATCTTCCTCGGGATCCAGATCCAGTGCGCCCAGTGCCACGACCACTTCACGGACCGCTGGAAGCGGCCGCAGTTCCACGAGTTCGCCGCCTTCTTTCCGCGGATCGCCATCCGCCGCAGCCCCGGCGAGGGACTCGACCGCTTCGAGGTCGCCTCCTACGACGTCGGCCCGGCCCGCGACCGGCGGCGGATGGCGAACGATCCCCGCCGTGGCGACCTCGAGCACGAGATGCCCGATCTCGACGACCCATCGCGGCCGGGCACCGAGATGACGCCGCGCTTCTTCCTCACGGGGGACACGGTGCCGCAGGGCACGAAGGACCAGCGGCGCCGCCAAGCCGCCGCCCGGTGGATCACCGGCGACGAGCAGCCCTGGTTCGACCGGGCGATCGTCAACCGCATCTGGGCGGAACTCGTGGGCGCCGGCTTCTACCGCGGCGTCGACGACCTCGGCCCCGACCGCGAGCCCGAGCCGGTCGCCCCGGGCGGCACCGCACTCGACGATCTCGCCGCCGGGTTCCGCGCGTCGGGCCACGACCTCCGCTGGCTGTTCCGCACGATCGCGGCGCAGCCCGAGTATCAGCGGGCCAGCCGCTCGCGATCCGACCCCGACCGGGAGGCCTTCGCGGCCAACTGCCCCCAGCGACTGCGGGCCGACCAGCTCTTCAACCAGCTGCTCACCACGCTGGGCGTCGACGAGCCCCGTGCGGGCGGCCCGGCTCGGCCCCGCGGCCCGCAGCCCACCGGCGGCGGCCGCCGCCAGCTCGGCGCCCCGCGGGCGCTGTTCACCCAGGCCTTCGGCTACGACCCGAGCATGCCCCGCGAGGAGGTGGTGGGATCGATCCCGCAGGCCCTGCTCCTCATGAACAGCCAGCCTTTGGCGGCCGCCCTCGACGGCGACCGCCGCGGCACCGTCCTCGGCCGACTCCTGCGGGAGCACGCCGACGACCGCGACGTGGCCGACGCGTTGTACGAGCGGACGCTCGCCCGCCACCCCACGCCCGCCGAGCTCCGGACCTGTCTCGACCACGTCCGCACCGCGGGCGACCGCGAGGAGGCCTTCGAGGACGTCTTCTGGGCGCTCGTCAACTCCGCCGAGTTCCTCCACCGCAAGTGAGGCCCGTCATGCTCTCCCGCCGTCGCCTGCTCCGCCTGCTTCCGGCCGCGGGCTTCTCGGCCGGTGTGCTCGGTTGGGGCGACGTCGTCGCCGCGCGGGCCGCCGAGGTCCGCCGCCGCGGGAAGGCGTGCATCCTCCTGTGGATGCAGGGGGGGCCTTCGCAGTTCGAGACCTTCAGCCCGCTCGAGGGCCACAAGAACGGCGGCGGCACGAAGGCGATCGCCACCAACGTGGCCGGCATCCGCTTCGCCGAGCACTGGCCCGAGGCGGCGCAGGTCGCCGACCGGCTGGCGGTGATCCGCTCGATGACGAGCAAGGAGGGCAGCCACCCACGGGCCACGTACCTCATGCACACGGGCTACCTCCCCAACCCCAGCGCCCGCCATCCCACGCTCGGCTCGATCGTGGCCAGCGAACTGGCGAAGGCCGGCGGCGGCGAGACGGGGGACCTGCCGCCGGTGGTGCGGATCGGCGGCCGCGGCCGCAACGACTCCGGCGCCGGCCTGCTCGGCATGCAGTGGGAGCCGTTCGAGATGCGCGACCCGCGCGAGAACCCCGCCAACACCACGCCGCAGGTGGCCACCGACCGCCACGTCCGCCGGCTCGACCTCATGGACGCGCTCTCCGCCGGCTTCGCGGCGCAACTGCCCGAGGAGGCGGAGGCCCATCGCGCACTGTATCGGCGGGCCACACGGATGATCCTCAGCGACCAGATGCGAGCCTTCGACCTCGACGACGAGCCGGAGCAGGCGCGCACCGCCTACGGCCAGGGGGCGTTCGCGGCCGGCTGCCTGCTCGCCCGCCGGCTCGTGGAGAGCGGCGTGTCGTTCGTGGAGGTCGTCTGCAACGGCTGGGACACGCACCAGGAGAACTTCACGAAGGTGCCGGAACTCGCCGGGCAGGTGGATCGGCCGCTGGCCGCGCTCCTCCGCGACCTCGCCGACCGCGGCCGCCTCGACGACACGCTCGTGATCTGGATGGGCGAGTTCGGCCGCACGCCGCAGGTAAACCCACGCGGCGGCCGCGACCACTTCCCCCGCAGCTTCAATGCCGTCCTCGCCGGGGGCGGCGTCCGCGGCGGCCAGGTCGTCGGTCGCACCGACAAGGCGGGGAGCGATGTGGCCGACCGCCCCGTCACCGTGCCCGACCTGTTCGCCACGTTCTGCAAGAGCCTCGGCATCGACCCGCAGGTCGAGAACACCGCGGCCTCGGGCCGGCCGATCAAGCTCGTCGACGGCGGCACGCCGGTGGACGAACTGTTCTCGGGCTGATCGCCGTTGCCGAGCGGCCGTGCGGTAGCATGACCGCATGCATGACGCACCGCCCGACCCGACAGCGGCACCGCGCCGCAGCCTCTTCGCCTGGCTGCCCTTCCCGCTCGCCGGGGCCACACTCGCCGGCTTCGCCGGCCGGTGGCACTGGACGCTCGATCTCTTCAGCCACTTTCGCTGGTACTGGCTGCTGCTGGCGCTTGTCTGCCTGGCCGCATCGGGCCGCCGGAGCGGGCGCATCGCGCTGGCCTGCCTGGCCGTGGCCGTGGTCGGCAATGCCTGGCCGATGCTCCCCTACTGGCTGCCGTCCGCCGGCCTCAGCCCCGCGGCGGCCGCCGGCACCGGACCGCCACGATCGACGCTGTCGCTCGTCGCCACCAACGTCCTCACGAGCAACCGCGACACGCGGGCCGTGATCGACTACGTGCGGGTCCGCGATCCCGACGTGCTGATCGTCCTCGAGGTCGACGCCGCCTGGGCCAAGGCCCTGGAGAGCCTCGCAGATCGCTGGCCGCACGCCATCGTCGAGCCCCGCGGCGACAACTTCGGCATCGCCATGCTCACGAAACATCCGCCGCGGGGGCACCGCCTCGCGGAGTTCGGCGACGCGGGCGTGCCCTCGATCGTGGCCACGTTCGCCGATCCCGCCGGCGACTACACCGTGATCGCCACCCACCCGGTGCCGCCCAAGAACCGGGCCTACGCCCGGGACCGCGACGCCCAGCTCCGCGGGATCGCCGACTTCGTCGCCGCGTCGCCGCTGCCCTGCGTCGTCGCCGGCGATCTCAATGCCACGCCCTGGTCGGCGGCGTTTCGCGACCTCGTCGCCCGCGGCGGGCTCGTCGACTCGGCGCTCGGCCGCGGCGTGCAGGCCACGTGGAACGCCCGGGCCTGGGCCCCGCGGATCCCGATCGACCACGTCCTCGTGCCGCCAGGCACGGAGATTCTCCGCCGCGCCGTCGGCCCCGACGTCGGCTCCGACCACTTTCCCGTGGAGGCCGAAATCCGCCTCCCGGCGGGCCGGTAGACAAAGCCTGCCACCCAGTGGCCCCTTGCTGCGGACAGACGGCGGAGAACCACGTGGCCACGTCGCTCGCACAATCGCTGGCAGCGGGCGATCCAGAGGCGTTCGCGACGCTCTACGACCGTCTCGCCCCCCGCCTCGTGAACACGGCCCGCACCATGACCGGATCGATCGCCGACGCCGAAGACACGGTCCACGACCTGTTCGTCGCGCTGGCCCGCGGCCGCAACCGGCTCGCCACGGTCGCCGACCTCGATGCCTACGTGTTCACGATGCTCAGGCACGCGGTCGGCAAGCGGCGGCGGCGGTCCGCGACCGACCGCCGGGCCGTGGACCGGATCGCGGCGGAGCGGCACGCAGCGGGCCGCGACGTCGTGCCCCCCGACCCCGGGAGCGACGACGATCTCGCGGCGGCTGTGGCGTCCCTGCCTGGTGAACAGCGCGAGGTGATCGCGCTCAAGATCGACGGCGGCCTGACGTTCGCGGAGATCGCGGCCGTGACGGGCACGAGCCCGAACACCGCGGCCAGCCGCTATCGCTACGCCCTGGAAAAACTCCGCACGCACATGGCCGTCCGGGAGGCCCGACGATGACCGACCGGCCCCCGCATCCCGACCCGCTGTGGCCCGACCCGGGCCTGGCCGCGATCGAGCGGCGGCTGGAGCGGCGCGACCCCGTGGTCGCCCCGCCGACCCTGCGACACCGCGTCTTGATGGCGGTGGACGACGCTCTCGCCGCGCCGCGGCCGCCGGCCCGCGACGCGGACGACGTGCGGATCCCCGGCTGGGCCTGGGCCGCCGCGGCGGTGCTGGGCATCGCCATGACGGCCCCCGTCGTGGCGGGGCTCGAGGCCCTGCGGCCCGCCGAGACTCTCACGCTCGTTTCGCGACTGCGGACCGCCGGCGTTGAAGACGAGTCGCTGCTGGCCGCCCTCGCCGCTCCGCCACGTCACGACGACGGCCGCGCCGCGCCGCCCGCCATTGCGTTACCGTCCCGCCCCGAATCCCGTGCGGTCGAACGCCGCCGCCTCCTCGAGGAGATGCTCTGATGTCCCATCTGCTGTTCTTCGTGGCCGCGATCGCGGCCAGCCTGTTCTGGACGGCCGCGTGCATCGCGGCGGCGGCCCGCACCGCGCGGCGCCGCCCCAAGCAACTCCTCGTCGCGGCCGGCGTGATCGTCCCGCCGCTGATCCTGCTGCCGTGGGTCGTGCTCGCGGCCTGGCTGGCGTTCGGGATGGGACTGCGAACGAACTGGTTCGCGCCGACGCTCACCGCCTTCCTTTCGGCCGTCATCGGCGGCTGGTGGATTCGTCGTGCCGGCTTGGCGCGATCCGCCGATGGCGACGGCTGCGTCGCCGAGGCATGGCCGGCCTTCGGGCTGGCGGCGCTGTTCCTCGCGGCGGAGGCGGCGTCGTTCGGCACGCTCCTCGGGATCGACCGGGGCGTCGTCGCCGCAGGCCGGGCGCTGCGGGTCGAGGCGGCCCAGCTCATGGCGGCGAGCCTGCCGCCCACGCCGGCCCCGGACGACGACGCGGCCCCGCTCTACGAGCGGGCGTTCGCCGAACTCGCGGCCGAAAGACTGCATTTCGTCAATTCCTCGCCGCAGGCGAAACTGCTGTCGAACTGGAGGACGGCCGACGTCGCCGCGGCCGACGTCGCCGCCCTCCTCTCCCGCCACGCGGCGACGCTCGATCTCGTTCGGCGGGCCGCCGCCAAGCCCGGCTGCCGTTTCGTCCGCGACTGGTCGCGGCCCTCTGTGGACATGCTCCTGCCGGAGTTCAGTTCGATGCGGCAGGCGGCCAGGCTCCTGGCCCTCGCCGCCCGGCGGGAGTCAGCCTCCGGCGCTGCGGACGCCGCCCTCCGCGACGTCGTGCTGCTGGGGCGACTCGCGACCCATGCCGGCGCCGATCCGCTCCTGATCGCTGGCGTCGTTTCCAGCGCGATCGACGGGGGGGCGCTCGAAACGCTCGCGGCCGTTCTGCCGGCGACCAAGGCAGAGGATCTCGCGCGGCTCGCCGACCCCGCCTTCACCGACTTTCTGGGCACGACGGTCTCGTTCCGCCGACATCTGTTCGGCGAGGAGGCGTGGGGCCTGGCCACGGCCGCCGACCTGGCGGACGGAGCATGGGGCATGCTGACCTACGCGGGTGATGAAGCGGACGGCTTCACCGCCATGGCGACGGTCGCCGGGCCACTCGCCAGCGTCTATCGCTGCTTTCTCTGGCCCGCCGAGGTCGTCGGCTACAAACGTTGCCTGCATGGCTACCAGCAGCTCCTCGCCGATCCGACCGATCGGCTTTTCCCGGCGACGCAGGAACGGATCGCTGCGATCGAGCGGCAACTGCTGCCGGGCGGCCGCGAGGTAATGCTCGGCCCGCTGCTCGTGCCCGCCCTCGGCGGCTGCTTCAAGGCACAGTGCAGCAACCAGGCCCTGCACCGCTGCGCCGAGGTGCTCGTGGCGATCACCCGCGCCCGGCTCGCCACCGGGTCGCTCCCCGAGGCGGTCGCCGCCTTCGTGCCCGACCAGCTGCCGGCGTTGCCGATCGATCCCTTCACGGCCGACGCGCCGCTCCGTGCGAAGTTTGTGGAGAACGGCTGGATCGTCTACTCCGTCGGCCCCGACGGCGAGGACGACGGCGGCCCGCCGGCGCCGGGCGACGAGCCGGCACCCGAAAACGACGACGTCGGCCT
The DNA here is from genome assembly GCA_044238145.1 of Pirellulales bacterium. Taxonomy (GTDB): domain Bacteria; phylum Planctomycetota; class Planctomycetia; order Pirellulales; family UBA1268; genus QWPN01. The sequence continues at coordinate 47,363 of JBIIDT010000008.1, read as the reverse complement.
GCACATGGCGGCCACGTCCGACCGATAGCCCGCGGTTCTGGGGGCGATGCGCTGCCCTCGATGCCGTCTGCGAGAGGCACACGATGGACGACCGGCAGGGTATGATGCCCACTGGCCGAGCTCCCGTGATCGAGGTGTAACGTGGCGGTCGAACTCCGTGAGTTCTCCTGGGAGAGGATGATCGAGGCCGTGCAAGCCGTCCGTGAACGTGCCCTGCGAGCGACCGCGGCCCTGGAGCGGGCGGGTATTCCGTATGCCGTGGCCGGGGGCAACGCGGTGGCGGCCTGGGTGGCGCGGGTCGACCGGGCCGCGGTGCGGAACACCCAGGACGTCGACATCCTCGTCCGCCGGGCCGACTTCGCGGCCGTCAAGGTCGCCCTCGAGGCGGTCGGGTTCGTCCATGCGACCGTGATGGACGTCGCCTGCTTCATTGACGGCCCACAGGGCAGCCCACGAGACGCCATCCATCTGCTGTTCGCCGGGGAGAGAGTCCGCGAGTCGTATCCGCTGCCGACGGCCGACGTCACCGAGCGGGAGCGGGCCGACGACTACCACGTGGTGACACTCGAAGCCCTGGTACGGATGAAGCTCAATTCGTTCCGCCGCAAGGACCAGGTGCACCTGCAGGATCTGATCTCCCTCGGTCTCGTCGATGACTCGTGGCTGCCACGGTGCGTGCCAGAGCACGCCGACCGTCTTCGCCAACTGCTCGACGACCCGGACGGCTGAAGCCGGCCGCGGCTACGACGCGGCGCGGACTATCGCTCCGGAGCCAACGACGCTAGGTTCATCCCCAGCCGCTTGGCCTTCTTGTAGAGCGTGGTGCGGTTGATGCCCAGGGCCCGGGCCGCGGCGTCCCGCCGCCAGCCCGACCGTTCGAGCGCGTCGAGGATCAACTGCCGCTCCGGCACCGCCATCGCGGCCTTCAAAGGCGACGCGTCGCGGCCGACGCTGGCTTCGGACGGCAGGCCGCCGCCCACGGTCGGCGGCAGGTCGCACACGTCCACCACCGGCCCGCGGCCGAGGAACGCCGCCCGGCTCACGGCGTGCTCGAGTTCGCGGACGTTGCCCGGCCAGGCGTGACTCACGAGGGCCTCGAGGGCGGCGGGCGTGAAGCCCTCGACCCGCCGGCCGGCCTTCGCGGCCGCGGCGCCGAGAAAGTGCGCGGCCAGGAGCGGAATGTCGCTCGCGCGGCTCCGCAGCGGCGGCATCTCGAGCGTCACCACGTTGATCCGCCAGTAGAGGTCGGCGCGGAACGTGCCGGCCGCGACGAGCCGCTCGAGGTTCTCGTGCGTGGCGAGGATCACGCGGGCGTCGACCGTGTGCGTGCGGCCGCCGCCCACCGGCTCGAAGGCCATCTCCTGGAGAACCCGCAGGAGCTTGACCTGCAGGGCCGGCGAGGCGGTGGCGATCTCGTCGAGGAAGATCGTGCCGCCGTCGGCCTGGAGGAACCGCCCCGCCCGGTCCGCCATGGCGCCGGTGAAGGCGCCGGCCACGTGGCCGAAGAGTTCGCTCTCGAGGAGCGTCTCGCTCAAGGCGCCGCAGGCGACCTCCACGAACCGGCCGGTGCGGCCGCTCTGGCGGTGGATCTCGCGGGCGAGGAGCGACTTACCGGTGCCGCTCTCGCCGGTGACCAGCACGGTGGCGGGCGTGGCGGCGACGCGGTCGACGAGGTCGAGCAGGCGACGGATGGCGGGATGCGTGCCGAGGATCGGCGACCCGGCGGCGAGGGCCACGACGGACCGTGAGGCGGCCGCGGCCCGGGCCCGTTCGATGGCGGCGAGGATCTCGGCGTCGCGGCCGGGTGCCGGCACGACGGCGTCGCCGACTGCATCGGCGGGGCCGTGCCCGGCGGCGAGCACCACGACGCCCGCGGCCCCGGCCGTGGCGACGACGAGGCCCGCATCGGGCAGGCCACCGTCGAGCACGACGACATCGCAGCCGGCCCGGGCGATCGCCTGCGCGGCCTCGGCGGCGGTGCCGGCGGCCGAGGCGTGGTGCCCGAGGCTGCACAGCCACTGGGCCCGGTTGGACGCCGCCCGACGGTCGTCGTCGACGACGAGCAGGCGAAGCGGATTCGAAGCGCGGTGCTCGTGGTCGGTCATGGGGCGATTCCTGGGGTGCGACCGTCTGCCACAGGTTCTTTAGGTCGCAATCGGGCGACGTCAAAGTCGCCCCAGGGCGACAGGTCGACGGATTCCGCAGCCTCGCGTCCGCACGACCGTCACGATCCGCGCCACCGGACGGCGGGCGGCCCTACGGCTTCTGTTCGCCGTCGTGGTTGACGTCGCCGAGATTGACCGCGTCGGCGATCCGGTCGGCGGCCGGGCCGAGGAGGATCTCGCGGTTTTCGAACAGGGCCTCGGGGTCCTGGTCGAGCATCCGGATCCGCCGCTTGCGGAACGAGAAGAAGGCGATCACGGCCAGGGCGACGAGGGCCAAGGCGATCACGACCATCGTCAAGCCCCGTTCCGCCGACTGGATGAGGCCCGTGATCCGGTCGCCGAACAGGTAGGCGAGGCCGAAGAACCCGCCGATCACGACCGAGGCGCAGATGAAGTCCGCCAGGAGGAACCAGCGGTATTTCACGCGGAGGATGCCGGCGGTCAGGTAGAAGGGGCTGCGGAGGCCGACCAGGAACCGGGCCACAAAGAACGCCTTGATGCCGTGCTTCTTGAGCAGGTCCTCGATCGTCTTCTCCCGCTCCGCCGTGAGGAAGCCGGACCACCAGGGGTGCTCCTTGAGGATCTTGGCCCCGAAGAACCGGCCGATCGCGTACATCAGGCTGTCGCCGAGCAGGGCGCCGACCAGGCACGCGGGCAGCGCGTAATACCACTTCAGGGCCGCCGCCTTGCTGGCCACGCCGGCGGCCACGATCGGCACCTCCTCCGGGATCGGCAGGCCGATGCCCGTGAGCGTCAGGAAGACGATGATCCCCAGGTAGGAGGTCTGTTCGATCCAGTCCAGCATGGGGTGCGGTGGGGCCAGAGGTGCGGGCGGAGTTTTTGAAGTCTACCCCGCTCGGCAGGATCATCCACGCGTGGCGATTTCGACCGGCTCCGCCGGATTCCAGGCGATGTCGGCGGCCGCGAGGTTGGCCGTGACGACGGCCAGCCGGCCCGGCGCCTCCCCGGGCATGACGAGGATCGCCGCCGCGTCGCCCCCCGGTGGCGCGACCACGGGCAGCCCGTCAGGTCCGAGCACGTAGAGCGCGGTAGCCAGCGCGTCGGCGGTGGCGGCGTCGGCCGCGAGCACCGTCGCCGAAATCACGCCCTCGGCCGGCCGCCCGGACCGGGGGTCGAGGATGTGGCCGAGTTTGCGGCCGCGGTCGACGAAGAACTGCGTGCCCGAGCCGCTCGTGCCGAGGGCCCGGTCGACGAGCGCGACCGTGGCCAGCCGCACGGCCGGCCGCAGCGGATGCCGCAGACCGACGGGCCAGCCGCGGCCCGCCCCTCGCCCGCCGATCGCTCGCACGCTGCTCGAGCCGCCGTGCACGAGCACGTTCGCCACGCCGCGATCAACCAGCAGTTCGACCGCCCGGTCCACCGCCCATCCCTTGCCGATCGCCCCGGGATTGACCTCGACGCCGATTCGCGCGAACCGCACTCGCCGCCCCGGCACGTCGATCTCCACGTGCCGCATGCCGGCCGCCTCCCGGGCCGCGGCCAAGGCCTCGTCCGTCGGGATCCGCCCCTGCCGCGCGAGGAAGCCCCAGGCCTTCACGAGCGACCCCGCGGCGACGTCGAACCCGCCGCCGGTGCGGTCGTGCAACTCGCGGGACCGCTGCAACAGCGCGAGCACCTCGTGCGTGACCGGCTGCCAGCCTGAGGCGGCCGTCGCGTTGAGGATGGAGAGGTCGCTCGTGTCGCGGTACACGCTGAACGCGTTCTCGACCTCGTCCACGCGATCGAGCGCCGCGCAGGCGAGTGCCGTGGCGTCGGCCTCCTCACCGACGTTGAACACGACCTCGAACCGGCAGGCCATCGCCTCCCGGCCGACCACGAGCGTGTGGATGTCGGTTTCATTGGCCATGGAGGTCGTAACGTGTCGCTCCGGCAGCTCCATCGAGACAGGTGAGGGGGTCGGCGAACGCTCGACGAGCGTGTGGCCGCCGCGGCCGCAGCGAGAATCTGAAAGACCGCTCAGCGGCGACTTTTGCCGCCCCCGAGCCGGTGGCGTTCCAAACTCGGATGCGATCTAGCGTGGTGCGAGGCCCCGATCGAAGGCGTCCTGGTCGCGGCGGAACACGGCCAGCTCCCGCTCGAACTCCGGCAGCGAGATCGTGTACACGGGCTGTTCGTCGGTGTGGGCGTGGCAGTGGGCCACGAGCAGCCGGTAGAGGAACTTGAACAGCTGCCGCGGCACCCGCAGGCTCCGCAGCCCGTCGATCAGCCGCCGCTGGTCGACCGCCGGGTCGAAGAGGCTCGAGAGCGTGGCCGGCGGCGTGCCCACGCTGGCCGCCTTCACGCGGGCGGAGGCGATGTCGTAGAGCGTCTCACCCGACCATTCGAGGGAGGGCACGAGGTTCTGCTTGTCGAGCCGGGCCCGCTGGTTGAAGGCCTCCGTCTCCCGCTCGATGAAGCGGTACAGCTCCTCGGGCAGCAGCAGCTTGAAGCCGAGGCCCGGCGACTTGAGGAACTTGTTGTCGAAGATCGGCCAGATCACCTGCCGCATCCGGTCGGCCGAGCCGTTGATGAGATGCGGCTCGTCGAGCCGGTCCACGATCACGACCATCCCCGTGTAACCGAGGGCCTTGATCACGCCTTGCAGCTTGCCGAAGAGTTCGTACCGGTCGTCGCTGCGGGCGTGGGCCGGCAGCGGCTGGCCGGCGAGGTCGACCTCGGGCATGCGGGCGAGCGCCCGGCCGAGCTGTCCAAGCGTGCGGTTGCCGGTCCGCATCGACCGCACGATCCGCCAGGCCTTCCACGTGCCGCGGGCCTGCCGCACCACGAGCGGCAGCCAGCAGGCCGCGAACAGCACCCACGGCCACCATTGCCGCGCCCACTCGAAGCCGCCCTGCCAGGCGGAATAGCCGAGCGCCGCGGCGAGGCAGGCCGTGGCCAGCGTCGCCAGCGCCCGCGGCCACAGGCCCCGCCAGGCCCGGTAACCGACCCGGCCGCGCAGCCGCCGCCACCGCGCCGGGAACGTCTCGGCGAGCGACTGGTCGTAGCAGGCCGCCAGCAGGGCGAGGTCGCGGGCCTGCGGGGGCGTGAGCTTCGCCTGCCGGGCCGGCGACTCGTTGACGCTCGTCACGAGCTGCGTCACGGCCAGCGCCAGGATCGCGTCCATGTGGTCCCAGAGCTTCCACTGGGAGAGCACCTTCTCCACCGGGCGGTTCGGCCCCACGCGGCTCACGAACCGGTCGAGGAACGGGTTGAAGTCGTCGTACAGGACGACGAACGTCCGGGCCTCGGGGCAGGCCGCGGCGTGCCGTTCGAACTGCCGCACCATCTGCAGCTTGAGGGCCGTCTTCCCCGAGCCCTTCTCGCCGAACACGATCGCCGTGCTCGGGTCGGCCGGGTCGCCGTAGATCTTGTCCCACGCGGGATGGAACGTCGTCTCCAGGCAGGTCCGCTTGAAGACGGTGTCGTTCTGCGCGTCTTCCTCGGCGAACGGGTTGCCCGCGATGCCGTGGTGCTCGAGAAACTCGTGAACTTTCATCGCGTGCGGCCCCCGGCGCGGCTCACTTTCCGGCGGCCACCATGCCCTCCACCATCCCGCGGAAGCCGTCGGCGTGGGCGGCGAGCGTCTTCGCCGGGCCGTAGAACTTGAGGAAGTAGTTGCCACGGTCGGGCGTCTCGACGATCGCCGCCAGCATCCGGTAGTCGGGCCGCTCCACGGCGGCACCGCCGGCGAAGGGGCCGCCCGGGGAGTCCTTGTAGGTGCCGGGGATGTCGACGAGCGTCACCTTGCAGCCCGCGAGCTCGAGCTTCTTGGTGGTCGCCTTGTCCTTGGTGGCGGAGCCGTCGGGCTGGCTGAACTGGCCGTACCAGCGATCGATGTTCGCCTGGATCGATCCTCCCGCCCCCATGACGGTCATCCGGCCGGCCTGCAGCGGGCTGCCGTCATCGGCCGCGCCCTCGGAAGGGATCGCGAACTCCGTCTCGATCATCTGCATCTTCGGCTGCACCCGCTTCCAGCCCTCGGGCGCCCGCAGCGAGAAGCCGCCGTCGGCGATCGTGAACAGGCGGCTCTCCGGCGGCGCCTCGGCCGCGGCGGGCTGGGCCGACGCGGTACCACCGGCGGCGAACAGCAGCAAGAAGCCGGCCACGAACGAACGATGGTTCCAAAGACGCGCTGCGAGCATGGTGGTTGAACTCCTTGCGAGGGCGACGACACCGGCCGGTCACCGGCGCCCAGACTGTAGCACAGCGGGCGGCCCCGCCGCTGGAAACCTCGGCATCAGCGGCCGGCGTGGCGGGGGAACACGGCGGCGAGCGGCCGCCACTCGGGCCAGTCGGCCCGCCAGACGAGCGCGCCCGCGTCGGCACGCCCCGAGTCGAGCCAGGCCTGCATCGCCTCGGCGCCGAGTGGATCGGAGGCGGCGCCGCCGGGCACGGCGTGGCACCAGGCCAGGTCGGGCCGCTCGGCGATCACGGGATGCAGCACGACGACCGCCGCGATGTCGTCCTCGAACTCCACCCCTTCGGCGGCGGTCTCGACGTCATGCTCGACTTCGACCGGCTCGGGAACGGCCGCGACCGCTGCCGGCGCGGGGCGGTCGAATGGCACGGCCCGCGGCAGCCGCTCCGCCTCCGCCTCGTCCAGCGACACGATCCGCGCCACGGGCAGCGAGGCGGCAGCCGGCGCGGCCGCGACGGCTGGCGGCGGCGCTGACACCTTCGGGATCCGGAACCGCGCGCCGCAGGTCGGGCAGATGCCCTTCTTACCGGCGAGGATGTCCTTGACCTTGACGCGGTGCCCCTGCGGGCAGAACGACACGATGCCCATGCGGAAGTCCTCGACGCGGTTCGGGAGACCGGGCGGCCGCCAGGCGGCCGCTGCCTCGATCATCCCGCCTGCCGCCGCCCCGCCGCAAGGGGCCGCTCGAACCTTGTGAAACCGCCCCGTGGGCCGTAGTCTCGCCCCCATGCGGCCTGCGAGGTCGCCGCCGACTTTCCCGGGGAGCTTCCAGGCTCATGGCACGCCGCGACGACCGTCCCGCATCGGAACCGGAATCCCGCGCGGAGGAGCAGGGGCCGCTCGAGATCGCGCTCGTGGGCGACCTCACCGAGAGCGAGTCCGACCTCACCGACCGACTGCTCGGCGTCGCCCCCGGCGGCGAGTGCACGATCTACTTCGACTCGCCCGGCGGCAGCCCCTACTGCGCGATGTCGCTCGTGGCGCTGCTCCGGATCCGTGACGTGCGGGCCACGGCGGTGGTGACGGGCGAGTGTTCCTCGGCCGCGCTCTGGCCGTTCGCCGCCTGCCGGCGGCGGCTGGTCACCCCCTACAGCGTGTTCCTCTTCCACCCGATGAAGTGGCAGAGCGAGGAGCACATCGGCATCAAGGAGGCGGCCGAGTGGTCGCGGCACTTCGCCGACCTCGAGCGCGACATGGACGTGCTGCTGACACAGCTCTTCGGCAAGGCGGCCAACCTGATCGAGGAGTGGATCGCCACGCACCGCTACGTCACCGGCCGGGAGATGGCCGAGGCGGGACTCGCCGACTTGATCCAGCTCGAGCCGCTGCGCGACCTGCTGCCGGGAAGGTGAGTTCCCCGGGAGCGGCGGTCAACTCCGGTAGTCGCCGTGGCAGGCGTCGCAGGACTTCTTGAGCGCACCGATCGCGGTGCCGGCGGCGGCGTAGTCCTTCTTCCGGGCCGCGTCCCGGGCGGCGACGGCGGCATCCCGCATGGCGGCCGCGTAGCCGCGGTACGTGTCGTCGTCGTGGTACTCGTAATCCTTCCGCTGGATCGCCTCGCCGATCGCGGCCACCATCTCGGCCTCGCGGACGAGCCGCTCGAGCTGCCGGTCGAAGTCGCTCTTGCTGGCGGTCGCGGCGGCGACCACCTTCTCCGCCACGTCGAGCCGCTTCATCAAGGGCGGGCGGGCCGCCACCTGGCTCCACTGGAAGTCCTCGTCGCGGTCCGGCTTGCCCTCCGGCGCGCCGCCGTCGAGCATGGCCTCCAGGTCCGCGAGCCGGGCCTTCGACTCGGCGAACGACTGGTCGGTGCCGACCTTGCAGTTGAATCCCGCCCGGGCGAACAGGTCGCGGGCCGTGGCGGCGTCCTTCTTCCAGCGGATGTCCTGGTCGTAGGCGGCGATCACCCCGAACGCCAGGGCGATGGAACTGAACACCTCGCGGGCCTTGTCGAACCCGCCCCCCTTGAAGTCGCTCGGCCGTGCCACCGCGGCGGCGATCGCCGCCTTCGAGTCCTTGATCTCGTCGGTGAGCGTCTCCTCGGAGACGAGCGCCGACCACTTGAAGGATCCGCCCGCGCCGTTCGCGGGGCCGGCGGTCGCCGGGCCGGTCGCCCCCGCCGTCGCCTTGGATCCGGCGGCGGCGAAATCGGGCCGCTTGCCCTCCAGCATCGTGAAGGCGTCGTCGAAGAACGTGCCGGACGTGGCCTTGTCCCAACTTGTGGGCGGCGGGGTCGACCGCCGCACCGGCTTCGTGCGGGGGGACTGGCCGAAGGCGGCCGCGGCCACGAGGACGGCGATCACGGCCGGGAGGGTCGAGTGCCAGGGGAAGCGTCGCGGCCGGGGCGAGGTGCGTTTCATGGCGTCATCCTAGCGGAAAAACGCTGCCAAGACTCCTCTTGACCCCCGCGACGGCGGCCGTCACCTTCCCTGCCCGATCCCGCCCCCCCGGGGGCCTCGTGCCGCAGGAGTCTCGCCGCCATGGCCAACCTCGTTCGTCCATCCCACACGGCCTCCGCCCCGTCCTTCACGGCGATGGGCCTGGTCGGCGGCCTCGCCGCCTGCGCGGTGCTGCTGCACACCGGCTGCTCCGGCGGCGGTGGCGGTTCGGCGCGGACGGAACCCGCCAAGACGACGGTGGTCTCGTTCCTCGAGGCGATCAAGCGGGGCGACGACGACGCCGCCCGCGGGCTGCTCACGAAGGTCGCCCGGCAAAAGACCGAGGAAATGGGCATTTCCGTGGCCCCGCCGGTCGCCGATTCGGCCACCTATTCGGTGCGCGACTGCGAGATGATCGGCGAATCCGGTGATCTGGTCCACGTCGGCACGGCCTGGACCGACGTCGATTCCGACGGCTTCAAGACCACCGAAAACGTGGTTTGGGTGGTCCGCCTGGATCCAGAGGGCTGGCGAGTCGTCGGCATGGCCATGCGGGTGTTCGACGACATGCCGCCGCTGCTGCTGAACTTCGAGGATCCCGAGGACATGCTCGCCAAACAGGAGCGGGTGGCCGAGGAGATCCAAAAGCGGGCCCAAGCCCAACAGGATGCAGCCGCCCGGACGGCCAACGGTGGCGGTTCACCGCAGAAAGTTCGTTAAAATCGGCCACAAAAGGCCTCTCAATCGGCATTCTCGCCGCAAACCCCCCATCTTTCTTGACACTGGGGGTCACGCTGCTAGCCTTACGGCCTATCTTTCCTAGGCGTCACACCTTCCCCAAACTGCTGATTTCCTCGTGGAATCGACAGTCCTGGTGACGGCTCCAGACGCCGGGGCGATGCGTGATTTCAGACCACAAGGTTTGCTGCGGTCCGGTGGCCGTCCCGGATCGGGTTTCAATTCGTGACGGCTTCCGGACGCCCAGCGCGGCCGGTTTTCCCCAGTGGAGATTTCTGATGAAGCGGTTCCTCGGTTTTGCTGTTGCGATGTTCTTCGCGCTCGTCGCCATCGCCCTCGTCGGCGGTGACTCGGGTGCCGTCGCCGGTCATGGCTGCCACGGTGGCCGTCGTTGCCACGGCGGTCTGCTCGCCAAGCACCACGCCAAGAAGTGCCACGGCGGCCTGCTGGCCCGTCACCGTGCCAAGAAGTGCCACGGTGCCGAGGCTGCTGCGGCCGACTGCGGCGCCTGCGGCGAGGCCGCTGCCGACTGCGGCAGCTGCGGCGAGGGTTGCGGCTCGTGCGGCGGTGCCGTCGAGGGCGGTTGCGCCGGCGGTGCCTGCGGTGGCGAGGGCGTGATCTCCGAGGGCGTGCCGACCGAGGCCGCTCCGGCCGCTCCGGCTGCCCCGGCCAAGACCTGAGCCGGTACCGGTTCTCATTCCGCGTCGCACCCGCGAGGCTGCACGCGGATCGAAACCGATCGAAAAGATGCCGGGCCTTCCTTCGGGAAGGCCCGGCTTTTTGATGCGCCGAGGGTTCACTCCGGCGCGGGAGCGGGCTCTGGCTTCGCCTCGGCCGCCGGCTCCGCACCCGGTTCCGGCGGCGTCACGAGCCGGCGCAACAATCTGCCTCGCCGCGGCGGCGGCGGCTGGTCGGGATTCGCCGCCTCCGCGGCCCGCCGTTCGGCCCGCCGCTTCGCCACCTCCTCGAGCACGTCGCCCACGAGATCGACGATCGCCTCGGTCGTGCCATCGCCGGCTGGCGTCGCCGGCGTGGTAGCGGCAGTGGTGTCGCCGGTCCGATCGTCAGCGGGCGTCCACCCGGGCTGCGGCGGTGCGGCGGCGCCCGGTGGAGTGGCGGCCGGCGGCGCGGGCCGCGGCGGATTCCCGTTCCGGACGCGGTCCAGGAAATCGCCCAGCACCTCGCCCGCCGTGGCCTTGATCGAACCGTCGAAGTTCACCTTCGGCCGCTCGAGCGAGCCACCGATGCCCAGCGACACCCGCTTGCCCGCCAGCGCCGCCAGCAGCGGCTTGTCCTGCGGCAGGTCGGCCGGGATGGGCAGCGAGAGGGTGATGTCGAGCGATTTGTCGTCGATGCCCACCGAGCCGCTCGAGTTCACGTCCAACCTCTGGCCCGGCTTGGCCAGCGGCAGGCCGAACTCCAGGCCCTCGTGCCACACTCGCCGGTCGGCCAGCCGAAACTTCACGTTCGCCTCGTCGGCGATCCGGATCGCCGGGGGCGCGGGCAGCCTGCCCGGCAGCGCCTCGAAGAGCCGCTCCACCAGCGGCCCGGGGCCGACCACCACCTCGTGCATCGCGAGCACGCCCGCCACATGCCCCGCGCCGGGCTGGCCGACCGGCAACCGGGCGCCGTCGAGCCGCAGCGAGAACCGACCGCTGGTCCGGGTCGCGTCGGCGAGCACCGGCGCGATGTAGGCGAGCACTCCCTGCGCCACGCCCGGCTCCATCCGCGCGTCGGCGAGCAGCTGGACCGGCTCGAGCGTCCACTCGCTCCAGTCGCCATCGGTCGCCGGGCCGAGCGTGGCCCGCACATCGATCGGGTCGCTGACCCAGGGCTCGCCCCCCCACGGCCCGCGCATGCGGACGATCGCACCGGCCACCTCCAGCCGCAGCCGCAGCGGGCTCTTCCGGGCCCGCCGGCCTCCAGTCGGGGCGGCGTCGGACGCGGCGTTGCCTGCGGCGGGCACGAACAGGTCCGCGAGGTTCGAGTGGTGCTCATCGTCGTAGACGACGTCGGCCTCGAGCCCCTCGATCCGCAGCCGGCCGACGTCGCCCGCGGAGAGCAGGATCGCCGCCAGGCCGTGGCTCGCCTCGATGCGGCGGATGCGGATCGGTGGCTCGCCCCCGGCCCGCGGCACGATCGCCACGCCCTCGAGGGCGATCGGGCCGGTCCAGCCCAGCCGCACCGCGTCGATCCGCACGTCACCCCGCAGTTCCGGCACGGTGGTGGCGATGAGCCGCGAGATCCGCGCGGGATTGGAGAGCAGCCAGGGCAGCGAGGCCAGGCCGAGAAGGGCGGCGATCGCGAGGGTGGCGACGGCGGCGCGGATCTGCGACGAGAGGAAGCGGCGCGGTGCCGCGGGTGGCATGGCGGACGGCTCGGCCATCGGGAAGCTGCTCCTCGGGGGCGGCGGCCGGGAGGGCCGGCCGCTGCTGGCCGAGATTCTACGCGGTGGCGATGGCGGGGTCGCTTGAACGACGGCCCGATCTGCTAAACTGCGGTTGTTTCGCGGGCGTAGCTCAGTTGGTAGAGCGCTAGCTTCCCAAGCTGGATGTCGAGGGTTCGAGTCCCTTCGCCCGCTTTGCTGTTTTCGCCGTGATCACGTGGAAAACACGGAAGATTGTCGGCTTCTTCGCGCGGGCGGATTTTTCGCCCGATGGACTGCGAGGCCCTGCGGCGGCAGAACTGTTCCTCAGCCTGCGTGGCCGATCGGTCTACCAGTTGGTCAACATGTCTCGACACACTCGGTCATCGTATTGTGAGGTGACGCCATGAACAGGCTGAGTTGCGTCCTGTTCGTCCTCCTGTCGTTCCCCTTGGCCGCCCGGGCTGCCCCGGTGGGGCTCAAGGCCTTCTGCCGTTCTGGGCAGACCTTCCTGACCTGGCAGGAGGACGGCGCGGACTGGTACTACGTCTATGCGTCCGACACCCCCATAGAGAAGACCACCGGCCTGAATTGGATTGCGAAGATCCCCAAGGGTTCCAACCACTTCCGCTTCTTGAACGCGGATCCGAACAACGAGAACAGGAACACCAAAGACGCGAAGTTGGCCAACCTCTTGAAAGGCCAGAAGTGGGCCGAACGCATCCAGATCGAGGACGCCCCGGACGCCTCGAAGGGGCTCCCCGACGGCACCGGCCTGTTCGTCCGCACGATCAAGAACGAGGGCACGACCTACTACGCGGTGACTTCGGCCGAGGGCGCGGACGCGAAGCAGGGCGACAATGCCCTCGCCGAGGGTGTCCCGGAAAAGATCGGGACGCCGGGCGCCACCCTGGCCTTCAAGGACAAGAACCAGCACTGGTTCGTGTTCTTCTCGGATTTCGAAGCGTGGAACCCCACTCGGGTCGACGACCACATGGAGGGGTACGCCCATGTCTTCAACGCTTCCATCCCCGCCAAGGTCAGCGATCCGGCTCCCCTGTCGGTGAAGCTGCACGCCTATACGGCATGGAAGGATGTCTTCATGCCCTACAGCTTTCCCATCGGCGACGGCGTGACCATCGCCATGTTCGACTACAACCTCACGTGGTGGTTCGGCTCGGTCGAGGGGTTGAAAGAGGTCGACGACAAGAAGGAGGCCAAAGGGGAGCGGGTGGTCAACTACACGGAGCAGAGGCTGCTGCAGGCCATCCGCTGGGTGATCTCGAACCCACCCAACTTCCCGGCGAAGATCGACCCCCTGCGGGTGCACGTCTTCGGCGGCTCCATGGGGGGCAGCGGAACGAACCACGTCACGCTGAAGAACGGCGACTTGGTCGCATCGGGCCATGCGTCCAAGGGCTACACCAACTGGGCCATCCTGAAAACGGTCAACCCGTTCACGCAGGAGTTTCGGGAGAACACTTTCTGGCCTGACTTCGAGAAAAAGTATGGCTCCTTTGAGGCCAATCTGCCGACCTCCCTCCGCGGCGGAAAGAGGGTGTACGACCTCTTGGACCTGAAGACCTGGGTGAGCGATCCCGCGATCGAGACCCCCTACCTCGATTCGGGTCACGGCACCATCGATGCCGTCATCCCCTTCTGGGGGATCGCCGAATACTGGGACGCCTTGGCCGCCGGCAAGCACCCCTATGCGGTGGGCTGGGACATGGCCGACCATGCGGGCGACCTGGGTTCCGGGTCGAAGATGAGATGGTTTCAACTGGAGCGCGACGAGACCCTCCCGGCCATGAGGAACGCCAGTTGCGATTCCCCTCTGAAGTTCGGGGCCCGGATCCAAGGCAAGGTCAAGAAGCTCGAGAAGGACCACCTCGTGGTCGAGGTCCCCATCCGGCATGACATCACCGGCATGACCTTGGTGCTGGCTCCGTCGGCCGATACCCGTGAGTGGTTTCGGGTGAAGAAATGCGAAGGGGATGTGATCACGGTGGAGTCGGGGGATCTCGTTGCCTGCAAGCCTCCGGTGACCAAGTACCAGCGGCAGCAGATGCAAACCAAGCTGAAGCGCGAACCCAACGAGGCCGAACTGGCGGCGGCCGCGGACGCGAATAAGAAGCGGTATCTGGTCATCGACGGCGATCCGCGCGGCACCCGCAACGGGCACATCACCTGGTCCAGCCGGCTTCAGAACTACGACAAGGGCCGTACGGCCGACGATGCGGTCGATGGAGAGAAGGAATGGGGCATGAACTTCCGGCTCGAAAAAAACGACATCGTGGGTGAGTGGCCGAAGGACACGGCCACGGTCGATATCACCCCGCGCCGCTGCCAGGCATTTCGTCCGTCTCCCGGCGAGACGGTGCGCTGGGAGAACTGGGACTTCGGCGACACAAGCCAGCCGGAGAAGATCGCTGAGGGCGACGAGACCGCAGACAAAGACGGTTTGGTGACCGTGGAGAAGTTCCTCGTCGGCAAGAAGGGCCTGGGGAACCGCCTGATCATCAAGCGGAAGTAGGAGGCACGGCCGGAGCATCGGCGCCGGGCTGATCCGCTTCCTAGGCCACGGTGCTGAACAGCACGCGCGCGGGTCCGCCCGCCCGGCCCGTCAAGGCCGGGCGACGCCCTGCAACGTCCCGCGTGGCTCGTGTCGTTCGCCGCAGCCCCGACGCTGAAGCTTCACGAGCATCCGCCCGCTTCCACGGGGTGCCACGAACTCGTCGGGCCTGGGCTTCCCGGCTTCCACGAAGCACAGCCAACGGACATCGTCCTCGATCCGGTAGATGCCGACGTACTTCTGCGGCCGGGAGTGCTCGCCGGCCGCCGTCTCCATGTCGCAGGTCTTGGGAGAGGCATCCTGGTCGTTGGTGCTCGTGCCCTCGGCAAGTGTAAGGCCCTTGAAGAGCACCGCCCACGAGCCGTCTTCCCGGTAGGCGACCTCGAGCAGGGCGATCATTTCGGGGTCGATCTCCCTGCCGTTCATGTCGACGGCGACCACACGCCACCGGCCGACGGAGATCGCACGGTCGTCGGTCCTGGTGTCCGTGGCCCACGACACCGGCGGCCAGCAGGCCATGCCCAGCACGACGGTCAGCAGCACCACGACCACGACAGCCTCCTCCATCTGCTGCGGACGCAGCGATGGCGAAGGCTAGGAACGGCGGCCGTCGCCGGCCACTTTCGCGGCTCAGTCCCGCGGACTGGACGGCGGACGCTCCGCGGACGTCGGTCGCCGCCTCCGGGGCGGGCGCTGCATGGCTGCCGTCACGAGCCGGTCCTTCTCCGACCGGCGCAGCTTCTTGATCGCGGCCTCGCGCTTCAGGGCCGTGGACTTTGATCCCTTCGGCTCCGTGTAGACGACCGTCACCGGCAGACGGCTGCGGGTGTACCGCGAGGCCCTGCCGGCGAGGTGCGCCGCCAGCCGCTTCGGCAGATCGTTGGTGATCCCCGTGTAGAGCGAGCCGTCGCGGCAGCGGAGCACGTACACGAGCCAGCGGGCGGGCATGAAATGATCCATCTTCCCCGGACAGGAGTCCTCGTCAGAACACCGCGACCACCCACCACACGGCGATGGCCAGGCACAGCACCGCCGCGACGATCACCCACAAGGGCTTGCCGGCCCGGGCGTGGTCCTCGGCGGAGATGTAGCGGTCGCAGTGGGGACACCACGGCGCGTCTTCGAGGATTTCTTGTCGGCAGAACGGGCAGGGGACGGTCGGTTCGTCTTCTTCGTCGTTGAACGCGTCGCCATCATTGTTGTCGTCTTCTTCCCACTCGTCCTCGTCTTCGTTCTGGTTCTGGTTCTGGTTGCGATAGGCCATCACCGGCGCACCTCCACGCGGCCCGCGCCGCGTTCGGGCTCGGCGGGCTCCGTCCCGACGCCCAAGGTGCGCCGCAGAACCGCCCGGCCGATGACGTGCACCAGGAAGCCGATCGGGCCGGCCAGGAACGTGAGCACGAGCGCCACCGTCCGCAGCGGCCAGGGCAGACCGAGCCGGACCGCGTCACGAGCGATCCAGGCGCCGACGACCATGTCGAACACGAGGTAGTGCGTCCACGCCGCCGCGAACACCCAGTCGTCGCGAAACACGTCCCGCAGGCCCGCCAGCGTCATCACATCGCCCGGCGGCGGCCCGCCGGCGGCGAGCCTCCACGCGACGACGGTCGCATAGCCCACGGCGAGGACCGCCGGCACGACCACCGCGCAGAGCACGCCCGAAACGAGCCGGCGGCCCGGCAGGAGCAGAAGCGCTATCCACGCCACGAGCGCGAGCGTGTTGGTGGCCTGAAAGAACTGTTCGGCGGTCATGGCGACGGTCTCCCGGCCCGCAGCCTACGGTCGCGCCCGCGGACGGTCGAACCGACCCGCGCCCGGCCCGTCGTCCGGCCGCCGGGCAAGCCGGGCGGGCTGGGCAAGCGGCGCGGCGGGATGGGCGACTGCCAGCGTGCAGCGATGGCGCACGAGGCGGCGGAAGGCGGACCCGCCGCTTGACCGCACCGGTAGGATTGACTCGGTTTCAGGGGGGCAAGTCACACGCAGGAGGCGGCTGCCATGCAGGTCACGGATCAGGACCGGGCGACGACGATTCACGGCTGCACGGCCATGGGTGCGATTTCCATGTGGCTCGCTGGCGCCTACCGGGTGGGCGACGAGCCGGCGATGCTCAGCGTGATCCGACGGGAGACGTGCTCCGATCTCTCCGATTCCGAAATCCGGAACGTCGTCTACGCGGCGTTCGATCAGGGCTGCGACGCGGCCGCGGTGTTGGCCCGCATCGTCGACGCCGAACGGTGGGACGTGCCGCCGCGGATGACGCCCGCGCCGCGATGAGCGGCAGGCGGTGGTCGGAGACCACCGCTTTCGTCCGGATGGCTCACTGACCGGCCGTGCCGCGGTAGGTCCACGGCGGCGTCGGTGAGGGAGAGGCCCACAGGCCGAGCTGCGCGGCACGGGCCTGCGACTGCTCCGTCGCCAACGAGCGATCCTGCGAAGCCGGATCCTGCCACGCGTTGCCCGTGGCCACCATCTGGCGGCTGACGTCGACCCCGCCCGCGAAGAGCCGCGCCGTGGGGGTGCCCGACGCGTCGAGGGCCACGTTCGACACCTCGACCGTCCGGCCGAAGACCATCCCCGCGAGCGCCTCCCGCGACTGCTTGCCGTAGTCCTGGCCGATTTCTGGAGCGTCGATGTCGGCCAGGCCGACCTTCCGCTGCTGGTTGAGGTCGTCGAGACAGCTCACCGTGTCGCCGTCCTGCACACCCACGACCCGCCACAGGCTCGGTCGGGCGACGGTCTGCATGCCGGCCGCGGTTTGCGCCGAGGGGCCGACGACGGGCTGCATCACGGGCGACGCATCGGCGGGGGCGGGCACGGGGGCGAGGGCCGCAGTCGGAGGCGGCGCGGCGGCGGTGGCGGCCGCGGCGACGGGCACGGCGGCGGCCCAGCCCGCGGTGGGCGGCGGAGCGGCGACGGTCGGTGCGGGTGGCGGCATGGCGGACGGCCCCCAGCCGGCCGGGGCCGGCGGCGGCGCGGGGGGCGCCGCGTAGCGGGTCACGGTGGACGGCGGCACGCCGGCGGCCGGCGGCGGCACCGGGTAGGGCACGGCCGGCGCGTACGGCGACGGTGCGGCCCCGTACGCCTGCGGGCTGCGATACACCGGCACCTGGCGGCGGTTGACCGCCGATGGCTGCGGCACCGCGAGCACCGGCGGACCCGACTGGTAGGTGAAGGTGTACGTCGGGGCGAAGTACTGCGTGATCACCCGCCCGTCGGGGCCGACGCCCTGGTAGGGAATCGGCTGCGGCTGCCAGCCGGGCGGAATGGTGCCGCCCTGGACCACGGCCGCGGGCAGCGCGGGTGCCTGCCAATAGGAGAGGCCCGCGGCGGCCGGCTTGCCGTTGGCCGTGGCGCCTCCCGTGGCCCAGGCACTGACCTTCGCCGCATCGGCCGGCGCGGTCGCCTGCGCGAAGAGGAGCGTCGGCCAGGCGATGGCCGCCAGTGCGATCGCGGATTGTCGGCGTCGATGCCGCACGTCTGCCGCCCTCCGGGCTCGGGCGGGGCTTGTAGCATCCCCGCGGCCGCAGGTGCCATCGGAATCTCGCGGATTGCCGATGACGTGGGGGGACCCGGTCCGGCATGCCTTGCCGGGCCGGCGCCGCCTGGGTGAACTGGGAAGGATGAAGGACATGCGCGCGGTCACGAGAACGTTCGCCGCCTGGCTGGTGATGCTGGCCGCCGCACCGGCGGTGGCGGCCGACGTCAGCGTGCCGCCGCTGGCCGCCTCGGCCCGACGGGCGGGCCTGCGGGTGATCGAGTCGCAGCACCTGGTGCTTGCCACCGACCGGCCGCCGCGGGCCGACGACGGAGTGGACGACCTGCCGCGGATCTTCGACGAGGCCGTCGTCGTCTGGTGCGGCCACTACGGCATCGACCCCGCCACGATCCGCGACTGGCGGGCGTTCGGCTGTCTCGTCGTCGACCGCGAGCGGTTCCGCGCGGCCGGGCTCCTCCCCGCGACCATCCCCGAGTTCCCGCATGGCTTCTGCGACCGGAACCGATTCTGGCTTATGGACCAGTCGAACCCGGCCTACCGGCGGCACCTGCTCCTTCACGAGGGGGTGCACGCCTTCACGCTCACGGTTCGCGGCCTCGACACCCCGGAGTGGTACACCGAGGGCATCGCGGAGTTCCTCGCGACCCATCGGCTGGAACGCGATGCGCGGGGCGTCGAGAGGTTTGTGCCCACCCCGCTTCCCGTGCGGAAGTCCGACGTCGAGCAACTGGGCCGCATCGAGACGCTCCGCCGGCTCGCGGCCGACAGGCGGCCGCCGACGCTGTCCGCCGTGATGGCCGTCCCCACCGGCGACCATCGCGACATCTCCACCTATGCCTCGAACTGGGCGGCGGTCGCCCTGCTCGCGCGGCATCCGGCCCTCGCCCCATCATTCACCGCCGCCGAGCGTGGCCTGCTCGACGAGGACTTCAACGCCCGGCTCGCGGCCCAGCCGGGCTGGAACGCGGCGGTCGCCGCCCGCGAATTCGCCGCGTTCACGACGGAGATCGACTACGGCTGGGACTTCGCGCGGATGAGGATCGACTGGTCGCCGGGCCGGCCGCTCGTCGTGCCGACGCGGGGCACGGTGGCCGCCGGCCGCGGCTGGCAGAACACGGGCATGGCGCTGGCGGCGGGCGGACGGTGTCGGATCACGGCCCACGGCCGCGTGCGGCTCGGCGAGGTGCCGGCCCAAGCGGGCGCCGCCGCGACGCCGATCGAGAGCGAGGCCGACGGGATCTCGCTCCGCTGGTACCGCGGCCATCCGGTCGGCCGCCTGCTCGCCGCCCAGTGGGTCGAGCGGGAGGATGGCACGGCCGGCTTTGTCGTCCTCGGGTCGGGCGCCGCCGCGGAGATCACCGCCGCGGCCGCCGGCCCGCTGTACCTCAAGGTCAACGAGGCCCCCGGCGACCTCGCCGACACCAGCGGCAGCTACACGGTGGACGTGGTGCCGCCGTGAACACGGTCCAAAACTCCCTGTCCTTCGTCGCGTAGCGTTCGGGAGGGGGTGCCGCTCCCATGGCTCCGGGCTATGGGAGCAAGCGGAGGCATGGATGCCGGAGCGCCGCGGACATGCAGTAAGCGAAGGCCCGGAGGGCCGCAGCGAACGTCCGGAGCCGTGGGATGGGCACCCCCGACCCACGGCACGCATGCAAGCGCCGACCGCTCACGCGGCGTGGACGGCGAACTCACCCGCGGCGGTGCTCGGCAGGTTCGTCTGCCCCATCAGCCACAGGTCGACCGACCGGGCACACTCCCGGCCCTCGTGGATCGCCCACACGACGAGCGACTGGCCGCGGCGCATGTCGCCCGCGGCGAACACGCCCTCCCGGCTCGTCATGTAGTCGGCTCCCGCCTTCACGTTGCCCCGCGAGTCGAGTTCCAGGCCGAGGTCGGCGATCGGGCCGTGCTTCTCCGGTCCCACGAAGCCCATGGCCAGAAGTGCGAGCTGGCACGGCCATTCCTGCTCGGTACCCGGGAGCTCCTTGAACTTCTGCTGCCCCGACGCGGCGTCGGTGTACCACTCGATGCGGACGGTCTTCAGGCCTCGGAGCCGGCCTTGGTCGTCGCCGAGGAACTCCTTCGTGAGGATGCCGAACTCGCGGCGGCAGCCCTCCTCGTGCGACGAGCTCGTCCGCAGCATCTGCGTCCACAGCGGCCACGGGCTGCCCGCCGGCCGCTCCGACCGCCGCGGATACTTGCCCAGGTCCGGCGGCTGCGGCAGCAGCTCGAATTGCGTCAGGCTCTTGCAGCCGTGGCGGTTGCTCGTGCCGGTACAGTCGCTGCCGGTGTCGCCGCCGCCGATCACGATCACGTCCTTGCCCGCGGCATGGATCTGCCCGGGCACCTCGTCGCCGGCATTCTTCTTGTTCTGCTGCGGCAGGAACTCCATCGCGTAGTGCACGCCCGCCAACTCGCGGCCCGGGATCGGCAGGTCGCGGCCGAGCGTGGCGCCGCCGGTCAGGACCACGGCGTCGTACTCCTCGGCCAGCGACTGCGTGCGGATGTCAGACCCCACGTTGACGCCGCAACGAAACTCCACGCCCTCCTCGCGCATCTGCTCGATCCGCCGCCAGATCCGCCACTTCTCGAGCTTGAAGTCGGGAATGCCGTACATCAAGAGCCCGCCGGGCCGGTCGGCCCGCTCGAAGAGCGTGACGTGGTGACCGGCGCGGTTGAGCTGCTGGGCGCAGGCCAGGCCCGCGGGCCCGCTGCCCACCACGGCCACCCGCTTGCCCGAGCGGACGTTCGGGGCCTCGGGCACCACCCAGCCCTCGTCCCAGGCCCGGTCGGCGATCGTCATCTCGATCTGCTTGATGGCGACGGGATCCTCGTTGATGCCGAGCACGCAGGCGGCCTCGCAGGGCGCCGGGCAGACGCGGCCGGTGAACTCGGGGAAGTTGTTGGTGGCATGGAGCCGCTGGCTCGCCTCGTGCCACTGGCGGCGGAACACGAGGTCGTTGAAGTCGGGGATGATGTTCCCCAGCGGGCAGCCGGTGTGGCAGAAGGGCACTCCGCAGTCCATGCAGCGGGCCCCCTGCGTCTGCACCTCCTCGGGGGAGAGGATCGTGAGGAACTCCTTGTAGTGCGTGAGCCGCTCCGGCACCGGGGCGTAGCCCGACACCTTCCGCTCATGCTTCATGAATCCGCGTGGATCACCCATTGACCTTCACCTCCGCCTGCTTGGCTGCCTGCTGATCCTGGGCCGCGAGCTTCCGCAACTCGTCGAGGGCCCGCTTGTAGTCGGTGGGCATGACCTTCACGAACCGCTTCTGCTCGCTCGGCCACGCGGCGAGGATCGCCTGGCCGCGGGTGCTCCCCGTGTGGGCCACGTGCCGCTCGATCCGGCCCTTGACGTAGTCGAGGTCCGAATCGTCGAGCTCCTCGATCGCCACCATCTCCGTGTTCACCTTCTGCCGGAAGCCGCCGCCCGCGTCCCACACGTAGGCGATGCCGCCGCTCATGCCGGCGGCGAAGTTGCGTCCCGTCTCGCCGAGCACCACCGCCCGGCCGCCGGTCATGTACTCGCAGCCGTGGTCGCCGGTGCCCTCGACCACCGCCTCGACGCCCGAGTTCCGCACCAGGAACCGCTCGCCGCAGATGCCGCGGATGAAGATCTCGCCGCTGGTGGCCCCGTAGGCCACGACGTTGCCGGCGATCACGTTGTCCTCCGCCTTGAACGGCGCCGTGCGGTCGGGCTTCACGATCACGCGGCCGCCCGACAGGCCCTTGCCGCAGTAGTCGTTGACGTCGCCCTCGACCGTCACCTCCACGCCCGGCACGCCGAAGGCCATCAGGCTCTGGCCGGCCGAGCCGCGGAAGTGGATGCGGATCGTGCCGTCGGGCAGGCCCTTGGCCCCGTGCCGCCGGGTCACCTCGCTCGACAGGACGGTGCCCACGGTGCGGTTGATGTTGCGGATCGGCAGCTCGAGCCGCACCGGCTCGCCCCGCTCCAGGGCCGGCCGGCAGCGGTCGAGGAGCGTGGTCATGTCGAGCGACCGCTCGATGCCATGGTCCTGGACGTCCTCGCAGTGGGTCTTCACACGGGCCGGAACCTCTGGCTTATGGAGGATCGTCGAGAAGTCGAGCCCCTTGGCCTTCCAGTGGGCGATCGCCGCGCGGGCGTCGAGCCGATCCACGCGGCCGACCATCTCGGCGATCGTGCGGAAGCCGAGCTTCGCCATCAGCTCGCGAAGTTCCTCGGCGAGCATGAAGAAGAAGTTGACGACGTGCTCCGGCTGGCCGGTGAACTTCTTCCGCAGCTCCGGATCCTGGGTGGCGATGCCCACCGGACAGGTGTTGAGGTGGCACTTCCGCATCATGATGCAGCCCATCACCACGAGCGAGGCCGTGGCGATGCCGTACTCCTCGGCCCCGAGCAGCGTCGCGATCGCCACGTCCTTGGCGGTGCGGATCATGCCGTCGGTCTGGACGACGATCCGGCCGCGGAGGTCGTTCATGACGAGCACCTGGTGGGCCTCGGCCAGGCCGAGCTCCCAGGGCAGGCCGGCGTGCATGATCGAGGTCTGCGGACTCGCGCCCGTGCCGCCGTCGTGGCCCGAGATCAGGACCACGTCGGCCTTGCCCTTCGACACGCCCGCCGCCACCGTGCCCACGCCCACCTCCGCCACGAGCTTGACGCTGATCCGGGCGTGGTGGTTGGCGTTCTTCAGGTCGTGGATCAGCTGGGCGAGGTCCTCGATCGAGTAGATGTCGTGGTGCGGCGGCGGGGAGATGAGCCCCACGCCCGGCGTGCTGTGGCGGATGCGGGCGATCTCGCGGTCCACCTTGTGGCCGGGCAGCTGCCCGCCTTCGCCGGGCTTCGCCCCCTGGGCCATCTTGATCTGCAGCTCCTTGGCGTTGACGAGGTACAGGCTCGTCACGCCGAACCGGCCGCTGGCCACCTGCTTGATCTTCGAGTTCTTGCTGTCGCCGGAGGGGTCGGGCTCGTATCGCACCGGGTCCTCGCCCCCCTCGCCCGTGTTGCTCCAGCCGCCGAGGCGGTTCATGGCGACGGCGAGCGTCTCGTGGGCCTCCTTGGAGATCGAGCCGTAGGACATCGCCCCGGTGGCGAACCGCTTCACGATCTCCTTGGCCGGCTCCACCTCGCCGAGCGGAATCGCCGCGTCGGCCCACTTGAAGTCGAGCAGGCCGCGGAGCGTGAGCAGCTTCGTCTGCTGCTCGTCGATGAGCTTCTGGTACTTCTGGAACTCCGCCCGGCTGTTGATCTGCGTGGCCCGCTGCAGCGAGGCGACGACGTCCGGGGCGAGCACGTGGGCCTCTCCCTTCCGCCGCCACGCGTAGCGGCCGCCGACGTCGAGCTCGAGCGTCTGCGGCACGTTCGTCCGCGGCCAGGCGTGCTCGTGCCGGCGCAGCGACTCGTCGGCCACGCCCTCGAGGCCGATGCCACCGATCCGGCTCGGCGTCCGCGCGAAGAACTCGTCGACGAGGGCCTGGTCGAGGCCCACCGCCTCGAAGATCTGGGCGCCGCGGTAGCTCTGCTGCGTGGAGATGCCCATCTTGCTCATCACCTTCAGGAGCCCCTTCGTCGCCGCCTTGACGAAGTTCTTGTGGAGCTTCTCGCGGGGGTAGTCGCCGGCGATGATCCGCTCGGCCTGCATCTGGTCGATCGTCGCGAACGCCAGGTAGGGGTTCACGGCCCCGGCCCCGTAGCCCGTCAGCAGGGCGAAGTGCTGCACCTCGCGGGCCTCGCCCGTCTCCACGACGATGCCGCACCGGGTGCGGGTGCCCTCGCGGACGAGGTGGTGGTGGACGCCGCCGGTCGCCAAGAGCGCCGGCACCGCCGCCTGATCACGGCACACGCCGCGGTCGGAGAGGACGAGGATCGTGGCGCCGCCGCGGATCGCCGCCGCGGCCTCGGCCCGGATCGCCGCCAGCCGCCGCCGCATGCCCGCCGCTCCCTCGGCGGCCGGAAAGAGGAGCGAGATCGTCGCCGCCTTCAGGCCCGGCCGGTCGAGCGACTTGATCCGGGCACACTCGGCGTTGGTGATCACCGGCGTCTCGAGCCGCAACAGCCGGGCCTGGCCGGGCGTGGTGTCGAGCAGGTTCCCCTCGCAGCCGATCGTGGTGATCATCGAGGTGATGATCTCCTCGCGGATGGCGTCGAGCGGCGGGTTGGTCACCTGGGCGAAGAGCTGCTTGAAGTAGTTGGCGAGGAGCTGCGGCCGGTCGGAGAGCACCGCCAGCGGCGTGTCGTTGCCCATCGAGCCGATCGGCTCGGCGCCGTCGGTGGCCATGGGCGCGAGGATCACCTTGAGGTCCTCGAGCGTGAAGCCGAAGGCCCGCTGCAGCTCCACGAGGCTCGACGCCTCGCCCGCCACGCCGGCGGCCCGCCAGGGGTCGAGGGCGTGGGGATGGGCATCAGCCTTCCCGCTCGGGGGCAGTTCGCTCGGCTCGACGGCCCGGTTCTTCACCAGTTCGGCGGCCGCATCCGCCTCGGGCAGGGCGTCGAGGCGGACCTGGTTGGACGCCACCCACTCCCGCCAGGGCTGGGCGGTGGCCAGCCGCCGCTTGATCTCGTCGTCCTCGACGATCCGCCCCTCCTTGGTGTCGACGAGGAACATCCGCCCCGGCCGCAGCCGGCCCTTGCGGACCACCTCGCCCGCCGGGAGCTGGAGCACGCCCGCCTCGCTGGCCATCACCACGAGGCCGTCCTTCATCTGCCACCAGCGGCCCGGCCGCAGGCCGTTGCGGTCGAGCGTGGCGCCGATCCGCACGCCGTCGGTGAAGGCCAGCGCCGCGGGGCCGTCCCAGGGTTCCATCAGGCAGGCCTGGAACTCGTAGTAGGCCTTGAGGTCGTCGGCCATGCTCTCGTGCCCGCTCCACGGCTCGGGGACGAGCATGCTCACCGCCTCCTCCAGCGGCCGGCCGGCGAGCACGAGCAGCTCCAGCACGTTGTCGAGCGTGGCGGAGTCGCTGCCCCCCTCGCGGATCACCGGCTTGATCTTCTCGAGATCGGGACCGAGCACGGGATGGGCGAGCATGCTCTCGCGGGCGTGCATCCAGTTGATGTTGCCGCGAACGGTGTTGATCTCGCCGTTGTGGGCGAGGTAGCGGAAAGGGTGGGCGAGGTCCCAGGTGGGGAAGGTGTTGGTGCTGTACCGCTGGTGGACCAGCGCCAGCGCCGACTTCATCGCCGGGTCGGAGAGGTCGGGGTAGTACTTGCTCACCTGGTCGGCGAGCAGCAGCCCCTTGTAGATCATGGTCTTCGACGAGAGCGAGCAGACGTAGCAGAACGCCTGCTCGATGAGGCCGAAGCGGCCGAGTTCGATGCCGAACCGCTTCCGGGCGACGAACAGCTTCCACTCGAAGTGGTCGCGGGCCACCTGCTTGCCGCGGCCGACGAACGCCTGGCGGACGACGGGCTCCACCTCGCGGGCCGTGCCGCCGATCGAGCGGTTGTCCGTGGGCACGGTTCGCCAGCCGAGGAACTCCAGCCCCTCCTCGCGGACCACCTGCTCGAAGAACTGCTCGGCCGTCTCGCGGTCCCCCTCCGAGGGCGGCAGGAACACGTTCCCCACAGCCCAGTCGCCCGCCGGCGGCAGGCGGATGCCCGCCTTGGGGGCGGCCGCCGTAAAGAACTCGTGCGGCGTCTGGATCAGGATGCCGGCGCCGTCGCCCGTAAGCGGGTCGCAGCCGCAGGCCCCGCGGTGCGTCAGGTTCTCGAGCACCTCGAGCCCCTTGCGGACGATGTCGTGGCTCCGCACGCCGTGCATGTTCACGACGAAGCCCACGCCGCAGGCGTCGTGCTCGTTGGCGGGATCGTAGAGGCCCTGGCGGGGCGGGAGGCTGGGAAGACGCGTCATGGCGATGCTCGCAGGGGCGGTGAAGGGTGCGGTGCCGCGGCGTCCGGCCGCGGGCTCGGTGTGGTCAGGGGGTGGCGGCGGCCGGCGCGGCGACGCCGGCGTCCATGTCGCGGGCGTGACCGCGGAGCAGCTCGACGAACCGCTCGACGGTCGGTGCCAGCGGCTTGCCGCGGGCGTGGATGATGCCCAGCGGCCGGACCAGATCCTCGCCCGCCAGCCGCACGGTGCACAGCGTGCCGGCGGCCAGTTCGCGGCCCACCGTCGGCTCCGGCAGGAGGGCGACGCCGGCGTCGATCTCCACGGCCCGCTTGATCGTCTCGACGTTGTCGAACTCCATGACCACGGCGGGCTCGGCGCCGGCGGCGGCGAGCGCCCGGTCGAGTTCGTGGCGGATGACGAGGTCGCTGTCGAAGCCGACCATCCGCTGGCCGTGCAGTTCGCCGAGCGCCACCTGCACGCGACCCGCCAGCGGATTGCCGGGGGCGCAGACGAGCACGATCGGCTCCTCACGCCACGGCTCCGCCTCGAGGGCCCGCGTGCTCCGCGGGTAGCTGACGATGCCGATGTCGGCCTGCCCCTGCTCGACCGACTCGATGACGCGGTCGGGATGGAGGTATTCGAGCCGCACGTTCGCCTTCGGATGGCGGCTCATGAACTCCTGCACGTAGCGGCTCATGTGGTGCAGGCCCACCGAGTAGATGGCGGCCACACGGACGCGGCCGGCGACCTCGTCGTGCAGCGTGCGGACCTGGTCCTCGAGGGCGTCGTAGGCCGCGATCAGTTTGCGGCAGCCGTCGTAGAAGGCCTGCCCTTCGCGGGTGGGCGAGAGCGGCCGCTTCGACCGCTCGATGAGCCTCACGCCGAGGTGGGCTTCGAGGTGGCCGACGACCTGGCTGGCGGCCGACTGCGAAACGCCGTTGTCCTCCGCCGCGCGGGAAAAGCTCCGCCGGGAGACGATGTCGCAGAAGATCTTGAGGGACTTGAGGTTCACGGAAACCAGCGTGACGGCCGCGGGGCCGCGTTCGGGCCACATCCGTGATTAACAAAACAAATGACGCCGCCTTGCATCATTCGGATAACGAATACACAGTAGCAGCCTGCCGTGGGCCGTCAAGCGGCCGGTCGCCACATCTTCGCGGCCGGTCCGCGAGTTCTCATGGGCCAACCTGGGCGTTTTGGCGGCTTCCACGGCCGACCGAAAGTTGCCCATCTTGCCTCACCAGAAAATCCTGCATGACCGGTGCCGCCGGACCCGATTTTCACTGTCGGGCCCCCCATGCGCGCACCCCTCTTTTTCCCGGCGTTCGCCGTCGCCTGCTGCCTCGTCGCGGCGGTGGGTGCGCCTGCGCAGGACCTCGACGCGGAGGTCGACGCGGTTCCGACGGCCATGGATGACGCCGACGTCGAACCGGCCCAGTACTTCGAGGAGTCGCTGACCCACGAGGATCCGGAGCAGGAAGCCCGGATCCGCGCCCTGGTCGACCAGGCCGTCGCGGCGCGGCTGGCCAACATCCCGCGACCGCGGTACATCCCAGCCACCGACATCGCCCCGCCCAAGGGTCTGCTGCTCCACCACTCGACGGGCGCATCCGGCGGCCTGCCCTTCGCCCTGGCCATGAATGGCTTCGTGCAACTCCGCTGGCTCGAGTTCGCCCGGGCGGCGAAGACCTGGACCCTGTCGACGGGCGAAGTGCGGCCGGTGCGGAACATCAACACCTTCAACCTCAACCGCGTCCTGCTTTCCTTCTCCGGCCATGTGCTCGACGAGCGGCTCGTCTACCGGGCGTCTTTGTTCGGCACCTCCGACATGGGTGTGCGGTCCGCCTTCGTGCCACTCGGCACGCTCGGCTGGAAGTTCAGCGAGGCGGCCACGCTCGCCGGCGGCGTGACCATCGTGCCGGCCTCGCGGGAATGGGTCGACGCCCAGCCGTGGACCCTGGGCATCGACCGCAGCATGGCCAACACCTTCTTCCGCCCCGGCTACAGCCCCGGTGCGTTCGCCGTCGGCTCGCTGCTCGACGGCGAGCTCAACTACCAGGCCGGCGTGTGGAACGCGATCGACGGCGGCCAAGCCGGCGTGCTCCGCGAGGGCACGTCGATGGCCTGGGCCGGCAACGCCTGGTGGGAACCGCTGGGCCCGTTCGGCCTCGGCTACTCCGACATGGAGTGCCGCGACGAGCCCGTGATCCGCCTCGGCGGCAGCGGCACCTACGCCCGCACCCAGGCGATCATCTTCCCGGGGCTCAATCCCGAAGACACGATCGTACGGCTCTCCGACGGCACGCCGATCGCCCTGCCCGGCGCCCTCGGCCCCGGCTCACGGCTGCAGCAGTACCTGTTCCAGCTCGCGACCGTCGACGCGGGCTGGAAGTACGCCGGCTGGGCGGTGAACTTCGAGTACTACTTCCGGCTCCTGAACGACTTCGTCGGCACCGGCACGTTCGAGCGGTCGAGCATCTACGACCACGGTGGCCTCGGCTATCTCTCGTGGTGCTTCGTGCCGCGAACCTACGAGGTGTACGCCCGCTCCAGCGCCCTGACGGGCCCCTACGGCACGGGCCAGGAGTACGGCGGCGGGTTCAACTGGTACGTGCACGAGTCGCGGCAGGGGCGGTTCACGCTCGAGGCGCTGTACATGAACCGCAACCCGGCCCAGAACATCCTCTATCCGTATCGCGCCGGCTTCACGGGCACCGCGATCCAGACGCAGTTTCAGATTGCGTTCTGACTTCACGCCTGCGGGGCCATCCATGGCCCCCGCAGGCTTGGCAGGTCGGAGGCACAGCCAAGGTGTGCCTCGACCTGCGATGGCTCGCCCTCCAGGCGAGCCTCGCGTAAGCCGAAGCAGGCCCGAAGGGATGCGCCGGCGCTTGCTGAAATGCCGACGATGAACCTACTCTGTCGCCGTCAACGAGGGACGCCCGTGATGGTCATGCGATCTGCCACCTCCGGGACACCGGGCCCGGCGTGGCGCCCATCCCGCGCCATCGTCTGCTGCCTGACATGTGCGGCGGTTCCCCTGCTGCTGGCGGAGGATTCACGCAGCGAGTCGGCCGCACGTCCCCCGGTCACCGGAGCCACATACCGGGTCAATCCGGCGGATCCCCTGGCCAGCGACGGCCCCGCCAAGGCTCCGGCTGCGCCGTTCAAGACCATCGCCGCCGCCGCAAGGGTGACCAAGGCCGGCGACTGCGTGCTGATCGCCACCGGGATCTACCGTGAGTCGGTGGTCGTCGAGGCGAGCGGAACACCCGACCGCCCCATCCAGTTCCGGGCCGCCCCCGGCGCCCGCGTGGTGGTGACCGGCGCGGATCGACTGATCGATCTCAAACGGGAGCCCGGCCCGGACAACATCTTCAGCGTGCCCTGGCCCCATCGGTTCAACACCTGGACCAAGAGTTTCGCCCACCCGGACGACGAGTTCCATCTGCAGATCGGCCGCAGCGAACAGGTCATCGTCCTGGGCTACCAACTGCTGCAGGTGATGGACCGGTCCAAACTCGCACGCGGGACGTTCCACGTCGACCTGGACGGCCGCCGCCTCTCGCTGTGGACCCGGGACAATGCCGACCTGGAAAAGACGCCGATGCTGGCGGAAGCCTCGGTCCGTGACGTCCTCTGGAACGTGAAAGGCGACCACGTCTGGATCGAAGGCATCCTGTTCCGGCATGCCGCCAACCGGGCCCAGCTGGGCGCCGTGCAATTGAACGGCCGGGGATCAGTCCTGGCGAGCTGCGTCATCGAACGGATGAGCGCCCTCGGCGCGTCCTTCAGCGGCAAGGATCACGTGGTGCGCGATTGCGTGATGCAGGACAACGGCTGGGACGGTTTCGACGCATCCGGCGTCGAGGGCCTGTTCATGACCGGATGCCTGGTGCGCAACAACAACACCAAGGGATGGAACCGTGCGTGGGGCGGGGGCGGCAACAAACTCGGCCTGTGCCGCCGGGCGGTCATCGAGAAGAGCCGATTTATCGACAATCGCGGGACGGGGATCTGGTTCGACGTAGGCAACGAAGACTGCGTCGTCCGTAACTGCCTGATTTCCGGCAACGAAGGATCCGGCATCTTCTACGAGATCTCGTACGGGCTGCACGCCCACGACAACGTCGTCGTCGGCAACGGCTGGGGTGAGGCGTACGGCGACTGGGGCGCCAACGGTGGTATCACGCTGTCGAGTTCGCCGAACTGCCTGATTGAACGCAATCTCATGGTCGGCAACCGGGAGGGTTTCCAATTCCGCGAACAGTTCCGCACCACCGCCCGGATCGGCGGCGAGCCGCAGGCGGAAGTCGCCATCTGGAATCACGACAACGTCATCCGCAACAACATCATCGCCCACAACGGCATGGCCCAGACCGCGGGATGGTTCGCCCAGGAGGACGAACGTCACTGGCCCAAGGCCCTGCAACGGGCCGCACCGGCCAAGACCGAAAAACCCCGCCAGGACAACGCCAAGGAATACCGAGCCAAGGACGACAGGGCGCAGCCAAAAGGCCTGAGCCTGGAAGATCTCCGCATCACCATGGCCAACAACCTCTACGCGGCGGCACCGGGCCAGAAACTGTTTCAGTGGGGACCGGCGTTCGGCGGAGACTGGCGGCACAAGGACTACGACACGCTCGAAAGTGTGCGGCGTGAACTCGCGCTCGAAACCGGCAGCGAGGTCGCCGACCCGGCGTTTGCCGGCGGGTGCACGGACCTGGACTTCCGCCTCTCCCCGTCGAGCCCGGCGATCGCGCGGCGCTGCTACCCGCGCGGCGAGGTTCCGGGCGTGAGGTTGTCGGGGAACCGGCGCGAATAGGCCAAGGGTCTCAGCCCTGCACCACGCCTGGGAGCCGGAACACGAGCGGCCAGGAATGCGATTCCCTTCCCGATCCCTGCGGCGTCGCTACGGGTTGTCGACCTCGAAGGCACGGTCCATGAGGTTCGGATCGCCCGTCTTCAGGCCGTACAGGAACCAGCGGACCCGCTGCTCGCTCGTGCCGTGCGTGAACGCCTCCGGCACCACGTAGCCCTGGGCCTGCTTCTGGATCCGGTCGTCGCCGATCGCCTGGGCGGCATTGACCGCCTCGCGGATGTCCTCCTCGTCGAGGATCCCGGCGTAGCGGGCGATGTGGTGGGCCCACACGCCGGCGAGGAAGTCGGCCTGCAGCTCCATGCGGACGGACAGCCGGTTGTAGTCGCGGTCCGAGAGCCGGGCCCGCATCGACTGCACCTTGTTGCTGATGCCGAGCTGGTTCTGCACGTGGTGGCCGATCTCGTGCGCGATCACGTAGGCCTGGGCGAAGTCGCCCGGGGCTCCGAAACGCCGCTTCAGCTCCTCGTAGAACACCGGGTCGATGTACACCGTCTTGTCGAGCGGGCAGTAGAAGGGGCCGGCTCCCGCGTCGGCGATGCCGCAGCCGCTGCGGACCTGCCGGGTGAACATCACCAGCCTCGGCGGCGCGAACCGGCGGCCGAAGACCTTGGGGAACAGGGCGGACCAGACGTCCTCGTTGTCGGCCATCACGGTGCGGATGAACTTGCCCATCTCGTCGTCGACGGGCTTGCCGGGAGGGCCCTGCTGCTGGGGCGCCATCATCTCCGGGGCCATCTGCAGCATCTGCATCGGGTCGGCGCCGAGGAACATCATCACGATCATGAACAGGAGCGTGAGCAGGCCGCCCCCCACGAGCACCTGCTGGCCCGTGCTCCGTCGGTCCTCGACGTTCTCGCTCTGCCGCCTGCCTTCCCAACGCATCCGCATGTCCCCTTCGTGAAGGTTCTTCGATCACCACGCCGCCCGGCGGGCGGTCTACGGATTGTAGGGGCAGGATGGGTCGCCTGCACGCACTGGTATGCCGCGCGGCATGCCCAGGGCGTGCTGCGGATCGACGCCTCGTCGATTCGCCACGCCGCCGCCGCTCCGCGGCGGCCACGGTCGCCCGGAGGTGCGACCGCCCGGCCGTCCGGCGAACCCTTGGCGTTCGCCGGACGGCCCAAGCCTGCGGGGGCCATGGATGGCCCCGCAGGCGTGAACCTAGTCCTCCGGCAGCGGCCGGCCCTTGGTCTCGGGCAGAAACGCCAGGGCCACCAGGCCGAGCAGGAAGATCACGCTCATGTAGGAGCAGGCGTTGCGGAAGGCCACGAGCTTGGCCTCGGGCGTCGTCGCCCCGGCCTTGAGCGCCGCCTGCAGGGCGCCGAGCGTGAACGGGCCGCTCGCCGCCACGAACCGGCCGACGTTGTAGCAGAAGCTCGTGCCCGTGCTGCGGAGGCTGGTGGGGAAAAGCTCCGGGAGATAGATCGCGAAGCCGGCGAACAGGGCGAGCTGGCAGCCTCCCATGATCGCGCTCATCCAGATGTCGCCGCGGCCGTTGAAGAACTGGAAGAACGCCACGGTGGCCACGAGCGCCGCCACGAAGGCGATCGCGAAGGCCGGCTTGCGGCCCATGCCCTGGGCCAGCCGGGTGAACAGCAGCATGCCGAAGAAGGCGCCGATGTTCTGCACGATCGAGTTGACGCCGATCCAGAACTGCTGGCTGCCGGCGATCTTCTCCGCCGGCACGCCATCGGCCACGAGCGAGGCCTTGATCACGTCGCCCACGAGTTCGGGGCTGAAGAACCCGATGCCCCACAGGCCGATCACGCCCGCCACGCAGAGCACCATCCCGAGCAGGGCCGAGCCCCGCCACCGCTGGTCACCGAGGAGCGCCGCGTAGGAGCCGAACTTCACTCCCGCCGCCTTCCCCGCTGCCCGGGCCCGCACCCATTTCTCCGGCTCCTTGAGACGCAGCTGGATGAAGACGCAGAGAAAGGCGGGAATGGCGCCGACGAGGAACATGTACTTCCAGGCCGTGCCGGCGGCGATCGCCTTCGTGGCCTCGAGATGACCGAGGTACATGCTCGTGACGCCGGCCGTGATGTTGCCGATCGCCGACAACGCCTGCAGGAGACCGAGGGCGCCCGTCCGAGAGCGGTCGGGGAGCGTGTCGGCGACGAGGGCCACGGCCAGGCCGAACACGCCGCCCACGCCGAGGCCGGTGAGGAACCGGTAGGTGGCGAAGTCGGCCCAGCCGGTGGAGAAGGCGGAGAGGCCCGTGCACACCGAGTAGATGAGCACCGTGAGCGTGAGCATCTTCGCCCGCCCGAAGCGGTCGCCCAACGACCCGAAGATCAGGCCGCCCATCGCCCAGCCGGCGACGAAGATGCTCGTCGCATAGCCGCCGTAGAGCTTGGGGTCCATGCCGGCCGGCAGGAGCGACTCCATCGCCTTGTTGCGGGCGAGGATGAAGAGCTGCTGGTCGAGGCAGTCGAAGAGCCAGGCCAGCGAGGCCACCGTAAACACGAACCAGTGGTATGGCGTGAGGTCGCGGTACCACGGGGCGTGGTCGGCGGGAGAGTGGGGGGCGGCGGCCATGCGGGCGGGCTCCTGGGAATGGCGGCGGCGGGCCGCGGGAATCAGCCGAGGGCGGCCTCGACCCGCCGCATGTAGTCGATGCTGTCGCGGGCGAGCCGCTCGGCGCCGGGTGCGTAGTCGAAGACCTCCACGCTCACCCAGCCGGAATACCGGACCTCGTCGAGGGCCGTGAAGATCGGTGAGAAGTCGACGGCCCCGAAGCCGGGGCCCTGCAGGTTGGGGTCGTTGGCGTGGAAGTGCTCGAGGTGTCGGGCGCTGGCGAGGATGATCTCGGGCACCGGCTCCCCCTCGCTCGCCATCGCCTTCACGTCGAGATGCAGCCGCACGTGGGGCGAGCCGATCCGCTCGATCAGCCGGCAGGTCTCCGCGGCGGTCGTGAGGACGTCGGTCTCCGCCGGCGACAGGGGCTCGAGCGCCACCACCGTGTCAGTCGTCTCCAGCACAGGCACGAGCCGCGAGAACACCTCGTGGATGTGGTCGATGGCCTGGTCGGCCGTCACGCCCGGCAGCAGGCTGCGTTGCTTCGGCGAGCCGAAGACGAGCACGCGGCCGCCAAGGTCGTGGCACAGGCGGGCGAGTTCCCCGAGGTAGTCCACGGTGCGGCCGCGGACGGCTGCGTCGGGGTGGGCGACGTGAAAGCCCTCGGTCTTCGCCAGCAGCCAGTGCAGGCCGACGCAGTCGAGCCCCGCGCGGGCGATCGTGCGGCGAATCTCGCCGCGCTGGGCGGCGGTGATGTCGGTCGCACGACCGGCGAGCGTGAACGGCGCCACCTCCAGGCCGGTGTAGCCGCAGGCCGCCGCGAAGTCGCACGCCTTGGCCAGCGGCCAACCCTCGAAGGTCTCGTTGCAGATCGCGTAACGGAGCGGCGCGTTCATGGGATGGTCGTCAGGCTCCTGCGACCCGCGCGGGCCTGCCCGTGCGGGCCGACTTGTAGCAGGCCTCGATGATGGCCACGGCCTTGCGGCCCTCCGCCCCGTCGAGCGGCGGGCGGCGGCCGTCCCGCACGGCGGCGAGGAACTCCTCGAAGTTCCGCGTGTGGCAGGCGTAGTTGATGGCCATCGGGTCGGCGGCGCCGCCCGAGGTGGCGCTGGCGGCCCCGAGCCTGTCGCGGGTCGCGTCGTCGTCCGCCGCCGCGGTGCGGAACTGCCAGGTGACGAGCTGCTCCTCGAGGATCTCCGCGGTGCCGTCGCGGCCGCCGAACAGGAAGCGGCGCATCTGCCCGGGGAACAGGCTCGTGGCCGCGAGCAACTGACCGAGGGCGCCGTTCCGGAACCGCAGGATCGCGACGCAGGTATCTTCCACCTCCAGCCGCTCGGCGTCGTGGGCCCGCACGGCCGTCATGGCGACGACGCTCTCCACGGGATTGGCGCCGGCGGGCAGGTCGGGCATCGTCGCTCCGGCGATCCACTGCAGGGCGTCGACGCCGTGGATCGACTGGTTCATCAGCGCCCCGCCACCGTCGAGGGCCTTCGTGCCCTGCCAGCGGCCGGGGCCGTAATAGGCGTCGTCCCGCCACCAGGGCACGTAACTCGCAGCCACGGCGAGCGTGCCGAACCGGCCGGCCGCCGCGGCCTCGTGGACGGCGCGGACGACGGGGTTGAACCGCTGCGGGAAGATCGCCCCGAGCGTGACGCCCGCCTTGTCGCAGGCGGCGATCATCCGGTCGATCCGCTTGAGGGAGATCTCGAGCGGCTTCTCGCAGATCACGTGGACGCCGCGGCGGGCGGCCGCGAGCACGGCCGGCAGGTGGGCGCCCGACGGCGTCGCCACGGTGACGAAATCGGGCTTCTCGCGGCGGAGCATCCGGGCCGCGTCGGCGTGCCAGGTGCAGCCGAACTGGGAGGCGAAGGCCCGGCCCTTCTCCTCGGTGCGACAGCAGGCAGCGACGAGTTCGACGCCGGGGATGTCGCGCAGGGCACGGGCGTGCATCCCCGCGATCGCCCCGATGCCGATGATCGCCGCCCGCATCCGCCCGTCTCCGTGCCGCCGGAGCCGTCCGGCAGTCCCACAGTGTGGCC
The DNA here is from genome assembly GCA_044238145.1 of Pirellulales bacterium. Classification (GTDB taxonomy): domain Bacteria; phylum Planctomycetota; class Planctomycetia; order Pirellulales; family UBA1268; genus QWPN01. The sequence continues at coordinate 12,208 of JBIIDT010000008.1, read as the reverse complement.
GTGGCCGCCGGGCAGCACAAGCGCGGCGGCCGCCGCCTCACCGCGAGCGATAGAAGAGGTCGAAGAGCCGGTCCTGGAGGGCATGCATCCAGCGAAACGGGCCCTCGTGCACGGTGGCCGAACGCGGCGCACACGGGCCGCGGTAGATCGGCCCGCACGACGGCACGCCGCCGGCACCGACGAGGTCGTAGGGAGCGGGCGGAGCCACGGGATGGCACGGGGCCGGCGGCACGCACGGCGGCAGCGCCCGCGGCTCGCCACAGTCGTGGAGCGGCTCGATCGGTGCCTGCCAGTCGCGCGGCGAGTCGGTCCGCGGGGGCAGCATCGTGGCCAAGGCTCGCTCCGCATCAACGCCGCTGGTCGCCGGGTCGACCCACGGCGTGCCCGCGAGTGGATCGGGGGTGCCGTCGGCCGGCAGCGGCGCCACGGGCAGCGGCACCACCGTGTCTTCGGGTGCGGATCCACGCACGGCGGCCGGCGCGAGCGCAGCGGCGACGAGAAGCGGACCGACGCGCGGCAGACGGTAAATCGGCAGTGGCATGGCAAATCCCTCCCGCCCCGTGCATCGACCGAATCTGGCCGGACACTGCAGCGGCCGCGGCAATCGCGAGGCAGAACTGGCAAACGGGGCAGGCCGGGCGAGCCGGGCACGCTTGATCCCGCGTGTGAACCGTGGATCCCGCCCCGGTCGTGACCGCTGCGCGAGCCGGGGAATCCCGCCTCTATAAAGCCCCCGGCGCGAGCCGGGGGATCGGCGGACGGAAACGGCCTTATCTCGACCTGTTCCCCGGTCTGCTAGCGGTCAGCGGCCATGCGCGGCTGCCCGCAGATCCGCAGGGCCGCCACCGCAAACGACGTGGCGACGAGCGGCTCGTCCTCGCGAACGGCACCGCTCGGATTGACCCAGCCGCCGTCCGCCGCCTGCAAGGCGATGAGCGCCGCCGCGAGAGACCGTCGCCAATCGACCGGTCCCGCCGCCGTTGGCACCGTGTCGACGCCGACGGCCTCGAGGGCCGCAGCCACCGACCAGGCGTAGTAGTAGAAGCACGAGTCCCGGAACACGCGGCGGTCCTCCGGAAACCGTCCGGCATGCACCTCGGCCGAGAAGTTCCGCTCGAGCCACGACCGGGCCGCTACGACCCGCGGATGGTCGGCGGGCAGGCCGCAGGCGAGGAGGGCCCGCAGCCCGTCGGCGGTGGCGCTACCGTAGGAGGAAAACCGCACGCGACCGTGGCGGTCGCGGCCGGCCGAACCGGCCTTCGTGCGCTCCGCGTCTTCCAGGACGAAAAAGAATCCGCCGTCGTCGAACTCCGGGTCGGCGTCGGCGAGCGCGGCCGCGACGTTCTGGCAGCGCTCCACGAACACGAGCGCGGACGCGAACGCCGGATCCTGGGGCGCGCCGCCGACCGCCCGCAGGGCCGCGACCGCGTACGACGTGGCCGAGAGGTTCGGCTCCAGCAGCGGCAGCCGCACCGCGTCGGGCCCCGGCTTCCGCGGCTCGACCGTCGCATAACCCCAGCCGCCGAACTCCGGGTCGGCCGGCAGCCAGCCCAGCCGCTCGACGAGTTGGTGCCGGCGCAGGATGGCGAGCCAGCGGTCGACCGCCGCCTGCCGCCCGCCGCGGCGCAGCGCGACCGCCGATTGGGCCGCCGTGTAGACGGGATAGTCGAGCGCGGGCTCGCGGTCGCCGTCCCCCGCGAGTGCCGCGAGGAAGCGGCAGCCGCCGTCGAACGCCGCGGTCTCGGGCTCGAGGGCCGCGAGCACCAGCGGCGTGAGTGAGTCGCCCGCACGGAAGTTGCCGTACACGTCGGATCGCCAGCCGCCGTCGGCCGACTGCCGCGTCTCGAGAAACGCCGCGCCGCGGGCGACCGCCTCCCGCCAGCCCACGGGTTCGGCGCCGATCGCCGCCGTCGCGCCGCAGGCGAGCAGAAGCGGCCCGATCCCGCGGTGGACGTGGCTCATGTGCCGCCCCACTCTCCCGGCCCTGCGCTACCGGGACGCAACGCGGTCGGCGGCCGGCGCGGCGTGCATCACGAGCAGGGCGCTCGACGTGCAGAACACGCGGCTGTTGATGCACGACGAGCCCGACCAGCTACCGTTGCCGCTCTGCGTCTGCACGAGCACTTGCTCCACGCCCCGTGACCATTCGGCCGCGGTCGGCCCGCCCGCGTCGCCGAGCATGGCGCCGAGGAACAGCAGCGACATGAAGACCTCGCCCCCTGCGCCGTACGGCCACCGGCCGTGATAATCAGCGAGCACCGGCTGCACGAGCGTGTCGGCGAGTGCCAGGGCGTCGTCCGACGGTGGGACGCCGGCCTGCAACGCAGCCGCATGCAGGCACCCGATGCGTGCCGATCGGCCGTACAGATGCTGGTCCTCGCGGCAGCCGTCGGCCAGCCGGGCGACCAGCCCCTCGGGGACCGGCACGCCGGCACGGCCCGCGACCACGGCGGCGTGGGCGAGCGTCGCCCGTGAGAGCCCGTGGGCCCGCTGCCGGAACATGTTCGGCTCGTTCCGCAGCCGTGCGTCGAAATGCTCGAGCAGAAGGTTCACGGCCACACGGAATTCGGCCGAGGCGGCGTCGTCCTCGGCGGCGTGGGCGACGTGCTCTGCGAGGAACAGCGCCGCCAGCACCGCGTCCGCGGACGTGCCCAGGTCGTTGATCACCATCGGATCGACGACGGTGGGCTGCCACTGCTCGGGCAGCTTCGACTCCGCGATTCGCCGTGCGACGAAGGCGGCCGCCTGCCGCTCGCAAGGCAGGCGATCCGGGATCTCCTTTCCGGGCCGCGCCTTGAGCAGTGCCAGGCCGGCGATGCTCGTGCTGGCGACGTCGGATGGAGCCTGCCCCGCTTCGCGGCCCCAACCCCCATCCTTGCCCTGCGCGGAGACGAGGAAGCCGACGCCGCGGTTCACGGCGGCTTGCCGGGCTGGCGCGCCGGCATCCTTGGCCAACGGCCCGGCAGCGGGCGGAGCGGGGGCGCCGCGGCGCGGAGATCGCGCGGACTTCGCCTGCCGCTTGGCCGCCTTTTCCACCGGGGCGAGCGGATCGGCGGCCGATGGCTCGAGCATCGTCATCCGCGGACGGCCGATCGGGGTGTCCGTAGCCGCAGGTTCCTCCGCCAGGATCCGTCCGGGCAGGAGGCCGGGAATCGCGATCACCAGCGGCGCGAGCAATAAGAACGAAGTGCGACGCATGTCGGGCTCCTTGCCTGGAGGAGGGAGGCCGCCGATGAACCCGTCTCCTCCAGTTTACACAGAAACGGGTCCCCCGGAAGCGGGACCGCGACGGCCGCTCGTGGGGCTGCCGCTCCAGAGGCCCGGCGATCGGCGGACGTCTGGCCGGTATGATGGGGCGTGTCCGATCCCGGCCGCCGATTCGTGGCCGTCGGGATGGCTCCGACCCGGGCATGCACCTTGTCCACGCCCCTTCCCGAAGCGGCACCGATCATCGACGCCCTCGAGCGGGCAGGCGGCCGCGCGGTGCTCGTGGCCACCGGGGGCGGCGCGCAGGCCATCTCCCACCTCGTGGGCTGCCCCGGGGCGAGCGGCGTCGTCGTCGAGGGGCTCGTGCCCTACGCCCGCGAGGCGATCGACCGCCTGCTCGGCGGGCCGCAGGAATCCTACTGCTCGTCGCGGACGGCCCGGCGGCTCGCCGTGGCCGCCTGGCAGCGGGCCCGCGACTGTGGAGCGGCGGCGGAGGCGGCACTGGGCATGGCCGTGACGGCCAGCCTCAAGACGCGGCAGCCGAAGCGGGGCAGCCATCGGCTCTTCGTGGCGATCCAGTCGCTCGGCGCCACGGCCACAGCCGAACTGGTCTTGGCGAAGGACGCCCGGTCGCGGGACGAGGAGGAGACGGTCGCAGCCGCGGTCGGACTCGACGAGCTGCTGGCCGCGTGCACCGGCCGCGAGCCGGTCACCTCCGCGGCGCTGCTGCCGTCCGAGCAGGTGCTCCGCGAGCGGTGTGAGGCGCCGGCCGCCTGGCGGGAGCTGTTCGCCGGCCAGCGCCGGGCCGTCCGTGCCGACGCCCCGGCCGAGGAGCCCGCCGCCCGCCCGGGGCGGCTCATCTTTCCGGGCTCGTTCGACCCGCTCCACGAGGGGCACCTGCTCATGGCCCGAATCGCCGAGGAGATCGCGGAGCGGCCGGTGGAGTACGAGCTCTCGATCACCAACGTCGACAAGCCCGCCCTCGACTACCTCGAGATCCGCGACCGCGCGGCGCAGTTCGCGGACCGGCCGCTGTGGCTCTCCCAGGCCGCGCGGTTCCTCGACAAGCTCGACGTCTTCCCGGGGAGCACGTTCGTGATGGGCGCCGACACCTACGCCCGGCTCGCCGACCCCCGCTACTACGGCGGCTCGGAGGCCCAGGCGGACGAGGCGGTGCGGGCGATCGCCTCCCGGGCCGCGGGGCTGATCGTCTTCGGCCGGGCCCGGGGCGACGAGTTCCAGGAGGCGGCGCGGCTTGAGGTGCCGCAGGCGTTGCGGGACATCACATACTTCGTCTCACAACGCGAGTTCCGGCTCGATGTGTCGAGCACCGAACTCAGGCGGCGGGCGCGGGAGCGGGAGGAGGCGGCATGCGGCGGCTGACGGGATTCGGGATCGTGGTCGCGGCGGCGACCGTCGCGGCCGGCGTCGCGGGGCGGGCCGACGAGCTCGCCACGCGGCTCGAGCCATTCGTGGGCGACACGCTCGACCTCGTGGAACTCGGCACCGGCCGGCGGTTCGTCCGCCCCACGCTCGAGGGCGTCGTGGAGAAGGACGGCAAGGCGTCGCTGCTGCGGCTCCGGCCCGAGGGAGAGAAGGCGGTCACCAGCCTGCCCGTCGCCGGTGTCGTGAAGATCGTGGCCGGCCGCGAGACGATCCACGAGGCGGAGGCGAAGGGCAAGGGCGTGGCCCAGGTGAAGGGCAGAAAGGCGAAGGAGGCCTACGAGAAGAAGGTGGCCGAGTCGCGGGAGCGGATGGCGGCCCGCGGCGTGCAGCCGTGGCCCGAACTGTCCGCCGACGAACACGCCGCCGAGGTCGAGAGCCTGGAAAAGCTCGTCGCCGAGGTGAAGGAGGCGTTCCCCGCCCTGCAGGTGACCGCAACCCACGAGTTCATCGTGGCCACCGACATCCCGGCCGCCCAGATGGCGCCCTACGTCAAGAGCCTGGACGCGATGCACGACTTCCTCTGCGACCTGTACGGCATTCCCCGCGGCGAGCCGGTGTGGAAGGGCAAGTGCCTGGTGGTCGCCTTCCTCCGCGAGCAGGACTTCCAGGCCTTCGAGGCCCGGTTCATGAAGGTGCGGATGGCGGGGGCCCACGGCCTGTGCCACCAGAGCGGCGACGGCCGCGTGATCATGGCCTGCCATCGGGGCGACGACGCCCCGGCCTTCGCCCACATGCTCGTCCACGAGACGAGCCACGGGTTCAACCACCGCTGGATGTCGCCGCAGCGGCTCCCCAACTGGCTCAACGAGGGGATCGCCGAGTGGGTCGGCACGAAGGTCGTGCCCGGTTCCGACCAGGTGCCGCTCAAGGAGGCCCACGCTCTCGACTTCATGCGCCGCACGGGCACGCTGGGGCCCGAGTTCCTGACGCGCGAGAACATCGACGCCGTCCAGTACGGCATGGCCTCGAGCCTCGTGAAGTTCCTGGCCCGCGACCTGAAGAAGTTCGCCGCCTTCGTGCAGGGCATCAAGGAGGGCACGCCCGTCGAGGAGAGCCTGCAGGCGAGCTACAAGATCTCGCTGGCCGACCTCATCCAGGCCTACGGCGCCGCCGTGGGCGTGCCGCAGTTGAAGCCGTAGGACCCGCGGTCGGTGAAGGGGCGGGGTTGCCCCTGGGCAGCCCCGCCCCGCTGCGGCTCACCGCACCCGCTTGGCGAGACCGGCGGCGAGGCGGTCGAGCGTGCGGCTGCGGTCCTCGAGCCCGATGTGCACGCGGATCAGGCTCATGCCCGAGGTGTCGGCGAGGGCCTTCGTCAGGGCGGCGTCGAACTCCCCCTCGGTGCGGACCTCGTAGCCGGTGCCACCGCCGAGCACCTGCGGCAGCAGTTGGTACTGCCAGGGGTTGATGTCGTTGAAGCTCCCCTCGTGCAGGAGCCGCTCGGTGCCGTAGCCCTTGTTGTCGAGGACGATCACCGTGACGGCGAGGCCACGGCGGACGATCGTGGAGAGCTCCATGCCGGTCATCTGGAAGGCGCCGTCGCCGACGAGCGCGACCACCTTGAGGTCGGGCCGGGCCGTCTTGGCGCCGAGGGCCGCGGGCACCGCGAAGCCCATCGACGTGTAGTAGGCCGGCGCGATGAACTCGGTCTGGCCGCGGATCACCAACTCGCTCGAGGCGAACAGGGCGTCGCCCACGTCCGCGATCACGATCGTCTTGTCGTCGAGCGACTCGTCGAGTCGGCGGACGAGCCGCGTGGTCGTGATCGCGGCCTCGGGCTGGAGGTGAAACGGCCCCTCCGCGGCCGCCGGCCCCGGGGGCAGGCGACGGGCGGCCGCCTTGGGCCGGGCGGCGGCGAGCCCGCGGATGAAGTCCTCGAGGAGCACGTCGTGGAAGTGATGGTGGCTGATCCGCAGGTCCTCGCTCGTGGCGAAGATGCTCCGCGTGGCGTCGAGCTTCGCCGTGAAGATCCCGAGGTCGATGTCGGTGAGCAGCGTCCCGAGGAGGATCACGCAGTCGCTGTCCTCCACGAACTCGGTCACCTCCTGCCGCCCCATCGCCCCCTCGTAGAGGCCGATGTAGAGCGGGTGCACCTCGCTGACCACGCTCTTGGCGAGCATGGTCGCGGCGATGGGGATGCCCGCCGCCTCGGCCAGCCCCGTGGCGTCGGCCTGCAGTCCATAGCGGTGCAGTTCGATGCCGGCGATGATCACCGGTCGCTTGGCGGCCTCGATGCGGGCCACCGCCTCCTTGACCGCCTCGGCGAGCGCATCGGGGTCGCTGCGCCGCTCGGGCTGCGGGTAGGGGCGGATCTGGTCGGGCACCACCGCCACCATGTCGCGCGGCAATTCCAGGTACACCGGCCGCTTCAGCCGCCAGGCCGTGTCGAGGAGGAAATCGATGTCGCGGAAGGCGGTCGCCGGATCGACGATCTCGCGGCTGGCCGCGCAGATCTTCTCGAACACCTCGAGCTGCGTCCGCCACTCCCGCACGCGGTGATGGAGGAGCGGGTCGCTCGACCGCTCGCCGATGCCAGGCGCGCCCGAGATCATGATCACGGGGCTCTTCTCGGCGAACGCCCCGGCCACCGAGTTCGCGACCGACAGGCCGCCGACGCCGTAGGTGACGCACAGCGCGCCCATGCCGTTGACGCGGGCGTAGGCGTCGGCCGCGAAGCCGGCGCAGTCCTCGCGGGTGCAGTTCACGAGGTCGAGCGGGCTGTGCTCGAGCATCGAGTAGAAGGCGAGCACGTAGTCGCCGGGGAGGCCGAACACGTGCCGCAGGCCGTAGTCGGAAAGCCGCCGGATGAGGTACTGGCCGATCGACAGGCTCGTGACACTCGTGGCCCGCTGCACCGCGGGCCGGGCCGCCAGCGGCGGGGCGAGGCCGTTGTCGAGGCTCGCGCCGAGGACGATGGACATCATTGCCTCCCTTCGAGCCGCCGCCGTCGGGCGGCCAGCATCAGCGACCAGAACCCCAGGAACGCCAGCACGCAGCCGAGCACCACCAGCGGCCGGCGGGCGTCGTGGTTGAATCGCCAGGCCCCGACCGCGTGGATCACACCCCAGCCGACGATCGCCAGCATGATCCAGCGGATCAGCCGCTCGGCGTCGGTGGCAGGGGGCCGCGGGTCCATCGACCCAATTCTATGCCGCCACCGCCGCGACACGGGCGCAAAAAAAGGCCCCCGGAACGGTCCAGGTCCCAGGGGGGCGGAGAACCTGAACCGTTTCCGGGAGCGATTGGACGGTGGGCGGTAGGTGGAGGTCGCGGATTCGAACCGACTCGAGGTCGACGGCGAGCATCCGTGCTGCCGGCGACATCGAGGGGAGCGTGACGCGTGGCCCCGTTCCCTGGCCTTCAGGCGGGGGGACAGTAGGTGCCGCTTTTTCCGGGGTCAAGGCCGCTTCGCGCTCGGCATCCAGCGGCTCCGGGGGGTTGCCCATTCCCCCCAGGAGCCGCCGGCGGCGGGTGGCGGGAGAATCCGCGCGGTCTGCGGAGGCGCGACGCGATATGATCCGGCCCCACCCGAGGAGCACCGCCATGACCAGCACTGCCACCGTCGCGATCCCGATCCCCGGCGCGGGCGCCCCGCCCACCGCGGAAGCCTGGGCCGCCGCCTTCGCCGCCGCCCTGCCCTACGAGCAGTACCTCGACCGGCATGCCACGGCCGAGCAGCGGGCCCGCTGGGACGCCAGCCACGGCCGCATCGCGCTCACGCCGGACCAGCAGCGGCTGCTGGGCGGCTTCGTCCGTCGCATGCCGGTGCTCGTGCTTTCGGGTGCGTGGTGCGGCGACTGCGTGAACCAGTGCCCGATCTTCGCCCGGTTCGCCGCGGCCGCCCCGGCGATCGACCTGCGGTTCCTCGACCGCGACGCGCGGCCCGACATCGCCGCCCACCTCAAGGTCTGCGGCGGGCAGCGGGTGCCGGTCGCGGCCTTCTTCAGCGAGGACTTCACGCCCGTCCTCTTCTACGGCGACCGCACGCTCTCGGCCTACCGGGCCGCGGCGGCGGCCGAGCTCGGCGCCGCCTGCCCAACGGGCCTCGTGCCGCCGGCCACCGCGGCCCTGGCCGCGACCACGGCCGACTGGCTCGACCAGTTCGAGCGGGTGCAGCTCATCCTCCGGCTCTCCGGGCGGCTGCGGCAACTGCACGGCGAGGCGTGAGGGGGTCGCGATGACGAGCCGCGAGCGCTGGACGGTCTACCCGCTCCTGTTCCTGGCGATCGGCCTGGCCATGCGGGCGGGCATCCCGTTCGAGGAACGGGTCGACACGCTGGTCGCCGGCGCCGTCGAGGCCGGGCAGGTCGTGTGCCGGGAGATCGTGGTCACGGGCTCCGATGGGACGGTGCTCGTGCACATCGGCCGCGTGGTCGGCGGGGGCGGCGGCCGGATCGAGATCAAGGACGCGACGGGCACCGACACGATCGCGATCGGCACCGGTCCGGAGGGCCGCGACGGACACGTGGAGCGGTTCGACGCATCCGGCCAGCCCATCGACGACGAGTAAGCCCGGCAGGCGAAAGCCCGGGATCACCGGGATTTTGGGAGACACCGTTCGGCCTTGGAAACGGGACTTCGCGGAACGCGTCGCCCCTGTGTGGCCTTTTTCTCGCGAGCGTTCATGGGCCGTACTTCTCCCGGCAATAGGCTCGCCACTTTTCGTCGAGCTCCTGCCATGACAGGCCGAGCACCGGCAGGAGTGGCCCCATGGCCGTCGAGCCGTTCTTGCGGATGGCGGCCACGACCGCCGGCTGCTTGGCCGCGAGGTCGGGGTCTTCGAGGAGCATCCTGCAGAGCGTGCCGGCGACCCAGTAGTGATTGAGCGGGATGCGGCCACCGGAGCAGACCTGCTTGAACACGTCTGGATCGGTTCCTTTCAGGCCGTCGCTCACGATTGATCGGAAATTGGCCTGCGGATGGAATCGCAATTGGTAGTGCGAGGCCAATCCCTCCTGAACCCACTCCCCGTTGTTTTCGAGATCGAGCGTCGCGGACAGCAGCGCGTGGACGAACTCGTGCGTGTACACCGGCCGGAGCGTGCCGTGCCGCGGATCCCAGGAGGAGGTGGCGATTCCCTGGATCGTGTAGCCGGACGACGTGGGCGGAGCGCTCTGGGCCCCGAGCCGTTCCCCCAGCTTCACCGGAAACTCCTTGTACTGATCCTCCGCGGCGAAAACCACAACTGCGATGGGGCTCGTGGGCGCCGCGGCGAACGACAGGTCGGCCTTGACGGCAGCGGCCACGTTGCCCAGATGCTGCAGCAGCCTGTCGATGTCAAAGTCGCCGACATCGGTGATCACCGCAACCTCGGCGGCACGGCCGATCCGCACCTTGTCCGGATCGGCTGCCGCGGCGCCGAAGGCGAGCGTGGCCACGTCATGCGGATTCAGGACCGGCTGTTCCTCGGGGCCGTTCGGAGGCGGATCGTCGGCCAGCGTGAAGGAATCGACGAACACGTCGGCGGCGTCCCGAAAATAGATCCCCAGACGGTTGACTTTTTCCCACCGGGGAATGCGGGAGGTGCTCCAGCGGGTCCACTTGAAGGGCACCTCGACCTGCGTCCAGCCAGGCTGGTCGAGCACGACCTTCCGCCAAAACCAGGCGCCACCATCCGACTCGTAGAACCGCACCTCGACGGTGCTGGGGGCAGCGGCTGCCGCCGTGGGATCACGATGCACCCAGACCCGCAGGGCGTCAAACTTCGTCAGGTCGCGGGGCAATTCGCCTGCCTTGATGAACATTCCGCTCTTGCCCTGCGTGCGGATCCGGGCGGCGCCGCCCGCCGGCGGGTCGTCGCCGGCCCTGTCCGGGGCCGGGGGGCCCTCGGTGCGCTGGATTCCGATCTCGCCCTGGGCGGACCAGCGTTGGAGGTCGGCGCCGGTTTCGAAGCCCGCCACTACTTCCGCCGCCACGGCCGGCACCGCCGCCGATCCCGCGGCCCAGGTGGCGACGACCATGCGGACAAGGATTGGATGTGGCAACAAACGTCGAGAGCGACGCATTGCTGGTCTTCCTGCAGTCAGCGGGATCCGTCCCAACCTGCAATGCGCCCGGCAGGACTCGAACCTGCAGGCTACCTCCCGGCGTCGCGATCCCTCCGGGCCTCGCTCCGCCACTGGACCGCCATTCCCAATACGCCCGGCAGGACTCGAACCTGCAACCCTCGGTTCCGAAGACCGATGCTCTATCCATTGAGCTACGGGCGCCTGCGGGCCATCGTAGCCGCCCGGCACGGTGGCCGGAATCGACCGCCGTTCCGCCGCCGGCCGCGGGGGGCTTTGACCCGCGGCCCCTACGGAGCGTATACCCTGCCCCAGACGAGAGGTGCGTCTCGGCGGACGGTATCGGGGCACGGGGCCGAAAGGCTCTGCCGATCCCGCGGACGCATGGCTGACCATGGCACTGATCACCCTGCGCGTCCTCCACGGCGCCGACCGTGGCAAGGTCTACGACCGCATCCCCACCCCGGTCACGATCGGCCGCGAGGAGGGCAACTCGATCCAGCTCAATGACGAGCGGATCAGCCGCTACCACCTCAAGCTCCAGGATGACAACGACCGGATCGTCGCCACCGACCTGGAGAGCACCAACGGCACGAAGGTCAACGGCGAGGACATCCAGGTGCGGATCGTCCGGGACGGCGACATGATCTCCCTGGGCCGCTCGCTGCTCCTTGTCGGATCCCACAGCGACATCGACCGCCGCATCCTGGAGCTCGCGGGCCGGCACCCGGCGGATGAGGACGAGAAGGCCCGCGAGATGCGGGAGCGGCTGGAGCGGATCGCGGCCCAGAAATCGGACGTGGTCGCCGACGTCGGCCAGGTGCGGTCGCCGCTGTTGCCGGCCGAGCCGCCGCCGCTGCCGGGCCGTCTCAGCCCGGCGCAGTCGGCCGAACTCACGGAACTGCTCGACTACGTGCAGGGCGTGCTGCGCACGGCCACCGAGGGGGCGGCGATCCGGCCGGGCGGGGAACGGGTGGAACTCGACTTCGCCGACTGGCAGGCCGTGCTCGACCTCCAGGCCCGGCTGGCCACGCTCCTGCGCCAGGCGGGCGACAGGCCGTAGCCGGCGTCCGCTACAATCGGGCCTCCCGCGCGAGGCCCACGGATGAGCACGCCCCCCTTCGTCCACCTCCACTGCCACAGCCACTACAGCCTGCTCGACGGCGCCAGCCCGATCGACCGGCTGGTGTCGCGGACGGTGGAACTGGGCATGAACGCCCTGGCGATCACCGACCACGGCAACCTTCACGGGGCGCTCGAGTTCTACCAGGCCGCCAAGGCCGCGGGCATCAACCCGATCATCGGCTACGAGGCCTACATCGCGCCGGGCAGCCGCTTCCAGAAGGATGCCGGCAGCCAGAAGGACTCGAGCTACCATCTCACGCTCCTGGCCCGCGACCGGACCGGCTTCGCGAACCTTCTCCAACTGGCGACGAAGGCCTACCTCGAGGGCTTCTACTTCAAGCCGCGGATCGACCGCGAACTGCTCGAGCAGTATGGTGAGGGGCTCGTCTGCCTTTCCGGCTGTCTGTCGGGCGAGTTCAGCCGGGCGC
>JBIIDT010000043.1:0-24509 GCA_044238145.1 Pirellulales bacterium | reverse complement strand
CCGACCGGCTGGATCGCCTGGTTCGCTCTGGCCTAGCCGAGCCGTTCACACCAAGCCCGACGGTTGGTCGGCAAGGCTATCGCCTGACTCCAAAGGGCAGGTCACTGCTGCCCGTTCTTGGATCGCTTCGAGACTGGGGACTTGCGCACATCAAGGGCACCGAGGCCCGGATGAAGCCCGTCATCTGACGACGATCAGGCTCATCGTTCTGGCACAGAGATGCAGCATCCAGCAGGACGGTGCAAATCCCATCGACGGATCGACACCAGGTGTCATCGCATGCCTGGCGGTGCCACAAAAGCTCCCCGAGTAGGAACGAGAACAACCGTCATTTTCCTCGGGAAAACGGTCTATTCGCCCTTGGGGCGACGCAGAATCCGACGCAGTAGGAAGTCCGCATGAGACCGCAGCAACCCGCACCGAGCCGTCGGTAGAATAAGCCTGTGGGACTCGTCCCAGCTCCCAGGAATCCGACATGGCCGCTGCCGCTCTGCTCGATGAACTGCGGGAACGGCTCGGGCGCGCCTACGGCGAGCGGTTGAGCACTATCGTGCTCTTCGGATCAGAGGCCCGAGGGGAAGCTGGTCCGGAGAGCGACATCGACCTGCTTGTGGTGCTGGAACGGCTTGTCGGCGACTACGGAGAGGAGCTGGAGCGGGGCTTGACCGCCGTCTATCCCGTTTCACTGCAACTGGGGCGCCGCATCAGCGTGAAACTGCTTGCTCGAGACGAATACGATCGCGGTGACAGTCCATTGCTTCGCGAGGTCCGCCGCTCCGGTGTAGCGGCATGAACGATTTCGTGCGCAGCCAATGGGCGAAAGCCGGCCGCGCATTGGCCGCCGCCGAGTCCATCGTCGAGACGGACCCCGATTCCGCGGCGTCACGGGCCTACTATGCTGCTTTTCATGGCGTGACCGCCGTCTTGGCCAGTCGCGGCCTGTCGTTCACGAAACACACGGCCGTGTGAGCGGCCCTGCATCGAGATCTGATCCAGGCGCAACTACTGCCCACTGAACTGGCGCGGGATTACGACTTTCTGCTCGATCTGCGTGAGACCGCCGACTACGGCGGCGTGGCCGAGGCGACGCGGGCGAGTGCCGTCAGGGCGATCGAAAAGACGAAGGCGATACTCACCGCACTCAAGCCTTTGCTACCCCCTGCCGACGAGATCGGCCAGCGATAGTTGATCTTCGTTGCGGCTCCATGCGAGCCGGTGCGGCACCCTGCGAAGAAAGCCCCCCGAGTAGGATCGAGGACAACCGCGGTTATCCGCGTGGAAACGCGAGGTCGCCCGCGAGGGCGACGCAAAATCCGCCGCGCGGGGAACTTCGCGGGACGCCGCAGGAAGTCGCACTCTGTGATCCCCGAAAAGAACTTTCGTCCCTGGGGCGGGCCGTCTTATGAACTCCCTTGGCGTGCCACTCGACGAGGTGTACGCTTGTGCGTATGGTCACCCTTGCCGAGATCGAATCTGCCGCTGCCGGCCTCTCGCCTGCCGAGAAACAGGAACTGATGCTGTTTTTGGCGTCGCGACTCCGGGCCGAGGGCGCCCTGCTGCCCGAGCCGCGCACGTTCACGCCCGATGAGATGGCCGGCTGGATCGCGGAAGACGAGGCGGACATGCGCCGGCTTCGAGCGCGGCCGTGAGGCTGTTTCTCGACTCGAGTGTACTGATCGCTGCGGCCGCGTCGGCAGAGGGTGCCTCCCGGGAGGTCTTTCACCGGGCATCGACGCGTGACTGGCGTTTGGTCACGACGCCCTACGCGGTTGCCGAAGTCACCAGGAATCTGGCAGGCTTCGCCGCCCCGGTGACGGTCGCGTGGCTGCGGCTGAGAGCCCGACTCGATCTGGTCGACGATGTCGTGACGATCGATAAGCCGGCCGTGTTTCCCGTGAACAAGGACCGGCCAATCCTCTTCAGTGCCCTGGCGACGGCTGACGTCCTCTTGACCCTCGATCGCGCTGATTTTGGCCGCCTAATCGGCAGCCATTTCTACGGCCTTGCGATCATGACGCCGGGCATGTGGCTCGTGCGGGAGACCGAAGCCGGCAGCGAGGGCGCCTCCTGAACCGAAACGGCTCGAGAGGGACAGCGGAGTCGGTGCGGCTCCCCGTGAGCCTGTGCGACATCCTGAGAAGAAAGCTCCCCGAGTAGGATTCGAACCTACAACCTACCGGTTAACAGCCGGCCGCTCTACCGTTGAGCTATCGGGGATCGCGAGCCACCGAGAATAGCCGATTTCGACCGCGAAATCGATACGTTCCCGGGCGTCAGCCGGCGGCCGGATCGTGCCGCTTTTCCAAGAGCACGCTGTTGCCCTTGGCGTTGTACTCGATCCGCGTCATGAACGATTTCATCAGCATCACGCCCCGGCCGCTGGGCACCTCCAGCCGCTCCTCGAGCGTGCAGTCCGGCACCCGGGCCGGGTCGAAGCCTTCCCCCTGGTCGGTGATCCGGATGCGGACCAGTTCCGGCCCCACCTCGCAGGAAACCTGCACCTTCTTCGCCGGGTCGAGCTTGTTGCCGTGCACGATGGCGTTGACCAGCGCCTCCTCCGCCGCGAGGTGAATCGCGAAGATGTCGGAGGGCGACCACCCATGGTGGCCAAGCTGCTCGAGCAACTCGTCGGTGACCAGCCGGCTCGCCCCGCGCTCGCTGGGCAGTTCGATCTCGCGCCGCCAGGTGCCGTCGGCCGGTTGGTGTTCCATGGCATTCACCCGCTCTTGACGCCGGCGGACCGGGCGTCACGCGAAGGCGGCGACCGCCTCCGCCTCCTCGCCACGGATGTCGAACACCTTGTTGAGCTTCGTGATCTGAAACACCTCGAGGATCTCGGGGCGAATCTCGCAGAGCTTGAGCCGGCCCTTGTGCGACTTGACCTTGCGGTCGAACGTGATCAGCTTGCCGAGGGCGGCGCTCGAGAGGAACTCGACGCCTGTGAAGTTGAGGAGGATGCTCTTGCGGTTGTCGTGCTCGACGAGCGAGAAGAGCTCGGTGCCGAGCTCCTGGATCGCCGCATCGTCGAGGATCTTCCGATCCTGGAACTTCACGACCGAGACGTCGCCCAGCTTCGTGACGTCGATCCGCCGATGCGTCGCCATGCGGCCCTCGCAACTCCGAACCCGTTTCGTACGGGAAAACGAGCAGCCTAGCCGGTCGCCTTCCGGTTTGCCATGCGCCCGCCGGCCGGCCGCGGATGGTGTCGCCGCGGGACGGACGCCCCTCGAGATGCCAGACTGCCGCTGCCAATCTGGCAGCGGCGAGAAGGTTGCTCACCCGACTCCGCCAGCGGCAAAAAGCCTCTTTTCCCCGGAAATCCGCCGGATCGCGCTCGCCCATGGCGTCTGGCGCGCCAGTTGCTTCCTCTTCGGGGGCCGTCGTGCGGCCAGCCACGGCCGGCAGGCTGTCTTCCGCTCACCCCCAACGCCAAACGAGGTTTCCGCATGTCGTCCGCGACCGCCAAGGCCCCGAAGAAGAAGTCGTCCCTGATCCCGCTCGGAGACCGCGTGGTCGTGCAGCGCGAGGAGAGCGAGCAGAAGACGGCCGGCGGTATCCTGCTGCCCGATTCGGCCAAGGACAAGCCGGCCCGCGGCACCGTCGTCAGCGTCGGCGAGGGTCGCTTCGACCAGAAGGGTCAGCGGCACTCCCTGCAGGTCAAGCCCGGCGACCGGGTCGTGTTCACGAGCTATGCCGGCGAGCCCTTCAAGGTGGGCGACGACGAGCTGCTGCTCATGCGGGAGGACGACATCCTCGCGATCCTCGGCTAGTGCCCGCATCGACCCGACATCCCGCCGGGGAGACCCGGCTTTCCCGTCCACAGCCCGAAACCCTTTTCCAGGAGTGATGAAACCATGGCCAAGATGATGGCATTCGACCAGGAGGCCCGCGAGGCGATGCGGCGCGGGGTCGCGAAACTCGCCCGCGCGGTGAAGGTGACGCTCGGCCCCAAGGGCCGCAACGTGATTCTCCAGAAGAGCTTCGGCTCGCCGACGGTCACCAAGGACGGCGTGACGGTCGCCAAGGAGATCGACCTGGAGGACGTCTACGAGAACATGGGCGCCCGGATGGTCCGCGAAGTCGCCAGCAAGACGAGCGACGTGGCCGGCGACGGCACGACCACCGCGACGGTGCTGGCCGAGGCCGTGTTCAACGAGGGCCTCAAGGCCGTGGTGGCCGGCGTCAACCCGGTGCAGATGAAGGCCGGTATCGAGAAGGCCGTCGAGGACATCGCGGCCAAGCTCAAGGAGATGTCGATCCCGGTGAAGGGCAAGAAGGAGATGGCCCAGGTCGCCGCCATCGCCGCCAACAACGACATGGAGATCGGCGAGTTGCTCGCCGAGGCCATGGACAAGGTGGGCAAGGACGGCGTGATCACGGTCGACGAGGGGAAGAGCCTGAAGACCGAGATCGAGTTCGTCGAGGGTATGCAGTTCGACCGCGGCTACCTGTCGCCGTACTTCGTCACCAACGCCCAGCAGATGCAGTGCGTCCTCGAGGACTGCTACATCCTCGTGTTCGAGAAGAAGATCTCCAGCGTCAAGGACATCGTGCCGATGCTCGAGGCCGTCGTGAACGCCGGCAAGCCGCTGCTCATCGTCTCCGAGGAGGTCGACGGCGAGGCCCTGGCGACGCTCGTCATCAACCGGCTCCGCGGCACCTTCCAGGTGTGCGCGGTGAAGGCCCCGGGCTACGGCGATCGCCGCAAGGCCATGCTCGAGGACATCGCGATCCTCACCGGCGCCACGGCCGTGTTCGAGAACCTGGGCATGAAGCTCGAGAACCTCGGCCTCGCCGAGCTCGGCCGGGCCAAGAAGGTGATCGTCGACAAGGACAACACGACGATCATCGAGGGGGCCGGCAAGAACTCCGAGATCAAGGCCCGCATCGAGCAGATCCGCCGTGAGATCGAGGGCTCGACGAGCGACTACGACCGCGAGAAGCTCGAGGAGCGGCTGGCGAAGCTCGCCGGCGGCGTGGCGAAGATCAATGTCGGAGCCGCGACCGAGAGCGAGATGAAGGAGAAGAAGGCCCGCGTCGAGGACGCGCTGCACGCCACGCGGGCGGCGGTCGAAGAGGGCATCCTGCCGGGCGGCGGCGTGGCCCTGCTGCGGGCCAGCTCGCAGTGCAAGCCGCGCGGCCTTTCCGACGACGAGGGCGTGGGGTACCAGATCGTCGTGCGGGCGGCCCGGGCGCCGGTCACGATGATCGCCTCCAACGCCGGCCAGGACGGATCGATCGTGTGCGAGAAGGTGCTCGGCGGCAGCGGCAATTTCGGTTACAACGCCGCCACCAACGAGTACGAGGACCTCGTCAAGGCGGGCGTCATCGACCCGGCGAAGGTCACGCGGACGGCGCTGCAAAACGCCACGAGCGTGTCCACGCTGTTGCTCACGAGCGACGCCCTGATCGCCGAGAAGCCCAAGGATTCGAAGGCCAAGGCCGGTGGTGCCGGCCACGGCGGCGACTACGACATGTATTGATGCGAGCCGCGCAGCGGATCGCATCAATCGACGGACACTCCGATCGGGGTGGCCTCAGGGCCGCCCCGATTTTTTTGGGATCGTGAGGTCGTCGAGGGGCACGAAGCCGTCGGTGCCGGGCGGTCCGGCCGGCGGCGGGCCGCAGCTCGGACGACCGATCTGCCGCCAGAGCGTCCGCAGGATCCACAGGCCTGCGGCGATGGCCACGGCGATCGCGATCAGATCCTGCATCGCGTCACCAGCCGATGGCCGTGCCGATCTGGTAGGTGGCGAACGCCCCCAGCCATGCCAGGCCCGTCATGTAGGCGAACGTCACCACTGGCCAGATCCAGCTTGCCGTCTCCTTCCCGATCACCACCAGCGTGCTCGCGCACTGGGCGCATAGCGCGAAGAACACCATGATCGACAGGGCGACCGGAAGCGTGAACACCCGGCGGTCGGTGCCGTCCCAGGTGGCGGCCTTGAGCCGCCTCTCGAGTTGCGTGCGGCCCTCCTCTTCGCCCGGGTCGACGTCTCCGAGGTTGTAGATCACGCCCAGCGTGCCGATGATCACCTCCCGCGCCGGAAAGCTGGCGATGGCGGCGCACCCGATCCGCCAGTCCCAGCCCAGTGGCCGGACGACCGGCTCGATCGCCCGGCCCGCCCGCCCGAGAAAGCTTTCCCGCAGCGCCAGCCCGCGGATCTCGGCCGCGGTGGCGTCGGGCGGGGGCGGAGCCTGCGGCCGCGGGTAGGTGCCCAGGGCCCAGATGACGATGCTCACCGCGAGGATCGTCGTGCCGGCGTTCTTGAGGAACGACCAGGCCGCCTCCCGGACCCGCTCGAGCACGACCGCCGGCTGCGGCCAGCGCCAGCCGGGCAGCTCCATCACGAACGGCTGCGGCGGCCCGCGGAAGATCGTGCGGGAGAGGATCGCGGCGACGACCGCCGCCACGATCACGCCCAGGGCGTACAGCGCCGCGAGCACGACCGCCGGCAGCCGCAGCCAGGAGACGCCGACGGCCACGTCGGGCACGAAGGCACCGCACAGCAGGAGGTAGACCGGCAGCCGCGCCGAGCAGCTCATCAGCGGTGCGACGAGGATCGTCAGCAGCCGCGCGCGGGGATTCTCGATCGTGCGGGTGGCCATGATGCCCGGGATCGCACAGGCGAAGCTCGAGAGCAGCGGGATGAACGACTTGCCGCTCAGGCCCGTGGCCACGAGGAGCCGGTCCATGAGGTGGGCCGCCCGGGCGAGGTACCCGCAGCCCTCGAGGATGGCCACGAACAGGAACAGCAGGGCGATCTGCGGCAGGAAGACGACCACGCCCCCCACGCCGGCGAGCACGCCGTCGACGATCAGCGAGCGGATCGCCCCCTCGGGCAGCCGCGTCTCGACCCATGCGGCGACGGCGTCCATCGTGGTGGAAATCAGATCCATCAGCGGGGCGGCCAGCCAGAAGATCGACGTGAAGAGCGCGAGCATCACCGCCGCGAAGGCGAGCGTGCCCCACACGCGGTGCGTGAGCAGCGCGTCGATGCGCTCGTCGATGAGCGGCTTGGCGGGCCGGTGGCGGCGGACGATGCCCGCCACGATCCGGTCGATCCAGGCATAGCGGGCGATGGCCTGACGGGCCGGCTCGGGCCGCGCGGGGTCGACGGCCGCGAGTTCGGCCGCGAGGTTCGGCCGGGGCGGCGGCGGGGCGGCGGCGGCGGCCACGACCTGCCGGCAGAGGTCGGCGACGCCCTCGCCGCGCGGGGCCACGACGCGGACGACCGGGCAGGCGAGCCGCGCGGCGAGGGCCGCCGTGTCGACGACCACCCCCTTGGCGGCCGCCAGATCGGAGAGCGTGAGGGCGACCACCGTCGGCAGCCCGAGCTCGAGTGCCTGGCCGACGAGGTATAAGTTGCGCTCGAGGTTCGTGGCGTCGACGACGACGATCACGCAGTCGGGCCGCGGCAGATCCGCCATCCGGCCATGGAGCACGTCCACGGCCACCTGCTCGTCGGGACTCTGCGGGAGCAGGCTGTAGGTGCCCGGCAGGTCGACCACGTCGATGGCGACGCCGTCGTGCGCGAACCGCCCGACCTTTTGTTCGACGGTCACGCCGGGGTAGTTGCCGACGCGGGTGGGGATGCCCGCCAGGGCCGTAAACAACGTGCTCTTGCCGGTGTTCGGGTTGCCGAGCAGGACGACCGTCAGCCGCGAGCGATCGGGGCCGCGGACGGGAGGGGAGGACATGAATCGCCTGCGGGCCGGATCAGGGGACGGCGATCGCCACCCGCGCCGCCTCGGCGCGCCGCAGGGAGAGCCGATAGCCGCGGACCTCGAGTTCGAGCGGATCGCCGAGCGGCGCCCGGCCCACGACGCGGACGAGGGCTCCCGGCGTCAGCCCCATCTCCAATAGCCGGATCGCCGTGGCGTCTGCGCCCACGACGTCGGCCACCTGGGCGGCGGTGCCGGTGCGCAGCCGATCGAGCGAGTCGGCGCGGGATGACGAAGCGCGGGGCATGAGGAGGCCGGAAACCGAGGGGCAGGTTCGCAGTTGAGAACGAGTCTCAATGTTCGTCAAAGTGTAAAACGCCATGCGATGCGAGGCAACCTGCCTACGTGGAGATCGGGTCGAACGTGCCATTCGGACTGTTCGTGACCGCGACCGATACCGACGCCGGCAAGACGGCGGTCGCCGTGGCGATGGTCCGCCACCTGCGGTCCATCGGCCGGCGGGTCGGCGTCTACAAGCCCGCCGCCAGCGGCGGCGACGGCGATCCGCGGGCCCTGTGGGAGGCGGCCGGTCGGCCGGGCCGGCTCGCGGACGTGTGCCCCCAGGTGTTCGCAGCCCCGATCGCGCCTCACCACGCGGCGCGGCTGGAAGGCCGCACGGTCGACGAGCCGCTCCTCCGCCGCGGCATCGAGCCGTGGCTCGCGACGGCGGACATCGTCGTCGTCGAGGGCGCCGGCGGGCTCTGTTCGCCGCTGGGTGATCGGGCGGACAACGCCGCCGTCGCCCGCGATCTCGGCCTGCCCCTGGTCGTGGTCGACGCCGCCCGGCTCGGCGCGGTCGGCCGGACGCTCGCGACCGTGCGGGCCGCCCGGGCCGAAAACCTCGTCGTCGCCGCAATCGTGCTCTCGCACGTAGCGGCCCCGGACGGCCCGGAGCACGATCTCCGCACCACGGCGGGCATCGCCCGGGCCGCGGGCGAGGATCTCGCCGCCCGGCTCCCCGGCGTCCCGGTGGCCGTGTTGCGGCACGGGGGCGACGTCATCGAACCCGCGCTCGATTGGGAGTCACTCGCCGCCGGCCTTTGAAGCGGCCCGCGACCTCAGGCCTCGCGAAGCCGGCGGGCCGATTCCGCCGCGGAGAGCGGGTTGACGTGGCAGCCGGTGCCGAGTTCGAAGCCGGCGAGTTGTGCGAGCCGCGGCAGCATCTCGAGATGCCAGCGCCACCGTGCCGCGGCGACCGCCGGCCGGTGGGGCGCCTGGTGCAGCCACCAGTTGTAGTCGGCGCCGGCCGCGAGCCGATCGAGTCGCCCGACGAACCAGCGGGTCAGATCGGCCACCGCGGCCACGTGCGTCGGTGCCGCCGCATGGAAGAACGGCTGCGGTTCGACCGGCAACAGCCAGGTCTCGAACGGCTGCCGGGGCGCGGGAGGCACGACCGCCACGACCTCCGCGGTCTCCGCGACGACGCGGCCCTCGGAACGGGCGACGTCGATCAGGTCGCCGAACGGGTCGGCGGCCGTCGCCGCGGCGGCCATCTTCAGCGCGACCAGCGGCGGCACGAAGTCGAGCGCGACGATCTGGCTGTGGAGGTGCTCGAGCGACGCGCCGGCCCGCGGGCCGGAGTTCTTGAAGACGGTGGCCCAGACAAGGTCGTCGCGGGCGGCGAGCTCGGCCAGCCGCAGGCGGGACAGCTCCCACACCTCCCGCCAGGCGGCGGCGTCGAGGGCGAGGATCGAACGCTCGTGGGCCGCCGCCTCGATGAGCACGTCGTGGACGCCGTGCGCGGGCCGCCCGTCCGTGCCGGGTCGGCCCGCCTTTGGTTCGGCATGCGCCACGAACGGAAAGCGGTTGGCCACGATCCTGGCCCGCCAGGGGAGCGCGGTGTCGGCAGGCGTGCGGAGGATGTCGGGCGGCGTGCGCGACTCGTTGCCCGCGCAGAACGGGCACCATGCCTCCGGCCCGCCGCCCCGGGCGGCGAGGTCGGCGTCGGCGGGCCGCTCGGCCCGGCTCGGCGCCACGATCACGTGCCGCGCCGCGAGGGCGTCGTGGTGGATCTGCGGGCCGTCGGCCGTGTCGCGGGCCGGCTCGGGAACGTGGTCCACGCTGCTCATGGCCGACCAGTATGCGCCACGATCCGGCGCCGGGCGCGGCCAAGTTGAACGGCCCCGGCGGCGTCCGTACACTCAACGCCGTCGTTCCCCCGGAGAAATCCCACGATGCTCACCGTCGGCGATCCGTTCCCGCAGTTCTCCTGCCAGGCGTGCGTCGGCACCGAGAAGGACGCCACCAAGCGGCTCACCAACGCCGACTACGCGGGGAAGTGGACGGTCTACTTCTTCTATCCCAAGGACTTCACGTTCGTCTGCCCGACGGAGCTCGCCGAGTTCAACAAGCAGCTCAAGGCCTTCGCCGACCGCGACACGTCGGTCGTCGGCGGCAGCACCGACAACGAGTACTCCCACCTCGCCTGGCGGCGGTCCCATCCCGACCTCACGAACCTGGGCTACCCGCTGATCGCGGCCCAGAAGCTCGCCCCGGAGCTCGGGATTCTCGAGAAGACCGAGGGCTACTGCCTGCGGGCCACGTTCATCGTCGACCCGCACGGCGTCATCCAGTGGGTGGACGTGAACCAGGGTCGGGTCGGTCGGAACGTGGCCGAGGTGCTGCGGGTCCTCGACGCCCTGCAGAGCGACGAACTCTGCCCCTGCAACTGGAAGAAGGGCGATCCGTACGTGAAGGTAGGCTGAGGCCGGCCGGCACGTCGCGGCCCCGGAGGGACCAGTGGGCGCGGGGAAGCGAAGCTGGATCGGCAAGTTCGGCGACTCCTTCCGCGGGCTGTTCCGCGCGGTGTCGACCGAATCGAGTTTCGCGGCCCACCTGCCCGCGGCGGCCATCGCGATCGGCGCGGGGTTTTTTTTCCGACTATCGGCCCTGGAATGGTGCCTCGTGGCGCTGGCGATCGGGGCGGTGCTCACGGCCGAGACGGTCAACTCGGCGGTGGAGATGCTCGCCCGGGCCCTCGACCGCGGCCCCGACGAACGGATCCGCGACGCCCTCGACATGGCCAGCGGCGCCGTGCTCGTGACGGTGGGCACGGCGGTCGTCGTTGGACTCGTGATCTTCGGGCCGCGGCTGTGGGCGCTCGTCGGCTGAGCCGGTGCGGCTGCCGTTGACCGCGGCGGCGGCGCATGGATACGGTGGGCAGCGATTCACCATACCCCTTCTGGAGATGTTCCCATGGTCAACGTCGGCAGGCTCGTCGCCGAGGCGATCGGCACCTTCTGGCTCGTGCTCGGCGGCTGCGGCAGCGCGGTGCTGGCGGCCGCCTGGGGCGCCGATCCGCACATGGGCATCGGCTTCCTCGGCGTGTCGCTCGCCTTCGGGCTCACGGTGCTCTCCATGGCCGCCGCCATCGGCCACATCTCCGGCTGCCACCTGAACCCCGCCGTGACCTGCGGCCTCGTCGCCAGCGGCCGCTTTCCCGCCCGGGAGTTGCCCGGCTACGTCGTGGCCCAGGTGCTCGGCGGCATCGTCGGGGCCTTCGTGCTCCACCTCGTGGCCTCGGGCCTGCCGACCTTCGACGCCGCGGCCGGCTTCGCGTCCAACGGCTACGGGGACCACTCGCCGGGTGGCTATCCCTGGCAGAGCTGCTTCATCATCGAGGCCGTGCTCACGGCCGTGTTCCTGTTCGTGATCCACGGGGCGACCGACAAGAAGGCCGGCCACGCGATCGCCCCGATCGCGATCGGCCTGTGCCTCACGCTGATCCACCTCGTGAGCATCCCCGTCACCAACACCTCGGTGAACCCGGCCCGCAGCACAGCCACGGCGATCTTCGCCGGCGGCTGGGCCCTCAGCCAGCTGTGGCTGTTCTGGGTGGCGCCGATCGTGGGCGGCATCGTGGGCGGCCTGCTCTACAAGGCCGTCGACGACTGCGCGGACTGACCCCGCGGGCCGCCCGGCGTCACTTGGCCCGGATGTCGTAGCACAGGATGGCGTCGCCTTCGCGGAGGTACAGCCGGCCGTCGACGATGACCGGATGCGCCCAGCTGGGCCGGTCGCCGCTGCCGGGCACCTTGAACGCGGAGACCTCGGCGTAGTCGGCGGGGTCGGCCTTGACCAGCGCCATCGTGCCGTCGGAATAGCGGATGTAGAGGTGGCCGTCGGCCGCGGCGATGGCCATCGAGTTCTTGCCGCTCCCCCGCTGCTTCCAGGCGATCGTGCCGGTCGCCATGTCGGCGCAGAACGGGATCGGCTGGTCGTCCGACCCGCCGTACAGGTGGTCGCCCACGAGCACGATGCCGCCGTGCTTGTTGGCCAGTTCCGTCTTCAGGCCATAGACCTCCTCCACCGTCACACCCCCGTCGCCGCCGGGCACCTGCCGCAGCAGGGCCCCGCCACGCTTGTAGCCGGCCGAGAAGAAGACCAAATCACCGCGGACGATCGGCGTGGGGATGACGGCCGTCGTCTTCTCGATCGGGTAGGTCCAGAAGAGCTTCCCGGTCTGGGCGTCGACGCCGAACGCCCCCGAGGCCGTGGTCTGCACGTAGATCCCGCGGCCCGCGAGGTTCGCCTTCACGATCGAGGCGTGCCCCGCGCCGCGGTCACCGGCGACCGGGCAGGTCCAGCGCGGCCGGCCCGTCTTCTTGTCGAGGGCCACCATCGTGGCCTTCTCGCCGCCGGGCGTGCAGACGAGCGTGTCGCCGTCGATGAGCACCGACTCGCTGTAGCCCCAGCCGTCCCCCTTCTTGCCGCCGAACTCGGCCTTGAGGTCGACGCGGTACCGCTCCCCTCCGGTGGCGGCGTCGCAGGCCACGAGCTGGCCGTGCGGTGAGAGCACGTAGACCGTGTCCCCATCCACCGTCGGTGTGCTGCGGGAGCTCTGCCACGACTCCTGGCCGTCGGTCCACGGCCGGCCCGTCTTCGTCTTCCACAACTGCCGGCCCGTCGCGCGGTCGAAGCAGGACAGGTATTCGTCAGCATCCTCGGCGGTCGACAGCCCGTCGCCGAGCGTGTAGAGCCGCTCCCCGGCGACGGCCGGCTGCGCGTAGCCGCGGCCCGCCCCCTTGGCCTCCCAGGCAAGTGCCGGCCCGTCCGCCGGCCAGGCCTCGAGCAGGTCGGTGTCGGGGGCGACGGCCGTGCGGTCCACGCCGCGGAAGGTCGGCCAGTCGGCCGCGGCGGCGGGCCGGGCGGCGAGGGCCACGAGCAGGATGGCGGCGGGGATGCGAAGGGGCATGCGCAGGGCTCCTGGGAAGGGGTGCCGACGGGGCGGTGGTATAGTAACGCGCGACGCATCGAGTCCGCGAAGGCAAGGAGTTTCAAGGTGGCCGATTCCGGGGCGCTCTTCGGCAGGCGAGAGACGGTCGAGCAGGTGGAGGAGGGGCACGACCTGGCCCCCAAGTTCGACGCGGCCGGCTTCATCCCCTGCGTGACCACCGACTTCCACTCCGGCGAGGTGCTGATGGTGGCGGTGATGAACCGCGAGGCCCTGACCCGGACGATCGAAACGGGCGAGGCCCACTACTTCAGCCGCAGTCGGCAGCAGCTCTGGCACAAGGGGGCCACCAGCGGCCTGGTGCAGAAGGTCGTGGAGATGCGGATCGACGACGACCAGGACTGCGTCTGGCTGCGGGTCGAGGTGGCCGGTGGCGCCAGCTGCCACGTCGGCTACCGCTCCTGCTTCTACCGCAAGGTGCCGGTGGGCGCCGAGCGGACGCAGGGCACGGCGCTCGAGTTCCTCGAGCAGGAGAAGGCGTTCGATCCGAAGGCCGTCTACGGCGACGCCCCGAACCCGACGCAGCTGTAGCTGGAAGTGCCGCCGGGGGACGGTGAAAGCCTCGGCTTCGGAGGCGAGGATACGCCAACTCGCCTCGACTTCCCCCGATCCCCCGGCTCCTCGAGCGAACTACCGGGTGCGCGAGCCTTCAAGGCGCGGTTTCGAGCGTGTCGGCGAATCTCGCGCCGGCGGCGTCCTTCGGCGACACGATGGGTGGCGCCGTGAGCGGCCAGGCGATGGCGAGGTCGGGGTCGTTCCAGGCGATGCACCGCTCGCACTCCGGCGCGTAGAAGTCGGTCGCCTTGTAGAGGACCTCGGCCTCGTCCGTGACCGCGAGGAACCCGTGGGCCAGGCCCGGCGGGATCCAGAGCTGCCGGCGGTTGGCGGCCGAGAGCTCCACGCCCACCCACCGGCCGCGGGTCGGCGAGCCGGGGCGGATGTCGACCGCGACGTCGAAGATGCCGCCCCGGACCGCGCGGACGAGCTTTCCCTGGGGCCGGTCGACCTGGTAGTGGAGGCCGCGGAGGACGTTCCGCCGGCTCGAGCTGTGATTGTCCTGGACGAACGTCACCGGGCCGCCCACGGCCGCCGCGAACGCCCGCTCGTTGAAGCTCTCGCAGAACCAGCCCCGGTCGTCCGCGAAGACCCGCGGGGCCAAGATCAGCACGCCATCAACCGCGGTGGGCGTCACGGTCATCCGCCGCGGCCCTCGCGGACGAGGGCCAGGAGGTACGCGCCGTAGCCGCTCTTCGCCAAGGGGGCGGCCAGCCGTTCCAGGTCGGCGTCGCCGATCCAGCCGTTCCGCCAGGCGATCTCCTCCGGGCAGCAGATCCGCAGGCCCTGCCGCCGCTCGAGCGTCTGGATGAACTGCGAGGCCTCGAGCAGGCTGTCGTGGGTGCCGGTGTCGAGCCAGGCGTCGCCGCGGCCGAGCGTATGGACGGAGAGCTGGCCGCGGTCGAGGTACGCGCGGTTGACGTCGGTGATTTCGAGCTCACCGCGGGCCGAAGGGCGGAGCCCGGCGGCGATGTCGGCGACCTGCGCGTCGTAGAAGTACAGTCCCGTGACGGCGTAGCGGCTCTTGGGGGCCCGGGGCTTCTCCTCGATCGACACCGCACGGCCGGTGGCGTCGAACTCGACGACGCCGTACCGCTCGGGATCGGCGACCGGATAGGCGAAGACGGTCGCGCCGGTCGCCTGGGCGGCGGCCGTCCGCAGCCGGTCGGCGAGCTCGTGGCCGTAGAAGATGTTGTCACCGAGGACGAGGGCCGACGGACCGCCGGCGACGAAGTCGCGCCCGATCACGAACGCCTGGGCCAGGCCCTCGGGCCTCGGTTGGACGGCGTAGCGGAACGAGAGCCCCCAGGCCGCGCCGTCGCCGAGCAGTTCCTGGAAGCGGGGCGTGTCCTGGGGCGTGGAGATCACGAGGATCTCGCGGATGCCCGCCAGCATCAGCGCACCCAGCGGGTAGTAGACCATCGGCTTGTCGTAGACCGGCAGGAGCTGCTTGGAGACGGCGCGGGTCGCCGGATGCAGTCGCGTGCCGCTGCCCCCGGCGAGGATGATGCCTTTGCGTGCCGTCATGGACCGGTCCGGGCGGGCGGTTCGGGGTCGCGGAGCAGGTCGGCCACGACCTGCCCCGCACCATCCTGCCACGGAGGCAGGTCGATGCCCAAGGCCGCGCGGATCTTGCCCGTGGCGAGCCGCGAGTTGGCCGGCCGGCGGGCGGGCGTCGGGTACGACGACGTGGGGATGGCCCGCACGCCTTCCGGGCCGCAGGCCAGCGGCAGGCCCAGCCCGCGGGCCGCGGCGAGGATGAAGCGGGCAAAGCCGCACCACGTCGTCTCGCCCTGCGACACGAGGTGATACACGCCCGCCGGCAACGCCCCCTGCCGGGCGCGGGCGACGGCCAGCGCCGTCACGTCGGCGACGAGGGCCGCGGCGGTCGGGGCGCCCCACTGGTCGTCCACGACGTCGATCGACTGCCGCTTGCGGGCCAGGCCGAGCATGGTGCGGACGAAGTTGTGGCCGTGGGCCGCGTGGACCCAGCTCGTGCGGAAGACGACGTGCCGACCGGCCGCGGCCGCGGCCCGCTCACCCTCGAGCTTCGTCGCCCCGTAGACGCCCAGGGGCCGCGGGTCGTCGGTCTCGTCGTACCAGCCCGCCTTCGCGCCGTCGAAGACGTAGTCGGTCGAGTAGTGCACCAAGAGCGCCCCCAGCCGGCGGGCCTCCTCCGCGACGACGGCCACCGCCTCGGCGTTGACGCGGCGGCAGGCCTCGGGCTCCGCCTCCGCCCGGTCGACGCCCGTGAAGGCCGCGGCGTTGACGATCACGTCGGGCGCAACGGCACGGATGCGTTCGCGCAGCACGTCCGGCCGCCCGAGGTCGGCCGCGGCCCGGTCGCAGGCGACGAGCGAGCCGAGCGGGGCGAGTGCCCGTTCGAGCTCGCGGCCCACCTGGCCGCCCCTGCCGAGGAGGAGGATCGGGGGCCGGGCGGTCATGGGGCGTAGTGCCGGGCGACCCAGTCGCGGTAGCCGCCGCTGGTCACGTCGGCGACCCAGTCCTGGTGGTCGAGGTACCAGCGGACCGTCCGCCGCAGGCCGCTGGCGAACGTCTCGGCGGGCCGCCAGCCGAGCTCGGCGTCGATCTTGCGGGCGTCGATCGCGTACCGCCGGTCGTGGCCGGGCCGATCCTTCACGAACGTGATCTGCTCGCGGTACGAGCCGCCGGACCGCGGCCGCAGGTCGTCGAGGATGCCGCACAGCAGGTGCACGACGTCGAGGTTGGCCATCTCGCTCGCGCCGCCGACGTTGTAGACCTCGCCGACTCGCCCCGCCTCGAGCACCCGCCGCAGGGCCGCGCAGTGGTCGCCCACGTAGAGCCAGTCACGGACCTGCCGGCCGTCGCCGTAGATCGGCAGCGGCTTGCCGGCCAGGGCGTTGTGGATCACCAGCGGGATCAGCTTCTCGGGAAACTGGAAGGGGCCGTAGTTGTTGGAGCAGTTGGTCGTCACCACCGGCAGGCCGTAGGTGTGGTGGTAGCCGCGGACCAGGTGGTCGCTGGCGGCCTTCGTCGCCGAGTAGGGGCTGTTGGGCTCGTAGCGGTTGGTTTCCGCGAAGGGCGGGTCGGCGGCGGCGAGGGAGCCGTAGACCTCGTCGGTGGAGACGTGCAGGAACCGGAAGGCGTCGCGATCGCCCGCCGGCAGGGAGCCCCAGTGGGCCCGGGCCGCCTCCAGGAGCCGGAACGTGCCGACCACGTTCGTCGACACGAAATCCTCGGGGCCGTGGATCGAGCGGTCGACGTGGCTTTCGGCGGCGAAGTGGACGATCGCCCGCACGGCGTGTTCGCCGAGGAGCCGCTCCACGAGTTGGCCGTCGCGGATGTCGCCATGGACGAAGACGTGGCGGCCGTCGCCGGCCACGCTGTCGAGGTTCCGCAGGTTGCCGGCGTAGGTGAGGGCGTCGAGGTTCACGACCGGCTCGGGGCCCGCGGCGAGCCAGTCGAGCACGAAGTTCGAGCCGATGAATCCGGCGCCGCCGGTGACGAGGATCATGCGGAAAAACGGGGGCCGGGGCGGCCCGCGTCGTCGCCGCGGCCCCGCGCCACGGATCGGCGGCCGACCGCCCTACTGAAGGCTATGATACAGGAGTTTCCACCACACCGCGGTCATCTCATGCTCTCCCCGAAACAGGTCATCGACGCATACTTCCTCGAGGCGCGGCACCAGCTGCTCGAGGTGGCGGCGCTCCTCGATCGCTACGACGCGGCCGTGGGCCGCGGCGGCGGGAAGGGGGCGGCTGAGGGCGACGCCCGGCTGCAGGCCCTGCGCGAGGCCCTCGCGGTGCTCGCCGACCAGGCGCCCGCCGGGGAGCGGACGGTGACCCTGCTCGAGCTGTTCGCCAAGACCTGACGCCCGCCCCGGGAGCAGACGCCATGCAGATCATCCAGCCGCACTACCACGCCATCGCCCGCACCGCCCAGGACTACGAGCGGATGGCGATGAGCGGCGTGGTCGCCGTGGCCGAGCCTGCCTTCTGGGCCGGCTTCGACCGGCTCTACCCGGAGACGTTCATCGACTACTTCCGGCAGATCAGCGAGTTCGAGCCGACGCGGGCCGCCCAGTACGGCATCCGCCACTTCTGCTGGGTGGCCGTGAACCCGAAGGAGGCGGAGAACCCGACGCTCACCCGCGAGGTCCTCGAGCACTTCCCCGAGTTCTTCGCCAAGCCCACCGTGCTCGGCGTCGGTGAGACGGGCCTCCACAAGTCGACGAAAAATGAGTGTGCCTCGCTCGAGGCCCATGTCGAGATCGCGATGCAGCACGGCCAGCTCGTGCTCATCCACACGCCGCACCTCGCCGACAAGGCCCATGGCACGAAGCGGGTGCTCGAGGTGCTCGCCGGGATGAAGGTCGATCCGGAACGCATCTGGATCGACCACGTCGAGGAGCAGACGATCAAACCCTGCCTCGACGCCGGCTACTGGGTGGGCTTCACGCTCTACCCGATCACGAAGTGCTCGCCGAAGCGGGCCGTGGACATGCTGGAGAAGTACGGCACGGAGCGGATCCTCGTGAACTCCTCGGCCGACTGGGGGCCGAGCGACCCGTTCACCCTCCAGGAGTGCATCCTCGAGTACCGGCGCCGCGGCCACTCGTTGCAGGACGCCATCGAGGTGTTCCACAACAACCCCTGCCGGTTCCTCGGGCAGAACCCGAAGTTCGACATCAAGCCGATCCGGGTGGAAACCGCCGTCGAGGAGCCCGCCTGCGGGTGACCACGATGGCCTCCACGCACCTGGCCCTCGTCCGCCGGCTCTCGTTCTGCGCCGGCCACCGGCTCTACGGCCACGAAGGGCGGTGCGCCTTCCTCCACGGCCACAACTACCGCGTGGACATCGAGGTGGAGGCCGAGGGGGGCGGGGCGGCGGTGGACGCCGTGGGCCGGGTGGTCGACTTCTCGCTGATCAAGAAGCGGATGCTCGGCTGGCTCGACGAGCACTGGGACCACGCCTTCATCCTGTTCGCGGAGGATGCGACGGCGCTGGCGGCGGTGCGGGCGGCCGAGCCCACCAAGTACTTCATCCTCCCGTGGAACCCGACCGCCGAGAACATGGCCCGCTACCTGCTCGAGGTGGTGGCGCCGCACGTGCTCGCGGGCCTCGGCGTCGTGGCCCGGCGGGTGAGCGTGTGGGAGACCGACGAGGCGTGTGCGGTGGCCTCGCGTGCGGGCGGCGCGGCCGCCGCGGCCCTGCCGGTCGGGGCGGCCGTGGTCGTCGATCGGAGACCGTCCCCATGACCGCATCCTTCCCCGGCCGGTTTCCCGATACGCGGCTCAGGCGACTGCGGCGGCACGCGTGGCTGCGCCGTGCCGTGGCGGAGACGAACCTCTCCGCCGCCGACCTGGTGTGGCCGCTCTTCGTCCACGACCACCGTGAGCCGGCCGCCGTGCCGAGCATGCCGGGCGTGGAGCGCTTGCCTATCGAGGGCGTGGTCCGGGCCGCCGCCGAGGCCGCCAGGCTCGGCATCCCGGCGATCGCGGTGTTTCCCGTCACGGAGCCGACCCTCAAGACCGACGACGGTCGGCTGGCCCTCGACCCCGACAACCTCGTCTGCCGCACCGTGCACGCGATCAAGCGGGAACTCGGCGACACCGTCGGCATCATTTGCGACGTGGCCCTCGATCCCTACACGACCCACGGCCACGACGGCCTGCTCGTGGATGGAAGCATCGTCAACGACGAGACGGTCGAGGTGCTCGTCCGGCAGGCGGTCGTGCTCGCCGAGGCGGGCTGCCACGTCGTCGCGCCGTCCGACATGATGGACGGCCGCGTGGGGGCGATCCGCGAGCACCTCGACGCCGCCGGGCACGAGGGCGTCTGTATCCTGTCGTACGCCGCCAAGTACGCCTCGGCTTTCTACGGGCCGTTCCGCGACGCCGTCGGCAGCAAGGCGGCGTTGGGCGTGGCCGACAAGAAGACCTACCAGATGAATCCGGCCAACGCGGACGAGGCCCTCCGCGAGGTGGCCCTCGATCTCGCCGAGGGGGCTGACATGGTGATGGTCAAGCCCGCTGGCACGGCCCTCGACATCGTCCACCGCGTGAAGACGACCTTCGGCGTGCCGACCTTCGCCTACCAGGTGAGCGGCGAGTACGCGATGATCAAGGCAGCCGCGGCCAACGGCTGGCTCGACGGCCCCGCGGCGGCACTCGAGAGCGTGCTGGTGATGAAGCGGGCCGGGGCCGACGGGATCCTCACCTACTTCGCCCCGGAGCTCGCCCGGGCGCTCGGCTCCTGAAGGGCCTCGCGCAGCACCGGCTCGAAGGCGTCGGCCTGCCGCAGGAAGCCGAGGTCGGTCGGATGGGAGGCGTCCACCGCACCCTCGCCGTCGTTGCCGAGCAGGCCGTCGCCCTGCAGGTAGAAGAGGCCGCCGACGCCGTCGCGCCGCAGGGCGTCGAACGCCTCGCGCAGCGCGGCATGGTTGGCGTCGTGGAACGCCTTTTTGGCCGGCAGGATCCACTCGTTGGTGAACCGCCGGTCCTCGACGAGCACGATCGGCACCGCAGGCCGGGCCGCACGCAGCTGCTTGACGAGCGGCACGCACCGCTCGCGGACGAGCTTCGCGTCCATGTTGGGCAGGCAGTCGATCACGTAGCAGGCCGCGTCGAGGCGGGCGAGCAGGTCGCCCACGGCCGCGTCCATCTTCCCGTTGCCGGAAAAGCCGACGTTCGCCACCGGCCGGTCGAGCCGCCGGCCGAGGATGGCGACGTGGGCCATGCCGGGCCGGCTGGCGCAGGCGCCGTGCGTGATCGAGGTGCCGTAGAACACGATCGGCTTGCCGCGGGCAGCGAGACCCTGGAAGGCCGTTCCTTCCGGCACGCCGATCGCGAGGCTCTCCACGCCGTTGTAGAGCGGCAGGTACGCCAGGTATTCCCGCCGGCCGGGCGCGAGGCCCGTGATCAGATCGGCCTCGAACTCCTGCTTTTCGGGCTTCGTGGCCGCGACCCACCGCCAGCGGCCGGTCGTGTCGCGGGCGTAGAGATCGAGGCCGCTGACGCCGGTGGCCGGCATGTGGGGCGAGGCGAGCTTCTCCTTCAGCAGGTTCATGCGGACGCGGATGGTCTGCGCGTCGGTTTCGAAGCGGACGGCCATGCCGGCGCTGTCGCGGCTCAAGTTCCAGACGTTCTGCGGCACGGTCTTCTCGGCCGCAGCGGGAAAGCGGTCGAACCACCGCAGCCGCTCCTCGTCCTCCCAGAGCCGGCCCTCCACGCCCCACGAGGTGACGTCGTGCCACGCCACGTTCGGCGGTGCCGCGGTCACGGGCGATTCGGTCATGAGGATGCAGGCGCCGGCGAGCGCCGCCAGGGGCCAGAGTTTCATCGCAAGACCTCCAGGATACGGATCACGACTGCGGACGGAAGGCAATCAGCCGCTCGGGGTTCGTCTCCAGCCGCGCGGCCTCGTCCACGCCGGTGCGGATCAGATCCACGCAGTAGGGAATCGCGGGGAACACGGCGTCGAGGCACTCGCGGATGCTCTTGGGCCGGCCCGGCAGGTTGACGACGAGCGCCCCGCCGCAGACGCCCGCCGTCTGCCGGGAGAGGATCGCCGTCGGCACGTACTGCAGCGACACCTGCCGCATCCGCTCGCCGAACCCGGGCAGCATCTTCGTGCACACCTGCTCCGTGGCCTCGGGGGTGACGTCGCGGGGCGCGGGGCCGGTGCCGCCGGTCGTGACGACGAGGCAGCAGCCCGCCGCGGCCAGGTCGTGGATCGCCGCGGCGATGGCGTCGATCTCGTCGGGCACGATCTGCTCCCTGGCCTCCCACGGCGACGCCAGCACCTCGGCGAGATAGGCCCGGATCGCGGGGCCGCCCTCGTCGGCATAGTCACCGCGGCTCGCCCGGTCGGAGACGGTGAGGATGCCGATGACGGCGGGGGTGGCTGCCATGGGGTGGAGGATAGGTCGGCCGGCGGCACGGCCGCAAGCGTTCGCCGGTCGCCAACGGCGGCGTGTGATAGTCTCTCCGCGGAGGCGCCGCGCGGCGGTGCCCGGCCGATCCCAGACACCCCACGACCGACGAACCATGAAAGACCCGACCGTCCGCGGCGCCGTTCACCTGATCGAGGAGACCAAGACCTTCGGCCAGAAGGGGTTTCGCAAGCGGATGGTGGTGCTCGAGCAGAAGAAGGGCACGTTCACGAACTTCATCCCCGTCGAGTTCTTGAAGGATGCCTGCGATGCCGTGGACGAACTCTCGCCGGGAGACCAGATCGAGGTGACCTACCGCCTCAGCGGTCGCCGCTGGCAGCGGGATGAGGCGAGTGAAGCCAAGTACTTCCTCAGCGCCGAGGCGATCTCGTTCAAGCGGCT
The DNA here is from genome assembly GCA_044238145.1 of Pirellulales bacterium. GTDB lineage: Bacteria > Planctomycetota > Planctomycetia > Pirellulales > UBA1268 > QWPN01. The sequence goes on along the minus strand of JBIIDT010000043.1, from coordinate 2,679 downwards.
GTCCGCGGGTGGGCGGGCCGACGATGGCCCGGACGACGCCATCGACATCAACGACGACCTCGCCGCAGCCGGCGCCGACGACGTGCCGTTCTGATCGGCCCGCGCGGCGCTCGCTCAGAGGATGCCCCGGGCCTCGAGCAGGGCCACGACGGCGTCCACGCACTTGCCCACGGGCCACTCGTGCGTCGGGAGGACGAGGTCCGGGTTCGTCGGTGGCTCGTAGGCGGCGGTGACGCCGGGGAAGTTCGCGATGTCACCGGAGTCGGCGAGCGCGTAATGCCCGTCGGTATCGCGCCGCCGGCAGACGTCGAGCGGCGCGGCGAGGTGCACGACCAGGAACCGCTCGCCGCCCACCCGCTCGGCCGCCTTCCGCCGTACGGCCTCGTCGGGGGCCACGAAGGCCGCCAGTACCACGATCCCCGCCTCGTTGAACAGCCGGGCCACCTCGACCCCGCGGCGGAGGTTCTCGCTGCGTTCCTCGGCGGAGAAGCCCAGGTCGCGGCTGATTCCCAGCCGCAGCGACTGGCCGTCGAGCACCGCCACGGCCCGGCCGAGGTCGAACAGCCGTCGCTCCACCGCCTGGGCGAGCGTCGTCTTGCCCGAGCCGGTGAGGCCCGTGAACAGGATCGTGGCCGGCTTCTGGCCGAAGCGGGCCTCGCGCTCGGCGGCCGTGACGCCGCTGGCCGCCTCCTGCAGTCCGGCCGCGGCCGGCTCGTCGTCCCAGTGAGCCTTGCCGCCGTCCTCGTGCTCGCGGTCGAGGATCATGCCGGCGGCCACCGTGGCGTTGGTGAGCCGGTCGATCATGATGAACGAACCCGTCGCCCGGTTGCGGCGGTAGGCGTCGTAGGCGATCGGGCTCGTGAGCGTGATCGCGCAGCGGCCGATCTCGTTGAGCGCCAGCGTCGGCGCCGGCTGGCGATGGAGCGTGTTGATGTCCACGCGGTAGCGGAGCGAGCCGACCGCGCCGGGGGCCACCTTGCTCGTCTGCTTGAAGAGGTACTGCTTGCCGGGGACGAGCGGCTCCTCGGCCATCCACACGACCATGGCGTCGAACTTGTGATCGACCTTCGGCACGTTGCCCGGCCGCACGAGCATGTCGCCGCGGCTGGAGTCGATCTCGTCCTCGAGCGTGAGCGTCACCGACCGCGGGGCGAAGGCCTCCTCGAGCTCGCCGTCGAACGTGACGATGCTCTTCACGCGGCTCTTCTTCCGCGACGGCAGGCTCATCACCTCGTCCCCCTTGCGGACGATGCCCGACGCGATCGTGCCCGAGAAGCCGCGGAAGTCGAGATTCGGCCGCAGGACCAGCTGCACCGGGAAGCGGAAGTCCTCCATGTTGCGGTCGGAGCCGATGTACACCGTCTCCAAGAGCGGCATCAGCGGCGAGCCCGTGTACCAGGGCATGTTCGGGCTCGGGGCGACGACGTTGTCCCCCTTGAGCGCCGAGATCGGCATGAAGTGGACGTCGGGCAGCTCGAGGCGGCTGGCGAAGTTGACGTAGTCCTGCTTGATCCGCTCGAACACCGCCTCGTCGAACCCGACGATGTCCATCTTGTTGATGGCCACGACGATGTGCCGGATGCCGAGCAGCGAGACGATGAACGAATGCCGCTTCGTCTGCGGGAGCACGCCGTGGCGGGCGTCGATCAAGATGATGGCCAGGTCCGCCGTCGAGGCCCCGGTGGCCATGTTCCGCGTGTACTGCTCGTGGCCGGGCGTGTCGGCGATGATGAACTTCCGCTTGTCGGTCGAAAAATACCGATACGCCACGTCGATCGTGATCCCCTGCTGCCGCTCGTCCTCGAGGCCGTCGGTGAACAGGGCGAGATCGACCTCCTCGCCGGTCGTGCCGTAGCGGCCCGTGTCCTTCTTGATGGCGGCGAGCTGATCCTCGTAGATCATCTTCGACTCGTAGAACAGCCGGCCGATGAGCGTGCTCTTGCCGTCGTCCACGCTGCCGCAGGTGATGAAGCGGAGCAGCTCCTTGCGCTCGTGCTGCGCGAGGTATTCGTCGATGTTGGTGGCGATGAGGCTGGATTGGTGTGACATGATGGGGAGAGTCAACTTGGTGGAGATCGAAGCCGTCCGCATTGCCGCCGGAACGGCGGCTGCTCCGTCGCTACGGCGAGGATACGCCTGAGGCTCCTCCGCAGCCGCCGATTCCGGCGTTCAGCATCTGGGGATGCCAACGGGCCGCGCTTTCCTGATGGCCGTTCTGCGGCCGCGGCCCGGCCGCGGTCCGTAGCAACGGCCGGAGACGGGCAGGCTTCAAAAATAGCCCTCCTTCTTCTTCTTCTCCATCGAGCCCGCCTCGTCGGAATCGATCAGCCGGCCCTGCCGCTCCGAGAACGTCGTCAGGAGCATCTCCTGGATGATCTCAGGGAGCGTCGTGGCGTTGGAATCGACCGCGCCCGAGAGCGGGTAGCAGCCGAGCGTGCGGAACCGCACCCGGCGCATCTCGGGCTTCTCACCCGGCTTCAGCGGCAGCCGCTCGTCGTCCACCATGATCATCACGCCGTCCCGCCACACGATCGGCCGCTCGGCGGCGAAGTACAGGGGCACGATCGGGATCTTCTCGAGGTGGATGTACTGCCAGACGTCGAGCTCGGTCCAGTTGGAGAGCGGGAAGACGCGGATGCTCTCCCCCTTGCGGACCTTCGTGTTGTAGAGGTTCCAGAG
>JBIIDT010000007.1:0-69670 GCA_044238145.1 Pirellulales bacterium | reverse complement strand
CCGTCCACGAGGCCGACGCGACGATCGCGGGATCGAGCGTGTCGACGACGGCCGCCTGCGAGGCGAAGCTCGGGCCGGCGTTGGTCACCGTGATCGTGTAGGTGACGCTCTGGCCCGGCACGTATCGCGTCTGGCCGTCGGTCTTCGTGACGGCCAGGTCGGTGAGGGCCACGGGGGTGGTGATTCGGGTGCTGGTATTGTCGTCGGGATTCGGGTCTGGGATCCCCGCGGGCCCCGTCGCCGTCGCGGTGTTCGTGAGCGTCTGGTCGAGTGCAAAATCGGCGTCGACGGTCGCGGTGATCGTGAAGAACGCCGCCGAACCAACGGGCATGTCGATCTGGGTGTTGATCGACCCCGTGCCCGACGCCGGACCGCTGGACCCTTGCAGGTATCGCGCGGTCCATTTGGCGTTCGACAGTCCCGCGGGGAGCGTGTCGACGACGGTCGTTCCGGCTCGCTCGACCGTGCTCAATTGGTTGAGGGTGAAACCGGCGCCCCAGCTGATGGCATTGGAACCATCGCCCGTGATATTCCAGCTGACGACGTTGAGAAACCCGTTGAAGTCGAACCCCGGCTCGATGAACGTGAGCGGCGCGACGACCGTCTTCATGCCCCCGAGGAACTGGTTGTACTGAAACGTCGCCGTCACCTTCTTGCTCGAGTTGTCGAAGAGATTGACCACGAATCGCTCCGCGCCGAGCTGCGCGAGCGTGCTTTGAGCGTCGAGCACGAATTCGCCGGTGAGCGAGATGGCATTGAACTCCCCACGGTCGTAAGGGCCGAATCTGGTGCCGCCCTGCAGTCCCTGCAGAGCATTATTCGAGATGGCGATACCCGCCGTCGATGACGGTATGTCCCACACCCAATCGTTGGTGAGTGTTGGAAACGCCCCTGTGTCATCCCGGAAATCGGTGACGGTCTTCGGCGTGCCGGTGGCGACGGCCGCGCTGGGTCCCCTGTTGGTGACCGAGACGACGTACGTGATCGTCGATCCTGGCGTGAACGTCGGGGCCGCCCGCTTCTCAACGACGAGATCCGCGGCCGGGGCCGTGGCGATCCCCACCGTATCGGTGGCCGAAATCGGCAGCCCCGACGTGGCGCCCACGCCCGTCACCGTGGCGGTGTTCGTGATCACGGTGCTGTCCGGAATCCCGGCATCCACGATCACGTCGAAGATCATCTGGGTGTAGGTGCCATCCGCCAGCGTGCCGCCGACGGGCGTGCCCGTGCCGCCCCCGGCGCCGGTGCCGAGCTGGAACTGCACGGTGTTCGTGCCGCTGATGTACTCGCCCTGATCGGCATCGACGGCGTCAGTCTTTCCGCCAGCGTTGGCGCCGTACTCGATCCGCAATGACCCCGGCTTGAAGGTCGTGTGGGTCGGGACCGCGTCGGTGAGGATGAGGTTCGCGACCGCCTCATTTGCGACGCCGGAACTGCCGCTGAATACCTGCACCGTGTACCGCAGCACGTCGCCGGCCTGCACGAAGCCGCCGTTCAAGTCCTTCACGGTCTTGATGACTTCCAGGGAGCCAGGGGCGAGGAACGTGTCGATGTCGGTGGCCGAGTTGTTGCTCGGATCGGGATCGGGCACGCCGGCGGGATTCGCAACGGTCACCGTGTTGGTGAGGTCGCCGAACGATCCCGCCCGGATCGGAGCGGTGACCGTGAACGTGGCCGTGCCGCCGCTCAGGAGATCGATGAGCGTGTCGATGTTGCCGCTGCCGGACGTCGGATTGGAAAACGCGGAGCCGGCGCTGTAGGCGGCCGTCCAGGTCGCCCCTTGGATCTGGCTGGGGAACGTGTCGACGACGCTCGCACCGACCACGTTGCTCGGCCCCCTATTCATGACCACGATCATGTAGGTCGTGGTCGTGCCGGGCACGTACTGCGTCGCGCCGTCGGTCTTCGTGACGGCCAGGTCGGCCGCGCCCTGCGTCGCGATGTCGGCGAAGCCGGTGGCGTTGAGCGGGAGTGCCGAGGTGGCGCCGGTGTAGCTGACGTTCGCCGTGTTCTCGATCAGCGTCAGCGGCGGCAGGCCGGCATTCACCGTCACCTGGAACGTCACCGTCGTCGAGCCGCCGGGGGCGAGGCTGCCGCCGCTGGTGCCGCTGCCGCCGGCCCCCGTGCCGAGCTGAAACCGCACCGCGTTGGCACCGGCCACGAACTGGGCCTGGTCGCCGTCGGCCGCGTCGGTCTTGCTGCCGGCGTTGGCGCCGGCCGTGATCCTCAGCGAGTTGGGCTTGTAGGTGGTGCCGGTGGGAATCGCGTCGTTGAGGAGGACGTTGATCGCCGAGTCGAGCGCCGTCGACTTGTTGGTGACGACCATCGTGTAGGTCAGCACGTCGCCGCCGACCACGTCGCCGCCGTTGTCGTCCGTGACGCTCTTCACGACCGCGATCTCGGGCGCGAAGATCTCGATGGCACTGGTCACGACGCCGGGGTAGTAGGTCTCGCCCCCCGTGGTCACCGTGATCGTGGCCGAGGTGGCCCCGTTCCGGATGATGCCGTCGGCCGTGATCAGGTCGGCGTCGTACCCGAGCTGGTTGACGTAGTTGGGGCTTTTCGTCGAGACGAGGGAGCCGCGGTTGGAGATCGTGCTGTTGAAGAAGTCGCTGGCCGGGTTCGCCGGGTTGGAGAGCACCTTGCCGTCGAACTTCACCGAGTCGCCGGTCTTGGCGAGGTCGCCCTCGTAGGCGATGAAGCCGAGCGTGGCCTTCACGGGCCCGGCGGTGGGCGCCTTGAAGCCGGAGATCGGGATGTTCACCGTCTTGTCGCTGGTGGGCGACGAGGCGACGCTGGCGTAGCCGTCGAAGACGGTGAGGTTGCGGGCCGGCTCGCCCGGCGCCCGATAGGCCACCACGAGCGACCAGCCGGCGTAGGTGTCGGTCTTGTCCTTCTGCGCCTGCACGTTGGCGACCGTGTAGGTGCCGGAGCCGGCTCCCGCCACGAGCGTCGTGACGTCCTTGAAGCCCTGGTAGTCATTGCCGCCGGTACCCACGAGGGAGCCGGTCAGGTCTTGATAGGCCCCGCCCGGGGTCATGAACTTGATGGAGGTGCGGAGCGCGGTCGAGGCGTTGAGGGCGGTGCCGTTGGTGCGGGCGCCCCAGTAGAGGCCCGCGAAGAGCACCCTCGATCCGGCCGGCATGAGCAGATCGGACCGGCTGGAATTGAACGTGGTCGGGTCGGCGTCGACGTCGACGTACGTCATCGGGAAGTCGTTGTTCGACACTTTGCTGCCGATGCCGTTCTGGGCGTTGGCGGCAGCCGGGTCACTCGCCGGCGCGGTCATCAGCGTGTTGGCGGCGAAGATGATGTCGCCCGTGTCGTTGGTCGTGTAGCGGACCGTGAAGGGCGTGGTCACCGCCAACGGCAGGCGGGACTCGAGTCGCTCCGAGACGAGCCGATGGCGGCGGGCCGGGCGGCCACGCAGCCGGGTCGAGGTGCGGCGGGAAAATGGGTCGGAGACCAGAGATGCCATCGATGCAGTCCTCTGAACGAGCGATCCCGGGAAGGGCCCGTGAACGACACGGCCGTGCGGCACGGCTTGCGCAGGCGGCAACGGCTCGCCGACTGTCACAACCACCCGCTCCGGAACGGTTTTTCATACTACCTCGACCCACAGCTGATTTCACACGAAAAAACGCCTCTTTGGCGCCGCGGTACCGGTGGAAGGGAGCGGAGCGGTTGGGACGCTCACGCCACAGGTGCGGGCACGCCGATGTGACCACGGGTTGGACCGAGCGTACGGAGGTTTCCCGATGGGATACCGGGGGGCAGGTCATAGGGGTTGCGCCGGCAGGATCGTGGGCGCCACGGGATTCGTGCTGGCGGCCATCGGCTTCGCGCCCGCTTCCCGGGCGGCGGATGCCGACCATCCTGCCCCACCGCCGGCCCAGGCGTCGTGGGACGGCGAGGACGACGTCAGCAGTTTGGCTTCCGACGAGGCCTGTAGCGACGCCCTGCGCTGCCTGTGCTGCCCGGACTGGCGACGGTACGCGATCTTCGAAGTGCTCTTCCTGCAGCGGAACAACCAGGCCGGCAACCAGCCGCTCGTCTTCAACACCGACACGGGAGACACCGTGATGACGGTGCAGGATCTCCAACCCTCGGTGGCGACGGGCGCGCGGGTCTTCTACGGGGAACTGTTCACCGACACCGTGGGCTGGGAGGTGGGCTACACGGGCGTCTACGGGATGTTCGGCAGCGGCGCGGTCACCGGCTTCGAAAACCTCGACCTCCCGCCGCCCCTGGGCCTGGCCGTCAACAACTTCAGTGACGCCGACCAGGTGCGGGCCACGTATTGGTCCACGCTGAACCTCGCCGAGTTCAACGTCTTCCGCTACGACTGCCGCGCCGAGTGCGGCCCTCGCTGCCGGCAGAGTTGTCACTGCATCGACTGGCTGGGGGGCTTCGTGTGGGCCGGCCTCGACGAGCAGGCTAACATCGAGGCCCTCTGCTGCACCCCGCCGGAACCGGCCAATTACGCGGTGCGGACGACCACGAACTACTTCGGCGGCCAGGTCGGCATGCGCGGCCGGCGTGAATGGAACCGTTGGGCGGTCGAGGGCTGGTGGAAGACGGCGCTCTGCGGCACGTCCGCCTACCAGGCGGCTGACCCGATCGTCGGCACCATCTCCGGCGGACGGCCGGCCGAGTGGGCCAGCACGGCGGGCGTGGGCTTCATCGGCAACCTCAACGGCACGCTCGTCTATCGGCTGACCGACGTGTGGGGACTGCGGGCGGGATACAACCTCATCTGGCTGACGAACGCCTCCCTCGCCCCGACCCAGTGGGATTTCGGAACTGCCGCGGGGGCCGGCACGGGCATCAACGACGACGGCGTCCTCTTCTTGCACGGTGCCAACCTCGGCGTTGAAGCCCGCTGGTGACCAATCGCGGGGTCCGCCGGTTTCGAGCCGCCGCGGCCGGTGGTACGCTCCGCCAGCCCGGTCACCCCATCCCGCTCGAGACGATGGCCCGTCCATCCGGCCTCCAACTCGGCCTCCAACTCGGCCTGCCGCGACCACTCGCGGCCCGGCTCGCCGGCCTGCGCACGCCCGAACGCATCCAGGACTTCGTCAACACGATCCCTTGGAACCACGAGTCCGACGGACCGACCGCCCGCTCGGTCGTGGAGACGCTGCGGGCGGATCGGGCCCACTGCGTCGAGGCGGCGCTCGTCGCCGCCTGCGGCCTGTGGATGGCCGGCGATCCGCCGTTGCTGATGGACATGGGGGCGGCCCGGGGCGACGTCGACCACGTCGTCGCATTGTTCCGCCGCCACGGCTGCTGGGGGGCGATCTCGAAGAGCAACAGCCCCTTCCTGCGATACCGCGACCCGATCCACCGCACGCTGCGGGAACTCGCGATCTCGTTCTTCTCGCAGTACGTCAAGGGCCGGCGCAAGACGCTCCGCACCTACTCCGTGGCCGTCGACCTCAGGCGGCACGATCCGGCCACGTGGGTCACCCATCCCGGCTTCTGCCACGAGCTGGTCGACACGCTCACCGGCTCCCGGCACTTCGCGATCCTGCCACCGGGCACGGCCCTTCCGCTTCGGCCGATCGACGAGATCGAGGCCCGCAGCAACCAGCTCAAGGATTTTCCTCGTTGATGGCCACCGGTCTCGTGTCGTCCGCGGTTCGATCTCCGCGTGACGTCGATGGCCTCGCGACCCGGTGACGCGTCGTCGGCCTACCCCGCGGCCTACCCCGCGGCCTGGCCGAGCAGCCGCCGCAGGGCCGTGAACGCCACCTCGCCGAACTGCCGCGGCGGGATGCTCCACAGCCGCGGGTTCGGCGTCTCGACGGCCACGGCACCGGCGTAGCCGATCTCGCGGAGCCGGGCGACGAGGTCGTCGCAGGGCGAGGCCCCCTCGCCGGGCAGGATCCGATCGGCGTCGGCGGCCATCTCCCGCGGCACGTCGGCGATGTCGGAGAGCTGCACGTGGGCCAGGTTCTCCCGCGACAAAAGCCACAGGTCGAGCGGCTTGCTCGGCCCCACCGTCCAGTGGAACCAGTCGAGGCACACGCCGAGGGCCGGCGAACCGACATCCTCGACCAGGGCCACCGCCGACTGCAGGTTGTTGGGAAAGCTCGCCCGGGCGTCGAACTCGAGCGCCAGGCGGACGCCCGCGTCGGCCGCCCGCTTCGCCGCCTCCGCGAGGCTCACCGTCAGCCGGCCGAGATCCTCCGGGCCGAGCGGCCCGAAGGCGTCGCCGGCGACCACGAGCACCGGGATCGCGAGGTCGCGGCACAGGGCGAGCCGCTCGTCGAAGTGCCGCCAGTGCTCGCGGCGGGCATCGCCCTGGCTCGTGAGCAGCCCGCCCTGGAATGACGCCGCGACCGCGGCGATGCCGTGCGATCCGAGCCGGTCGCGGAGGGCCGCGACGCCGTGCTCCGCGAGGAACGCGTCCGCGTGGCCGAGCCACAGGTCGATCGCGGCCACGTGGCCGGCGGCATAGTCCTCCAACACCGTCGCCAGCGGCGCCTGCAGGCTCGACACGGTGGCGAGCGCGGCAATCACCGCAGCCGGTCCCGCAGCATGCCCACGACCTCGTCGAGCGGCACCCGCTCCTGGACCAGCGAGTCGCGGTCGCGGAGTGTGACGGTCTTGTCGGCGAGCGTCTGGCCGTCGATCGTCAGGCACCAGGGCGTGCCCGCCTCGTCCTGCCGGGCGTAGCGCCGGCCGACGGAGCCCTTTTCGTCGTACTGGCAGGCCATGTGCGGCTTGAGGGCCCGGTAGAGGTCGATCGCCACCTCCGGCATCCCGTCCTTCTTCACGAGTGGCAGGATCGCCGCCTTGACCGGCGCCAGCCGCGGGTGGAGCTTCATCACGGTGCGGCTCCGCGGCTTGCCGTCCTCGTCGGGCACCTCGTCCTCGTGGTAGGCGTCGCACAGGAACGCGAGCGTGGCCCGGTCCGCGCCGGCCGACGGCTCGATGACGTGCGGCACGTACCGCTCCCGCGTGATGTCGTCGAAGTAGGAGAGGTCCTTGCCGCTCCCCTTGTGCCGGGGCTTGCCGTCGGGGCCGGTCTCCAGCACCAGCCCGCCGTCCTTGCGGACGAGCTTGCCCTCCATGTGGCTGCGGAGGTCGAAGTCGCCGCGGTGGGCGATCCCCTCCAGCTCGCCGAACTCACCCGGCCCGAGGAACGGAAAGGCGTACTCGATGTCGGCCGTGCCCACGGAATAGTGCGAGAGCTCGTCGGCGGCGTGCTCGCGGAGTTGCAGCCTGCCCTCCGTGAGACCGAGGTCGAGGTACCACCGCCAGCGACGGTCGCGCCAGTAGCGGTACCAGTCCGCCGAGGCGGCCGGCGGGCAGAAGAACTCGATCTCCATCTGCTCGAACTCGCGGGAGCGGAACGTGAAGTTCCGCGGCGTGATCTCGTTGCGGAAGCTCTTGCCGACCTGCGCGATCCCGAACGGCACGCGGACCCGCGACGTGTCGAGCACGTTCTTGAAGTTCACGAAGATCCCCTGGGCCGTCTCCGGCCGGAGGAACGCCCGGTCGTCATCGTCGCCCGCCAAGGCCCCGATCCGCGTCTCGAACATGAGGTTGAACTCGCGGGGCTCGGTGAGCGTGCCCGGGGCGGCGGCATCGGGGCCGAGCACGTCGGCCAGCGTCGCCGCGCCCGCCGCGATCGCCTGCTGGAGCGACTCCAGGCCCCCGCCCCACTCGATCTCGTCCACCTGCTTGGCCCGCAGCCCGAAGAACTTCTGGGCCCGGGCGACGGTCGCGGGGGCCGCCTCGTCGCCCGACGCGTCGGTCGTCACGAACACCTTCTTCCCGCGGTGGGCCGCCCAGCGGCCGTGCAGGTGGTCGTAGCGGTAGCGGCGCTTCGACTCCCGGCAGTCGATCATCCAGTCGTGAAACAGGTCGAAGTGGCCGGAGCACTTCCAGACCTGCGGGTGCATGATGATCGTGCAGTCAAGGCCCGTCATCTCGTACGGCGTCGGGGCGCCGGCGAGCGTGGCCAGTTCGTCGTGGCCGGAGACCATGTCGTGCCACCAGGCGTCCTTGAGGTTCCGCTTCAGGGCGACTCCGAGGGGGCCGTAGTCCCAGAAGCCGTTGAGGCCGCCGTAGATCTCGCTCGACTGGAAAATGAAGCCGCGCCGCTTGGCGAGCGACACGATCCGGTCCATCCGCGACTGGTCGTTCTGGTTCTGCATGACGCTCTCGACGAAGGTGCCGGCCTCCACGTCGGGACGGCCCGGACGGGCGATACCTTACCCGCCCGTGGCGGCCGGCACCATCGCAGTCAGCCAGCCGTCGGCGGCGTCGAGCCGCGGCACGACATCGCCCGCGTCGAGCGCCGCGCACGCCGGCAGGTCGGCCTCCATGCCCAGGGCGACGAGGTTCGCGCCGCCCGGTGAGCGGCGAAACTCGGCGACGAGCGCCGCCCGCGGGTCGGCCGCCTGCGCCGTCCGCCGGAAGGCCTCGAGCGCGGCGCGGGCAGGGGCGTCGAGCACGTCGGCCGGCGCGCCCTGCAGGGCCGCATCGAGGATCGCGCCGGCGGCGAGCACGTCCTCGGCGGTCACGGCGCCGTCGGTGCCGGCGCAGACGAGGTGCACGTGGCCGCCTCCCGCCGCCGCCAGCCGCCGCGCGGCCGTGGCCACGGCCGTGCGGTTCACGATCGCCCCCACCAGCACCTCGCGGGCGTCGCGGCAGGCGGCGAGCGCCGCGGTGCCGTTCGTGGTCGTGAGCACGATCGTGCGGCCGGCGACCCGGTCGCGACCATACTCCGCCGGCGAGTTGCCCAGGTCGAACCCGTCGATCCGCACGCCGCCCCGCTCGCCGCCGAGCAGCGTGCCGGAACCGAGGGCCCCGGCCAGGGCCCGGGCCTCCGCCACATCGGGCACGGGCCGCACCCGGGAGGCGCCGTTGGCGAGGGCCGTGATCATCGTGGTCGACGCCCGCAGAACGTCGATCACGACGGCGATCCCTCCCGCGCAGGCCCCCGGCGGCATACGATGGAACAGTTCGTGACAGTGCCAGAGCCGGGACATGGTCCAGGGAGCAGCCTCGTGATCGCCGATTCGACCGCCACGATAGGCCAGCCGGCCCCGGCGCACAACGCGGTCGACAAGAGCGGCGCGAAGGTCCGGGGCATGTTTGCCGAGATCGCCCCGCGGTACGACCTCGTCAACCGCATGCTCTCCGGCGGAATCGACGTCTGGTGGCGGCACGTCACGGTCCGCCGGGCCCCGCCTCCGCCGACCGGGGCGATCCTCGACGTGTGCACCGGCACCGGCGACCTGGCGCTCGCCTACGCCGCCCGCAGCGGCCCCGGCGTCCGAATCGTGGCCAGCGACTTCTGCCGTCCGATGCTCGACCGCGGCGTCGAGAAGGCGCGGAAGTCCGGGGCACGCGTGGAGTGGGTGGAGGCCGACGCCCAGGCCCTCCCCTTCCCCGACGCGGCGTTCGACCTCGTGACGGTCGCCTTCGGACTGCGGAACATCGCCGACACGTCCCGCGGCCTGGCGGAGATGGCCCGCGTCATGGTGCCCGGCGGACGGCTCGCGATCCTCGAGTTCTCCCTGCCCCGCAATGCGGCGATTCGCGCGGGCTACCTGTGGTACTTCCGCCGCGTCCTGCCGTTCCTCGGCAACACGGTGGCTCGCAACCGCTCCGACGCCTACACCTACCTCAACCAGAGCGTGGAGGAGTTTCCGTCCGGCGAGCGGCTGGCCGGGCTCGTCCGAGATGCGGGTTTCGCGGACGTGACCATGATCCCGCTCACGTTCGGCATCGCGACGCTCACGGTGGCGACGCGGACGGCCGGAAAGGCGGCGTGAGCGTGGCCGATCTCCCCATCGTCGTGGCGATCACCGGAGCCTCCGGGGTGGCCTACGGAGTGCGGCTCGTCGAAGTGCTGCTGGCCGCGGGTCGCGCGATCCACCTCACGGTCAGCCCGTCCGGACAGGCCGTATTCGCCACGGAGACCGACCGCCGGCTCGACCTCGACCGGTTCGACCTCGCCGCCCTGCTCGGCAAGGCCGCGCCGACGGCCGGCCGCTGCACCTACCATCACTACAAGGACCTCATGGCCCCGATCGCCAGCGGGTCGTTCATCACGTCCGCGATGGTGATCTGCCCGTGCAGCGGCAGCACGCTGGCGGCCGTGGCCCATTCGATGGGCGAGAACCTCGTGCACCGTGCGGCCGAGGTGCACCTCAAGGAGCGGCGGAAGCTGGTCGTCGTCCCCCGCGAGACGCCGCTCTCGCTGCCACAGCTGAAGAACATGCAGGCGATCCACGAGGCGGGGGCGGTCGTGCTCCCCGCCGCGCCCGGCTTCTACCACGGGGCCGACACCGTGGCCGACCTCGTGGACTTCGTGGTGGCGAGGATCTGCGACCAGCTCGGCGTGAACAACGCGCTCATCCGCCGCTGGGGAGGCGACGTCTGATGGCCACGGCGGCGACGGGCGACGGCGGGACGACGGCGCCGCTGCGGCCGGCCTCCCGTCTGCGGACCTACCTGGAACTCGTCCGCTTCAGCCACACGATCTTCGCCCTGCCCTTCGCGATCTCCGCCACCCTGCTCGCCGCGAGCCGCGGGATCGACCCCGGAATCGCGGCCGGTCCCGGCGGCTGGCTGCGGCCCGCGGCCGGAATCCTCCTCTGCATGGTCGCGGCGCGGACGGCGGCGATGGCCTTCAACCGGCTCGTCGATCGCACGATCGACGCCGCCAATCCGCGGACGGCCGGCCGCCACCTGCCCCGCGGCGACGTGGCCGCGGCCGAGGTGCTCGGACTCGTCGTCGCCTCGTCGACGGCGTTCGTCGCGGCGACGCTGCTCTTCCTGCCCAACTGGCTGCCGCTGGTGCTCTCGATCCCGGTGCTCGCCTGGCTGCTCGGCTACAGCTACGCCAAGCGGTTCACGGCCTTGGCCCACCTGTGGCTCGGCGCCGCGCTCGGCTTCGCCCCTGTCGCCGCCTGGATCGCCCTCCGCGGCCACACGGTCCTCGCGGCTCCGGCCGACCTCCTGCCCGCCGCCCTGCTCGGTGCCGCCGTGACGCTCTGGGTCGCCGGGTTCGACGTCATCTACGCGTGCCAGGACGCCGCCTTCGACGCCGCCCACGGCCTGCGGAGCATTCCTGCCCGGCTGGGCGTGCCGCGTGCCCTCGCCCTCGCCAAGTGGCTGCACGCCGCCACGCTCGTCGTTCTCGCGGTCGTGCCGACCGTGGTGCCGGAACTGGGCCCGATCTACTGGACCGCCTGGGCGGCGATCGCCGGGCTGCTCGTCTGGGAGCACGCCCTCGTGCGGCCCGACGACCTGTCGCGGGTCAACCAGGCCTTCTTCACGGCCAACGCAGCGATCGGCCTCGTGCTTTTGGCCGCAATTGCCGCGGATTTGGCGATCTGACGGGCGGTCGGGTTGCGGAAAACGGCCGCCTGCGGTTCTTGTTGTGGAACCCGCCCCCGCCCGTGGAAGCCCACCCATGATCCGTGCCGTCACCCCGTCGCTCGACGCCATCCGCGAAAAAGTGGAGGCCGGCGCCCGCCTCGACGCCGCCGAGGCGGAGTCCCTGTGGGACGAGCGGATCTCCGTTCACGACCTCGGCGAACTGGCCAACCTCGTCCGCGAGCGGAAGAACGGCAACTTCGGCTACTACAACATCAACACCCACCTCAACCCGACGAACGTCTGCGTCTACCGATGCACGTTCTGCGCCTTCCGGGCCGACCTCCGCGAGGACCGCGGCTACGTGATGAGCGACGAGCAGATCCTGGCCCGAGGCCAGGAGGCGGTCGCCGCCGGCTCGACCGAGATGCACATCGTCGGCGGGCTGCACCACCAGAAGGACTACGACTGGTATCTGAACGTCGTCCGGCTCCTCCACGACGCCTATCCCACGCTCCACCTCAAGGCCTGGACGCCGGTCGAGATCAACTGGTTCTGCCACCTCACGAAGCGGTCGATCCGCGACATCCTCGTCGAGATGAAGGACGCCGGCCTGGGGAGCCTGCCGGGCGGCGGCGCGGAGATCTTCCACCCGGAAGTCCGCGACAAGATCTGCGAGCACAAGGCCGACACGCGGGAGTGGTTCACGATCCACCGCACGGCCCACGAGCTCGGCCTGCGGAGCAACGCCACGATGCTCTACGGCCACATCGAAAACGCCTTCCATCGCACGGACCACCTGCTCCGGCTCCGCGAGCTGCAGGACGAGACCGGCGGCTTCCAGACGTTCATCCCGCTCGCCTTCCATCCGGCCAACACGCGGCTCTCCCACCTGCCGAAACCCTCGGCCGCCTTCAGCCTGCGGACGATGGCGATCAGCCGCCTCGTGCTCGACAACTTCGACCACATGAAGGCCTACTGGATCATGCTCGGCATCGGCACGGCACAGGCCGCCCTGGCCTACGGCGCCGACGACATCGACGGCACGGTTCGTCACGAGCTGATCTACCACGACGCCGGCGCCACGACGCCCGAGGTGCTTTCGGTGGAGGAGATCCGGCGGCTGATCCGCGAGGCGGGCCGCGAGCCGGTGGAGCGGGACACGCTCTATCACCGCGTCGAGCGTGACGGCACGGCGTGGCGGGCCACCGAGCCGCTCCGGGCGGGCTGACGGCGGCACGGCGACCATGGCCACGAGCCTGCTCCTGCTGCTGGACGACATCGCGAGCGTGCTCGACGACGTCGCCACGCTGACGAAGGCGGCGGCGCACAAGACGGCCGGCGTCGTCGGCGACGACCTCGCCCTCAACGCGAAGCAGGTGGCCGGGATCACCGCCGACCGCGAGCTACCCGTCGTGTGGGCGGTCGCCAGGGGGTCGCTGCTCAACAAGGCGATCCTCGTGCCCGCGGCCCTGGCCCTCACCGCGGTGGCGCCCTGGGCGGTCACACCGCTGTTGCTCGTCGGCGGCGCCTACCTCTGCTACGAGGGCGCCGAGAAGGTGTGGCACGCCTGGACCCACCGCCGCGGCCACGCCACGGCGACCGGCCACGGGCTGACCGAGCAGGAGCGGATCGCCGGTGCGATCCGCACCGACTTCATCCTCTCGGCCGAGATCATCGTGATCGCGCTGGGCGTGGCCTCCGCCGCAACCTTCCCCGTCCGCGCGGCGGTGCTGGTGGCGATCGGCCTGGGGATGACCGTGGGCGTCTACGGCCTCGTGGCCGCGATCGTGAAGCTCGACGACCTCGGCCTCCGCCTGGCCGCGGGCCGTCGGCCCGTCGCGCGGTTCGCCGGGCGGGCGCTCGTCGCGGCGGCGCCATGGCTGATGCGCGGGCTGTCGATCGCGGGCACCGTCGCCATGTTCCTGGTCGGCGGCGGGCTCGTGGTGCACGCCTGGCCCGCCCTCCACCATGCGATTCACGACGCGCTCCACGCCCTCCCCGCGGCCAGCCTGCTCGGGGCCGTCACCGAAGCCACGGCCGGACTCGCGCTCGGCGGCCTGCTCCTCGCCGCCGTCGCCGCCGTTCGCCGCGGCCGGCACGCCTGAAGGACCGTGCGCGGGCGATTCACGACTGGGTCGGGCCTGCCCAGCCCCGTCGCCGGACGTTCGCGTCCGCCCTCCGGGCTTCCGCTCACTGCGTGTCCGCTGCGCTCCCACAGCCCGGCTCTCAGGGCTTGGGCAGACCCTCGCACCATCGACGGAACATGGGGCAACCAGCCTCAGCCGACCTGGCCGAGGCCGAGGGTTGCGCCCCACCGGTCGACGATCAGCTTCTTGAGCCGCTCGAGCGCCGGGTCGGCGAGCTCGGGATCGCGTTCGAAGAGGGCGAGGGCGTCGGCCCGGGCCTCGGCGACGACCGAGCCGTCCCGCAGGAGGTCGGCGAGGTAGAGCGGCGGAGCCCCGCTCTGCCGCGTGCCGACCAGGTCGCCCGGCCCGCGGAGGGCGAGATCCCGCTCGGCGAGCGCAAAGCCGTCGCACGTGGCCACGAACGCGTCGACCCGCGGATGCGGCTCGGCCTGCAGGCCGACGACCGCCCCGCAGATGCCCTGCGTCGCCCCGCGAGCCACGCGACCGCGGAGCTGGTGGAGCTGGGCCAGGCCGAACGTCTCCGCGTCGAGGATCGTCATCAGCGTGGCCTGCGGCACGTCGATCCCCACCTCGATGACGCTCGTCGCCACGAGCACGTCGAGCGACCCGGCGCGGAAGGCCTCCATCACGGCCGCCTTCTCCTTGGACTTCATCCGCCCGTGCACGAGCCCCAGCCGAAAGGCCTCCAGCGGGCCGTTCGCCAGCGACTCGTAGGCGCTGGAAATGCTCGCCAGGTCCCGCTTCGATTCCTCCACGGCCGGGACGACCACGTAGCCCTGCCGGCCGCCGGCGAGCTTCTTGCGAAAAAACTCCCACCAGCGGTCGAGGTCGTCGGGGCCGACGCGGTAGGTGGCCACCGGCTGCCGCCCCGGCGGCTGCTCGTCGAGCACCGAGACGTCGAGGTCGCCGTACACCGCGTGGGCGATCGTCCGCGGGATCGGCGTGGCGGTCATCACGAGCGTGTGGGGCTCGGCCGCGGCCTGCTGGAGGGTGGCCCGCTGCAGCACCCCGAAGCGATGCTGCTCGTCGATCACCACGAGCCCGAGGTGAGGGAACCGCGCCGCCCCGCCGACGAGCGCCTGGGTGCCGACGACGATCGCCGCCTGGCCGGAGGCGATGCGCCCGAGCGCCTCCTCCCGCTGCCGCGCCGTCTGGCCGCCGACCAGCAGGCAGACCTCGGTGCCGCTGCCGGCGAGCAGCCGCTCGAGCGTCGCGAAGTGCTGCCGCGCCAGCAGTTCGGTGGGCGCCATGATCGCCGCCTGGTGCCGCCGCGGCCTGCCGTCTTCGAGCAGCGCCGGGCCCGCCCCCTCCGTCGCGGCCACGGGTGTCGCCGCCGCGGCGAGCATGGCGTAGATCGCCACGGCCGTCTTGCCGCTGCCCACGTCCCCCTGCAGCAGCCGGCTCATCGGCTCGGTGCGGGCGAGGTCGGCCGCGATCTCGCCGCACACCCGCCGCTGGGCGGGCGTGAACTCGAAGGGGAACCGCGCCCGGATCCGGGCGTCGAGCCGGGCGTCGATCGGCAGCGGCGGCGCCAGCCGCCGCTCCTGCTGCCGCCGGCGGTGCATTCGCAGGGCGAGCTGGAGCATGAACAGCTCCTGGTACACGAACCGCCGCCGGGCGGCGTCGATCATCCCGGCGGCCGAGGGGACGTGGATCTCGCGGAGCGCCTGCTCGATGGGCAGCAGCCCCTTGGCGGCGAGCATGTCCGCCGGCAGCGCCTCCGGCACGATGCCGGCCGCGTGGTCGAGCGCCGCCTGCACCGCCATCCGCACCTGGGCCTGCTGCACGCCCTCGGCCAGCGGGTACACGGCCAGCCAGTCGGAGGCGTGGGCCGCTTCGGTCTCGCCCAGCCAGCGGACGTCCGGGTGGGCGAACTCCCAGGCTCCGGACTTCAGCCGCGGTTGGCCGGCGACGACCACCCGCATGCCCGGCACGAACCGCTTGGCCATGAACGGCATCCCGAACCACACCGCCCGCACGTTCCCGTCGGCGGCGGCGACGCGAACCGTGAGCATGTGCCGTCCCGAGAACAGCGTCCGCGCGCCGACATCCACGACCTCGCCGGCGACCGACGCGTGCTCTCCCTCCCGGAGGCCCGCGACCGCATGCGCCCCGGAGAAATCCCGGTACTCGCGCGGGAAGTGCATCACGGCGTCGCGGACGGTCACGAGGCCGACCTTGGCGATCTTCTCGGCCCGGGCCGTCCCCACCCCGGGCAGCCGCTCCAGCGGCGTCGCCAGGCTCGGGTCACGATCGGAGGGCGGTGCGGTCATGCGGAGAGTGTAAGCGGTGCGGATGCGAAACCACCTCCCGTGCATGATCGACTCCGGAAACAACTGCTCCGAAGTTCAGGACGCACCGACGGCTTGCCCCACGAGGGGTTGCCCGTGTCTCCGAGCGGGCTGTGGGAGCAAGCGGAGCCATGGATGGCGGAGCGCCGCGGACACGCAGTGAACGGAGGCCGGGAGGGCCGAAGTGAACGTCCGGCGAGGGGACACGGGCAACCCCGAGCCGCTACGCCCGCCCCTGCAGCCGCTTGTAGGCGGCGACGGCCATCCGGTCGCAGGCCTCGTTCTCGGGGTGGCCCGAGTGGCCGGCGACGTGGGAGAAGCGGATCGTGTGGGATGCGGCGAGTCGGTCGAGCTCCCGCCACAGGTCCTCGTTCTTGATGGGCACGAGGCGGCCCTTCTCCTTGCGCTTCCAGCCCTGCTGCTTCCAACGCGGGAGCCACTCGGCCAGGCCGGTGCCGACGTAGACGCTGTCGGTCACGAGTTCCACGACGGTCGGCCGCTTCAGCTGACGAAGGCCCTGCACGACCGCGATCAGTTCCATGCGATTGTTGGTGGTCTCGGCTTCCGCGCCCGAGTCGTGGGTCTCGCGGCCGCTGCCGGGGTGGCGGAGGATGAACGCCCATCCTCCCGGGCCGGGATTGCCGCTGCAGGCCCCGTCGGTGAACAGCACGACCTCGGCACCGTCGTCGTCGTGCGGCATCCGCGCCCTCCCCATGTGGCCCCCCTCAGCCCGCCGCGCGGGCCGTGGGGGCGGCCGCCACGCCGGCGGCCGCGTCCACGGGCTCGAGCCGCAGCGGCAGCCGCACCGTGAACCGGCTGCCCCGCCCGAGCTGGCTCTCGACGGCCACGTCGCCGCCGAGCAGCCGGCACAGCTCGCGGACGATCGACAGGCCGAGTCCCGTGCCCGAGTACTCCCGCGTCATGGCGTCGTCCCCCTGCTGGAAGACACGCCCCTGGCGGAACTTCTCGAAGATCGTCTGCTGTTCCTCGTCGGCGATCCCGACGCCGGTGTCGAGCACCTCCAGCACGAAATCGCCGGACGGGCCCTCGTCCGCCGCCTCGACGCGGGCGAGCACCTCCACCTGCCCCCCCTCGGGCGTGAACTTGACGGCGTTGGACAGCAGATTGGCGAGAATCTGCTGGACCTTCGCCTGGTCCTGCTCCACGGCGTCGAGCCCCGGGCCGACGTCGTATGCGAGGTCGATCCGCTTCCGCTCCGCCAGTGGCCGGACCATGTCGCACTGGGCCGACACGACCGCCTCGACGCGGAAGGTCGCGGGCCGGACCTCCATCTTGCCGGCCTCGATCTTGGCCAAATCGAGGATGTCGTTGATCATCTCCAGGAGCATCCGCCCCGAGGTGCGGATGTTCTCCACGTACCGGCGCTGCTTCTCGTCGAGCGACTGGATCGACCCGAGCACGTCAGAGAAGCCGATGATGCTGTTGAGCGGCGTCCGCAGTTCGTGGCTCATCGTGGCCAGGAAGTCGCCCTTGAGCCGGTTCGTCTCGTAGAGGTTGAGGTTCGCCTGGGCGAGCTCGTCCACCTTGTCGTCGAGGGTCACGTTGGTCTTCCGCAACTCCTCCTGGGAGTCGATCAGGCCGCGGAGCATGCGGTTGAAGGCCACGCCGAGCTCCTCGAACTCGTCGGCCGTGTGGATCTCGGCCCGGGCCTGCACGTTGCCGCGGCGGATCTCGTCGCTCACGTCGCGGAGGTGCTGGAGGGGCTTGACGATCACGTAGCGCACGATCGCATAGGCCGCCAGCATGGCGAGGAAGACCGTCATGATCGCGGTCGCGAGGAGGATCGCCCGGTTGAGGTTGATCGCCTCCTGGGTCGCCTTGTCGGGCATCACCACCTTCACGACGGCCATCAGGTCGTTTTCGGCGAGCCGCTCGCGGCCCGCCCCCGCCGCGGCCCCCACCGCCCCGCCCCGGAACTCATGGCACACGAGGCAGTTCTGCTTGGCGCGGATCGGCTGGTAGTAGTGGTACTCCGAGTTGTCCTCGGTGCGGAACTCGCGGTACTCGCCGCCATCGCCCCCGAACCCCGCGCCGCCGCCCGGGGTCGCCGGCGGCGCGGCCCGGCCCCGGAAGTACTCGAGCACCGCGAGGTCGAGCCGCTTGTAGGCCGCCCGCTCGTCCCCCGCGGCGTCCGGCCGCAGCAGCTGCGAGGCATCGAAGGTCCGGTTGCCGAGGTCGCTGGCCAGCCGCCGGATCAGGTCGGTGTACTTCTGCTCCGGCTCCAGCTTCTGCCAGTGGTATTGGAGCATGTAGGCGTCGACGAGCTGGCGACCGGTGTTCCGCGTCGTCGCGTAGACGATCTGCTCCGTGCGGCTGCCGTACCACCAGAAGCTGCCGGCGATGAGGACGAACAGGCAGAGCCCGAAGAGGAAGCGGCACTTCCGCTCCAGGCTGGTCTCGCCGAGGACGTTCTTGAGGGATCGATATGCCATGGTGCCGCCCCTCCCATGGTACCCGAAGCCCGCCCATAAAAGGCGACGCTCCCGCGCGGCACGGGGCCGCGCGGGAGCGCCAGCGATTCAGGGTCGCCCTTCCGACCGGTTCAGCGAAGGCTCGCCGTGGCGTCGGCCGCGGCGGTCCGCACGGACGGGTCGAGCGTCAGCTCGACCACGTCGCCGGCGGCCAGGTCGATCGTCTTCGACACGGTCCGCTCGCTGCCGTCGACGACGGCGGTGACGCGCACCTCGTAGTTCCGCCAGGCCTGGCCGGCCTTGAGCGTCGCAGTCTCGAACTGCCTCACGGCGCCGCTCGACGCGGTCGCGCTACCCGCCAGCCAGACCTTGGCGTCGGCCGGAACGTGCAGCGTGAGGCTGGTCTTCACCGGGGTCGCCGAGGCCGCCGCCGGCACGAAGGAGACCGTCGACCGGCTGCCCGCGGCGAGCGAGACGACCTGCGTCTCCTCGGCCGGGCCGCCGTCGCGATCAACCGCCATGCGGACGACGAACTCGTACTGCTTGCCGGCCACGAGGCCGCGGGACAGGAACCGGCGCACGGTCCCCTGCGACGAGGTCTCGGCACCGTTCACGAAGATCTTCGCGTTGGCGGGCACCTCGACGACCAACAGCGCCCCGTCGGCCGGCACCTGCTCGGTGCGGGTCGAGTCGGTCGCGGCCGGGGTCGGCGTGCCGATGATCTCGCCACCCGTCATCGAGGGCGTCTCGCCGATCACGCGGTACGACTCGATCGGCATGCCCGACGAGTAGGCCGGAGCGGCATAGCCGCCGTAGGAGCCGCCAGACGAGCCGCCAGACGAGCCGCCAGACGAGCCACCCGAGCTGCCGCCGGAGCTGCCACCCGACGAGCCGTAGCTGTAACCGGCCGAGCCACCGGAGCTGCCGCCCGACGAGCCGTGGCGGTAGGCGCGCATGGCACGCTTGTAGGCATGGTGCGAGCCCCAGCTGCCGTGCGACCCGTAGGAGCCGTACGAGCCGTAGCTGCCGCCCGAGGAGCCGCCACCGTAGGAGCTGTAGCTGCCGCCGGACGAACCACCCGACGAGCCGCCCGACGAACCACCGGACGAACCGCCCGACGAGCCGTAGCCACGATAGCGATGATGCCATCCGGCCTGCACGTCACAGGCCGCCGCAGCGACCGCGACGAACGTGAACACTCCTGCAATCTTCATCCAACGACGCTGCGCCATCATCTCGATCGTTCTCCGTGTGGATTTGCCGGCCGCGGACACCACCGGACCCGAAACGCTTTCGGGGGCCGGACACGTTCGCAGGTCAAAGATAATTTGCGGGTCAGGCAAATCAAGCAGGCTGGGAAAAGTTTGCCGACTGGACGAAACGCCAGGAAAAACGGCTTTTGCTCGGGAAAAAGTCGTTTTCGGGCCAGCTGCCGCGGCGGCCGTTCAACGTTCCTGGCCGCTGATCCGTACGTCGTCGACGTCGAGGCGGCCGGTGGCGCCCATCAGGCCCACCTGCAGGATCGCCTCCCGGGCCCACGTCGGCACGACCACGGTCCCCGCCTTCCGCTCCCACGGAAAGGTGCCCTCCCAGGGACCGATCCGGGCCAGGCTCGACCGCGCCCGGTCGGCGTCCTGGAACCGCACGACGATCCGTGGCATCTCGTCGGCGACGGCGCCCGGCCGCAGCCGGTCGCCCCGCAGCCAGGCCTCGATCCGCAGCCGGCCGACCCGCGAGCCGTCGACGGGAAACCCCTGGAACACCTGCGCGGGCCGTCCCGGCTGGTCGTTCGTCAGCCGCAGGAACTTCGTGCCTTCCGGCACGGCCGCCTCCTCGACCACCTCCATCTGCCGGCCGTAGTACCAGGCCGCCGGCTGCCGCGAATCGGGCAGCGGCTCCTCGAAGCCGCCGTTGTGAACCTCCGGCCGGCCGCCGTCGGGCTGCACCGCCCGCGCGTCCTCGGCCCTGCCCGTCATCGGCACGAAGAGCGTCGGCGTCAGCGCCTCCCGCAGCAGCTTGCCGTCCTTCTTGACGAGCAGGACGAGCGCCTGGTCGAACCGCTCACCGACCGGAATCACCATCCGCCCGCCTTCCGCGAGCTGGTCGACGAGCGGCTGCGGCACGTCCTCCGGCGAGCAGGTGACGATGATCTTGTCGAAGGGGGCATGCTCCTGCCACCCGAGAAACCCGTCGCCCACCTTCGTGACCACGTTGCGGTAGCCGAGCCGGGCGAGCGTGCGGGCGGCCTTCTCTCCGAGCGGCTCGTGGATCTCGATCGAGTACACCATGCCCACCAGCGGGGAGAGCACGGCGGCCTGGTAGCCGCTGCCCGTGCCGATCTCCAGCACGCGGTCGGTCGGCTTCGGCTCCAGTTTCTCCGTCATGTACGCCACGACGAACGGCCCGGAGATCGTCTGGGCCTCCCCGATCGGCAGCGACATGTCGAAGTAGGCCAGGTGCCGCTGGGCGGCGGGCACGAACTCGTGCCGGGGCGTGAGCCGCAACGCCTCGAGCACCCGCGGATCGACGACGCCGCCCGCGGCGATGTCGTCGCGGACCATCCGCTCGCGAGCCGCCGCGTGGCGGTCCTCCCGTGGCTCGGCCGCCACGGCGAACGCGGCGGCCACGGCCACGCCGGCCGCCACCCGCCACGCCATCGCCCATGCCCGCACCACGCGGCCTCCCCGCAGGATGGCGGTCAGCGGCCCCCGGGCCCGCCGCCGGGCGGAGCCGCTCCGGGCTTGCTGCCGATCAGCTGAATCTCGAACACGAGCACCTCGTTGGGCTCGATGGCCGGCGGCGAGCCCTGCGGTCCGTAGCCAAGTTCCGGCGGCAGGTAGATCCGCCACTTCGAGCCGGCCTTCATCAGGGGCAACGCCTCCCGCCACCCGGGCACGACGGCGCGGAGCGGGAAGGAGGCGGGCTCACCCTTGGGGTCGGTGCCGTCGAACTCGCTGCCGTCGATCCGCGTGCCCCGGTAATGGGCGATCACGTCGTGGTCGGCCGACGGCTTCGGTCCCGCGCCCTCCACGAGCACCTCGTACTGCAGGCCGCTGGGCAGCGTGGTCACGCCCTTACGGCCGCCGTTCTCGGCGAGGAACTTCCGTCCCTTCTCAAGGTTCGCCTTCGCGGCGGCCTGCATCCGCGCGGCGAACGCCTCCTGCTGCCGCTGCATCGCGTCCTCGAGGCCCGCGAGGGCCCGCCGGAAGCCGGCCTCGTCGAGCTGCGGCTTCGCACCGGTCGTCGCGTCGGCGAGCCCCTTGGCGAGCGCCGCGAAGTCGACGGGCGTGCCCATCTCCTTGTGCTCGGCGGCGATCTGCTCGCCGATCCGATAGCCGAGCGCGTAGCCCATGTCGGCGGGGGTCGCGGCGCCGGCCTGTCCGGGGGCGGCGAGCGGCTCGGGGGGCTGACTCCGGGCCACCGCGACGGCACCGAAGACGACGGCACAGGCCAACAGGATCCGCATGCGACTTGCCTCCGGAACGGAAAGCCCCCACTCTAGCAAAATCCCCGCCACTCAGGCGTCGGCGGGCCGCGCCAACGCACCGCGGGTGAGTTCCAGGAACGCCGTCTCCAGGTTCACCTCCTGCTCCCGCAGCGCGAGGATGCCGTGGCCGTCGGCCACGAGCCGGGCGGCGATCGGCGACCGGTCGACCACCCCGTCGGCGATGGCGACCACCACCTCGCCGTCGCGGACCGTCACGGCCGCGACCTCGGGGCACCGCTCCAGCGACCGGGCCGCCGCCTCGGGCGATCCCACGACCTGGATGCGGAGCGTGGGGCGGCCGCGGACCTGGGCGAGCAGGTCCTGCACGTCCCCGCAGGCCAGGAGCCGGCCGTACTCGATGATCCCCACCCGGTTGCAGATGTCGGCCAGCTCCGGAAGGATGTGGCTCGACACGAGGATCGTCTTCCCCATGCCCTGCAGCCGCTTGAGCAGGCCGCGCATCTCGATCCGGGCGCGGGGGTCGAGCCCGCTGGCCGGCTCGTCGAGCAGCAGCACCTGCGGGTCGTGGAGCAGCACCCGCGCCAGCCCCAGCCGCTGGGTCATGCCCCGGGACAGGCTCGTGACCAGTTCGTCCCGCTTGGCGACGAGATCCACCAGTTCGAGCGACCGCTCCGCCACCTGCCGCCGCGCGGGGCCCGCGATCCGGTAGGCGGCGGCGAAGAACTCCAGGTACTCGATGACCCGCATGTCGTCGTACACCCCGAAGATGTCGGGCATGTAGCCGATCGCCCGGCGGATCTCGCGCGGGTGCGTGTAGATGGAGTGGCCGCAGACGTAGGCCTCGCCCCAGGTCGGCGCCAGGAGCGTGGACAGGATGCGGATCGTGGTCGTCTTGCCGGCGCCGTTGGGGCCGATGAAGCCGAACAGGTCCCCCTGGGCGAGCCGCAGGTCGAGCGACTCGAGCGCACAGAAGTCGCCGTACTTCTTCGTCAGGTCGATGGTCTCGATCATGCCGCCGTCACCGCTCCGTGCCCGCCGCCGCGGGGGCCACCGGGATCACGATACGATACAGCCCCCGGGCGGTCGCCCGCCCGCCGGCGACGTTCCAGGTCGCCTGGCCGCGGGACGTGAAGCCGACGAGGACGGCCCGGTCGAGGCCGACCACCGCCGACAGATCGAGCCGACCGAGCCGACCGCCGGGCCGGCCCGTGTAGCCCTCGCCACCCGCCGCCGCGTGGAAGCCGGCGACCTCCAGGATCCGCTCCGCGTCGGCCTCGGCGGGGTTCCAGCGGACGGCCACGTCCCGCTCCTTGGCGGCCGCCCGCCGCGTCAGGGCCGCGGCCAGCGACCGCGGTCCGCGGCCCGCCGCGGTGTCGTAGCGCTGCCCCGGCTCGAGCCGACCGACGTCGTACAGCCAGCCGCCGTGCACGAGCCGGCAGCCCTCGAGCGGGAACGGCAGGTGCTGCGCGACGCCGCCCGTGAGCGTGCCCTGCGGACCGGCCGCCAGGTCGGCGGTGGCGATGGAACCCGGCTCCCGACCGGCCTGCCAGTCGGCCTCGAAGAGCCGCGACGACGAGGCGGCGATCGGCACGCCCGCGAGAACCGCGAGCGACCGGCGGTAGGCGTAGTCGGCGGCGGCGAGCGACGGATGCGGCATCCCGGCATCCACCGCGGCGAAGCCGCGGCCTGCGTCGCCCCACCAGGAGACGGCCACGTCGGCGGCCGCCTCGTCGACCGCCACGTCGACCCCGAGCCGGTCGTTGTCCACGGACTGGATCGCCGCCCAGCCGCGACCGCGCACCGTGCCGCCGGCCGCGTCGAAGTCGACCATCTCCGCGGCGCACGTCGGCCGCTCCCCGGCCGCCGGCTGCCGGGCGGCATGCACGCCCCAGGCCAGGCCCGTGAAGGCCGCCACGAACGCCGCGAGCGTGAGCCGCGCCACCCACGGCCGGCCACCCGACCGCGACACCAGCCACCAGTCGATTGGATACAGGCAGAGCACGTAGAGCAGCCCGATCGCCGCCACGAGTTCGAACGACACGGGCGCCACGCCGGCGGGCGGGAACCGCTCGAGCGCCGTCCGCAGCTGCCCCGCCAGGTCCCCGTCGCGGCTCGCTTCCAGGCCGCCGGCCTCTTGATCCACCGTCTCGGCCCGGCCGCCGAGCAGTCCCGCCAGCAGCGGCGCCGCGCCCTGCCAGTCGCGAAATACCGGGGCGTCGAGGTCGACTCCCAGCCAGGCGATCGTGCCCAGGCCATGGCACCGGCGCACCACGAGCGGCGTTCCCGTTCCGGCCGGCCCCTCCCAGACGTCGACGATGCCGGGGAGCGGCGCGGCCGCCGCGAACAGGGGCACCCGCACGCCGGCCGCCACCCGCGGCGGCAGCCGGCCGGCCCGGGCATGGGTCTCGAGGCCGCCGAATCGCTCGAGCGTGGCCAGCCGCGTCACCGGCGCCGGCAACCACGCCGCCGCGTCGGCCGGCAGCTCGGCGGCCGAGCCGCCCGCGACGAACACCAGCCGACCACCGAGCCTGACCCAGGCGTCGATGCCGCGCCGCACGTCGGCCGCGAGCCGCTCCACGGCGCTGCCACAGACCACGATCGCGTCGGCCGCGTCGAAATCGCGGGCCGCGCCGCCGGTCGCGATCGGGCCGCCGGCCGTGAGCGACACGAGCCGGGGCCGCGGCTCGTCCTCGCGGGCGATGATCCGGACCGCGGCCTCGGCGCCCGGCAGGTCGCCGGCGACCAGCACGATCCGCGTCGTCGAGGGGATCGGCTCGGGCAGCCGCAGGTCGACGATCTCGCCCGTCGCGTCCGCCGCCGCGCCCGCGGCGCGACGCTCGACCCGCAACCGTCCCGACGGCCGGCCGAAGCGGACGACGAATCGCCACGCCGGCCCGCCGCCGGCGGCGGTCACCTCGCTGCCCGGGGGTGAGCGGACGAACTGGCCATCGGGATCCTCGGCCCACACGAAGAGCGTGTCGCCGGGCGCGGCCCCGCCGCCCGCCACGGTCACGGGCGTCCAGGCCGCCGTGCGATGGACGCCGCCGAAGCCGACCTCGACCTCGTAGGCGGCCGCCGCGGACACGGTCGCGAAGAGCGCCGCCGCCAGCACCGCCCGCCTCATGGCTTCTCCGCGTCGGGGCAGGTGCAGGCGAACTGGCCGCAGCCCGGGCAGCCGGTGCCGTACTTGCGCCGCACCGCCTCCTCGAGGTCGACGTCCACCACGTTGGCGATCGTGGCCAGCCAGGCGAGCACGTCGGCGAACTCGAGGGCCCGCTCATCGTGCGTGCCGCTGCGGAGGGCCGTCGCCAATTCGCCGATCTCCTCCGTGAGCCACATGAACGTCCCCTCCACGCCGCGGGCCGCGTCCTTGTCGTGGTACATCGCCCGGATGAGCGACTGGAACTCGCGGAGTGTCATGGGGCGGTCCTCGCGGGCGGTATCCCCGGCGGCCTCACCCGGCGCCGGGCCGCGTCCGCGGGGCGAACCAGGGGTAGATGGCCGGCACGACGAACGCCGTCAACAGCGTACTCGTGACGATGCCGCCGATCACCACCGTGGCCAATGGCCGCTGGATTTCGGCCCCCGCGCTCGTCGCCAGCGCCATCGGCAGAAAGCCGAGGCTGGCCACGAGGGCCGTCATCAGCACCGGCCGGATCCGCACCTCCGCCGTGGCGACCGCCGCCTCCCGGGCGGTGAGCCCCGCGGCCCGGGCGTGCTCCGCGCCGGCCACCCACACGAGGCCGTTGAGCACGGCCACGCCGAACAGGGCCACGAATCCCACGCCCGCCGCGATCGAGAACGGCATGTCGCGGAGGGCCAGCGCCGCCACGCCCCCCGACGCCGCCACGGGCACGGCCACGAAGATCAGCGCCGCCAGCCGCAGCGACTTGAAGCTCGTGTAGAGCAGCAGCGCGATCAGACCCAGCACCACGGGCGTGATCAGGGCGAGCCGGCGGCTCGCGGAGAGCAGGTTCTCGAAGTCGCCGCCCCAGTCGATCGCGTAGCCGGGCGGCAGCGGCACCTGGGCCGCGATCCGCCGCTGGGCCTCCTGCACGAAGCTGGCCACGTCGCGGCCGCGAACGTTGGCCGACACGAACGTCCGGCGCCGCGAGTTCTCGTGCTCGATCGAGGGGGGCGTCTCCTCGAGGCGGATGTCGGCCAGCTCGCCCAGGGGCACGGGCCGGCCGCCGGCGGCCCCGACAGGGATCTGGGGCACGAGGTCCTCGTTCTCGCGCCAGGCCGCGGGGAACCGGACCATCAGCGGGAACCGCGGCCGGCCCTCGTAGATCACGCCCGCCTGGATGCCGCCCATCGCGGACACCGTCCGCATCACGTCGCCGCCGTCGATCCCGTGGCGGGCCAGCTGGTCCTGACGGGCGTCGATCCGCAGCGTGGGGATGTCGGCCTGCCAGTCGGCCCGCACGTCGGCCGCACCGGGAATGTCGCGGAGCACCCCCTCGATCCGCTGCCCGAGGTCGCCGAGCGTGCCCAGGTCGTCGCCGTAGACGAGCACGGCCACGTCGGCCTTGACGCCCGCCACGAGCTCGTCGACCCGCATCTCGATCGGCTGGCTGAAGCCGAAGTTCGCCCCCGGGACCGCCCCCTCGAGGGCCGCCGACATCTTCTCCACGAGCGCGTCGCGGGACAGGTCGGCCGGCCAGCGGCTGCGGGGCTTGAGCATCACCCAGACGTCGGTCTGCTGCACGCCCATGATGTCGTTGGCGATCTCAGGGCGGCCCGTCTTGCAGAACACGGTCCGCACCTCGGGCAACTCGCCGAGCACCCGCTCGATCCGCGAGGTCAGCGGCACCGAGTCCTCGAGCGTGGCACTGGGCAGCCGGTTGACCTCGATGAGGATGTCCCCCTCGTCGAGCCGGGGCATGAACTCGGCCCCCAGCCGCAGGCCCACGGGCACGCTCGCGGCCACGAGCCCGGCCGCCGCCAGGGCGATCACGACGGGGTGCCGCACCGCCAGCCGCGCCAGCGGCTGATAGAGCCGGTGGAACACCCGCATGATCAGCGGCTCGTGCTCCTCCTCACGGCCGAGGACCGTGGCGGCGAGGACCGGCATGAGCGTCAGCGAGATCACGAGCGAGCCCGCCAGGGCGAAGAGCACCGTCAGGGCCATCGGCCGGAAGAGCTTGCCCTCCGTGCCCTGCAGGAACAGGATCGGCAGGTAGACGACGGCGATGATCAGCTCGCCGAACATCGTCGGGCCGCGAACCTCCACCGCCGCGTCCCGCACGACCTCGAGCTTCGAGGCGTTCGGCGGGGCGATCCCCAGCCGGCGGACGCAGTTCTCCACCATGATCACCGAGCTGTCGACGACGAGCCCGAAGTCGATCGCCCCCAGGCTCATGAGGCTCGCCGGAATGCCGACGGCCAGCATCAGGTTGGCGGCGAAGAGCATGGAGAGCGGGATCGCCAGGGCGACGATCAGCCCGGCCCGCACGTTGCCCAGCAGCAGCAGGAGCACGCCGATCACGAACAGCCCCCCCTCGGCGAGGTTGTGCAGCACCGTGTCGAGCGTGCGGGCGATGAGGTCGGAGCGGTCGTACACGATCTCCAGTTCGACGCCCGGCGGCAGGGTGGGCTGGATCGCGGCCAGCCGTTCCTTCGTCGCCGCCACGACCCGGCGGCTGTTCTCGCCCCGGACCATCATCACCATCCCCGTGACGATCTCGCCGCGGCCGTCGCGGGTGGCCGCCCCCTGCCGCACCAGCGGCGCCACCGCGACCCGGCCGATGTTGCGGATCAGCACCGGCACGCCGCCCGCGGGGCTGCGGACGACCACCTTCTCGATGTCGTCCACGCCGTGGAGCAGCGACTCACCGCGGATGAACCGCTGCTCGCCGTGCTTGACGATGTACCCACCGCCCGTGCTGGCGTTGTTCCGCTCGAGCGCGTCGAGCACCTCGCCGAGCGAGATGCCCTGCGAGGCGAGGCGATCCGGGTCGACCTGCACCTCGTAGCTCTTGGCGTGGCCGCCGTGGCTGTTGATGTCGGTCACGCCCTCCACCTGCCGCATGACCGGCGCGATCTCCCACTCGAGGATGCTCCGCAGGTCCATCAGGCTGCGGCCGGGGCCGCGGATCTCGAACTGGAGGATCTCGCCGAGCGCCGTGCTCAGGCTGCCGAGTTGCGGGTCGGCGGCCCCGGCGGCCATGCCCGCCCGGGCCGCGGGCAGCCGCTCGGTCACCAGTTGCCGGGCCCGGAGGATGTCGGTTCCCTCGTGGAACACGATCGTCACGACCGAAATGCCCAGCCGCGAGACGCTCCGCATCTCCTCGACCCCGGGCAGGCCGCTCATCGCCATCTCGACCGGATAGGTGACCGACCGCTCGACCTCGAGCGGCGGCAGGGTGCCCGCCTCGGTCACCACCTGCACCTGCACGTTGACGAGGTCGGGGACGGCGTCCACGGGGATCCGCGTGGCCGCGAACAGGCCGGCCACGGCCATGAGCACGAACAGCGCGATCACCAGCGCGCGGTTCGCGAGGGACCACTCGATGACGCCTGTGAGCACGCGTGGACTCCCGTCAGCCCGCGGGGGCTGGCTCCTCCTCTTCCTCCTCGAGGAGCAGTTCGCTCTTGAGGAGGAAGGCACCCCGCGCCACCACCTGCTCGCCGGCCCGCAGGCCCGACTTCACCTCCACGAAGCCGGCGGTATCGGCGCCGGCCTCGATGTCGACCCGCCGGAAGCGGTTCGCGCCGGCCGGTACGAACACGAACGCCCGCCCCTCGTGACGCAGCACCGCCTCGGCCGGCACCGCCAGCCCCTCCCGCTCCTGCCCCTGGGGCAGGTCGACCCACACGAACATGCCGGGCTTGTAGTGGGCGTCGTCGTTCTCGAGCGTCGCCACCAGGGGCACGCTTCGCGACTCCGCCTCCACGGTCGCGCCGACGTGGTTGATCCTGGCGGTCGTGTCGTGATCGGCGGCGCCCGGCACCTGGACGGCCACTTCCTGGCCCTCGGAGACCTCGACGGTGGTCCACTGCCGCTCGTGGATCTGGGCCCGGACCCAGAGCGTGGAGGTGTCGGCGACGACGAACAGCCGGTCGCCGGCCTTGACCCGCTCGCCCCGGGCCACGAAGACGTCCTCCACCAGCCCCGCGAAGGGCGTCCGCAGCACGAGCGTGCTCAGGCCCTGCGCCGCGTCCGTGCCCTCCGCGTCGGCCACCCCCTCGGCCGCGCCCTGGCCGCCGACATCGGCCTCGAGCTTGCTGCCGACGAGCGTCCGCAGGTGCTCCCGCGCGACCTGCACGAGCCGGTCGGCCTGCTCGAGCGCGGACCGCGCCCGGTCGCGGTCCTGGCGGGTCTGGAAGCGGGCCTCCTCGCAGGCGGCCGCGAAGCTCGCCCGGGCCACCTCGAGGTTGCTCGTCCGCTCCTCGATGATCCGCCCCGACAGCACGCCCCCCTCGCCGAGCTGACGCGTGCTGGTGTTCACCTTCTCGACGTACAGCAGCCGCGAGTAGGCACCGAGGATCTTCTCGCGGTAGTCGCCGAGTACCCGCCCCTCGAAGTCCTTCTCGATCCGCTCCAGGGGCGGATGGCTGGCCAGCGTTGCCAGCAGGGCCTCGACGTTGGTGGCGATCGTCGCCGCCCACTCGGCCGCCTTGTCCGCGATCCGCTTGTCGTCCTCCCGCTTGCGGACGTCGTCCCGGGCCGTGCCGA
Source organism: Pirellulales bacterium (assembly GCA_044238145.1). Taxonomy (GTDB): domain Bacteria; phylum Planctomycetota; class Planctomycetia; order Pirellulales; family UBA1268; genus QWPN01. Next base: position 40,328 of record JBIIDT010000007.1, on the reverse strand, counting down.
CGTCGGGGCTCGAGACCTCGGCGAGCGAATCACCCTTCGCCACCTGCTGCCGCACCTGGACGAAGACGCGCGACACGATGCCGTCGACCGGCGACTCGTAGTCGAGGCGGTAGCGGGCGTCGTAGTCGAGCCGCCCGGGCACCGTGAGATGCTCCCGCAGTCGCCGCGGCTCGACGGCCACCAGCCCGATCCGGTCCGCGGCGTCGCCGGCCGGCAGGGTCACCACGTCGGTCGCCGGGCCCGCGGCCGCCCCGGCGGTCTTCGGCCCACCCCCGTGGTCGTCGCCGCCGAGGTGATGCGTGGCCAGCCACCACCAGGCGGCCACGCCGGCGACCAGCAGCCCGCAGCCGACGAGTCCGCGTTGCAACCGCCGCCAGCCGCCCATCGGGGCGGGGGTGTGCGCGGGTCCGGCCGGGGGCCCCCCGGCGGCCTCGTCCCGCGTCGCCACCGCCTGTTCCACCGACGCCATCGCCACCTCGGTCACGCAGCCGACGGACCTGCATCCGTCGTGCCGGAAAGTCTACAAAGCGGGGATCGTCCGGGAGAACACCAGTCGGGATGCCGGACGCCCGGAGGCGGAGTACCATGCAGGTCACTCCCCCGTTTCGGCCCCGTGCGGCCGCAGCCGTTCCCACCGCCGTCCCCATGACAGCTCCGCGATCCGTCCGCATCTTCGACACCACGCTCCGCGACGGCGAGCAGTCGCCCGGCGCGAGCATGAATCGCACCGAAAAGATCGAGATCGCCCGGGCGCTGGTGGCGCTGGGCGTGGACGTGATCGAGGCCGGCTTCCCGATCGCCTCGCCCGGCGACTTCGAGAGCGTCCGCGACATCGCGGCCGACGTCTCCGGCGCCACGGTGTGCGGCCTGGCCCGCTGCAGCGACGCCGACATCGACCGTGCCTGGGAGGCCCTGCGGCACGCGCGGCAGCCGCGAATCCACGTGTTCCTCGCCACCAGCTCGATCCACCGCGAGTTCAAGCTGCGGATGAACGAGGACGAGGTGCTGGCCCGGGCCGTGGCCGGCGTGACCCGGGCCCGCCGGCACTGCGCCGACGTCGAGTTCTCGCCGGAGGATGCCGCCCGCACCGAGATCGACTTCCTGTGCCGCGTGGTCGAGGCGGTGATCGCGGCCGGGGCGACGACGGTCAACATCCCCGACACCGTCGGCTACGCCACGCCGACGCAGATGCACCACGTGATCAAGAGCCTCCGCGACCGCGTGCCGAACATCGACCGGGCCGTGATCAGCGTCCACTGCCACGACGACCTCGGCCTGGCCGTGGCCAACAGCCTGGCCGCGGTCGAGGCGGGGGCCGGACAGGTGGAGTGCACGATCAACGGCATCGGCGAGCGGGCGGGCAACTGCTCGCTGGAGGAGGTCGTGATGGCCCTCCGCACCCGCCGCGACTACTACGGCGTCGAGACCCGGATCGCCACGCAGAAGCTCGTTCCCACCAGCCGGCTCGTCGCCAACGTCACCGGCATCCAGGTGCCGCGCAACAAGGCGATCGTGGGCCGCAACGCCTTCGCCCACGAGGCGGGCATCCACCAGGACGGCATGCTCAAGGAACGACGCACCTACGAGATCATGCGACCGGAGGACGTGGGGCTCGAGCGGACCGACCTCGTGCTCGGCAAGCACAGCGGCCGGGCCGCGCTCGCCGACCGGGCCAAGGCCCTCGGCTACGAACTCTCGCCGGAGCAGCTGCAGACGATCTTCGAGCAGTTCAAGCTGCTCGCCGACCGGAAGAAGGAGATCTACGACGGCGACATCGCCGCCCTCTGCGAGCAGCAGTTCGCGGCCCTGCCCGAGCAGTTCACGTTCGAGGGCTACACCGTGGCCTGCGAGTCGGGGGCCGCCCCGACGGTCACCCTGCGCGTCCTCAAGTCGGGAGCGCCGGAGGCGGTGACGATCACCGCCGGCGACGGTCCGATCGACGGCATCTTCCTGGCCATCGAGAAGCTGACGGGCATCACGACCACCTGCCGCGACTTCCGCGTCCAGGCGGTGACCGTCGGCAAGGACGCCCAGGCCGAGGTCACGGTGGAGCTCGAGCACGCCGGGCAGGTGCAGCGCGGCCGCGGGGTCTCGACCGATTCGCTCGAGGCCTCCGCGAAGGCCTTCCTCGCCGCCGTCAACCGGCTGACCCTCGGCAGCGGCCCGCGGCTGCACCCGCAGCAGGGCTGACGGGCCGACACGTCGGCGCCGGGCGAGGCCTCACGGGCGGCCGTGGACCGATCCCTTCAGATAGGAAGCGAGATCCGGGGAGACGGTCGCGAGTTCCCTGATGATCAGGTCGGCGATCGCTGCGGCGCCCTGCGGGTTGAAGTGGGTCACGTCGCCAGGCTTGGGATTGAAGGCCATGCTGGCATCGCGGCCGATGCCGTCGTGGTAGGCGACGCTGATCGTGTGCAGGTCGATGAACGGCACTCCCGCGTCCTTGGCGACGGCCCGGGCCGCCTCGGCCCACGGGGTCAAGGTCGACTTGATTTTCCCGTTCTCGTCGAACGTGCGGCGGGTGACGGAGCTGACGACAATCGGCTTGGCCCCGATCGCCCGAAACTCCTCGAGGTAGGTCTTCAGATAGTCTCGATAGCTCGTTCCCGGATCCGTTTCCCGGTCGGGGCCTTTGCCCGGCTGATCATTGTGCCCGAACTGGATCAGCACGTAGTCGGGCTTCGCCTCGAGCACCCGCGGCAAACGCCGTTCGTCGAACCAGCTTTTGGAACTTCGCCCGCCGATCGCGAAATTGAGGATCTTGACGCGGTCATCGAACCTACCGGCGAAGGCCTGGCCCCAGCCGGCTTGATCCGTGACCGTGGAGTCCCCGACGAGGGCGATCGTCAATCCGAGACGCTGCGGATCGGCGTCCTGCGCGCTCGCCATCGCGGCGCACGCGACGGCGATCAGGGTGATCGTTCTCATGCCCATCATCCTCCGCCCGCGCCCACGGGCATCGCAATGGCCCGCGGAGCCGCCAGCCTCCGTCAGATGGCTTCGTGGCCGCGTTCGCCCGTGCGGATGCGGACGCACTCCTCGAGCGGCAGCACGAAGATCTTGCCGTCGCCGATTTCGCCCGTCTCGCCGGACCGCCCCCCCTTGATGATCGCCGCGATCGTCGGCTCGACGAAGTCGTCGTTCACGGCGATCTGCAGCTGCACCTTGCGGAGCAGGTTGACCGCGATCTCGTGACCGCGGTAGGTCTCGGCGTGCCCGCGCTGCCGCCCGAACCCCTGCACGTCGAGGACCGTGAGCCGGAAAACCTCCACCTCCGAAAGCGCTTCCTTCACGCTCTCGAGCTTGTTCGGCTGGATGATGGCGATGATGAGTTTCACGGGATGGCTGCCGCGTGAGGCCGTGGGACGGACGTAGTGTAGCCGCTGGCTCCGGTCGCGTTCGGGGGTGCCCCCGGCCCGACGCCGGAGGTTCGCAGAGGCTTTCGAGGTGCAGCGGAGACCGTGGGGACCGGATGGTGACGCCGGCTCGGGGTCGCCGGTGCCACGTCGCCGGACGTTCACTGCGGCCCTCCGGGCCTCCGTTCTCTGCGTGTCCGCTGCGCTTCGGCATCCATGCCTGCGCTTGCTCCCACAGCCCGGCTCCCATGGCACGCGGCAACCCCTCGCAGAACCCACAACGCCTCTGCGTGCTGCGGATCAAAGCCGCGACGGCCCACGCCCGCGGGGGCCATGGATGGCCCCGCGGGCGTGAAGCAGGATGCCCCGGCCTGGGCGAGCTAGGCGGAGTGCCCACCCAAGCCGTTGGGGCATCCTTCTGGATCGTGACACCGGCCCGTTCCCCGGGGCACCCACCCCGGGGAACGGCCGGTCAACGGAGGTTTTCTTTCACTCGGATCGCGCCAGCACGAAGCCGTGGTAGGCCTCGTTGCCGTGCTCGCCGATGTCGAGGCCCTCGATCTCCTCCTGCGGAGCGACCCGCAGGCCGACGAGCGCCTTGATGATGAACCAGCAGATCGCGGAGACGGGCACGACGTAGGCACCGACCGCCAGGACGCCGATCAACTGGATCCACAGCTGGTCGAAACCACCACCATAGAGCAGACCCTGCTTGGGACCGCCGACGACCATCGAGCCGAAAGGCCCGGCCGCCGTGGAGGCCGACAGGTCCGCCGCCGTGAACAGGCCCACGCACAGCGTGCCGAAGATGCCACACACGAGGTGCACGCTCGTGGCCCCCACCGGATCGTCGACCCGCAGCCGATCGAAGGCCAGAACCGAGAACACCACGAGCACGCCCGCGATCGCCCCGATCAGGACGGATGCGGCCGGAGTCACGTACGCCGCGCTCGCCGTGATGCCGACGAGACCCGCCAGGCAGCCGTTCAACGTCATGCCGATGTCGGGCTTGCCGAGAAGCAGCCAGGCCGTCAGCGTGGCCGTCAGCGTGGCGGCAGCCGCGGCGAAGTTGGTGTTCACCGCCACACTGGCGGCCGCCGCTCCACCGTCACCGGCCACGCCCATCGTGCTGCCCGGGTTGAACCCGAACCACCCGAACCAGAGCACGAGGCAGCCGATGAAGGCGGCCGTCATGTTGTGGCCCGGCAGGGCCCGGGGCCTGCCGTCCGCGCCGTACTTCCCGATCCGGGGCCCGAGAATCATGGCCCCGGTGAGCGCCGCCCATCCGCCGACGGAATGCACCGCCGTGCAACCGGCGAAGTCCCAGAAGCCCTTCTGGCCGAGGAACCCGCCACCCCACACCCAGTGGCCCGTGACAGGATAGATCACGAGGGCCATCAGGAAGCTGAAGATGATGAAGGAGTGGTACTTGATCCGCTCGGCGACGGCGCCCGACACGATCGTCGCGGCCGTCCCGGCGAACACGAGCTGGAAGAAGAACTTGGCCCACAACGGCACGCTGGTCCAGCTGATGGCGCCGTAGGCACCGGAGTACTCACCGCCGATAGCCGGACTGTTGTCCTTGCCCTGCACCATCCAGGCCTCGGAGTTGCCGATCCATCCGCCGGCATCGGTGCCGAACATCAAGTCCCAACCAATGAGCCAGAACCCGATCACCGTGGCGGCGAACACCACGAAGTTCTTCGAGAGGATGTTCACGCAGTTCTTGGCCCGTGCGAAGCCCGACTCGACGCAGCCGAACCCGAGGTTCATGAAGAACACGAGCATGCCGCAGACGAGCACCCACACGGTGTCGGCCGCCAGCCACAGCTTGGGCACCATCTCCTCGATCGTCGGCGGCTTCGGCGCCGCGGGCGCCGCGGCTGCGGGCGTCGCCGCGTCGGCAACCGCCTCCTCCGCACCGGCGACACCGGCAGCGAGACAGGCCACGACGGCAAGCAGGCACATTCCACCGAGGCCGACCCGCAAGAACCGCGAGCCGAGGGTCCGCGCCGACCTCGGCGCAGACGACGAACCGGGCTCACGCAGAGCCCACACAGCGAGACGCATCATGCAACTCCAGAAGGAACACGGGACCGCACGGGGCCGCCTCCGCAGCGGTTGCCCGTCCGGGCGGCAGGGAACGTCCTGCACGCACTGCACGCAGAGAGGGGCAAAACGCGTGCCGGTGGCGGCCCGTGGCCGGTCGGCGGGATTCCGCCGTCGACTCCTTCGTCGGCCTGAAGTGCCTATTTTTCCAGCGTTCCACGCGGTCGCGGTTGCACGACAATTTTTTCGCTGTCCGATGGTGCTCGTGCCGCGGACCGTCCTCGCGGCGCAGTTTGCATGCACGACATGCCCACGAAGGCGGCAGGTGTTCGATGAGCTGGAAACCGGATGACGACACTGGCGCCGACCTCGCCGACGACGCCCGGCGCTGTCGCTCGGAACTCGTCGCCCGGCTGGCGGAAATCTTTCCGGCTGCGGTCGGCCACGACCCGGTCGCCGAAACGGCCCACGTGACCGCACGCGGTGGGCGGGCCGCCGCGCTCGCCCAGCTGGCGACGCTCGACCCCGCCGCCTACGCCCGAACCCGCAACCACGTAGAGGGCGCCGTGAGCCGGCTCTCGCCGTGGATCCGGCACGGCGTCCTCTCGCTCGCGGAGGTTCGCGACGCGGCGCTGGCCCGCGTCGACCGGCCCGAGGACGCCGAGAAACTCATCTCCGAACTCGGCTGGCGGGACTACTGGCGGCAGGTGCAGTCGGCCCTCGGCGACCGCATCCGTGCGGACGTCGAACCGCCGGCCCGGGCGCCGCGAACCGGGCCGCAGCTCGACCACGTGCCATCCGACGTGCGCAACGCCAGCACCGGCATGGCGTGCATCGACGCCTTCGTCCACCGGCTGCACGACACCGGCTGGCTCCACAACCACGAGCGGATGTGGCTGGCCTCGTGGCTCGTGCACGTCCGGGGCGTGCACTGGCTGGCGGGCGCCGACTGGTTCCTCGAGCACCTCCTCGACGCCGACCCCGCGAGCAACCACCTCTCCTGGCAATGGGTGGCGGGCACGTTCTCCGCGAAGCCGTATCTTTTCAACCGGGAGAACCTGGAACGGTACACGTCGGCCTACCACTGCCGGCCGTGCCCGCTCCTCGGCCGCTGCGATGTGGAAGGGACGTACGAGGCGCTCGACGCCCGGCTCTTCGCGCCGCCGCCAGCGGCCGCCCGTCCGCCGCTACGGATCCGGCCGGCGGCGCCGTGGTCCCCTGTGGCCGCCTCGCCCCGGCGGCCGCTCGTCTGGCTCACCCTCGACTCCGCGGCACCGACCGGCCCGGCCGCCGCGGCCTGGCCGGAGGCACCGCGGCTGTTCGTGATCGATCGCGCCTGGCTCGCCGCCGAGCGGCCCACGCTCAAGCGACTGGCGTTTCTCTTCGAGTGCCTCGCCGACGTCCCGGGCATCGAGATCCGCGTGGGCGACCCGGCCGCAATCCTGCCCACGCGGGCCGCGGCGCTCGGCTGCGACGCCGTCGCCGTTGCCGAGAGCCCCTGCCCGCTCGTCCGCCGGGCCGCGACGGCGATCGCCGCCGCGCTGCCGCTCGTCGTCGCCGCCTGGCCACCGTTCTGCGACCGCAGCCGCGTGGACGACCTCGGCCGCTTCTCCCGCTACTGGCAGCGGGTCAGCCGCTCGGCGCTGCGACCGACCGCGACCTGACCGCGGCCGCGACGGCGGCGGCGAACGCGTCCCACGGGAGGCCCTGCGGCAGGGATTCGAGCCGCACCGGCCGCCCGGCGGTCGGATGTGGAAACTCGATCGCCGCCGCGTGCAGCGCCAGCGGCCCCGCGGCCCCGGCGCCGCGGCCGTAGAGCCGATCCCCGAGGATCGGGCAGCCGAGCCACGCCAGGTGGACCCGCAGCTGGTGCGAGCGGCCCGTCACCGGCTCCAGTTCCACGAGATGGTGATCCCCGCCCGCCTGCGGGCCGGCGACGACCCGCCACCGCGTGGTGGCCCGGCGGCCGAGAATCGGATCGACCCGCTTGGCCGGCGGCCGCGCGTGGTCGTCGGCCAGCGGCAGGTGCAGCGTGCCGCCCTCCGCGGGTGGGCGACCGGCCACCACGGCCAGATACCGCTTCGCCACCTGCCGCGACTCGAACGCCCGGCCGAGCGCGGCCCGGGCGGCCGACGTCCGCGCGAGCACGAGGAGGCCCGAGGTGTCGCGGTCGAGCCGATGCACGGCCTCGAGCGGGCCCCATTCCGCGGCCAGCACGACCGCCACCGCGGGCGGATCGTCGGGCATCCGCGCCGGCACGCTGGGCACGCCGGAAGGCTTGTCGACGACGACGACGTCGGCATCGGCGAACAGCACCCGCGGCGACTCGCGCGGCCCGTTCACAGCAGCCCCAGCAGGACCGTCCAGCGGGCCAGCAGTTCCCGCGGAGGCGGTTCGCCCTCCGCGGCGATCGCGCCCACGGCATGGCCGGCCGCCTCGAGCCGTCGCCGATCGGCGGCAAGCGCACGGGCCGCATCGCCCGCTCCGCCGCCGAGCAGAACCCACCGCGACCTGCCCGGCTCGACCGGGACGACCTCCGCCCCGCGGGGCAGGCCGGAGTCGATCAGGGCCACGCCGCGGACCGCGGCGCCGAGTCGGTCGGCGACGAACCAGGCGAACGCGCCGCCGGCGGCCTGACCGGCCACGGCGATCCGGGCCGCGTCGAGCGGCCGCTTGGCATCGAGCGCGACGAGGCCGCGGCGAATCGCCGGCAGGTCGTCGGGACTCCAGCGCCGCGGATCCGCCGAGCCCGGCAGGATCACGGCCACGTCCCAGGCCGCGGCGACGGCCTTCCACGCCTCCGCCTCCGCCTCCGCCACCGGGCCGTGCGGCGGCCCGAAATAGACGAGCACGCCGACCGGCTCCCGGCTCTTCGGCCGCGGGATCACCGCCAGCGGTGGCCGCGGCTCCTCGGCCGACTCGAGGCGGACGACGCTCGCGACGGCCGGCTCCCGCAGCAGGTCGCTGCCGGCGGGCTGCCAGCCTTCGATGGGCGGGACGTCCGCCAGTGCCGCCGCGGTGGCGATCTCCAGCCGCCGCGGCGCATCACCCCGCTGCACTTCCACCGACACCGCCTCGCCGGGCGCGACGCCGGCCAACGCGCCCGCGAGGGCCGCCACCGAATCGACGCCGACCTTGCCGGCGTCGGCCCCACCGCCGGCCCACTCGACGGAGCGGATGACGTCGCCCGCCAGCATCCCCGCCCGGGCGGCCGGCCCCTCCGGCAGGAGCCACGCCACGCCGACGCCCGGCTCGTCCTTCTTCCCGCCCGCCGTCGCGGGCAGGAGCCCGAGGATCGCCGCCCGCCACGGTGGCAGTTCGCCGACGAGCACGATCCGCGACTCGATCCGCCGCGGCCCGTCCGCCGTCGTGCGTTCCACGACGAGGTCGATGTTGTCGCCGGCCCGCCGCGGCATGATCTCGTGCCGCGCCGCGCCGATCCGATCGACGTCCCGCACGCCGATCCGCACCACCCGGTCGCCCGGCCGCAGCCCCGCGTTCGCCGCCGGCGAGCCCTGGCGGCAGGAGGCGATGACCGGCTCCCCGTTGACGACGTCCCGCGACCGCCAGGTGATGCCGAGCAGCCCAGGCGCCAACGCCTCGCCCTTCTGCAGCCGCGGCAGCACGCTCAGCACGTCCTCGAGCGGCACGGCGAACCCGATGCCCGCATCGTAGAGCTCCGTGCCCTCGTTCATGCCCGCCGTGTCGGCCGGCAGCGGCGCGAGGATGCCGATCACGCGGCCCGCGACGTCGAGCAGCGGGCCGCCGTAGTTGGCCGGCGACACCGCCGCGTCGGTCTGCACCGCCCGCCCCCAGGCCCGGTCGACGGCCGACAGGATGCCCACCGACACGCCCGGCGCCGCGTGGCCCCAGCCGCGGCCGACGGCGATCGCCCACTGCCCGACCGCGAGATCCCGCCGCGGCACCGCCTCGAGCGCGGGCACGCCGGCGATCGGCTCGGTCCGCAGGAGGACGATCCGGCGGGCGAGATCGCGGCCTGCGACCCGTGCCGCGAGGCGGCCGCCGTCGGGCCGCACGACCACCGTCTCGCGCACGTCGGCCGGAACGGCGAAGTCGGTGGTCAGGATCCAGCAGGCGTCGGGCTCCGCCGCCACGACGACGCCGGTCGAAGGCCCGGCCGCCTCTCCCGGGGACGCCGACACCGAGGCGACCGGTTCGATGCGCACCACCGCCGCCGCGACCCGCTCGACGGCGGCGCGGAAGGCCGCCTCCTCGGCGAGCGTCGGCTCGGCGAGGTCGCCCCGCGCAGCACACGCAGCCACCGCAGCCGCTGCGACGAGCAGGCATCCGGCCGCGGGGCGGAACGCATGGCGGGGCGATCGGCGCTCGCTCATCGCGGGTCCCCGTCGCGCGGACGCGGGCCGACGGCGCACTCGACCACGGCCCCGGCGCGGACCACGGTCAGCCGCACCGGGTCGCCGGCCGCCAGGCCGCCGAGCGCCCGCTCGACGGCGGCCCGCGATGCGACCGACCGGCCGTTCACGGCGATCAGCAGATCGTCGCACTGCAGCCCCGCTCGGGCGGCTTCCGTGTCGGCCACGACCGACTCCACGTACGGGGGCGTGCGCTCGAGCAGGTCGGGCACGAGCACGATGCCCAACCGGCGTGGATCGAAGGGCTTGGCCTCGGCCGTGGCCGGTGCGGCCGCCGTGCCCGCCTCGATCTCAGCGCAGCCCGCCCGCACCTGATCCGTCGGCAATGCGTAGTTGAGCCAGATCCCGGTCGCGGTCGAACGGAGTTCCTTCCCCAGCATTCCCAGGAGCCGGCCACGCGAGTCGACGAGCGCCCCGCCGGCGGAGCCCGGGTTGTTGGTCGTGCAGTCGAGGATGTAGACGTCGCCGCGGTACGGAGCCTCGGCCGCACCCCGCCGGGCCTCGAGCGGAACGACGGCCGACACCACGCCCCGCTGGGCGCTGACCCGCTCGTCGCCCACCGCCACTCCGAACAGGTTCGAAAGCGCGATGACCCGCGTGCCCGCCCCGACCCGCGGCTCCTCCGCCGCGGGCGCGAAGGCCGGCAGGTCCGTCGCCTCGATCGCCAGGAGCGCCAGCTCGCGCCGGGCGTCGATGCCCACGAGCCGCGCCGGAAAGCGGCGGCCGTCGTCGAGGATGCAGTCGATGGTGTCGGAATCGAGCACCGTGCTCGCCGCGGTGGCGATCCGACCGTCCGGCGAGATGATGACGCCCGACTGGTAGCTCTCGAGACCGCGCATCCCGCCCGCACCGTGGATCTTGACGACCCTCCGGGCCGCCGCCGCGATCACCTCCTGCGGCGTGTCACCCGCCGCGGTCGCGGGCGGCGCGGCCGACACGACGGCCACGAGGCAGGCCGCGACGATGCTGCAGCGTGTCACACCGCTCATGGCGCACCCGCTCCCTTCGCCACCCGCAGCACCGCGAACGGCACCGTGCCACGCCGCACCTCGATGACTTCCGGCAGGCCGCCCGCGCCGCCGGTGAACCGCACCTCGCAGGGATCGGCGTCGGGCTCGGTCCACAGGTCGATGCCGACCACCCGCCCGTCCCCGGCGACGAAGAGCCTCGCCTCGACGCCGGCGACCGCCGTCTCGAGCACGTCCACAAGTTCCGTCGTGGCCGCCGCGCCGAGCGCCGCCGGGTCGGCCGGGGCCGTGCCCCAGTAGGTCGTGCGTCCGGTCGCCGCCGGCCCCTCGCGGACGAGCCGCCGCCACACCGCCAGCGCGGCCAGGAGCCCGCCGCTGCCGGGCGGCTCCGGTCGCGCATCGAGCTCTCCCCGCGGGTCGATCGTCGACCGCCCCGTCGGCAGGTCGATGGTGGCCGCGTCGTCGGCCAGCGCGAGGCGAAACTCGCCCCCCGCGTCGAGCGTGCCGACGAGCGCCCACGATTCGGGCACTCCACGGGCCGCGACCGCCCGGGCGACGCGATCCCGTTCGACCACGTTGAAGTGGTGGTTCGCGAAGCCGGGTCGCGGATCGACCAGGGCCCGCACGGCCTCCGGCAACTCCGCGCGGCGCGACGCCTCGTCCGGCGGCGGCGGCTCCCCGCCCTTCCGCGGCTCCTCGCGCTTGCGCCGCTCGCGATCCCGCTCCTCGAGGGCGTCGCCCGCGACGATGGCGGCCAGTTCCGCCGGCGCGTGCACGGCCGCGAGCCGCACCAGCGTCTCGACGCGGCGGCCGGACCGCCGGTACACCAGCGGCACCTGCCAGCCCGCCGGCAGCGTGCCGAGCACGTTCTTGAAGGCGTTGACCGTGCGGACGGGCCGGCCCGCGAGGGCGACGATCTCGTCGTCGAGCCGCAGCCCGCGCCGCCAGGCGTCGGAGGAGTCGAGGATGTCGGAGACCACCACCCGGCCGTCGACGCTGGTCGCCACGACGGCGCCGAGCGTGGCATGGTCGACGATCCGCCCGCCCTGGAGAAAGCCGCGGAAGTTCCGCAGCTGGTTGGCCGAGATCGCGTAGCCGACGCCCACGTTGACGCGGCCGCGCTTCTCGAACGAGGCCCGGCCGTTGACGCCGATCAGCCGGCCCGCCGCGTCGAACAGGCCGCCGCCGGAGTTGCCGGGGTTGATGGCGGCGTCGACCTGCAGGCAATCGGCGTACTCGAGAATCGTGCCGGCCGGGAACTGATAGCGATGCACGCCCGACACGATGCCGGCGCTCACCGAGGGCTTGAGGTCGGTGGCCAGCAGGAAGGGGTTGCCGGCGGCAAAGCAGAAGTCGCCCACCTCGACGCGGTCGCTGTCGGCGAGCGGCATCCACGGGAAGTCGTCGCGGCCGAGAAGCTTCACCATGGCCACGTCGCCCGTCGGGTCGAGGCCCACGAGGACGGCGTCGTAGAGCTTCCCGTCGTCGAGGCCGCACTTCATCGCGAGGCCCGCGGGCTGCGTGACGTGGAAGTTCGTGAACGCGTGGCCGTCGGGGCTGACCAGCACGCCCGAGCCGCCTCCGGAGCCACCGGCGAAGATCGCCACGGCCGCGGCCGAAGCCCGGCGGATCGCCTCCACGCGGCGGCCCTGGGCGGCGAGGACCGCGTCGTCGACCGCGGCGGTCGCGATCCCCGCCGCGAGGGTCGCGAGGAGGCCGATCGTGACGCGGAGGGTGGCGGGCATCATGGCGTCACTTCTCGAACACCGGGTCGACGAACCGGAGCGGGCAGCCCAGGCCGCCGCCCGCCGGGAAATCGAGCCTGATCGCCAGCCGCCGCCCGCCGGTGACGTCGACCTCGACGGCGGCCGCCCCGCCGTCGTCCACCCGCCGCCGGAACAGTTCACGATCGTCGAGGAGCACCGTGACGACCTCGCCCCCCGGCTGCCGGCCGGGCTCCGCGGCCACGGCCGTGCGGAACGTCCGGGCATCGGCCGGCACCCGCCAGACCACGTGGCTCCGCGGCCGCAGCACGAGCGAGCGACCGGCGTGATCGGCGACGAACCGCGGCGCGAAGGAGGCGGCCAGCCCGTCGAGACGGCCCAGCACGCCGAAGAACGGCTCCGTCTCAGTCCGCTCGGGACGCAGCGACTCCAGCCGCACCGTCCGCCCCGCCGCGTAGTCGATCGATCGGAGCGTCGCGGCCGGCAGGCGCACGGTGTCGTCGAGGACGATCGCCTCCGGCGTCCAGACGACGCTGCGGGCCGCGAGTCCGCCCCCCACGAACTCCACCTGCGTGCCCCCGGCCGCCGCCGCTTCGCGCAGGAACCGGAGGCCCACGACCTTCGCCCGCTTCACCGGGATCCGTTCCTCGTCGAGCACGACGACGACGGTATCGGGCGTGACGGCCACGATCGCGCACTCGACGACATCGAGCCGCTCGCCGGCCTCCGCCTGCTTGCCGACCACGACGAGGTCCGTCTGCGGCTCGTCCGGCAGGGCCGCCCGCCAGTCGGGCGGGGCGTCCCCGCCGGCCCGCGGCTGCCGCAGGGTCACGCTCCGCACGCGGTCGACGGGCAGTTCCGCCCGGCCACCCGGCAGCCCGATCACCGCCGGTCCGCCATCCCAGGTGAAGTCGTCGCCGGACAGCGTGCCCCCGTCGACGCACTCGACCGCCACAGGCCCGCGGACGTCGGCCGCGTCGGCCACGATCCGCCGGATGCCGGCGATGGCCACGGGCTCGACACCGACGAGCGTCGCCGCGGTGGCGGAGACGGCCGCCAGCGTCCCCGACACGGTCGTGCCGTCGGTCTTCTCCACCCGCACGACGACGGCCGGCCCGGCCGCCGGGACCCGGGTGGCGCAGGCCGTCGCGACGACGGCGATGAGCGCGGCGGAGGCGAGGCGGACCGCGGTCACCGCTCCTCCCCGCCCGCCGCGAGCCGCTTGAAGTACTGCTCGATCGCCTCGCGGTAGTGCGGCGGGAACTCCCGACCGATCTGCTGCAGGGCCTCGTCGCGCTCGTGCGGCGGCAGGTTGCCCCAGCCGTCCGCGGAGCCGATGTCCCGCTTCTGCACTTCGCCGGCCCCCTTGCCGCTGGCGATCCGGCTGTCCTCCATCGGCACGCCGTCGCCCCCCTTGCCGCCCCCGCCGCCGGCGCCACCGCCCCCCTGCCCCTGCTGTTGCTGCTGCTCCTCGAGCTTCTTGATGAGCTTGTCGAGCGACTCGACGACGCCGTCCTGGAGCTTCCGCGTGCCGGAGCCGGCCCGGCCGAGTTCCAGCCGCTGGCCCACGTCCCGCATCCGGCGGGCGATGTGATCGAGCGACTCGAGTTCGAGGGCGGCCGCGTCGGCCCGCAGCAGGCCCGCCACCCGTGCGTAGCGGGCGGGAATCTCCGCCTCTCGCTCCAGCAGCCGATCGAGCGACTCGACCGCGCCGTCGGTGTCGAGCAGCCAGTGCTGGCAGGCGGCGCGGTGGAAGAGGAGCGTCGTGGGATCGACGCTGGCTTCGACGTCGAGCCCGACGAGGAGCGGCAGGGCCTCGTCAAAGCGGTCCTGCCGCACGAGCTCCCGGCCCGCCCACAGACTGGCGGTCTCGCGGACGAGCGCCGGCGTCGACGGGTCGGTGAGCCAGGCCGTGGCCTCCGCGAGATCGCCCGCTTCGCCCCGGACGACCGCGGCGAGGGCCCGCGGCCGGCCATCGACGGCCGCGGCCGCGGCCATCACGGCGTCGACCAGATCGCCGTCGGCGCCGCGGGTCCACTCGGCCCGCACCCGGTCCAGCGTCTGGCCGTCGGCGGCGTCGGCCGGAAGTTCCGCGAGCCACCGCTCCACGCGGCGGCCCACCACCTCGCGGGAGGGCTGCTGCCACGACGGCTCCCGGGCGAACTCCGCGGGCGCCGGCGCGTCGATCCCGACCGCCAGCCCACCGGCGGCGACGACGAGGATCAGGGCCGTTGCGGGCGGGAGTCTCATGCGTCGATCCCGAGGCGGTGCCACCATCCGAAACCACCCTGCATCATAAAGGAATCGGCCGGGGGGAGCGGGCCGGGGGCGGCCGGCCGCGGCTCCCGGCCCCGGGCTCAGTCTTCCGTCCGGCCGGCGACGATGTCGTTGGCCGCCTGCTCGATCTTCCGCTGCCGTTCCGCGAGCCGCTCGAGGGCCTCGCGGAGTTCCGGCGCCTCGGCCCGGTCCGCGCCGTCGTCGAGCAGCTGTGAGAAACGCTCGGTCCGGGAGTTCACCCGCAGTTGCAGGCTGCGGATCATCTTCAGCTCGGAGAGCTTGTCGACGAGCGGCCGTTCGCTCGGCTCCTGCGGCCGGCCGCCGGCGGGTCCGGCCTGCCTCCGCTCCTCCTCCCGGCTCGCCTTCTCCAGCGCCGCGAGCAGTTCCTCGAGGTTCGTCACGATGTCGGCCACGAGGCCGCGGGTCGTGCCGCCGACGTCCCCGCGGCCGAGACGGGCCGCCACCTGGGTCGCGTCGTCACGGACGGCCTCGAGCGCCTGCGGGATCGCCACCGCCGAGCCGTCGTCGCGGACGAGCACGAGCGCCCGCGCGGCCTCGTTGGCGACCTGCTGCTGCTCGCGGCCGAGCCGGGCGGCCTCCAGTTCCCGCTCGCGGCCCGGCGTGCCGGCGGCGGCCACGGCATCCACACCCACCTGCACCCGCCGCTGCGCCGCGAGCATGTCGCGAACCCGGGCCTCGAGCTGCACGAGCAGCTGCTCCACCTCCTGCTCCCGCATCTGGCGGAGGATCTCCTCGAGCTCGGCCCGGGCCGTCTCCAGTTCCTCGAGCGCCTTCTGCTGCTCCTGCCGGGCGTCCTGCCGACGGGCGTCGTCCAGCCGCTCCCGCGCGGACTGCATCCGCCGCTGCGCGGCCGCGAGCCGCCGCTGCGTCCGCCGCGCGCGGGCCGCGTCGTCGTCGCCGGCGGGCTTGCCTTCCTCCTCACCGGCTTCGGTCGCACCGCCCCCCGGCGCTTCGGTCGGCGCCGGCGTCTTGCCGGCGGGTTCCGCACCGGGCTCGCCCGCCGGCGCCGTCCCGGGCTGGTCGCCGGGCTGTTTCGGGTCGTCGCCCGCGCGACCGTCGTCCTCCGGTGGCGGCTTGAAGCCACCCGACCCGTCGCGGGCGTCGAGCCGGCCCGCGAAGCCGCCGATCTCGTCGGCCAGCGCCCGCGTCTCCTCGGCGAGCGCCCGCTGCCGCTCGGAGAGGTCCGCCTCGCGGCCCCCGGCCTCGGTCGAGCCCTCGATGTCGCGTTGCCTGGCGATCGCCTTGGCGAGCCGCGCGAGATATTCCCGCACCTCCTTCTTCGTGTTCACGAGCCGCCGCTCGCCGTCGCCGGACTCGAGCAGGTCGAGCAGGGCGCGGAACTGCTCGATCGTGCCGGCCTGGGTCGTGCCGGCCTTGAGCAATTGCCCCTGCTCGAGCAGCGTTACGATCGTGCCCAGCCGGTCGCCCACCTGCTCCTCACGGGCCTTCTCGAACACGCTCCGCAGGAGCGCGGCCCGCCGCGGGTCGCTCGCCGCCAGCAGGTCGGCGAGCCGCAGGAACGAGCGCTCCAGCTCGCGATATTGCCGCAGCAGATCGCTCTCGCGGTCGACGAGCGCGGCCGCCGCGTCGGCGGGGGCGGCGGCGGCCGGGCGGGCCACGGCGGCGAGCAGCGCCGCGGACAGGGCCGCGCCGGCCACGATGCCCGGGGCCCGCCGCGCCGCGACGGCGGTCGTTCGCACGGTCATTCGAGCGCCTCCCGGGCCCGCTCCTTCTGCCGCCGCAGCGTCTCGGCGCGGATCTCCTCCTGCGTGCGGATCACGGTCCGGAGCCGCTCGATCACCTCGTTGAACGATTCCAGTTCCATCATCCGCGCGAGCACGGCCCGCATCCGCTCCAGGACCCCGTCCGCCCGCCGCCCGACCGGACCGGCATCGGCCGGCCCGGCCCGGCAGGCCGCGGCCAGCCCGGGCAGGTCGGACGTGGCCAGCGCCTCGAGTGGCTCGGCGATCTGCCCGACGAGGCGGCCGGCGAGTTCCGCCGACGCCAGGGCATTATTCTCGAACTCGAGCCAGATGTCCCGAAACGCCGCCGCGATCTCGGCGGTCTCCCCGTTCGCCCGGGCCACGGACTCGCCGAAGCGGGCGGCCGCCCCGGCCTCTTGGTCCCGCCCGAGCCGGTCGCGGGCCAGGGCGAGGTCCTCGATCGCCGCCTCGAACCGGCGCCGGAGGACGATCTCCCGCGCTTCGAGCATCGCCTGCAGGGCATCGGGGGTGACGACGTCGAGTGTCCAGGTGTCGCTGGCACCCGTCTGCGGCTCGCCGTCGAGCATGCAGCTGTCCCGCGCGGTCACCGTCACCTCGAGTCGACCGCCCGGCGTGCAGCCCAGCGGCTCGAGCGGCACGACCTCGACCCGCTCGCCGAGCAGTTCCACGAGCGGCCCGCCACTCCGTCCGGCGGCCAGCGGCACGACCCGCTCCGCACCGTCGCCGCCGGCATCGCCCCGGCCGCCGGCCGCCCGGCGCCCCTGCCAGGCGAGCCGCACCGCCGCCTCCGCGATCGCGTGGTCGTCGGTGATCGTGCCTTCGATCGGCAGCCGGCCACGGGGCGTGACCGCGGTCGAGATGCCACGCAGGCGGACGGCGACCCGCGGGATCTCGTCCGGCACGGCCGTGAGCGTGAACGCGATCGGCTCCCGGTTGGCGAGACCGTCGGTGTCGACGAGGTCGAGGGTCACGACCAGGTCGTGGTCGAGGTTCTCCACGACTCCGTTGACGCCGACCTGCGGCGGTCCGCCCGCCGCCAGTTCCCCGATCACCGTCGCGTTGCCGGTGGCCGCGGTGCCTGCCGGCTGGGCCCGGAGCGTCGCCCGCACGAGCGGCTTCGTCGCGACGCAGGCGATCCGCACCCGCGATCCGCGCGGCAGGGCCACGAGCCGCGAGACCGGCGGCCGCCGCGCCGGACCGCCGAGATAGGCGGGCGGCTCGGCCTCGATCTCCACCCGCTCCACGGCAGGCGGCTCGACCGCCACGAGCTGCAGGTTCCGCAACCGGGCATCGCCGCCGCGAATCTCGAGACGCAGGTCGTCGGCCACGCCCTCGACGACGTGGCCGAAGGTCTGCTCGGCATCGGTCGCGCCGCCGCGGGTTCCCATCCGCACGGTCTTCCAGCCGGCGGCGGTCCGCAGCCGCAGGTCGACCGCCGGCGGCGGCCCGTCCACGCCCCGGGCGTGCACGATCACGTCGACGTCGCCGCCCCGGCTCACCTTCCGCACGCCGTCGACGAAACCCTCCGCCTCGAGGTGCGTCCGCCGCGGCCACGGCTCGGCCGCCAAGAGCACCGAGCGGCGGAACCAGGTGCGGGCCACGTCGGGCCGGACCGCCACCAGCACCGCCACCGTGGCCAGCGCTGCGACCGCCGCGGCCGCGAGCCGCCGCAGTCGCGCCTGTCGGAAGATCCGCCGCTGATCGACACCGGCGACGAGCGCCGTGGCCGCGGCCGCCGACCGGGCGACGAGTGCCGGGTCGACGTCCGCCCGCCGCTCCCGGGACAGGGCAACCGCGGTCGAGAGGCCGTCGCGAAACTCGGGGTGGCCCCGCTCGACGACCAGCGCCAGCGACTCGTCACCGAGCGAGACCGCGAGCCGTGCGACGAGCAGGCGGGCGATCAGGCCCACGAACGTGCCGGCCGCGACGACCAGCAGGACCCCGCGGACCGCCGGCGGC
This sequence comes from Pirellulales bacterium, assembly GCA_044238145.1. Lineage (GTDB taxonomy): Bacteria > Planctomycetota > Planctomycetia > Pirellulales > UBA1268 > QWPN01. Next base: position 21,856 of record JBIIDT010000007.1, on the reverse strand, counting down.
GGCTCCACGCTCCAGTCGAAGGCGAGCGACGCCCAGAAGGCGGCCGCGGCGGCGACCGCGACCCAGGCGAGCGACTCGACCCAGATCCAGGCCCGGGCCCGGCGGCGCACGGCGGCCAGCAGCTGCAGCAGCGGCTCGATCGACGGCGGCGCGGTCGGGGTTTCGGCGACGTGGGACATGGTACGGAGTCCGGGGCGGTCCTCAGGCGAGTTTCGCGAGACGGCGGATGATCCACTCGAGGCACAGGCAGCCGATGCCGACGCCCAGCAGCGCCGCGTTCAGCCGCCGCTTGAAGTCGGCGTCGGCCGCCCCGGTCTCGTATTCGCGGCGGGACCGGTCCGGGATCGCCTCCGCCAGGCGGTCCGCGTCGCCGCGGGTCCACGCCTGCGCGGGGAACAGCGGCCGGCCGCCGGTGGTGGCGGCGAGCCGCTCGAGCAGGCCGCGATCGAGGCTCGGCCTGGCGAGTTCGCGATCCGGCAGCTGCACCTGGATCCGCCGCGACAGCTTCTCGTCGCCCGCGGCCTCGAGTTCGATCTGCCAGCCCCCCTCGCGGGCGGCGACGAACCCGGCCTGCAGCGATCCGGGGCGGCCCGGCTCGGGCACGAGCGCGAGCGGCACCGCGGCGCCGTCGGGCCCCACCGCCCGGCAGGCCACGCCCGCCGCCGCGGCCGCGTCGGCCAGCACCACCCGCACCGTCACCGTGGCGCCGACGGGAAAACGGTCGCGATCCACCAGCAGCCTCGCGCGGCGGCCACCGCGGAGGAGCCGGCCCTGCGACACGTGGCGGACGAGTTGGGCGGCGAGCCGCTCGTAGGCCGCCTCGTCCACCGACCGCAGCCGCCACAGCTCCCCGCTGCCCACGTAGAGCACGCTGCCGGATCCGTAGAACTGGCCCGCGAGGTAGACGGCCTTCGGGTCGGCGGACGCGGGACGGTCGAGCGTCGCGTAGACGGTGGCCCCGGGCTTGGCACCACCGGTCTCGTGGCAGGCGAAGACGCCGGGAAACTCGGCCCACACCGTCTGGTTGGCGACGCGGCTGGCGGCCAGCCAGAGGAACTCCGCGTCCCGGCCCTCGCGGGTGAAGGCCAGCGGGGCAGGTTCGGCGGCGCCGCCGGCAGCGGGCGTCAACCGCGGGCCGCGCCGCAGTTCCACGGGATACAGGCCGCGAATCGGCGCGGTGTGCGCCGCCGCCGGCCACGCGTCCATGAACATGCTGCCGGCGAAGAGCAGCGCGCCCCCCGACTCGCGGGCCACCCAGCGGTCGAGCCGGGCCACGGCGGCGGGTTCGAGCAGCCGCCAGTCGTAGTCGAAGGCCACGATCGCGTCGTAGGCCGTGAGCGCCTCGTCGGTCGCGGGAAACGAGTCGAGGATCCGGCGGGCGTCCTGCGAGATGCCGGCGGTGGCCGTGCCGAGGAGCACGTCCACCGCGAAGCTCTTGTCGCGGACGAGCACGTTGCGCATGAACTGGTATTCGCGACTCGGGCCGGAGGCGAGCAGCAGCACCTGCGTGACGCGATCGACGACCTCGATCTCCGCCTCCTGCACGTCGTCGGCCGGGGTGCGGTCGGCGGGCGGCGGCACGATCCGCACCGCGACGGACCGCCGGCCGGGCGCGGCCAGGGGCGGCACGTCGAACCGCACGGCGACGAGCTCGCCGTCGGCGGCCAGCGCCGCGTCGACCGCGTCGATCACGCGACGGCCGCCGCCGGTCCGCGCCGCGTCGCCCGCCGGCCCCTCGGAGAGTTCCGCCCGCACGGTCTGGCCGGCCAGCCCCTGCCCCTGCAGGTAGGCCGTCACGGCGAAGCGGTCGCCGGGGAAGACCCGGGCCGGCACCACGAGATCGGCCACGCGGACGTTCGCCGGCATCCGCTCGGACCCGAGGCCCAGCGGGTGGACGGCGACGCCGGCGGCGGCGAGGCCGGTCGCGGCGGCGGCCGGGTCGAGCCCCGCGTTGTCGCCGCCGTCGGTGAGCACGACGACGCCCGCGAGGACGCCCGCCGGCTCCTGGTCGACGACGGCGGCGAGCGCCTCGCCGAGCCGCGTCTCGTACCCGCGGGCCGCGAGCGCCGCGTTCGCGGCGGCCGGTACCGTGGGCGTCGCCGCGCCGAGCGGGATCACGGCGAGCCGCTCCGCATCGGCGTCGAACCGCCACAGGGACACCTCGTGCCGGGCGGCGAGGGCCTCGAGCAGCCCGCCCGCGGCGAGCAGGCCGCGGCCGCGGTCCTCCCGGCTCACGGACGGCGCATCCGGACCGGCCTCCGCGCCGTCGTCGAGCGTCATGCTGGCGCTCGTGTCGACGAGCACCGCCACCCGCGACGGCGAGACGATCTCGTGCTCAGCGACCCGCTCGACGTCGAGCAGCGCCACCGCCACGGCCGCCAGGGCCGCCAGCCGCAGCGTCGCCAGCAGCCAGCGGACGGGCCACGCCACCTCCGCCGCGTCGCGGCGGACCATCCACATGGCGAAGACGACGACGAGGCCGGCGGCGGCCAGGGCGGCCGGCATCTCCCACCACTCGGAAAACCCGTCCAGCAGCCGGCTCGACACCGCGTGCCGGACGCCCTCCGCGGCGGCGAACAGGCACGGCGATGGCACGGCGTGGGGCATGGTCGTCAGGCGGCCCGGGCGGCGGAGGCGCGGCGCGGGTGGTAACTGGCGGAGAACGCGAGCAGCTGCTCGGCGACGAGCGCGAACAGGAGCGCATAGAGCAGCGGCTTGACGAGCGGCTCGCCCGCCGTCGACACGCTCGCGGGCTGCCAATCGGCGGCGGTCTCGTAGCGGAAGGGCGTGCCGGCGAGCGCCGCCTGCAGCCGCTCGCGGCCGACGCGTTCGAGGCGGCCCTCCTGCGGATCGACGTTGACCGCGAGCCGCCGCTCCTGCTCGGTGCCGTCGAGCCGCCGCCACCGGGCCGCGTAGCTGCCGGCCGCCTCGGTGACCGGCAGGCGGGCCTCAAACCCCGCGGCCGTGGCCGTCGCCGCCTGGTGCACGAGCGTGCCGGCGGGCGGAACGACGAAATCGACCGCCGGCTCGTCCACGCCGCGGTCCAGCCGAACCACGAGCGGATCGCCCACGGTGACGGCGTCCGCGCGGCCGCGTCCCCGCGCGAGGTGCCCCTGCAACTCCAGCAGCACCACGACCCAGCTCGGGTTGCCGCGCGCCCAGTTGTTCCACGCGGGGGCGGCGGTGGTGAGCACGGCGGCCACGGTGCCGGCGCCGTAGGCCCGCTCGAGGACGAGGGGCGGCCCGGTTCGCAACGAGAGCAGCCGCCGCACGCCCGGGTCGCCGTCGGCGCCGCGGGCCACCGCCATGAACCGCTCGATCCGCACCGCGTCGAGCAGCGGATTCCGCTGCCCGGCGAGCACGGCCACGACCGGATGCTGCTCGGCGACCAGGTCGGGCACCGGGTTCGGCGACGGATCGGCGAGCAGGTCGACCGGGCCGGCCAGCGGCACCGGGAACAGCCCCTCGCCGCCGCGGTGCAGCGTGCGGTTGACCGTTTCGGCGTTCGTCCGCGGCCCCATGAAGAAGACCACGCCGCCGCCGGATCGCGCGTAGGCCTCGACGGCTGCCACCTCCGCGGGCTCGAGCCGTTCGACGTCGAGCAGCCACACGCCGGCGAAGGCGGCGAGGTCGAGCGTGGCCAGCGCCCGCGGCGGCTCGATCCGCGGCCGCAGGCCCGTCGCGGCGCCCGCCCCGGGCGCCAGCGCCGCGGCCACGTAGAACGCGTCGCCGGCGCGGCCGCCGGACTCCGCCGCGCCGTCGACGACGAGCACCTCGACCCGTTCGGCCACGTCGACCGCCGCGGTCCGGGCGTTGTCGGCGGCGACCGCGTCGGACGGGATCCGGGCCTGCACAGCGTGGCCCCCGGGGCGGGCGAACCGCGTCTCGAACCGCCGGGTGACCGAGGACCGCGGCGGGATCTCCGCGATCCGCAGGCCCGGCCGCGCGGCCTCGTCCTCGCGGAGCTCGAGCTGCACGTCCCGCGCGGTCTCGGCCGCGTCGTTGCGAACCGTGACCTCCCAGGGGAGCAGCACGTCGACCGCCGCCCATCCGCCCAGTGGCTCGAGGCTCTCGATCGACAGGTTGGCCGCCGGCGCGGCGGCGCAGTCGACGAGCCGCAACTCGGCGCCGGCCGCGGCGAGCGACCGCAGCGCCGCCGCCGTCTCCTCGGCGGCCAGCCAGTCCTTCGCCCGGAAGTCGCTCACGAGCCACACCACCGTGGCGACGCCCGCTTCCCCGGTCACCAGGCCGGCCGCCGCCGCGAGCGGCTGTCGCGGCCCCGTCGCCCGGGCCGACACCGCCAGCCGCTCCACTTCCGCGCGGGCGACCGACACGGTCTCGGGCGTCGCCGCCTGACGCGGCAGGTCGAAGCCCGCCGCCGTGCCGGAGGCGAGTGATGAAAAGCGGCCGACGACGAACTCCGGCCGCCCGCCGGCCGCGGTCAGTTCGCCGAGCACGCGGTCGGCGACGCCGCGGGCCCGGTCGAAGGCGGTCCCGGGGCCGCGGCGGCCGTCCGCCGACGCGTCGGCCATCGAGTAGCTGTCGTCGAGGAGGAGCACGTGCAGCGTCCGCCCGCCGCCGAGCAGGGTGCCGAGGGCGTGCTTCCACCGCGGCTGTGCGAGGGCCAGCACGATCCCGGCCACCACCGCCGTCCGCAAGAGCAGGAGCAGCCACTCCTTGAGCAGCACCCGCGTGCGGTACTTCCGCTGGCTGGCGAGCAGGAACTCCATCGCGGCGAACCGCACCCGCCGGTGCCGCAGGAGGTTGATGAGGTGGATCACCAGCGGCGCCGCCGCGAACGGCAGTCCCCACCAGAGCAGCGTCTGAAAGTCGAACGAGGGCATGAACGTTTCCGGGGCCGGCGCCGCTACACCGCCATGCTCGCCCGCCGAGAGAGGAACTTCACGAGCGCCGCATCGACCGGCTCGCCGGTGCGGACCAGGGCGTAGTCGCACTTCGCCGCCGCGGCCCGGCGCCGGGCCTCGCCGAGGAACGCCTCCACCGCCTCGAGGTAGCCGGCCCGCAGCGCCCGCGGATTGCAGGCCACCTGTTCCGGCAGCTCGAGGCCCTCGAAGCGGGTCGCCCCCTCGAAGGGGAAGTCGAGCTCATCGTCGTCCATGACGTGGAGGAGCACGAGGTCGTGGCCCCGCTTCCGCAGGAGCCGCATCCCCTGGAAGACGCCGTCGCGGTCGCCGAGCAGGTCGGTGACGATCGCCACGAGTCCCCGCGGCGGGAGCGTCTCGGCCAGCTGTCGGAGCACCGGCGCAAAGGCGGTGCCCCGGCCCGACCGCGGCCGTTCCAGGATCTCCACGATCTCGCCGAGGTGCGACCGGGCCGTGCGGGCGGGCACGGCGGCCCGCACGTGGTCGTCGAACACGGCGCAGCCCACGGCGTCGCCGTGCGAGAGCGCCAGCCAGGCGAGGCTTGCCGCCAGCGTGGCGGCGCAGTCGTACTTGCCGAGCCGCGGGACCGCCGGCCGGTCGGCCGCGTAGTCCATGCTCGCCGAGCCGTCGACCAGGAGCGTGAGCCGGAGGTCGGTCTCCTCCTCGAACTCCTTGACCGTGAGCCGGTCCTGTCGGGCCCAGACCTTCCAGTCGACGCGGCGCAGGTCGTCGCCGGGGGCGTACTCGCGGTGCTGCAGGAACGCGACGCTCTGCCCCTTGAAGGGGCTCTTGTGCAGCCCGGCCAGCACGCCCTCCACGACCGCCCGCGCCCGCAGCTCGAGCCGGGCGATGCGGGCGATCGCGTCAGGACGCAAATATCGTCTGGAACCGCGGATCACGCGTCAGCTCGTCCTCTCTGGCCGGGGTGTTCTCGATGATCCGCCGGATGATCGCATCGGGCGTGACACCCTCGCTCTCGGCGGCGAAGCCGACGACGATCCGGTGCCGCAGCACCGGCGCGGCGAGCGCCTGGATGTCCTCGACGGTGACGTGGCTGCGGCCCTGGAGGATCGCCCGGGCCTTCGCCCCGACGACGAGGAACTGCACCGCCCGCGGGCCCGCGCCCCAGGTGAGCTGGTCCGAGACGAACTCGGGCACGCCCCGCTCGCCCGCCCGCGTCTGCCGCACGAGCGTGAGGGCGTAGCGGACGAGGTGGTCGGTCACCGGCACCTCCCGCACGCTCCGCTGCAGGGCGAGGATGTCCTCCGCGGACAGCACCGGCTCGGCGTCGGCCGGCGGCAGGCCCGTCGTCCGCCGCGCGATCTCGAACTCCTCGTCGAAGGAGGGATAGCGGACGAAGACCTTGAACATGAAGCGGTCCTGCTGCGCCTCCGGCAGCGGGTAGGTGCCCTCCTGCTCGATCGGGTTCTGGGTGGCGAGCACGAAGAACGGATCCGGGAGCCGGTGCCGCGTCCGGCCCACGCTCACCTGCCGCTCCTGCATCGCCTCGAGGAGCGCCGCCTGGGTCTTGGGGGGCGTGCGGTTGATCTCGTCGGCGAGCACGACGTTGGCGAACAGCGGCCCCTCGAGGAACCGCACCTGCCGCGAGCCCGTGGCCTTGTCCTCCTCGAGCACGTCGGTGCCGGTGATGTCGGCGGGCATCAGGTCGGGCGTGAACTGGACGCGGCTGAAGGACAGGTCGAGGCTCCGGGCGAGCGTGCTTACGAGCAGCGTCTTGGCGAGCCCCGGCACGCCCTCGAGGAGGCAGTGGCCGCGGCTGAACAGGCAAATCAAGAGCTCCTCGATGACCGCCGACTGGCCCACGATCACCCGCGAGAGCTGCTCGAGGATCCGGTCGCGGGCGGCGTGCAGGCGTTCGAGGGCCGGGGCGGGATGGGTCATGCGGAACTCCGGGTGCGGTCGGGGCGACGGGGGCGGCCGCGCGGGCGGTCGGCGCCGCCCATCGTCGCATCAACGCTGGTAGATCGGAAGCGCGCCCCTGTCGAGCTGGAGAATCGCGAGGTTCGTGGAGGTGGTGTAGACCGGGCCGATGTAGCCCTGCGGCCAGTGCATCCCGTCGCGATCGGCCTGGGCCTCGGCGACGAGCCGCTTCTCGACCTGCGTCCGGTAGGCCTCCCACCTCCGCCCCCCGGCGCGGTACATGACCTGGGCGTAGTAGTAGTGGGCGTAATGCCAGTGGCCGAAGCTGTTGTTCGAAATGGTGCCGAGGTGCTTGTCGGCGTAGGCGAGCATCCGCGGCACGTGCGTGTCGTCCTCCTCGCCGGCGTTGAACAGGCAGGCGATGGCCGCCGCCGAGATCGCCGGCCGGCCGCCCCCACCCTTGGAACTGTACTGCACGCCCCCGTCGGGCAGCGTGCAGACGTGGATGTAGGCGATCGCCTTCTCGATGATCTCCCGCGGCACCGGGATGCCGGCGTTGCGGCAGCCGCGCAGCCCCTGCACCTGCGTGATCGTCGTCGAGCCCTCGTCGAAGTCGTGGCCGTCCTTGGCGCTGACGTAGCCCCAGCCGCCGTCCTTCGTCTGGGCCCGTCCGGAAAATTCGACCGCCTTGGTGAGCACCTGCACCAGCTCCTCGCGGCGCCGCTCGTCCTCCTCCTCGCCGAGCACCTGCGACAAAAAGAGCATCGCGAAGCCGTGGCCGTAGGTGTAGCGGTCGTCGTTCTTGGGGTCGCCGATCAGGCCGTTGGGCCGGGCCCGGCCCACGAGATAGTCGACCGCCTGCCGGATCGGATCCGCGTAGCGGCCCTGGGTCGTGGTCGAGCCCTCCATGAGCAGCGCGGTGCCGGCCAGCGCCGTCATGGCCGTCGGGTAGCGGCCCTCGTTGGCGGCCCAACTGCCGCGCCGCGACTGCCGCGCCGCCAGCCAGTCGAGCGCCTTGGAGACCACCTGCTCGACCCGGGCTTCCGCGGCCGCCGCGCGGGGCGCCGGCCAGCCGCCGCAGACGGTGGCGGCCGCCAGGAGGCCGACGAGCAGCGGGCGCAGGCGAGCGACGCCGTCGGTCGGCAGGGCTCGGGACGGTGGCGGCATGGGCGGCCTCACTTCGCGGGTGCGGGCCGGCGGATGCTGTCCCACAACCGGCCGAGACCGCCGAGCAGGCTCTCCGTCTTCAGCGGCCGGCCGGACTGGTGCGGGGGCCGCGGCGGTGCCGGGCCACCGGTGAACTCCAGCGCCACCTGCTGCGGCGTGCCGTGCTCGCGGACCGTGATCGTGTGCCGTTCCGGGTCGCCGACCACGTCGGCGCCGAAGAGCACGTGCGGCTGGGCCGGGATCCGGTCGTCCTCCAGCACGGCGTGGCCCGTCCGCTTGTCGAGGCACAGCACGCTGAGGAACGTGCTGCCGCGATCCTGGTGCCACTGGATCTGGCGGGCGAACACGAGCACCGGCAGCCCGGCCGGCTGCCCGACGAGCAGGCAGTGGCGATCCGCGGTCGCAGGCACCTTCCAGAGCGAATCGCCCGAGTGGCGATCGACGGCCCACACCGAGTAGGCCAGCGGCTGCGTGGCCGATCCGGCGATCAGCGCCTGCTGCAGGGGCGCGATCGCATGGCGGTGGCCCGCCTCCTCGCCAACCTCGTCGACGCGGCTGCCCACGCAGACCAGGAGGCGGTCCTCCCAGGGAAGCACCTCGAGGTGCTCGATCGTCCGCGGCATCTCCGGAAGCCGGCTGCGGAAGGCCACCGCCCGGGCCTCGAGGTCGACCACGGCCAGGCCACCCGCTGGGTCGGCCACGGCCAGCATGCCGGCGCCGAAACCGCAGGCCCGGGCCGCGCCGGGAAACTCGCCGATCACGACGGTCGTGCGGTCCGCGACGTCGAAGATCTCCAAACGCACCGTGTCGGCGATTCCGCCCTCCGCCGGCTGCTCGGCGCCGCCGATGAACAGCACGCGACCGCCGTGCGACAGCAGGCGGCGGCGGCGGTCGGGCAGGTCGACCTCGTGGAGGATGCGGCCGTCGGCCATGGAGAGCACGGGCGAGCGGCGGCCGTCACGCGTGACCACGCAGGCGATGCGGCCGTCGTTGAGGAGATCCGACGCCGCCGGCAGGCGGTGCCGCTCCCAGAGCACGCCGCCGGTGACGGGATCGAGCACGGCCAGCGACCGGCCGCGGAGCAGCGGCACCCCGGTCGTGCAGGGACGGCCCCAGATCGAGCCGTCGGCGGTGGCGTCGCCGGGCTCGACGATCCGCATGCCCAGGGGCACGACGCCGTTCCGCGGAATGAGCGGGGGCGTCTGGCGAAACCGGCCGGCCGACGCCGTCCGGTCGGTGCCCGCCGTGGTCCACAGCCGCCGCGGGCCGCGACCCGTGAACTCCAGCGCCGTCACCGCCCCGCCGGAACGGACGAAGACCACGCGTCCCAGCGCGGCGGCCGTGAGGCTGGCCTGGTCGAAGACGGGGATGCCGGAGCGGGTGTCGTCGTTCACGGCCACGCCGTCGCCGATGCGGCGGCCGAACCCGTCGAGAAACAGCAGCCGCGACTGCTGGGCGTCGCGGACCGCGGCGATCCCGGGCAGGAACGACTCGGCCGCGTGCTCGATCGGCATCGGCACGAGCCTGGCCCGGGTCTCGTCGTTCATCCCCGCCCGGTCCGCCCCGCCGCGTCGCACCTCGACGCGGCCGAGGGGCCACGCCGCCGCGGCGTCGGCCGCGAGCGCGGACGGGCCCGCGGCGGCGAACCCGCCGCGGATCGCGGCGATCGCCGTCCGGGCCGCCTCCTGCTCGGGAGTCGCGCCCGCCGCCGCCAGGTCGAGGAGGAGCAAGTCCCGGCGCACGGCGAGCGGCCGCAGCGCGTCGCCGCTCTCCGCCGCCGCATCGAGCACCGCGGCGAGTTCGGTATGCAGCAGCCCGCGGGCCGCGCTGCCGGCGGGCAGGCTGCCCGCCGCGTCGGCGACGGCTTCCAGCGCCCGCTGCCGGTCGCCGCGATCCTGGTGCGCCGCCGCGGCCGCGACTGCACCCGCCAGAAAAGCGTCCATCTCCGCGCGGAGCGGCTCGGCGGCCTGCTGTCGGAGCCGTTCGAGCCGGCCCCGCAGCCAACGGCCGGTGGTCACGAGGCAGTGAGGATCTCCGGCATCCTCGGCCGGGGCGTCGACCGCGTTGCTGCGGGCGAACAACTCCCGCCAGGCGGCCCAGGCCTCGGGCACGTCGCCGGCAGCGGCCGCTCCGTCCACGACGGACCGGACCACGGCGCGGGCGGAGGGAGTGAGGCCCTCGGCGGGCAGGCACTCGCGCCACAGCGGCGCCGCGGCGGCGAAGTCGCGGGACAGCGCGAAGGCGACCGCGGCCGCGAGCGTGTCCGGGGCCTGACGCGGGTCGGTCGCCAGGGCCGCCCGCAACCCGGCGAGGGCCGCCCGCGGGTCGCCGCGGTCGAGGGACAGCTGCGCGGCCCAGACCGCCGCCCAGGCCGGTGCCCGTTCCTCCCGGGAGGCGGCTTCGATGCGGGTCTCGAGCGCCGCGGCCTGGTGGAACACGTCGACCGAATCGACGCCCAGCGAGATCACCTCGCCGCGGTAGGCGACGAGGTTGCCCGGCACCGCGCCGCCGCGAGCCGGCGACCGCCCCGCGATCGAGCCGTCGGCGAGGACGATCTCCACCACCTCCGGCGCGTCGAGCGGGAGGAACAGCCGGTCGGCCGTGAGGATCCCGCGGCCGCTGGGCGCGACGCCCGCCGCGAGCGGTCGCCGCCACACCTGCCGGCCGGTATCGAGATCGAGCGACTCGACACCGTCGCGGGCCACCACGACCACCCGTCCCCCGACGGCCCCCGCCACCTGGAGGCGGCCCGCCCGGGGTGTCTTCCAGCGGACGGCGCCGCTCCGCAGGTCGAGGCAGCGCAGCTCGTCGGAATCGTGCGCCGCCAGCAGCACGCGGCCGTCGGCGACGACCGGACCATCGTCGGACCAGCCGCCGCGCGGCCGGCCGGCAACCTCGTCGCCCCCGAGGCCCCGCGGCCCCGGCGGGAAGCCGCGCAGGCGGAGCACGGGGTTGGCCGCGTCGTCGCGGCCGAGCGGCCCGCGGGCGTAGTCGTGCGCCCAGAGCAGCGTGCGGTTCACGAGGTCGACGGCCACGACCGTGCCGGCGCCGAGCGGGCATACGAGCACGCCGTCGGCGAGCGCCGGCGCAGCGCCGGCGAGCCGGCGGCCGAGGGACTCGCGGCCCGTGATCGCGTGGGCCTCGTCCAATTCCGCCAGCGGCTGCGACCACACGGTGCGACCGTCGATCGCGTCGAGCACGTCGAGGCGGAGTTCCGCACGCTCCTCCACGACCACGTACAGCCGGTCCCCCGCCACGAGCGGCGCGCCGGCATACCACGCGGCGGAGTCGAGCGTGCCGCCGCGGCCGGCCGCCACGGGCGGGCGGGCAGGCAGCCGCCAGGCGAGGCGGCCGCCCGCGGCCACGTCGTAGGCCGAGAGCTGGTTGCCCCCCTGCCAGGCCTGCTCCCGCTGCTGCGCGAACGGGTTCGCGGCCGGCACCCGGGCCGCGAGCACGTCGGGATGGCTCTCGACGACGAACACGAGGCGGCCATCGCTGGAGATGCCGCCACCGGTGAAGTCGTCGAACGTGCGGGCGAGGGTTTCGTGCGCCGAGTCGTCGTCGCCGCCCGCCGCCCGCGTGCCCGGCTGCAGCCAGATCCGCTTCCCGGTGTCGAAATCGATGGCGAGCAGCCCGAGCGGCGCCCGCACGAGGATCGTGCCCGCGACGGCCAGCGGCGTCCCGGCCGGGTAGGCGGCCACGCCGCGATCGGCCACCTCGCGACGCATCGTCTCGAGCCGCCGGGCCTCCTCGGGATGGCGGGCCAGCGGCACCCGGTAGCGGGGCACCAGCAGCGGCCGCGAGGCGACGGCCACGGCGTTGCGGCCCGCGTCACCGCGGGGCTGCCACCACTCGACACCCGCCGCGTGTCGCACCGGCTGGCCGCCGAGTTCCCGCAGCCACTCCAGGCCGCGTCCCGGCGGGAACGAGACCGCGACCTCGCGGCCGCCGATCCGCACCGGCGCCCGGGACCCGGACCTGGCCCGCTCGAGAATGGCGGTCGCCGCGGCGGAATCGCCCGCGCGATCCCGTGCCAACGCCTTCATCACGGCCAGCGTCGGCTCGAGCGCGGCATCGACGGACTCCAGCCGCTCCAGCCACGCCGCCGCCGACAGCGGCTGGTTGGCCTCGAGGGCCTCGACCGCGGCCAGCACGGCGGCTCTTTGGCCGGCCGGCGTCGCGAACCAGCGGCGGGCGACGGCGAGGATGGCGGTCGTGTCGTCGGCGGCGACGGCCTCGGCGAGGAGCTTCTCCGCCCGGGCGCGGAACTGGAGTTGATAGGCTTCGCGGCCCGCCGGCGGCAGCGTCGCGATCAGACGGGCCGCCTCGGCCTTGACGCTGGCCCACGTGCCGCGTTCGGCGGCGTCGCGACCGGCCCGTTGCCTGAAGAACGAATCCCGCTCGGCGCCGAGCAGTTCGTCGAGCAGCGTGGCCGCGTCACTCCACCGGCCGTCCTTGAGCAACCGGCCGGCGCGGTCCAACTGTCGCTCCTGCTGGCGGTCCGTCGGCAGGTACAGGCCGGTGTCCGCCCCCTCGGCGTCTTCGTCCTCGGCGACCGGCGGTTCGGCGGCGCAGGCCGCGGTGGACGCCGTCGCGACCACGAGGGCGGCCAGCCAGCAGGCGGCCAGCCGACACCGGCCCCGCACAAAGAGCCCAAGGAGTCCTGCGGCCATGGAAAGGATCCACCTGGGGCGGCCGGCTGGCCGCGGGGCCCGCACCGGGCCCCACCTGGGGATTTCCGGGATTTCCTGGCCAAAACCGCGCCGCATGCGTCGCCCGCCGTCATCTTACGAAGGTTGTGGCGAGGCCGACAAACGTCTGTTTCGGCCGGGAAAACCGGCTGCCGGACGGCTAAAAACCGGCTTTTCGGCCATGGAAGCCAACTTTTTGGCTTGCATTTTCTTTTCCCGAACGTCTAATCGGCCTCGCGTTCGGCCTTTCGAGCCGAGTTTTTTCCGTCGCGGTGGGGGTCCTGCCGCAAGCAACTTTCCTTTCCGTTTTTGGAGGAGTCGGCGATGGCGAAGAAGTCGGGTAGCAAGCCCATGACGAAGACCGAGATCATGCGGAGCATCTCGGAGACGACCGGTCTGCAGAAGAAGGACGTCGTGGCGGTGATGGAAGCCCTCACCCACGAGATCAACAAGGCCCTCAAGGGCTCGGGCATCGGCGTGTTTTCGATCCCCGGCCTGGTGAAGATCGAGCGGCGGAAGGTTCCCGCCCGTCCGGCGCAGAAGGGCGTGAAGAACCCCTTCACCGGCGAGCTCCAGGACCGCCCGGCCAAGCCGGCCAGCGTGAAGGTCCGCGTGCGGGCCCTCAAGAACCTCAAGGCGATGGTTTCCGGCTGATCGCCGCACGGCGATCGACGGTTCACCGTGAAAATCGAGCGGGCGGTGTCGCGAGACACCGCCCGCTTTCTTTGTGCATCGACCCGCCGGACGTCACTTCTTGCCCGGCCGCGGCCCCTGCCCCGCCGGCTTGATGTCGGCGAACGGGTTCGGCGCCCGGCCGAAGCGGATGTCCCGCAGGTGGGCGTCGTACTGCGATTTCTCCTTGCCGAACAGCTTCCCGTCGCCGTTCTCGTCGAACTTGGCGAGCAGTTCCTTTTCCTTCGCGGCCATCTCGCTCTGCACCCGCATCATCTCCTGCTGCTGGAACTGCATGTCCTCCTGCATTTTCTTGACCTGCTGGGGGCTCGGCCCGCGGCGCCGACCCCGCTGCGCCTCGGCCACGTCCGCCGTCAGGAGGCATGCCAGGCCCACGGCCGCCGCCGCGGCAATCCCGTCCCCGGGACGATTCCGCCCCGGCCCGGCCGGAGCCTATGCTGCTTCGCGGGAGGTTCGCGACCATGGGACGATTCAGGCTGCCGATCTGGGCCGCGTTGGCCGCGCTGGCGGTGTCCGCCGGCGCGGAAGACGACCGGCGCGAGGAGCATGGCGACCATCGCGTCCACGAGTTGATGGAACGAACCCACGAGGGCCGCCGATCCCCGTACGGCCGCCTCCGGCGGGCCGTCGAAGGTGAGGCAGTACCATGGCCCGCCGTGGAGCAGGCCGTGCGGGAACTCCAGCCCATGTGCCAGGCGCTGCTCGAATCGGCCGACGCCGATGTCCGCGGCTCGGCGGACGGCTACGTCGACGCCGTCAAGGAGTTGGTGACCGCCACCCGCAACCGCGACGCGGCCGCCGTGAAGGCCGGCTTCGCGTCGCTCCGGCAGTCCTGCGGCGACTGCCACTTCGATGGCGGGGTGGGCGGCGACCTCGAGGACCGGTGAGGCGAGTGGACGGGGCCAGAATCGAACCGGCGACACACGGATTTCCAGAGCCTTCCGACCAACAGTGTTTTCGGCTTGTTTTGCCAAGCGCAAACAACTGCGAGCGACAAGCCGCCGTGCAGGCCGCGTCTCCTACGTGCACGACGGCCCCAAAATCTTCGAGCCGCTCGCGAAACGGATGGCAGAAATTCCCGCCCTCACCGTGACGATCTGCCCCGACATCCAACGGGCCTGGAACGATCCGACACCGTCAGTCGATCCGGTCGAAAACGAACGGGCGGTGCCGAAGTCGGCGTCGCCCGTTTTCATCGGTGTATTCGCCGCGATTCGGCCTTTGGGCAGCCCGACGTCGCGGATATCGTCACCCTTTCGGTCGCCGGATGTTCGCCGTCCGAGCCAGGCACGATTCCTCGGTCGCAGCGTTGCGAGAGCATGATCTCCCGTTTTCTGCCTTTTCGACTGTTTCGCCGGAAGCCCCATGTTCGCTTCGTATACCTGCGTGCGTCGCGGCGGACCGGCAGCACGATCATGCGTTGTTTCCAACTGCACGACATCGTCCGCCGGCATCTGGGCGGCCGGTTCGATTTCGGCGTGCTCCCCCTGCCCCGATTTGGCGACAGGAACGCCGAGATGCGGTGGGTCGATCGCCAGCCCCCGGGCACGACCTACATCTTCGTCAAGCATGCTATCGATGCGCTGAGCCGGGATGCACTCCTCCGGCTTCGTGCCAAGGCCAACGCCATCTGTCTCGACTACGTCGATCGTTCCAGGGGCGAGTGGATAACTTCCGGGGTGGACGTTCATCTGGCCTGTTCCGTGACCGGGCTCGAGCGGCTTCGGGAGTCGGTCCGGGCGGGATGCCTCTCCGGCGCCGCGTGCCTGCTGCTTCATCACGCCGATCCGAGGCTGGACGCCCTGCCGCGTCGCCGCCCTCCCCTTCCGGGCATGCGGGCCGTCTACTTCGGCCGGTTGGACAACGCATTTCTTCCTCCGAACATTGCACGGAGGCTCACCGTGCTCCAGGCCACAAACGCCGCCGAGTTCAAGGCAAACGCCCGCCGCCTGGTCGATTTCAACCTGCATTACTGCGTGCGTGGTCACCAGCCAGAAGCCGCGAAACCCTTCACCAAGGGGTTTACGGCGGCTGCCTGCGGAGCGAATGTCGTCGTCTCGCCGACCGTGGACGACGCGTTGCATTTCCTTGGCGCCGACTATCCCTACCTGGCGCCGAGTGACGACGAGGACGATATCCACGAAGCGCTCGACCACGCTGCCCGGACGTATGGCACCGCGGAATGGCAGCGCGGGATGGCGGCCATGGAGGCAATTCGCAGCCGCATCGCCCCCGCGCGGCTGGCCCAGGATTTCGCCGAGATTCTCCAGACGCTTCACGAATGACGTGTGACGATCCGGGCCGCCTGGCGCCTCCTGGCGCCTCCCCTCGTCCCCCGGAGGCATCCGCGAGGCGCCGCCCTCGCGAAGCCCGGGCAGGCCTTTCTTGTCGGCCTGGTCGGCCCATCTTGTCGGCTCCCGGCGACCGCACCGTTTGCCGAGATGGCAACGTCAAGCCAATTGCTACAGAGTGCCGATAGACAACGCCATGAAGCCGGCCTCCCTTCTCGCGACCGTTCGTCGTGCCGTAGGCCGTAGTCTCGCCCTGCACAGGAATCGACGGACCACGTTTCGCCATGAGTTGGCGATCTGCGCGATCTTCAAGAACGAAGCACGTTTTCTCGACGAGTGGCTGAGTTTCCACGCCGGCGTCGGGGTGGAGCATTTTTTCCTCTACGATGACGCCAGCAGTGACGGCTTTCGCGAGGTTCTCCTCCCCTGGATGAGACGGGGACTCGTCACGCTGACCGACTGGTCCGGCCGCAACCAGACCACGGCGTACAACCACTGCCTGCGGCGATTGCAGTCGCGGACACGCTGGCTGGCATTCATCGACATCGACGAGTTTCTGTTCTCGCCGCGGCATCTCGACCTGCGCACGGCCCTCGGCTTCTACGCGGACGTCCCTGCGATCTTCGTCTACTGGGTGCTGTTCGGCTCCTCTGGTCATCGGACACGGCCGGCAGGTTCGGTGCTCGATTCGTTCACCCGTTGCCTGCCCCCTGCATTGGCCGCTGCGGATGACTTCGATCACCGCCATGAGAGCGGCAGGGCCGAGTACGTGACGGGCTGGGCGAAAGACGGCAAGTCGATCGTCAATCCGCGGCTCGTCGCGAGGTACGGCGTCCACAAGCCGCAGATGGTCTGGGCCGGGCAGACTCTCGACGAGAATCGGCGTCCCCCTCTCCAGCGAGCGGCCGACTGCGTGCTCAGCTTCGAGGTGTTCAGGATCAATCATTACTGGTCGAAGTCGATCCAAGATCTCCGTGAAAAGGTTGCCCGCGGCAGCGTCTGCGACAAAAGTCGGCCGCCGCGCGACCTTGATCGGTGGCTGGAGCGTGAGGCGATGCTCAACCAGGCCGAGGATCACGCCATCCTCGAGCACTGGAACCGTATCCTCCGCACCGCCGAGGCCGGGCCCCGGTCGGCGGCCTGACGACCGCGTGGATGGGAGGAACCGCAGCGTGCGTCACATGAGTCCGTTTTTCACGCAGCTCGGCGATCGCATCGACGCGCTCGGCGGCCTGCACAATGCCCACCTCCACCTCGATCGCTCCGGCACCCTCGCCGCCACTCGGAACCTTTTGGAACCTCGGGCTCGAGGCCAGGAGTCACACCTGTCGCTGACGACCAAGCACGCTCTCATCCCCGCCATTCACGCGAGCGACTGCTACGCCCCAGCGCAGATCAAGGAGAGGGCGCAGTGGTTCCTGGATCGGATGATCGAGTCGGGCACGACCCGCGCCACCACGCTCGTCGATACGACCGCCGACCGGGTCGGGCTCTCCGCTCTCGAGACGCTACTGGCCATCCGCGACCAGTGCCGCGGGAAGCTCCATCTCGAGGTCGGCGCCTATTCGCCGCTCGGGTTTCGCGACGACGAGCCCGATCGTTGGCGGCTGCTCGAAGCGGGCGCCCAGATCGCCGATTTCGTGGGGCTGCTGCCCGAGCGCGACGATAGCCGTCGCTATCCCGCCCACGTCGGGTTCACCGAATGCTGCCGCCGGGGTCTGCTCTTGGCCGCCGCGCGTGGCACGTTCATCCACATCCATGCCGATCAGATGAATCACCCAGCTGAAGCCGCCTCCGAGATGGTCGTTCGCACCGTCCGTGAACTCGGTCTGGGTTCGCCTCCCGACGCCACCCCTTGGGTGTGGCTCGTTCATGTGATCTCGCCGTCAACCTACGACGAGCGGCGGTTCGACCGGCTCCTTGGCAGCCTCGTGGATCTCAACATCGGCGTCATCTGCTGCCCGTCGGCGGCGGTCAGTATGCGGCAGTATCGGACGGTACTCACGCCGACGGGAAACTCGATCGCACGCGTGCTGGAGATGGCAGCGGCCGGGGTTCATGTGCGGCTGGGCTCTGACAATATCTGCGACATCACCTCGCCGGCCGGCACACCGGACCTGATGCACGAGATCTACGTCCTCTGCAATGCCCTGCGCTACTACGACGTGGAGATTCTGGCCAAGTTCAGCGCCGGCCTGCGGCTCGACGCGGCTGATCGACTGCGGCTGCAGCGGCATCTGGCGGAGGACCGACGGGAAATCGCGGCGATCCTCGAGAGCCGCACGGCGCAGGCGGCATGATGAACATGGAGTCGATCCGTTTCACAGCCAGCGACAGTCACGGCCACGACATTCCCAGCCTGCTCGCCCTGGCCGCCGCGGCGCGGCCCGCCGCCGCGGCTCTCGAGCCGCCTGGTGGTTCGGCGACCTGTTATTCCACCCTGATCGCGCGGGTGACGGCCGCTGCGGCCGAGTTGCAGCGGTGCGGGGTGCGGGGTGGTGCGGCCGCCAGTCGCGTGGCGATCGTCCTCCCCAACGGCCCGGAACTCTCGCTCGTCATGCTCGCCGCGGCGAGCGTCGGCACCGCCGTGCCTCTGAATCCTGCCTACCGCCGCGAGGAGTACGAGGCCTATTTCCGCCTGGCGCGGGTCGAGTTTCTGGTGGTCGATGCAGGCGCGGGCGGGGCTTCCATCGAGGCCGCCATGGCTCTCGGCATCCGCGTGCTGCGTTTGGGCGACGATGTCACCGGCGCACCGGCTGCGATCGTCGCCCCGTGCCCGTCCGTCGCCGCCGACGATGTGGCGATCGTCATGCTCACATCCGGCTCGACAGGCCGTGCGAAGGTCGTGCCGCTCACCCACCGGAATCTGCGTTCTGGCGCTGATGCCGTGGTGCAGTCGGTTGCCCTCGGTCCGACCGATCGCGTTCTCTGCATGTGGGAGCAGTTTCACATCGGTGGCATCGTCGACCTCCTGCTCGCGCCGCTGCTTTCCGGGGGAGCGGTCATCGCCGCCGGGAGCTTCGATGCCAGCCGCTTCTTCGAACTGCTCGGCTCCGCTCGGCCCACATGGTTTCAGGGCGTGCCGACGACTCTCCGGGAGCTGTGCCATCACGCCCGGTGTCACGGCATTACGCCGACGGGCTCCTCGCTGCGGTTCATCCGGTCGGTGGCGGCCGCACTTCCGCCCGCGTTGATGGCGGAAGTCGAGGCCCTGTTCGGGGTGCCGGTCATCCAGACCTTCGGCATGACCGAGGCTGCGCCTCTGATCACGTCCACGCGGCTGCCGCCGGCCATGCGGAAGCCAGGCTCGACGGGCGCCACGTGTGGCGTCGAGCTCCGCATCCTGGATGACGCCGGCCGGCCTCGGCCCGCTGGCATCGATGGGCACGTCGCGGTCCGCGGGCCCAATGTCTTCGCCGGCTACGAGTCCGATCCCGAGGCGAACGCGGACGCTTTTCGCGACGGCTGGTTCCTGACCGGAGACATCGGCCACATTGATACCGATGGCGACCTGTTTCTGGCAGGGCGTGTCAAGGAATTGATCAATCGGGGCGGCGAGAAGATCATGCCCCGAGAGGTCGACGACGTGCTGCTCACGCACCCGGCGGTGGAACAGGCGGCCTCCTTCGCCATGCCCCACCCGACGCTGGGCGAGGATGTCGCAGCCGCCGTCGTGCTCCGCGGCGACGGCCAGGCCTCGGTGGCGGAATTGCAGCAGTTCGTGGGGGATCGACTGGCCGCCTTCAAGGTGCCGCGCCGGATTTTCATGCTCGGCAGCCTGCCTCGCTGCCCGGTGGGGAAGGTTCGCCGTCGGGAACTCACCGATCTCTGTCTCCGCCAACCGATTTCCTCCAGCGCCCAGCCCACCAACGGACTCGAGGCTGCAATTGCCCGGATCTGGATCGATGAGCTCGACGTCGCGGAGATTGGCATCGACGACGACTTCGCCACCGCTGGTGGCGACTCACTCTCGGCCGTCCGCGTCGCCGTGGCTGCCGAGAAACTGTGCGGCGTGAATCTCGGTGACCATGCCATGGCCCGATCGCGAACCGTCCGCAGCATGTCGGCCCGTCTCATGGAGGCCGGCTGTCCGAGTGAGCCGCCGTTCACATCTTCGCAGCCCTCCCGGGCAGCCACGAGATCGCGACTGCTCGACGCGGCAGCCGACGTGTTCGCCGACGGCGACCATCTGTCGGACAACCTTCTGGCTGACTGCTGCACCGTGTTGGCCTTTGAAACGGCGCGTCATGCCGCCGAGACGATCGCGACCCCTGCCGAGTTGCAGACGCTTCTCGCGCACCGGCCGCGGCGTGGCGTTCTTCACGTCGCCACGGCCTTGACCAAGCCCCTCGTGAGTCTCCGGCTCAGACGTCGCCGCGTTCGGTTTGCGAAGGACGTCCGTCGTGTGCTTCGGAACGCGGAGGATCCTTTTCGATGGAAGCGACGCGCGATCGGCGACCATGCGGACCTGTTTGCTTCGGTCGAGAGTAGGCCCGCCGAGAAGACGCTCGTTGTCGCCTTCACGGGCCGGACGATGCGGCTGATGACGCCCACCCATCACGTGCTCGGCAGCCTCTCGCCTGCCAGGCACGATCTGCTCATGCTTCGCGATCCGTATCGCAGCCACTACCACGACGGCATTCCGGGCCTGGGGGCCGACCTGGTGGACGTGGCGCGGGCTCTCGGGCGGTATGTGCAAGACTCTGGGTATGGTCGGGTCGTTGCTCTGGGCACGAGTGCGGGGGGTATTCCGGCGGTGTGCTCGGCGATTCTCAACGGCTGGGAGCGGGCGTTGGCGTGCGGCACCGATCGCCTCACCTCCCATCCGTGCTTCCGGGAAGTGCTGGAACACTGTGCCCAACTGCATGCCGCAGCCTCGAGGCCCGACGTCATCCTCGCCTACTCGGCCCGTAACGAGCGGGACACCGACGGCGCCCGCCAGATTGCGGCCCTGTTGCCCACCGCCCGCCTTCGGCCCGATGCCCGATTCGCGGATCATTCCCTGCTCTACGAGTTGCATCGCCTGGGGGAACTGGCCGGCTTTCTCGCCAGCGAATTGCTGGAGCCGCGTGCTCGCTTTCTGGAGGCACGATGTTCCGCCTGAGGCGCCGTCCATCGCCACACATGCCCTTCGTCTTCGTGATCGGCTTCAACAAGACCGGCACGACGTCGCTGCACGAGTTTTTTTGCCGGAACGGATTCCCGTCGATCCACTGGGATCATGGTCGTCTCGCCCGCCGAATGGTGATGAATTGCCTGAATGACCGCCGCATCCTCGATGGCTATGACCAACGCTACCGTGTCTTTTCCGACATGGTCACGCAGACGCGGAGCCTGCGGCTCGAGGCCAATGCGTTTTTTCGCATCCTCGACCGAGACTATCCGGGTAGTTTCTTCCTTTACAACACCCGTCCGGTCGCGGACTGGATCCGCAGTCGCTCGGCGAAGACATTCGGACGCTACGGCGGCTGCACGAACCTGGAGTTGGAGATGCACGTCCTGAACACCTCCGACCCACAGAGAGCGATCGACACATGGACCCGGGAGCGCGACGACCATGCGCGTTCCGTTCGCGACTACTTTGCCGGACGCCGGAACTTCCTCGACATCGACATCACCGACCCAGCGGTTCCCGCAAGGCTCGCGGAGTGGCTGGACATAAAGCTCGACCCGCGACACTGGCAACGCATCGTGACGAACCGCAGGGCGGCCTGAACGCACGCTCGCCGGCTGGCAATCGCTCGACAAGGCATGGCGATCGACGAGAAGCGGCAGGCCGCAGTTCCCTTCAGATCCGGGTCGTGGCGGCGGAAAGTGGACGGGGCCGGAATCGAACCGGCGACACACGGATTTTCAGTCCGTTGCTCTACCAACTGAGCTACCCGTCCGGAGCCGCGGAGCCGAAACGACACCTCCGCGACGGGTCTTTGGTAGGGTGCCGCCGGGCCGGTGTCAACGCGCCGGCGCCGCGTGCGGAGCCGGCGGGGATCACCGCCCGAGCCGCCCGCGGAACCAGTCGATGAGCGTCCACGGCAGGCCGTCGAGCCGCCGCGGGGGGTCGGCCGCCCCCGGGACCTGCGGTGGCCGCGGCGTCCACGAGAACCCTTCGACCGCGGATGGGCTGGCCGCCGGCCAGCCCTCTTCGCCGCGGAGGCCGGCGCCGGGGCCCGACTGGCTCGACGACGCCTCGCCGGACGCCGCTTCGCCGCGGGCCGCCGCCGGCAGCGGCGGGGGCACGACACCCCCGACG
>JBIIDT010000118.1:0-7516 GCA_044238145.1 Pirellulales bacterium | reverse complement strand
ATTTTCCGGATCGGCCCCGGCTCCGTGATGAACACGATCAGCCGGATGTCGCCGCCGCAGTTCGGGCACTCGAGCGGAAACCCCTCCCCCACCCTCGCCATGAGCTTGGCCCAGGCAATCCGTGACGTGTCGTGCGAGCGGCCCCCAGGGGTGTGCACGAATCAACCGCCGGAATGCATGAATTCGTGCTTGTGAGATACCGGGAGGCCGCGAGAATGCGTATGGGCGGACTGCGACCGAGAACGGAAGCGGTACGACGACAGGTTTCTGTCGGGATCGACTCGTTGTCGTCGCAGGTGTGATGGGTAGCGGATGACCAATGGTCGGTGGTGGCGATCCTGGAGCGGCAGTCACTCATGATCGGCATGCGGAATCACCGCCGAGCGATACGTTTGACGCGGTCGGCGTTCACGCTCGTGGAACTGCTCGTGGTGATCGCGATCATCGCCACGCTCATCGGATTGCTGCTCCCGGCGGTGCAATCGGCCCGCGAGGCGGCGCGGCGAACGAGCTGCACCAACAATCTCAAGCCGATCGGCCTCGTCATGCACGGGCGGCTCTCCGCCCAGCAGCGATTTCCCGCCGGCTGGGTTCACGGCGGTGGAGTTACTGCGCCGGGTGACGATGCGACCTGGGTCACGCAGTTCCCCGAGTACATGGAAGAGGGTTCGCTCGCGTAGTGCGTCGCCACCTCGCCGAGGATGTGCTCAGAAAGCACGACGACGTGTTCGCCCGGCCCGCGAAGGGCCCAATCTCTCAAGCGAGCCCGCGAGCCCGGAGATTCTTCGGGGCCCGGCAGGCGACCGCACGCGGCTCACGGGCCGCTCTTCGGCCCGGAGATGCTTGCGGAGCTGCCGGTGACCGGACTACCCTTGAGATCCGTTCGTGACGCACACAGGACTTTCCGATGAGCTCTTCCCTACTTCGCGTCTCCACCTTTCCCCTCGCCGCCTGGCTACTGGTCGCAGCAACCGCCACGGCAGGCACTCTGTTCGTCTCCCCGACGGGCAACGACGGCGCCGCCGGCACCGCTCAGGCCCCGCTGACCTCGCTCGAGGCGGCCCTGCAGAAGATTGGCCCCGCCGGCGGCGGCGAGATCGTCCTCCTCGACGGCACCTGGTCCGACCGCTCCCGCGTCAGCGGCATGTTCCAGCAGCCGGTCCTGATCCGCGCCGCCAACCCCGGCCAGGCGGTCCTCCAGGACTGCTTCATCAGCGGCGCCGCGAACATCGTCATCGAGGGCGTCCGCTTCGACGGCAAGGAGAAGAAGAAGGTGGCGAACGTCTGCCAGGTGTCGGGCGTTAGTTACCTGACGCTGCGGAACTGCGACTTCACCCACGGCGTCGGCGGCCACGACAACGCCGACCCGCTCAAGATCAACCAGGCGTCGAACCACGTGCTCGTGGAGAACTGCCGGCTGTGGGACGGCACCGACGAGGAACTCGACATCCTGGAGAACGGCGTCCGCGACCTCGTGTTCCGCGACAACGTGTTCTACAACGACAAGGTCAAGAAGCACGAGGCGTCGGCGTCGGTGAAGTGGAACGTGGAGCGGGTCACGTTTGCCGGCAACGTGTTCGCCAACATGAACCCCGAGGCCAGCAACGGCGGCCTGCGGTTCGGCGGCAGCGAGACGATGGAGAAGCGGCCCCACGACCTGCTCGCCCTCGACAACGTGTTCATCGGCAACGCCGGCCGCTGTGACTTCTGCCTCTGCGGGGCCACGCGGGCGCTCATCGCCGGCAACGTGTTCTTCGGCCAGAAGGGCCGCGGCGTGATCGAGGCCACGAGCAACTTCCCGGACGCGAACCTCGTCAACGACGAGTTCTTCATCGTCAACAACATCATCGCCCACCCCACCGGCGGCCTGCCGACGATCTACTCCAAGCGGAACGGCACCGTGGACAAGTTCACGATCAGCAACAATCTCTATTTCAACGGCGGCCAGCGGGTGGTGGCCAAGCAGCGGGGCGAGGCGTTCTTCGATCCGGCCGGCGAGGCGGGGGCCCAGGTGGCCGACCCGCTGTTCGTCGGGCCGCTGGCCTTCGACGGCGTGCCGAAGCTCGAGTGGAAGGACGCGCTGCAGGTCCGCGACACGAGCCCCTACCTGAAGGTCCGTGTGCCGCTCGACAAGCTCGCCCTGCCGGCCAGCCTCAAGGATCTCGCCCGCGCTTACATGCTCGGCGAGGGCGACGACGAGTGGTATCGCCGCATCCGCCCGGCCGCCAATGGCAAGGCCAAGAAGTGAGCCGCTGCAACGCCAATTGGCCCGCAGCCGCCTTCAGGGCTGCGGGGCGAGCTCCCACAGGGTGCGGGCCGTGAGACCGCCGTGGTAATTCTGCCCCGGCGGCTCCTTCTGCACCAGCGCCCAGAACCGGCCGTTGGCCGCCGTGAGCGGCCCCAGGAACACGGCGCCGCCGGCCAGGTCGCCCACGTCGGCTTCGTGCCGCACGGTGGCCTTAGCCACGTCGATCCAGAGCAGCCGCGGCTGCACGACGCGCGTGCCGTTCTGCACGGTCTCCCGCCGCACGGCCACGATGGCGGTGCCGTCGGCGGTGAGGAGCGCGGCGCCGTACAGGTGGCCGATGCCGCCGAGGCCGAGCCAGTCGCCCTGCGGCACGCGTGGCAGGAGCAGT
The DNA here is from genome assembly GCA_044238145.1 of Pirellulales bacterium. Classification (GTDB taxonomy): domain Bacteria; phylum Planctomycetota; class Planctomycetia; order Pirellulales; family UBA1268; genus QWPN01. The sequence goes on along the minus strand of JBIIDT010000118.1, from coordinate 4,880 downwards.
CTCGCGGCGCCGTCACGCGGGTCCACGGCGTGGAGCCCGTCGGCGGCCTCGACCACGAGCCGGCGGTCGCGGCCCGCCCCGGTGAGGCCCACGACGGCGATCAGTTCGGGCCAGGCCTTCCGCCACAGGAGCCGGCCGTCCGCCGGGTCGAGGGCGGTGAGTGCCGGCACGCCCGTCTGGGCGACGAGCAGCCGGCCGTCGTCGACGAGCGGCGGCAGCCGCGCGGGCACGTAGTTGAGCGGCGCGTCGGCCGACGGCGAGATCCATGGCTGCTGCCGCGCCCACTCGACGCGGCCGGCGGTGTCGCACGACACGACCGCGCCGCCGAGCGTGGCGACGAGCCGGTCGCCCGCCAGGGCCAGCGTGCCGTCGTCCGGGTGCGCATACTCGTCGTGCACCCGCGGGTACATGCCCCGCCACCACGGGCTCATGGCGAAGAGCGGCCGCTCCATGATCTGGCGGCCCGTCGCCCGGTCGAATCCCGCCAGCACAAGCAGGGTGTCGAGCGATCCGCTCCGAATTCCGAGCACCAGCAGTTCGCCGTTGGCGATCACGGGGCTCGACGTGAGCAGCAGTCCGGGCGCCGCCGTCGTTTCCCAGGCCACGCCGCCGTCGGCCAGCCGCAGGGCCGCCAGCTGCCGGCCCGCCTTCACGGTCCGCCGCAGGTAGACGTGCGCGGCGTCGAGCGCCGGCAGCGCCTCGGTCGTGTAGGACCGCACGCCGCGGCCCTCGGGGTCGACGCCGGTCCGCCACACCTGCGCGCCGTTGGCCGGGTCGATGGCCACCACCTCGGCCCGGTTGCAGGCCAGGAGGAGCGGGCCGGCCGACGTGAACGTCCACGCACGGGCGGCGTAGTCGATGAGGTTGTGCGAGATGCGGGCATCGCGGGGATCGATCACGCCGCCACCCCAGCCATTGTGCATGTAGGCATCGCTGTAGAGCCGCCCCCCGGCCACGTCGAGCCGCGCGGCGGGCTGGAACCCGCCGGTTTGCGGCGGCAGCGCTGCGGCCGGCACGTCCGCGGGCCGCCACGGCTCGCGCGGCACCACGCACCCGCGGGCGGCGACGAGGTCTTGTTCGAGGGCCTCGGCTTCGGCCCCGGCGAGCGGGCCGAGCGCCGCCGGCCCGGCCACGGCGCCGCCGGCGAGCACCGTCGCCAGCCGCGCCCCCGCCTCCAGCCGCCCGGCCTGCTCCGGCGCGGCGAACCGCCGGCCCCAGCGATACCACTCGCGGGCCGACGAGAACCGGCCTGCCGCGATCTCGCGATCGCCCAGCCAGCCGCAGGCCTCGGCGGCCGAGGGCGTGCCGGCGAACGCGATCGCGGTGGCCGCCATCCCGCGGGCGTCGGCGGTGTCGCGGAGCATCCGCACACGCAGGGCGGCCCGCGGCTCCTCCGCGACCAGCATGTGATCGCGGAACTCGGGCTCGTCGGCGAGCGTCCGCGCCACGTAGAGCCGCGGGCTGATCGAGAGTTCGCGATCGCCCGGCTGCGCGAGCACGCCCGCGTCGGGATCCTCCGCGAGCGAGTCGCCGATCAGTTGCAGCGCCCGCTGCGCCCCGGGCCAGTCTCGCTCGGAGAGCCGCTCCTGGAGATCGGACGCCCCGTTGGCCGCGTCGCGGCCCAGCGACCGCGTGGCGATCGCCAGCGGCGGCACCCACGAGTCGGTTCCGCCTGCATGCAGCTTGATCTCCGGCGGCCGGCCGCCCTTCACGAGCGGGGCCGCGTCCAGCCGCGTGGCGATGTCGAAGAGGCACCACGACGCCTGCGGCAGGCGAATGCGAGCACCGTTGCTGCCCTGCGTGAACCCGAAACTCGCCCGCATGGCGACGCGGGCGTATTCCTCCAAGGGGCCGGAGATCGCCAGCCGCTCGAGCCACCGCGCCTGCTGCTGCAGCGGGTCGAACCAGGCGCCGCCGCCCACGCACGCCGGGCTGTCGACCACCGCGCGGCGGAGCCGCTCCAGGCCCGCGAAGTCGTCGGCGGCCAGGAGCCGCTCGCCCACGAGCGAGTAGACACCGAGGATGTTCGTCGAGTTCCGCCCGCTGGTGTCGCACCACAGCCGGGTGATGTCCTCGCAGATGGCGATCCGCGATTCCAGCGGCAATTCGTCGCGGAGCGCATAGCGGTGGAGGACCCGCAGGAGCGGCACGTCGAGCGTGGGGTTGTTCGCCTGCCGCGCGAGGCTGCGGCTGGCCACGATCGCCGCCCAGTGGTCGGCGGCCACGGGCTCCGGCCTGGCCGCCCGCACTTTCTCTTCCCAGGCGGCGGGGTCGGCGACCACGGCGTCGGGCACGGCCTTGTCGGCGACGGCGACGAGATCCTCCGGCACGAGCGCCGCCAGACCCGGGAAGTCGGCCGCTGCCAGACTTTTGAGCGTGACGCCGGCCTTGGCGACCGGCGGCGCGTAGATGCCTACGCCCGTCGGCGGGACACCGTCGGTCTGCTTGCCGAGTTCCGCCCAGTGTTCGCCGTCGCCGCTGACGGCATACACGACGCAGGGCCGCGGCCCGAACCGCACCCGAAACCACATCTCATCGCCCTGGATCCAAGGCGCGCCAGCCCGCTTGGCGTCGCCCCCTTCGAGCCGGTTCTCGGCCGCCGGCCAGAAGTCCACCAGCATACCCTTGGCGTCGGCCACGCCCTTGGGATTCACGAGGCCGACGACGTTTCTGGGTTTGCCGTCCGGGTCGAACAGGCAAAGCCCCGCGCCGGGGGAGCAGTTTTCCAGATGCACGATGATTTCTCGCGGCCCGCGTGGGCCAGGCGGGACTTTCCACAGCGCGGCGATCGCCGCCGCCGGCTTGTCGGCGGGCTGTGCGAGCCGCACGGTCCCGTCGGCGGCCCGCTCGAGCCGCATGGGATCAGCCTTGCCATCGGGCCCACAGCCGACCACCTGCGAGTCGAGGTCGGCCGGCTTCCAATGCTCAGTGGCCGCGAGCCGGCTCGCGGGCCGCGGCGGCGCCACGTATGGCACCAGCTCGATGCCCCCGCAGAACATCTGGCCGTCGAAAAGGATTTCCTCGGGCGGCTGGGCCAGCGGCACTTCCACGAGCGTGATGTCGCCGCTCGAGAGAATCAGCCGCCCGTCGTGGTGGGCGAGGTCGACAAGCGGTTGGAACCGGCCGACGCCCGGTGCCCCGAAGAAGCCTGAGCCAAAAACCCGTGCCCCCGAGGTGGCGACGAGCGCCCGCGACTCCGGCCGGGGCTTGCCCCCCGCCCGGGTGGCCGTCGAGCCGTGGAACCGGCAGCCGAAGAGGGCGGCGTCGAAATCGGCCTCGATGACGACGCCCGCCGAGCCGCTCCAGGCGATAATCGTGGGGGGCAGGTCCACGACCCGCAGCCGCACCGCCTTGCCTGGCTCCAACGGCCGCTTGAGCCGCAGGAGACCCTCGGTTTTGGGCAGCGTGACGTCGATCGAGTTCTCGCCGGCCATGTAGTTGAAATGCTTGAAGACCGCGGTCGCGAAAGCGGCCTGGGTGCCCGGGTAGGGCTCGACCCAGCCCTGGAAGTCTTCCAGCGAGGGAAACTGCCAGGCCTTGGGGTCGGAGAAGACGGCCTGCCAGGCGGTCGGAGGGTGGGCGCCCTGGCCGGCCGGTGGCGCGGCCCCGGGGCTCGCCGGCACGGCAGCAAGCCAGCCCAGGAACGCGATTACCAGCCGGTTTCGGTGCATAACCTTGGTCGGGGGCAAGGACCATCTGTGCGAGTCTGAGCCAGACGGGGTTATGCCAACCCAGCCGCCTCTACCCGATCATACCTCAATGCACGCGGGGCCATAAAGAACTCGCTCCGTGCCGCGGCCCCTCGATCGCAGCGGGGTTTCTCGTTCTCCCGAAGCCAGCCGTACGAGGGTGTGAGTGCGGGACAAACCCGAACCGCGAAACTCGTCCGCCGCCCTCTGGTTCGGATGACCGGGAGGCTCGGGCCTGGGCCTAGAGAAGACGGGCGGAGCCCGGCATTCTGCTGGGGAATTTTTTTTCCGGCCAACGGCTCGGAGTTTCTCCCATGCTCTCCGCTCCCGCCTTCAGGTGCAGCCATGCCATCGTCATGGCCCTGGCCGTGACCTCGCTTCCCGGCCTGGCCGCCGAGTTCAACATGGACATCACCGCCGCCGGGATCCGGCCCGGCCGCGGCCGAAGATCCACACGGCCGGGAGCCAACGGCGTCGTCGAACTCACACCGTGTGAGTTCCTCGACCGGCTCGCCGTTCTCGTCCCCCCGCCGCGGAAGCACCGGCATCGTTATCAGGGGGTATTCGCGTGGAATCACAAGCTGAGGCGGGCCGTTACGGCACTGGCGAAAAGGCAACGTCAGCAAGCAACCGGAGGCCACGACCGGCGGGCATGGGAACGACGGTCGCGCCACGGGGGGCTGCTGTGACGCGAAGCCGGATCAAAGGTTCTTCACCAGCGGAACTCCTCCTTAATTGCCCAGGCGCGGGCCGTTTTCAGCCCGTTGCGGCGGATGGCTGCGAATCTGCGGCGCTGCTTCCATGAGAGGTTGGACTTGTTGAAGAGCCAGAGCTGGTGCCGCTGCTCAGGCTTCAGGGTCTGAAGGACCGCTTCCGCGGCGACCTGCGTCCTGTCCTGAACGACGTCCAGAAAGCGAGAGCCTTCCAGATCTGTCAGCACGGTGATGTAGTCATGGCCTCTTCCAAAGCTCTTTTCATCAATCCCAAGATGTGGAATCGGCGTTGCCTCACGCCGCTCCAGGCCCCGCTCGACAGCTCGGTTCATGATCGGCTGCAAGGAATCCTGACCTGCCCCCCAGTGCGATACCAGTTTTTAAGTTAGGGATTTACCCTCAGACAGACCAGCCCTGTGCGGTCGCTGAGGCGTAGCCGAAGCGGCCGCACAGGGCTGCCGCGCCTCCGGAGCCGGGG
>JBIIDT010000117.1:0-7533 GCA_044238145.1 Pirellulales bacterium | reverse complement strand
GCCACGGCGCTCGTGGTGGACCGGTTCCTCGATTACGCCCGGCACGAGCGGGGCCTCGCCGCCAACACGCAGGCCGCCTATCGGCGCGACCTGCGCGACTTCACCGGCTGGCTGCGGGGGCGGTCCGCCGCCGGGCTCTCGGTCCGCGACCTCGGCGACTACTTCGCGTTCCTCGCCAAGAAGGGGCTGGCACGGGCGAGCATCGCCCGGCAGGCGGCGACGCTCAAGTCGTTCTACGCGTTCCTGCAGCTCGAGGGCGTGGTGGCCGAGAGCCCGGCCGAACTCGTCACCGGCGCGCGGCGGGACGACACGATGCCCGGCACGCTCTCGCCCGAACAGGTCGACCGGCTGCTGGCGGCCCCAGACGCCCGGACACCGGTGGGAATCCGCGATCGGGCCCTGCTGGAACTGCTCTACGCCACCGGTTGCCGGGCCTCCGAGGTGTCGGCGATGCGGCTGGCCGACATCCGCCTCGCCGAGAACTTCTGCACCTGCCACGGCAAGGGCGACAAGGAGCGGGTGGTGCCGCTCGGCCGGCGGGCGGTGGCGGCCATCCGCGCCTGGGTCGAAGGCCCGCGCCAGGGTTTCGCGGCTCGATCCGGGACGGCCCCGGTCTGGGCACTGCTCTCGGCCCGCGGCAACCGCCTCTCGCGGATGCGGATCTGGGAGGTCGTCCGCGAGCACGCCGCCGCGGCCGGCATCCCGCCCGACATCGGTCCCCACACGTTGCGGCACAGTTTCGCCACGCACCTCGTGGCCGGCGGAGTGGACCTGAGGCACGTCCAGGAAATGCTCGGCCACGCCAGCATCGCCACGACCCAGCGTTACACCCACGTCGACGCGGGCCGCCTCAAGTCGATCCACACGAAGTTCCACCCCCGCGGGTGACGGCCGGGGGGCGGCCCCTCTCCGCGTCCGAATCCGGAGTCCCTTCGTAGCTTGCACGAGGGAGGCGAGGGGGTCGGCGAATGCTCGAGGAGCCTATGGCCGCCGCGGCCATCAGCGACGAGACATTTGCCGCCCCTGAGCCGGTGCCACACGGAACCCGAAGCGATCTAGCCCGGCTTCTTCGGCGGCGTGAACTTGATCTTCTTCACGAGCTCGACGACCGTCCCGTCGGGCTGCGGCATGCCGGAGACGGCGGTGATCGCCTTCACCACGTTGATGTACTTGAGGCCGTAGTCGCAGTCGAGCTCGACCTCCGTGTTCTCGGCGCCGCCGGGGCCCGTGTTCACCCCCACGATGCCGATGATCTTCTGCCGCAGGATATCGAAGTCGCCCACGCCGCTGCCGTTCATGGTGATCCCGGCGAGGTTGCCGTCGGCTCCGGCGGTCATCTTCACCCGCACGATGACGGGCGGATCCTCGGGAGTGGCCCCCGCGGCGGCGCCCAGTGGCATGCGGATGTCGAAGTCGCCCTCGGGGATCACCGTCTTGATGGTGAGCATGAAGAACGTGATCAACTGGAAGACGCAGTCGATCATCGGCGTCATGTCGATGGCGATCTTGTCCGGAAGTGGTTCTCGGTTGGCCATGGTGCCGACCCCCGCGGGGCTACCTCTTGCGTTCGTCGTACTGGGCCCGGAGTACGAACTTCTCGAAGCCCTTTTCCTGGCAGATCTTGATCAGCTCCTGCACCTCGCCCGTCTTGACGCGGCCGTCGCCGCGGACGATGAGCGTGGCGTTGGAAGGCTCCTTGCCGGTGTCGACGAGGACGCGTTTTTCCTGCTCCAGGTAACCCCCGATGTCGGGCACGCGGATCGCCTCGCCGTTGTAGATCACCTTCGTGATGCCGTCCTTGTCCGGCCACAGCTGGAGGGTGATTGGGTCGTCGGCAGGCCCCTCCGCCGGCTTCGCCAGCTGGCTCAGCGGCAGCTGCACGCGGTCGTCCTGCACCGCGTTGGAGAAGTTGAGCGTGAAGATGAAGAACGTGATCAGCTGGAACGTGACGTCGATCATCGGCGTCATGTCGATGTCCGTCTTGGCCGGCCCGTCGCTCTGTCGTTTTGCCATGGTGCGAGGCTGCTCCGCTGCCCGGGGTGGACGCCGCCGGCGGCTACTTCTTGCCCATGTTCTGGAATCGCGACATCAGCCGGCCGCTCTCGTCCTCGACGTCCATGTTGAACTTCTGCAGCCAGTTCTTCAGGAGGCCGTAGCAGGCGATGGCGGGGATCGCGAGCCACAGGCCGATGAGCGTCGTCACCAGGGCCTGCGAGATGCCGATGGCGAGTTCGGAGGGCTTCGGCGCCGTTTCCGAGCCGGCGATCTTCATGAACGCCGCGACCATGCCGTCCACCGTCCCGAGGAGGCCGAACATCGGCGCGAGGGCGCCGACGAGCGAGACGTAGCTGATCTTGTGCTCGAGTTTCATGGCCTCCTCGCCCTGGGCGCCCTGCATCGCCTCGACGGCGGCGGGGTAGCCGGACTGGAGCTTGCCCATGCCGGCCGCGAGCACGCGGCCGAGGTACGAGTCGCTGCCCTTCGCCAGCTCGAACGCCTGCTGGTACTCCTTGTTCTCGAGGTGCTGCTCGAACTGCTGCGAGAGGTCGGGCGGCAGGAGCACGGTCTTGCGGAACTGGAGGAAGCACATCACGAGCAGGGCCACGAGCCCGAACGACAGCAGCAGGAAGATGATGATGTACTTGATGCCCAGCGCCTCGGCGAGAAAGACGAGATAGCTCTTGCCTTCCGGCTCCGCCTCCTCCTCCCCCTCGGCGGCCGCTTCGTCCTGGGCGAGCACGGCGTCGGGCGCGAGCAGGGCGGGGGCGACGGTGGCGGCGACCCACGGGGCCGTGGCAGCGATCAGGAGCAGGAGCCGGCCGAGCCATGCCGCCAGCAGGCTCGTCGTCAAGGGCCGAACCGTCATGCCGCCTGCCTGCACTGCCAAGTCCATGATCGTCTCCTCGGTGGAAAAAGAATGTTCCGTGGTGGTTCGTACGTATGCGTCGGTCGGGTCGCCGTCCGTCAGGAGCCCTTGGGGGCCGCCAGTTTCCTGGCCCAGACGGTGTCGGGGTAGGCTTGGAGCAGTTGCTGCCGGGCCTCCTCCGCCCGCTGCGGTGACTTGCCTTTGTCCCACAGTTCGACCAAGTTGAACAGAGCCTCGGCCCGGTTCTCGGGCGCCTTGTTGTGCACCAGGTCGACCGTCAGGTAGGCGATGATGGCGTCCTGATCCTTGCCGGCGGCCCGCATCGCGTCGCCGAGGGCGTTGTAGGCGGCGCCCAGCACCTCCGTGTCGTCGGCACCCGAGGCGGCGAGGACCCGGTCGACGATCGCGACCGCCTCGTCGGGCTTCCCCAGCCGCGACCGGCACCGGGCCACGCCCAGCTCGGCGGCCCGCTTCTGGGCGGCGCTGGCCGTATCCTTCGGGTCGGTCGTGGCCTGGGCGGCGGCGGCGTATTCGCGGGCCGCGTCGTCGTACTTCTTCTGATCGTAGAACAGGCCGGCGCGGGCGGCGGCGGCCCGCACGCGGTACGCCGGCGGTCCGCGGTCCAGCGGGGCGAGCGCAGCGGCCGCCTCGTCGAACTTGCCGCTCCGCGACAGGAGCCGGGCCAGCAGTTCCTGCATCGCGAACAGGTGGTGGGTCTGCGGGTGCTTGCCGACGTAGCCCTGGACGGCCTTCAGTCCCGCGGCGATGTTTTCGCCGCTGGCAGCCGCCTGGCCACCGACGGCCGCCGCCTTGACGAACTCGAGCTCGTCGGCGATCAGCTGGTCGACCCCGTCCATCTCACCGGGCTCGATCTTGGCGATGTCCTCGAGGGCCTGGGCCGGCTGGCCGCGGTTGACCGCGACCCGGGCCGCCCTCAGCGACTGCGGCTCGCCCGCGAACGTGACCTCACGGATGCTCTCGATCGGCACCTTCTTCGCCTCGCCGCGGACGTCGATTTCGACACCGATCGGCGAGACGGCGACGATGTCGCCGGAGATGCCGGGAGCATCGACGAGGATCAGCCGCCCGGGGGTCTGCGCGGCGGCGGGCCCCACCAGGCATGCCCAGGCCGCGACCGCGGCGCCCCGGAGGAAAAATCGGCACAGTCGCATGGTTTCGCCTTTGTTCACTTGCCGCCCGTCGCGGCGGCGACGGGCTTGGCCGCCGCCTCCTGCTCGTCGAGTTCGTCGAAGCCGCGCGGCGGCGAGCCCTGCGCCTTCTGGACCTCCTTGAGCAACTTCTCGAATCGCTTCTGGGTCGACTCGCCGCCGAGCGACGGGTAGAGCTTGCGGGTCACGGCGATCGCCTTCTTGGCCTGGACGAGCAGTTCGGCCTTCTTGTCCGCGGCCGTGTTCGACAACTGTGATCGCTCGAGCATGCACTGGGCGATGCCGATCCGGGCGTTGAAGAACAGATCGTCGGCCTTGCCGCCGCTGCCGACCTGCTTGGAGAGCTTGTTGGCGATCCCGCCCCAGCCCCAGATCACGGCCCCGTCCCCCTTGCGGCCCACGGTCGCCGCCAGGAGGAGCTTGTTGGCGCTGTCGGGATCCTTCGTGGCTGCATCGCGGCCGGCCGCCATCAGCAATTCAGCCGCCTGCACCTGCGTGTCGAGCGAGTTCTGCCGCTTGGCGTCGGCGAGGATCCAGTCGATCTGCTCCTGGGCTTCGGCCCACTTGGTGCGCTCGCGGTAGATGCCCGCCATCTTCAGGCGGATGGAGGGCTCGTACTTGGCGATCTCCTCGCCCCCCTTCTTGAGCAGCGCGCCGTAAACCGCGGCCGCCCGGTCGAGATAGGACTGGGCCTTGTCCTTCGCCACGACGGCCCCCGTGCCCTTGCCGGAACCGAGCGCCATGTAGGTGGTGGCCACCCACATCTGGGAAGCGATCCGCTCGTCCCGGGCGACGAGCTTCTCCAGGAAGCTTTCGAAACCGGCGAGCACCTTGCCGGCCCGCTCGCGGACGGCGGGGTCGGCCGCCTGGGCGGCGAGCGCCTGGAGCTGGCCTTCGAGGTCGCGGCCCATCGAGAAGTAGAGGCCGGTGAGCTTGTCGGCGTCGCCGGCCGTCTTCTCGAGCATGTCCATCGCCTTCTGGGCGTTGTCCACCTGCTCGCTCTGGATGAAATACCGGAGGGCGACCGTGAGGCTGCCCTCGGCCAGCGATCCCTGGCTGAACTCGGCGTTGCCCGACTGCACCGCGGTCCACGGCCCGTAGGCCGGATGCTCGAGGAGTTGGCCGGCGAGCTTGAGGTCGCCATCCTCGATCGCGATCTGGGCGCGGGACAGGGCCGCCCCGACGGAGAACTTCGTCGGCGGTGCCTCGTTGGCCGCGGCGAGTCCCTCGTCGAGCACGGCCTTGGCCTGCTGCTTGAGGGTGGTGAGCACCTGCTCGTCCGGCCGGAGCGCCTCCTCGAGCCGCCGCTTCTCCTGCACCTCGCGCCACAGGGCGGCACCGGCCCGCTGCAGCAGCTCGGGTCGCCGCGGCGACTCGGCGGGAAGCTTCTTGAGCGCCGCCAGGATCTGCTCGGAATTGCGGGTTTCGAGCGCGATGCCGACCAGCATGGCGAGCGCGTCGCCCCCCTCGGTCTCGGTGGGCCACTTCGCCGCCATGAACTCGGCCAACGCGACCAGTTTCTGCCTGGCCTCCTTGCCGGCGTCGGCGTCCCGGGAGAGCTGCTGCCAGGCGACGAGGGCGACCCGTCCCGCCTGCCGGCTGCCGAGCGAGTCGCTGAACTTCTCGGCGAGGGTGCTCCCCAGCTCGGCGGCGTCGCGATACCGCTTGGCGTCGTAGAGCAGGAACGTGACCGTCGACTTGGCCGCGCTGACGGCGTTCGGGTCGGCCTTGCCGTCCTCGGCCAGCTTGAAGGCGGCGTCGTAGGCCTTGATCGCCTCGTCGCGGGCCGCGGCCGCCGCGGCCAGGGCGGCGGCGGCTTCGTCCGCCTTGCCGGCGGCCTGCAGTTCCTTCGCCTCGGCCTGCTTGGCCTTCATCGTCGACACCTTGATGCCGGCGTCCGCGGCCGCCGTGGCGAACGACGACTCCTCCTGCTCGCCCTCGGGCAGGTCCTTGCCGAGCTTGGCGGCGAGTTCGCGGGCCTCCTTGGAGAAGTCCCTGTTGGCGGTCGCGACCTCGACGGCCAACTTCTTGGCGTCCCGCTGGAGCAGCCCCTTCTTCGCCTTTTCGTTGGCCGGCAGGGCGTCGGCCCGGGCGTCGAGGACGACGGCCCCGCGGTACTTCATCGCCAGCCAGTCGGCGTCGAGCTTCTTCGGATCCTTGGCGGGCGTGAGGATGAACTTCATCGCCACGTCGTCGGGCTGGTCGTACTTCTTGTCGGCGAGCCAGCACTCGAGGGCCACGGCGAGAGCCTTGGCCCTGAGCCCCATGATCAGCGGCTGGGTCGCCTCGATGCCGTAGACGAAACCCAGCGTCGCGACCGCCTGCTCGCGCTTGCCGAGCAGGGACAGGTTGCGGCCCTCGTAGTAGCGGGCGAACAGCCCCGCCCCCTTGTTCGCGTACTTTTCAGCCAGTTCGTGGTGCCGCTTGGTCGATTCCTCGATCGACGCCTGCCACTCCTTGGACTGCGGCTCGAAGGCCTTCGCCTTCTCGAAGTGCGTCTCGGCGACCATGAGCCGCGTCTGGATGAGCTTGGTCCGCAGGGCGTCCTGCTCCTCCTCGAGCCGTTCGAGTTCCTTGTCTGCCGCCGCCGTCCGCTTCGTCGGCTTGGGCTTGGCCTTCGGCTTCGCCTTCGGGTCCTTCTTGTCGTCGGCCTCCTTGCCATCCTCCTCCTTGGGTGGCGCGAGGGCGGCGATCTGGGCGTCGACCGCCCGGAGCGACTTCAGGACCGCGTCCTCGGCGTTGGTCACCTTCTCGATCGGCTGGCCCGGCTTCACCGTGCCCTGCAGCGACTTCAGGGCTCCGTCGAAGAAGCCGATCGCCTCGGCCTGCAGCGTCTTCACGTCCGCCCCGGGCCGCTTGGATGCCTCGACCTTGGACTGGCCGCGCTTGATGAGCAGGTTGCCCTTCTGGCTGTAGGCGTCGATCGCCGCCCGGCCCTCGGGGCCGGTGGCGAGGAAGCGGTCGATCTCCTTCTCGGCCTCGTCGAGGATGGCCGCCCGCTTCTTGCTGTCGAGCTCGGTGCGGGTCGTGGCGACGAGCGCCGTGGCGCGGCGGAACGGGAGCTGGTTCTTGAGCTCCGCGGAGGCCTGTGGGTCGGCGGCGACCCGATCCAAGACCCAGAGCATGACATCCGGCATCTCCCGCTCCTGCAGCTGCTCGAGGAGCTGCACGGTGGCGGCATCGCGGACCGGAAGCTCGTCGGCCGCGGACACGGGGGCGACGAGCGCGGCGGCGACGACCGCGACGCAGACGAGCCTCGAGGCTACCGGCGGGACGATTGGGTTCATGGGCGGTGGGTCGCCAGGGACGAGGAGGAAACGGTCATTGTGCGAAGGCCGTGCCGGTCCGTCAAACGCCCCGCCGCGTCGCGGAGCGGCGTCAGCGACGGGGAGGCGGGGCCGGTTTCGGAGGCTTGAGGATGCCGACGGCGGCACAGGCGTCCAGGACGGCGGCCCCCGCCGCGGTGACGTCGCCCCGGGCCCGCCACGCCGTCGCGAG
>JBIIDT010000005.1:0-71000 GCA_044238145.1 Pirellulales bacterium | reverse complement strand
CGTCCCGCTGGGGGCGACGGTGCAGCTGGAGGTGCTGACCGGCCTCACGACCTGGAATGGTCGGGGGGCGCCGGCCTTCCGCCCCGTGGGCCAGGGCCTCGAGGTCAACCTCCAGGCGGCGGGCGTCAATCTCCGGGTCGGCGAACGAACCGACCGCGCCGTGCCGCCGCAGACCGGGCAGATCCGGCGAATCATGACGCTCGCGGCCTCCGACGGCCAGCCGGTGGGGCGGCGGATCGCCGTCACGATCGGCAGCGGCGGCGTGGCCGACCGGTTCACCAGGCCGGGCGCTGCGCCGGGCCTGTACGCGTTCACGGGCCTGCTCTCCATCGGCGGCGTCGAGACGATCCGTTCGTCGCAGCCGGTGACGTTCGTGTTCCGGGTCGGCGCGGTGTCGGACGCCGCGGTCGAGGCCGCCGTGGCCGCGTTCTCGTCTCCCGCGACCGGGCCGGCGGCCGCGTTGGCCGTGGCGGCCCGGTCCGCGGGCGTCGACCGGCCGTTCAGCAACGCGCTCCTGATCACGGTCGAGTATTCCGAACCGGTGACCGTGTCGCGGCAGTCGCCCCAACTGCCGATCTTCATCGGCGGCGTGCGCCGGCTGGCGACGCTCCCGGTCGACGCCCCGCGGACCAACGTCCGGCAGCTGACGTTTTCCTATCCCCTGCCCGGCGACGTGAACGAGGGCACGGTGATCGACATCGGCGCATCGCTCCTCATGCCGCCCGGTGCGACGATCCGCACCGCCGGCGGGACGCCCGCGATCACGAGCCTCCCCGCCGCGGGCAGCCGGGGCATTCCGCTCGACTTCCAGGCGGCCATCGCGCACGTCTCGGCCGACATCACCCGCGACACGACCTTCCGGGCCGGCACCACGTACGTGATCACGACGGAGGTCCACGTCACCGCGGGCACGACGCTCACGATCGAGGACGGCGTCCGGGTGCTGATCCGCAACGGCTCCGTCACGGGGCGGAATCTGACGGCCGCGGCGCTCGTCTTCGACTCGGGGTCGCGGCTCCGGGCCCGCACCGTCTCGTTCGCCGCCTCCGACGCGGGCGACAGGCCGACGGCCGCCGCGATGAACGGCGGCGTGTTCTTCTGCGGGGCCTTCCGCAGCGCGTCGAAGGACGGCATCACGAGCCGCTCCGGCGTCGGCGTCCGCAGCTCCTCGTTCGTCGCCGACCGGATCGAGTGCTCGTACCTCGGCCGCCCCGATCCCCTCGGTGGCGACGACGACACCACGACCGACGACCGCGACGACATCGACGCCATCTCCCTGCTGGGCGTGGGCCCGAGTGAATGGCGGGTCCGCGAGGTCTCGAGCACGAACTCGGGAGACGACGGGTTCGACGTGACCAACTCCAGCATCAGCCTGGGTGCGCTGACCGTCGTGAACCCCTTCGAGGACGGACTGAACGTCACCAGCAGCCTGGTGGAGGTGACCGGGAGCTGCACGGTCGTGATGTCGCGGAGCACGGCCCCCGACCGTGAGCTGTTCGACCTGGAGACCGATGGCGGCCCCGCGCGGATCGTGTTCAAGCGGCTGGCGGCGATCGACCTGCGGGGTTACTGGGGCGACCGGTACGACGAGGTGCGGCTCTCCTCCTCCGACATGCCGCAGCCCAATCCGCTGCGGAAGGACTGGTACGAGTTCGTCGGCATCCTCCGCCGCGGGCCCGCGACGGTGTATTCGATCAACGCCGACTGATCCGCGGGCGGGCCACGGCCGCCTTCAGAGCTCCACCGGCCGGCGTGTAGAATCCGCCCATGCTGTGGATCGCCTGGAAGATGCTGATCGGCAACCGGGTCAAGTACCTGGGGATCGTCTTCGGCGTCGTCTTCGCCGCGCTCCTCATCGCGCAGCAGGCCTCGATCTTCTGCGGCCTGATGTCGCTCACCGTCAGCCAGATCCGCGACGTGCAGGGGGTCGGCATCTGGGTGATGGACAAGAACGTGCAGTACGTCGACGACATCAAGCCGCTGGCCGACACCGAACTGTTCCGCGTCAAGGGCGTGCCGGGCGTGTCATGGGCGGTGCGGTTCTACAAGGGCACGGCCCGGGCCCGGCTCCAGGAGGGGACGTACGAGCAGATGATGCTCCTCGGCCTCGACGACGCGACCCTCATCGGCGCGCCCACCGGCATCTTCATGGGCTCGATCGCCGACCTGCGGAAACCCGACGCCGTGATCATGGATGACGCCGGCTACCGGCGGATCTGGCCGGGCGAGCCCTACCGGCTCGGCCGGGTGTTCGAGATGAACGACCGCCGGGCGGTGCTCGTCGGGCTCACCAAGGCGAGCCGCAGCTTCACGAGCTTCCCGATCGTCTACACCCGCTACAGCCAGGCGATCGCCTTCGCACCGCCGGAGCGGAAGGTGCTGTCGTTCGTGCTCGCCGAGGCGGAGGCCGGCGTGCCGGCCGAGGAGGTATGTCGGCGGATCACGGCCCAGACCGGCCTCCAGGCCCTGACGCGGCAGCAGTTCTTCCGCAAGACGATCCGCTACTACCTCGCCAAGACGGGCATCCCGGTCAACTTCGCGGTCACCGTGCTCCTCGGCTTCCTGGTCGGCACCGCGATCGCCGGGCAGACGTTCTACCTGTTCACCGTGGAGAACATCCGCCAGTTCGGCGCCCTGAAGGCGATGGGCACGAGCAACTGGACGATCCTGGGGATGGTGCTCGCCCAGGCGTTGCAGGTGGGGCTCATCGGCTACGGTGTGGGCGTCGGCCTGGCCGCCCTCTTCGGCCAGGTCGTGAAGGGGGCCTCGCGACTCTCCTTCTTCATGCCCTGGCAGGTGCTGACGATCACCGCCGTGGCGGTGTTCGTGATCGTGCTCCTGGCGAGCCTGCTGTCGATCCGGAAGGTGCTCGTGGTCGATCCGGCGATCGTGTTCCGCGGCTGACGGGGAGGGCGGAGATGGCGACCACATCGACCACGAACGGGCCCGCCGGGGCGGGGCTGGCGATCCGGGTCCGCGGCGTGACGAAGGAGTTCGGCACGGGTGGCGCCGTGGCCCGCGCGCTGCGGGGCGTCGACCTCGACGTGCCGTACGGCGAGATGCTGCTCCTCGTCGGCCCCAGCGGCTGCGGCAAGACGACGCTCGTCTCGATCATCGCCGGCACCCTCGAGCCCACCGCCGGCGAGGTGGCCGTGCTCGGCCACGACCTCGCGGCCATGACCAACGGGGCCAAGGTCCGCTTCCGCCGCGAGAACGTGGGCTTCGTGTTCCAGTCCTACAACCTCCTGCCGGCCCTGACGGCCGCCGAGAACGCGGCCGTGCCCCTCCTGATCGCGGGCTGGCGGCGGCGGGACGCGGTCGAGAAGGCGGCCGACGTGCTCGAGTCGCTCGGGCTCGGCGACCGGCTGGCGAACCTGCCGAGCGAGCTCTCCGGCGGCCAGCAGCAGCGGGTGGCGATCGCCCGGGCGCTCGTGCACGAGCCGCGGCTGCTCGTGTGCGACGAGCCGACCAGCGCTCTCGACGCCGAGAACGGCCGGATCACGATGGAGCTCATCGAGCGGCTCGCCGTCCAGCCGGACCGGGCCGTGATCGTGGTCACCCACGACTCCCGGGTCTACTCGTTCGCCGACCGGATCGCCTCGATGGAGGACGGCCGGATCGAGGCGGTCGAGGCGGGCCCGCACCAGGGCAGCCCGATCGGGTAGGCTGAAACGCATGGCGACGATCTCCCAGGACATGGACACCGATCGCGCGGCCCCGCCGCCCCGCCGGCTCGCCCGGCGGCGGACTTTCGCCGACCTGGTCACCCAGTGGCTGCTGCCGGCCGTGGCCCTCGGCCTGCTCGCCTTCGCGGGCTGGTTCGTATGGAAGAGCCGGCCGCAGACGGCCAATCCCACGCCGCCGGTGGCCCCGGCGGTCAATCCCTATGCCGACGCCCTCGCGGCCGCCGGCATCGTCGAGGCCCAGACCGAGAACATCGCCGTCGGCTCGGCGACGCCGGGCGTGGTCGTCGAGGTGCTCGTCAAGGTCGGAGACGACGTCCAGCCTGGCGCCCCGTTGTTCCGCCTCGACGACCGGGAGCTGCGGGCCGAACTCGCCGTGCGGTCGGCCGCGATCGACCGGGCCAAGAGCGACCTCGTGCGGCTCGAGGCCGAGCCGCGGCCGGAGAAAATCCCGGTCCAGGCGGCGCTCGTGCGCGAGGCCGAGGCGCTGCTCACCCGTGAGCGGGACGCGCTGAAGCGGGCCCAGGAGACCTTCGCCCAGCGGGTCACGACCGCCGAGGACCTCGTCTCCAAGCAGCAGGCCGTGGCCTATGCGGAGGCGGGGCTCGCCAAGGCCCGGGCCGACCTCGACCTCCTCGAGGCGGGCTCCTGGCAGTACGACCGCGACGTCTCGCGGGCCGACCTCAAGCGGTCGGAGGCCGAGGCCGGCCAGATCGAGACCGAACTCGACCGGCTCGTCGTCCGGGCTCTCGTGGCCGGTCGCGTGCTCCAGGTGAACGTGCGTCCGGGCGAGTTCGTCGGCACGCCGGCCAACCAGCCGCTCGTGATCCTCGGAGACATCGAGAAGCTCCACGTCCGGGTCGACATCGACGAGTACGACATCGCCCGGTTCAACCAGAAGGCGGCCGCCACGGCGTTTCCACGCGGCAGTCTGCAGGAGCGTTACCCGCTGGAGTTCGTCCGCGTGGAGCCGTTCGTAGTGCCGAAGAAGTCGCTCACCGGCGACACCACCGAACGGGTCGACACCCGCGTCCTGCAGGTGATCTACGAGTTCGACCCCGCCGGCCGGCCGCCCCTGTTCGTCGGCCAGCAGGTCGACGTCTACATCGACGCGGACCGTGAGCCGGCCGCCGCCGGCGGGTAAGAGAGGCAGGCTGGGGAGGCGGCAAATCCGCCTTGTCACCGGCCGGACCGGCTGGGACAGTCCCCGGCCCATGCCTCCGCACCCGCTCCGTTTCCCGCCGACGGCAGTCGGCGGCGCGTCCGCCCGCGCCGCGGCTCTCGCCTGCGCCGTGGGCCTCGCCCTCGTTGCCAACGCCCGCGCCGACGGCATCTTCCTGCCGACGGCCGACGGTCCCGGCCTGTGGCGTCAGACCCTGGACACGGTCACCGCCGACTGGCCGGTCGTGCGGGCCGTGGCTCCAGACTTCGCCGCCGTGCCGCCCCGCGACGGGCTCATCGAATCGGCCTGGGTCGAGCCGCCCGTGACGACGCGGCAGGCCTGGCCGCCGCGCCGGCAGCGGGTCGTGGTCCGCGTAACGCCCACCGCGGGAGGTGCCATGGTGGCCGCCGCCGTGGAGACGCAGTCGCTCACGGGCGCCGCCGGTGGCGGCACGGGAGTCGAACTGGTGGGCGACTGGCGGGCCGATGGCGCGGGAGACGCCGCCGGCTTGACGGCGCAGCTGGCGGCTGTCGTGCCGGCCGGCGCCGTGCAGCCGTTGCCGCCGCTCGACCGCGAGATGTTCCTGCCCGCCCGCGAGCCCCCGTGGGCCGGCAGCAGCCACCCGCGTCTGGCCCGCGCCGGCTACCGGATCCTCGAGGACTACCGCAACTTCTACGACTGCGAGAGCCTGGTCTGCCTGTCCGCCGCGTTCGGCGCCGGCGCGATCATGGCCAACACGGGATTCGACGTCACCATGCAGGACGCCTGGCAAAAGGGTGTCGAGCCGACCAGCCTCGGCACCTTCTTCTCGGGCTGCAAGGATATCGGCGAGGGCCGGTACCTCCTGCCGATCTTCGGCGTCGCGGCCGCGACCGGCTGGGTCTTCGAGGGGCAGCCGGCCGGCGACGTCGTGGGCGAGTGGGGTTCGCGGTCGCTGCGGATGTTCATCGTCGGGGCGCCGCCGCTGTACGTCATGCAGTGGGTCACCGGCGGGTCGCGGCCCGGCGAGAGCCCAGTCGGCAGCCGCTGGCACATGTTCAACGACAGCAACGGCGTGAGCGGTCACGCCTTCGTGGGCGCGGTCCCGTTCCTGGCCGCCGCCGAGATGGTGGAAAGCCCGCTGCTCAAGGGCACGCTGTACGTCTGCTCCACCTTCGTCGGCTTCTCACGGATGACCGACGACGCCCACTACCCGTCGCAGGTGTTCCTCGGCTGGTACCTCGCCTGGGCGAGCGCCCGGGCCGTGTCGGCGACGGAGATGCACTTCGCCGGCATGGAGGTGAGCATCCTGCCGCTGCCCATGGCCGATCTGGGCGGCATGGCCGTCGAGGCCCGGTGGTGAGCGGGCGGCCCCGTGGCCGTCAGCCCATCATCAGCACGGCGATCGCGATCACCGCGGCCCCCACGCCCACGGGCAGCGTGACGAAGCCCCGCGTCGTGCCGGCCGGGCCGACGAACTTGGCCCGCTCCTCGGTCGGCAGCCCGAGCAGTTGCTCGAGGTCGCGGAACGTGATCGGCTGCGAGAGCACCGTATCGGCGCCCGCCGCGCGGGCCTCCAATTCGGCGAGCGACCACTGGCGGCAGCCGGGGAAAGCCGGATCGACGAAGGCCACCTTTGACTGGCCCGCGGTCTGGCCGGCCTGGGCGAGGTGGGCCTGCAGCAGCGGCACGAGGTCGTGGCCCGCCATGTCGTCGAGTTCGGGCGCGATCAGCCAGGCGTCGACGGGCATCCGCCGGGCGAGCTTGAGGGCCTCGCGACCGCTGGAGCGGATGTGGAGGTCGAGCTTGCCAATGCGGGCGCTCGCCGCCAGCGGCTTGTAGGCGTCGAACCGCGGGTCGACCACGACCACGTTGGGCACGAACCGCGACAGCTCGATGGACGGGGCCGGCATCAGTGTCTCCTCTGCGAAATCCGAAACAGCGTGTGGGTGAAAGGGATGTGGTGGGGACGGCGACCGGCTAGCCGGCCACCTCCTTGACGGTCGCGTGCGGGACCCGCGAGGCACGGATCACGTCGAGCGTGACCGGGCGGACGAGGTAGCCCGCCACGCCGGAGGCCAGCGAACGCTGCTCCTCCTCGAGCGAGTAGGCGTCGGAGACGATGAAGATGCCGGCACGCATGCCCTCGCCGACGCGGTCGAGCGAGACGCGGGATCCCTCCATCAGCGGGTCGACTTCGCCCTGCATGATGTTGGGGGAGAGCATCGAGAGCAGGTCGAAGCCCGACATGTCGGGAAGTTCCGACGACACGAGCCAGGCATCGGCACGGAACCGCCGCGAGAGGCGGATCGCCGAGCGGCCGTCGACGCAGAAGTGCAGGCCGACCTCGCCGGCCTGGGCGGCCTCGACGAAGTCCGGATATCGGTCGCACGTCGCATCGACGATCACGATCTCGTGGATGCCGACGTCGCGGAGGGCTGCGGCGGCGCGGGGCAGAAGTTCATCGCGCATGGTGTCGAAACCTTTCAAAAGTGAACTGGGAAGCGGCCGATTCTTCGCGGGACCCGCGGGCTGCATCGGGCGGCGAGGACCGGGGCGGAATGCCCCGGCCGGCTCACACGAACGACACGATCGACAGGAACAGGGCGATCGGAACGATGCACAGCAGCATGTCGGCCTTGGTCAGAGACCAGCCACCGGCGCTCGCCGGAGACGAGATGTTCATGAGCAGACTCCTCTGGATGCGGACGGACCTTCTTCGATCAGTCAGGCCGGGCCCACGCTCTCCTTCCGGACGCAATCGCCGGGTCGGAGGCCGTGCAGCACGACCTGACGAAGAGCAGATGCAGGTCCCGTGCCGAAACGCATCACGGCTTCGCGACACCTGCCGCCGGCACGCGAGAGAGACGGAGAAATCAGAGGTTTTCGCGTCGCACCATGCCGTGCGTGCCGATGGCGACGGTCGTGGTGATCGGTCCGGCGCTGGAGCGAATCGCCCCAGCGCGGTGGTCGCTGCAGACCGGGGGGTGGAGCGAATCGCCCCAGGGGTGGTCGCTGGCGACCAGGCTCAGCCGCCGAGCGCCTGGCGGACCAGGTCCTCGGGCACGTCGTCCACCAGTTCGACCCGGCCGATCCGCTCGGGCAGCACGAACCGCAGCCGGCCGCCGACGGCCTTCTTGTCGCGGCCCATGATGGCAAGCAACTCGTCGGCCGCCGCGCCGGCGGGGGTCGCGGTCGGCAGGCCGAGGGCCGCGAGTAACGCGTCCTGCCGCTGCACGACGACGTCGCCGATCCTGTCGAGCGACCGGGCCAGCCGGGCCGCCCGCGCCATGCCGATCGCCACGGCCTCGCCGTGGAGCAGGGTGCCGTAGCCGGCGGCCGTCTCGTAGGCGTGGGCGAACGTGTGGCCGTAGTTGAGCACCGCCCGCCGGCCCGTGAGTTCCCGCTCGTCCCGCTCCACGACGCCCGCCTTGAGGGCGGCGGATCGCTCCACCGCGGGGGCCAGGGCCGCCGGGTCGCGGGCCACGAGTGCCGCCGCATGGGCCTCGAGCCAGGCGAAAAAATCCGCGTCGAGGATCATGCCGTACTTCACCACCTCGGCGAATCCGCTCACGAACTCGCGGTCGGGCAGCGTGTCGAGCGTGGCCACGTCCGCGAACACGCCGCGCGGCTGCCAGAACGCCCCGACCAGGTTTTTGCCGGCCGCGAGGTTGATGCCGGTCTTGCCGCCGATGGCGCTGTCGACCTGGGCGACGACCGTGGTGGGCACCTGCCAGACGGCGAGTCCCCGGCCGAACGTCGCGGCCGCGAACCCGCACAGGTCGCCCGCCACGCCGCCGCCGACCGCCACCAGGTGGGTCCGCCGGTCGATGGCCAGGTCAGCCAGGGCGTCCCATAGCCGGCCCGCTCCGGCGATCGACTTCGAGGCCTCGCCGGCGGGCAGCGTGACCGTCGCGGCGACGACGCCCGCGGCCCGCAACGACTCTGCGACGCCGGCGGCGTGCGTCGCCGCGACGGCCGCATCGGCGACCACGACGGCCCGGTCCGCACCGCCGGCCCGCACCGCCGGCCCGACGGCGTGGAGGATCCCCCGGCCCACATGGATGTCGTAGGAACGGTCTGCCGCGTCGGATGCGGCCGCGGGCAGGTGCAGGCGGATCGTCGCCACGTCAGCGGCCGCTCACGCGATCCAGGTCGGCGGGCGTGACCGTGATCACCCGGGCGAAACCGGTGTGCTGCCGGATGTAGTCGAGGTCCGCCGCCTCCCGCGGCGCGGCGTGCAGGAGCGTCTCGGCGCGGGCCCGGTCGGTCGGCGACCAATCCTCGTATTCGTCGGGCCAGACCGTGTGGTTCTCCACCACCAGGGCTTCACGGTAGGGGTCGAAGGCGTTGGGCATGGGAAAATCTCCTGCCGGACGACGGCGGAGGGAGTATACATTCCGCCGCCGCCGGCCGCGGCTCGCCCGGCGCCGCGTGGAGAAACCGCATGCATCAGCCCCGGGAAGAACCGTCGCCGCGTCGCTCGAGCCGCCCCTCCGGCACGCCCCTGGTCGTGGGGCTCCTCGTCCTCGGGGCGGCCCTCGCGGCCTTCGCACTGGGCTTCCAGCGCTGGCAGACGAACCGCTGCCTCGCCTTCTTCGGCGGGGGCGTCGCGCGGGCCATCACCGCGGCGCCCGTCGTCGAGCTGTGGCAGCTCTCCCCGGGGAGCGGGCCGGGCCGACTGGCGGCAGCCCGCCGCTGCGACGTCTCGACCGCGCCGGGCATCGTGCACCTCCGCCGCGGGCTGGTCGAGGACGCGAACTTCGCCTGGCAGCCGCGCGACGGGGCGCGGCTCTCCGCGGATGCCTGGAAGGTGGCGATCGCGTTCCGTCCGGCGCCGGACGCGGCCCCGGCCGCGGTGCTGGTGCTCGGCGTCGGCCCGACGGGGGGCGAGATGGGCGTCGTCGGCCGCCCGGGGCGGATCGGCCTCGGCCGGATCGAGAAGGGGCTCCGCACCTGGATCGGCACGGCCTGCCCCGGACTGCCCTTCCCGGGCCGGGAATGACCGGGGGAAATCGGGCTTTTGGCGGTGCGGTCCGCGGCCTATCCTCCCTGCCCGCCGCCGGCCTGCCCGCCGGCCGTCGGGAACCCGCCCCGTCCCGCGAGGACCGGCTGCCATGCGCTCGATCGCGATCGCCAATCAGAAGGGTGGCGTCGGCAAGACGACGACCACCGTGAACCTCGCCGTCGCCCTGGCGCGGCAGGGGCGGCGGGTGTGTGTCGTCGACCTCGACCCGCAGGCCCACGCCTCGCTGCACCTCGGCGTCCAGCCCGGCGCCGGCGCGTGCACCGCCTTCGACGTCCTCACCGGGGGCCAGCCGCTCGCGGCGGCGGCCGTGGAGGCCGGCGAGAACCTGAGCGTGGTGCCGGCCCACATCGATCTCTCCGCCGTCGAGATGGCCCTCGCCGGCAAGTCGGGGCGGGAGGGGATCCTCCGCCAGCGGATCGCGGCCGAGCCGCGATGCCAGGGGGCGGGGGAGGGGGCGTTCGACTACCTGGTCGTCGACTGCCCGCCCTCGCTCGGGCTGCTCTCGCTCAACGCCATGGCGGCGGTGGACGAGGTCTTGTTGCCGCTGCAGCCCCACTTTCTCGCCCTGCACGGCCTGAGCAAGCTGCTGGAGACGATCGAACTCGTCAGCGACCACGTCAATCCCCGTCTGCGGCTCCTGGGCGTGGTGCTCTGCATGCAGGAGGCCGGCACGCGGCTGGCGCACGAGGTCGGCCGCGACGTGTCGGCCTTTTTCGCCGGGGCCGGCGACCGGCATCCCGCCTGGGCGTGCGGCCGGCTCTTCGAGACGCGGATCCGGCGGAACATCCGCCTCGCGGAGGCGCCCAGCTTCGGCCAGTCGATCTTCGACTACGCGCCCGACTCGAACGGGGCCGAGGACTACGCCGCCCTCGCGGCGGAGGTTGATCAGGCCGCGGCCGTGGGCCGCGACGCGGTTCGCCGCGTGGCGTGAACCGCCGCCGTCGCAGGGGCGTCGGCATCCGGACCGTACAGTTCCGGCATCCACCAGTACCGCGACTCGCAGGGGTCGACGCCCGTCAGCATGCCGGTGACGTCGAAGTCCTCGGCCGACACGAACGGCCGTGCCGCAGCCGCGGCCGTCCTGGCCGGGACGGCGACGGGCATGGGCCGCGGCGGTTGCAGGGGATTGCGTTGGAGCATCGGTGCCCGGGACTGCAGAATGGGCGGGAGTTCGTGGCGGCTCGGGCCCGGAGTGTCTTTCGGCCGCTGCTCGCGGCGTAGGCCAATTCCGGGCCGGAAACCCCTAACGCCAAAATTGTTGCCTGGGAAAGATGGGCAATCAAGGAAAAATGTGCGTTTTGGCGAAGTTGAGCCGATTTTCTTCGGAAAAAAACGCGATTCAGTAGTATTCCGGCGGAGAAAAACGATGGCCAACCTGGCCACATTTCGCGTGTGGTGGCTCCTGCCATTGGCTGCGGCGGCGGCCTGCGCCGGCGGCTGGGCGGGCGCCGCCCCGTCCCCGGACGGCTTTCGACGCCTCGCCCCGGGCACCCTGACCGTCATTCCGCCCGACCGCTCGTCCGACGACCCGCTGCAGCGGTCCGATCTCCTCGAGATCACCGAGGGACGGAAGGATCGCGAGTGGACGCCCCAGCGGTCGCCGGTGAACACCACGTTCGTCGAGCGGGCCAAGGGCCGCGAACTGGCCGGCGGCGTGTGGTGCCTGGAGTTCGCCTTCAAGCCGCCGCGGCTGATCGACGTGGACGTTCCGGCCGGCGACGCGAAGATGCGGCGCAAGCGGGTCTGGTACGTGCTGTACCGCGTGAAGAACACCGGTGGCCGGCGCGTGGTCGTGGACGCGGCTGATCCGACCGTGCGCCAGACCGAGACCTTCGAGCAGCCCGTCCGGTTCCTGCCGCATTTCGTGCTCGAGAGCCTCGAGCCGCTGGCCCAGGGCGAGGACATGCGGGCCTACCGCGCCTACCTGGACCGGGTCGTGCCCTCGGCGATGGAGCCGATCCGGGCCCGCGAGAAGCCGCCCGGCCGGCTGTACGACAGCGCGTCGATGGCGGAGGCCGAGATCGCGCCGGGCGAGGACCGCTGGGGAGTGGCCGTGTGGGAGGATGTCGATCCGCGCATCGACTTCTTCTCGATCTTCGTCCGCGGTCTGACCAACTCCATGCGGTGGCGGAAGATCCCGGGCGCGCGGATCGGAGCCGGCGATCCGCCCGGTGCCCACATGGAATACGCCCTGGAAGCCCTGCGGCTCGACTTCTGGCGGCCTGGCGACGCCCGCGACGAGGTCGAGGAGGAGATGAGCGTCGGGTACGCGGGAATGCTCGAGCGGATGACGCTCGGCTCGCGGATCCTGGAGGCCGCGGGCCGGCCGCTGGCGACGAAGTCGCGGCCCGTTTCCGGGCTCGAAGCGCTCGGCCTCAAGTGGTCCGACCTGCTCGAGCCCGACGCCGGCGGCGGGATGGCGAGCCTCCTGCCGCTGGAGACGGTGCTCCGCAAGCTCGCGCCCCTCGGCGACCCGCTCGCCCGTGGCGCCGCCGTGCGGGACGTGTTCGGCGAACTGGGCATCCAGGCGATCGAGGACCTGACGCGGGCGCTGGCCGGGCCCGTCGATGCCGACCGCGACGCGACCCGCCGCGCGGCGCTCGAGAAGCTGGGGCTCACCCCGGAGCAGGTGGCGGCCAAGCCGCTGGAGTCGCTCGCCAAGGTCGTGCGCGCCCTGGAGTCGGCGCCCACCTACGACGATCGCGCCCGCGCCGCGGCCGCCTGCTTCGGATCGGCCGAGCGGCGGGTGGAGCAACTCGCCCGCGATCTCGCCTCCGCCCGGGCGCTGGCGGCGCTCGAGGACGTCGAGGGTGGGGCCGACGAGGTGACACGGGGAGACTCGCTGGCGGCCTTCGCCGCCGTGCAGCGGCTGCTGGAATCGGACCCGCAGCAGGGCCGGAAGCAGGAGGTGCTGCGGGGGCTGTTCGGCCCGCGGGGGCCGGAACTGTACGCCGCGGCGGCCGCGGTCCACGAGGGCATTGACCATGCCTGGGTTTTTCGGTACGAACGGGATGCTCCCGGGCCTTGATTTTCGGGCCCGGGCAGGCGATCGTTGCCTGGTGGTTCCGCGGCGGGAGTGATTGGTCATGGCACACAAAAAGGGTCAGGGTTCGAGTCGCAACGGGCGCGATTCCAACGCGCAGCGCCGCGGCGTGAAGAAGTTCGCCGGTGAGGCGGTCCAGGCCGGCAACATCCTCGTCCGCCAGGTGGGGACGAAGTTCCACGCCGGTCGCAACGTCGGCACGGGCACCGACTACACGCTCTTCGCCCTCACCGCCGGCGTGGTGATGTTCGACCGCGAGGGTCGGCGGGTGAACGTCGTCTCCGGACCGACGGCCTGACTGCCGGTGCGGGTCCCGCCCGCGAGGTGCCGGCGTGTTCGTGGATCGCGTCCAGATCGAGGTCGTCGGCGGCAACGGCGGCCGCGGCATGTGCAGCTTCCGCCGGGAGAAGTACATCCCCAAGGGCGGCCCTGACGGCGGTGACGGTGGCGACGGCGGCAGCGTGATCCTCGAGGCGCGGGCGGGTGTCGATTCGCTCGCCGCGCTCGCCCATCGGCGGCAGTGGCGGGCCGACCACGGTACGTCCGGCGGGCCGGCCAATTGCCAGGGTCGGAGTGCCGCCGACCTGACGCTGCTCGTGCCGCCCGGCACGATCGTGATCGACGAGGCGACGGGCCTCGTGCTCAAGGACCTCGCGGCGCCGGGCGAAGCGATCGTGGCCGCGAAGGGGGGCGGCGGCGGCTGGGGCAACCTGCACTTCAAGTCGTCGACGAACCGGGCGCCGCGGGAGACGACGCCGGGCGAGACCGGCGAGAGCCGTCGGCTGCTCCTTGAGCTCAAGGTGATCGCGGACGTGGGGCTCGTCGGCAAGCCGAACGCCGGCAAGAGCACGCTCCTCTCCCGGCTCTCCCGGGCCCGCCCGGAGATCGCCGACTACGCCTTCACCACCAAGACCCCGAACCTGGGGATCGTGGCCGTGTCCCTCGACCGGAGCTTCGTGCTCGCGGATCTGCCCGGGCTCATCGAGGGCGCGCACGCCGGGGTGGGCCTGGGCCACGAGTTCCTCAGGCACGTCGAGCGGGCGGGCATCCTCGTCCACGTGGTCGAGCCGTTCCCGGCCGACGGCACCGAGCCGCTGGCGAACTACCGGGCCATCCGCGACGAACTCGAGCGGTACGATGCGGCGCTCGGGGCCCGGCCCGAGATCGTGGCGGTGAGCAAGTCCGAACTGCCGGGGGCCGAGGAGGTCCGCGCGGCCCTCGCCGCCGCGATCGGCCGGAACGTGCTCGGCATCAGTGCCGCCACCGGCTTCGGGCTCGACGCCCTGGTGCGGGCCATCGTGGCGGAACTCGACCGCAGGGGCGGTGCCGCATGACCGCGACCCGCGGCCCGTCGATCTGTCGCGGCGACACCGTGCTGCTCGCCGACGTGGGCAACACGCGGATCAAGCTGGCCGTGGTCGCGGACCACGATCACGGGCCAGGCCGGCCGTTGCCCCGCATCACCCGCCGCCAGGATCTGATGAGCCGCGACTTCCGGCCGGCGAACCTGGAGGCCTGGCTGGCGGGCGTGGCTCCCGGACCGGCGGTGCTGCTCGTCGGCAGCGTGCACGAGGCCGCCGCCGTGCGGTTGGAGGCGGCGGTCGCCGAGGTGTCGGCGACGCGGCACCGCGCCGTGCGCCAGCGGCGGATCGGCCACACCGACCTGCCGCTCCAGGTGCTCGTCGCCGAACCGCACCGCGTCGGCATCGACCGGCTCGCGGGGGCCGCCGCCGCGGCGCTCCTGAAGGATGCGGCACGGCCGGCGATCGTCGTCGACTGCGGCACGGCGACGACCGTGAACCTCGTCTCGGCCGCCGGTGACTTTCTGGGCGGGTCGATCCTGCCCGGTCCCGCGCTCATGGCGCGGGCGCTCGCCGAGGGGACGAGCCGGCTGCCGGAGGTGGCCGCCCTCGACCACGCCCCGCCCCCGGCGTTCCCGGGCCGCTCCACCGAGGAGGCGATCGCCGCCGGTATCGGCTGGGGCATCCGCGGCGCCGTCGCCCGGATCGTGGCTGAGGCCCAGCGGCCGTTCGCCGGCGCCGCGCAGGTGTTCCTCACCGGCGGCTCGGCGGGCATCGTCCGCGACTGCCTGCCGGGGGCCGTCGAACTGGCCGACCTCGTCCTCGCCGGGATGGCGCTGGCCGCCGAGCGGGCCTGCAGCCGCTGACTCGCGGGGTGCGGATTCGTGAGGGAGTGGCCCCGACCATCGGAAAACCCAGATGGGAGAAAACTTTGGTTAGAATCCCCGCGCCATCGACCGACCTCGCCCTGGAGCCCCCGACTGCAGTGACCAGCCCCCGCCAGCCCGCCGACAGGCCAGCCGCCCGCGAGGAGGCCGCGCGAACGCTGGCGCTCACGGCCGCCCGCGTGGCCGAGGAGTCCCGCGGCACCGACGTGCGGGTCCTCGACCTCCGGGGGCTCACCCCGGTGTTCGATTACTTCGTCGTCGCCACCGGTGCGAGCCGCCGCCAGCTGCACGCGATCGCGGACGAGATCGAGAAGGTCGTCAAGGCCGAGCTCAAGGACCGTAAGCGCGGGGGCGAGGGCTACGAGGAGGGCCGCTGGATCGTCCTCGACTACGGCGACGTGATGGTCCACCTGTTCGACAGCGCCGCCCGCGAGTACTGGGACATCGAGCAGCTGTGGAGCGGCGCCAAGGCGGTTCCGCTGCCCGCCGGGGCGGGCCGATGAGCGGCGCCGTCCCGATCGGCCGCGCGAGCCTCCGGGCGACGCTGCGGGACGCCTTCCGCGCGGCCCTCGAGCGGCTCGCCGCCGACGGCGTGGTGCCGCTCGACCCGGCGGACATGCCGGCGCTGCTCGAGATGGTCCGCGAGACGGCCGACGCGAAGTTTGGCGACTACTCGGGCACCATGGCGATGGGGCTGGCGAAGCGGGCCGGGCGGAAGCCGCGGGACGTGGCCGTGGAGATCGCCGCCCGGCTGGCGGAGGCCCCGGGCTACGCGGCCGTCTTCGCGCCGCCGGGCGAACCGGTCGGCCCGGGCTTCATCAACGTCCGCGTCCGCGACGACGCCCTGGCGGCCGCGGTGGTGGCGGCCGTGGCCGACGAGCGGCTCGGCGTGCCGCCGGTGCCCGCCCCGGAGACGATCGTCGTCGACTTCAGCTCCCCCAACGTCGCCAAGCCGATGCACGTGGGGCACATCCGCTCGACCGTGATCGGCGACGCCCTCGCCCGGATCCTCCGGTTCCGCGGCCACCACGTGATCACCGACAACCACCTCGGCGACTGGGGTACCCAGTTCGGGATGATCCTCTGGGGCTGGAAGCACTGCCGCGACGACGAGGCCTTCGCGGCCGATCCGACGGCCGAGCTCGGCCGGCTCTACCGGCTCGTCCGCAAGGTGGCCGATGCGAAGCCCGAGGAACTGGCGGCCGACCCCGAGGCGGCGGCGCTGGCGGCACGGTTCCCCGCCGCCGGTCGCGAGGTGCTCCTCGAGACGGCGAAGCTCCACGAGGGGGACCCGGAGAACCGGGCGTTGTGGGAGCGGTTCATGCCGGTCTGCCGGGCCGAGATCGACCGGCTCTACACGCGGCTGCACGTCTCCTTCGACCACACGCTCGGCGAGAGCTTCTTCCAGCCGTTCCTGGCGGCGACCGTGGACGACCTGCTGGCCCGGGGGCTCGCCCGGGAGAGCCGGGGGGCGATCGGCGTCTTTCTCCGCGGCGACGACGCGCCGCCGCTGCTGGTCCGCAAGGCCGACGGCGCCTTCCTCTACGCGACCACCGACCTGGCCACGATCCGCTGGCGGCTCGAGCACTGGAAGCCCGACCGGATCCTGTACGTCGTCGACCATCGCCAGAGCGAGCACTTCGATCAGGTGTTCGCCACGGCCCGCCGCTGGGGGCCGGCCGGCATCGACGGCGTCCAGCTCGTGCACGTCGGCTTCGGGACGGTGCTCGGCGAGGACGGCCGGCCGTTCAAGACCCGGGCCGGCGACACCGTCGGCCTCGAGGCCCTGCTCGACGAGGGCGTGGAGCGGGCGGCGGCGATCGTGGGCGCGGGCGACGAGGGCCGGGCCGGGATGACCGACGCCGACCGCCGCCACGTGGCCGAGACCGTCGGCATCGGCGCCATCAAGTACGCGGACCTGTGCCAGAACCGGACCACCGACTACGTGTTCAGCTTCGACAAGATGCTCGAACTCAAGGGCAACACGGCGGCCTACATGCAGTACGCCGCCGCCCGCGTGGAGGGGATCTTCACGAAGGGGGGCGTCGACCGGGCCGCCCTGCGGCGGGACTGCCACGGCGTGCTGGTCCCGGCCCCCCAGGAGCGGGCGCTGGCCCTGGAGCTGCTGCGGTTCTCCGAGGCCCTGGAGGACGTCGAGGCCGACTACCGGCCGAACCTGCTCACGACCTGGCTCTACGACCTCGCCGGCTGCTACTCGGCGTTCTACGACTCGCTGCCGGTTCTCAAGGCGGAGGGCCCCGAGCGGGCGAGCCGGCTCGCCCTCTGCGACCTCACCGGCCGCATCCTGCGAAAGGGCCTGGAAGTGCTCGGCATCGGCGCCGTGGAGCGGATGTGATGGGGACGCGACGGATTCCCGACGAATTTCGCGGGCGTCTGTGCTTGGTGCGCCCCACCGGCTCGGGGCTGCCCACACCCTCTCGCCGGACGCTCGCTGCGTCCATCCTGGACTTCGCTCGCTCGGAGACGGCTGCGCTCCGCCATCCATGGCTCCGCTTGCCGTCTACGCCGTCTCGAGGGGATGGGCAGCCCCGAGCCTCGCGAATGTCTCAGAACGAAGGATGTCCTGCATGAAACGCGCCCTCGAAAACATCCGCAACATCGGCATCGTCGCCCACATCGACGCCGGCAAGACCACGCTCACCGAGCGGCTCCTGTTCTTCACGAAGACGAGCCACCGCCTCGGTGAGGTCGACCGCGGCACCACGATCACCGACTTCGACCCCGAGGAGCAGGAGCGGGGGATCACGATCTACTCCGCGGCCGTGTCGTTCCAGTGGCGGGACGTGACCGTGAACCTGATCGACACGCCCGGGCACGTCGACTTCACGGCCGAGGTCGAGCGCAGCCTGCGGGTGCTCGACGGGGCGGTCGTCGTGTTCTCGGCCCGCGAGGGGGTGGAGGCCCAGAGCGAGACGGTCTGGCGGCAGGCCGACAGGTACGGCGTGCCGCGGCTGGCGCTGGTCAACAAGCTCGACCGGGAGGGGGCCGACTTTCACGGCACCGTCGCCCAGATCGAGAAGCGGCTCGGGGCCAAGCCCTTGGTGCTGCACCTGCCCCAGGGCCTGGGGCCGCCGCACGTCAAGGAGCCGTTCCGGGGGATCGTCGATCTGGTCGAGATGAAGCTGCTGACGTTCCCGCCCAAGGACGAGGCCCTCGCCGGCGGGGCGGCGCTCGCGCAGGTCACGGCGGCGCCGATCCCGGACGACCTGGCGGACGAGGCGACGCTGTACCGCGAGCAGCTCGTGTCCACGCTCTTCGACTTCTCCGACGAGATCGCGGAGTTGGCGATGAACGAGGCCCCGATCCCGCCGGAACTGCTGCGCAAGGCGATCCGGCAGGCCACGATCGGCCGCCAGGTGGTGCCGATCCTCGCCGGCTCGGCCCTCGATTGCATCGGCATCCAGCCGGTGCTCGACGCGGTGGCCTGGTATCTGCCGAGCCCGGCCGACGTGCCGCCCGTGGAGGGGCTCGATCCCACGAAACTCGATGCCAAGAAGGGGCCGCCGACCACGCTCGTGCGGAAGGCCGACCCCAAGGAGCCGTTCTGCGGCCTCGTCTTCAAGGTCGTCGCCGAGAAGCACGGCGACCTGTATTTCCTCCGCATCTATTCCGGCACGCTCAAGGCCGGCAGCCGGGCCTGGAACCCGGCCCGGCAGAAGAAGGAGAACGTCGCCCAGCTGTGGCACGTCCAGGCCGACCGCCGCGAACAGATCCCGGAGGCGTTCGCCGGCGACATCGTGGGGGTGATCGGTCCGCGGGCCAGCGTCACCGGCGACACGCTCTGCGACGCCAACGAGCCGATCCTCCTGGAGACGATCCAGTTCCCCGAGACCGTGATCTCGATGGCCATCGAGCCGGAAACGAGCCTCGACCGCAAGAAGCTCGCCGAGACGCTGGAGATGATGAAGCGGCAGGACCCCACGTTCCGGGCCCTGGAGAGCGAGGAGACGGGGCAGACGCTGATCTCCGGGATGGGCGAGTTGCACCTGGAGGTGATCCGCCACCGCCTGGAGCGGGACTTCAACCTCAAGTGCCGGGTCCACAAGCCGCGGGTCTCCTACAAGGAGACGATCGGGCGGCCGGTCGAGGTGGCCGGCAGCATCAACCGCCAGATCGCCGGGCAGACGCTCGCGGCCACGGTCACGCTCCGGGCCGAGCCCGTGGCGGAGCAGGGGAGCGTGACGGTGGAGCAGGGCTGGTTCCCCGAGGGGGAGAGCCTGGCGAACCTGGCCGCGCTCATGACCCAGTCGGTCCGCGAGGCGGCGGAGCGGGGCGGGCTCAAGGGCTGCCCCTTGTGGGCGACGCGCATCGTCGTCCTCCAGAGCCCGATTCCGGACCCGCCCCCGGGGGAGCCGGCCGTGCGGATGGCGGCCGCGGAGGCGATCGACCGGATGCTCGAGGCGGCGGGTACGGTGCTGCTCGAGCCGGTGATGCGGGTCGAGGTCAGCGTGCCGGAGGATCATCTCGGTGACGTGATCAACGACCTCCAGCAGCGGCGGGCGATCATCACGAACACCGAGCTCCGCGGCGGCGTGAACGTGCTCACGGCCGAGGCTCCCCTGGCGAGCATGTTCGGCTATTCGGCAGCGGTGCGGAGCGTGAGCCAGGGGCGGGCGAGCTTCACGATGGCCCCGCTGAAGTACGGCCCCGCCCCGGCCGAGACGGCCGACGCGTTCGTGTGAAGGCCGTGCCGGGCGGCCGGGGTGGGTACACTGTGCCCGCGGGTTGACGAGTCTCCGCGGAGGGAATGATGCATGGAACCGCTCGTGTTGCTCTCGATGCTCGTGTCGTGGGCCCTGTCCATCTGGATCGCCTGGCGGTTCATGCGGGCCCACGAGCGGCTGGCCGATGCCGTCAGCGGGATCGCCGCCAAATATCGCGGCATGACGGGCAAGGCGTCGGAGCCGTTTATCCTGCCGGACGACGCCGACCCGCAGCCTTGAAGTCCGAGGCACGCGCGGAGGCAAGACTGCTCGATCGTGTCAGTCCCCGCCCAGCGGCCGTGGCGAGAAAGTCATGGCGGCTGCAGCGGCCGGCTGGATCAGGCATGGGGCAGGTCACATCTCAACCCCGCAGCCGGTCGTAGAAGGCCCGGGGCGACAGGATCTCGACCCCCAGATATCCAGCGAGAGCCAGGAGTTCCTGGTCTCCGGTGACGAGGCAAGACACGGCGCCGGCGACCGCCGTGCCGAGCACCGGCAGGTCATCCGGGTCACGCAGCGTGCCACGCGGCACCGCCGCCGGCTGCACGACTTCACTGCTGGACCGCAGCACGGCGACCACGGCCTCGGTCTGGGACTTGGTGGCCTTGAACTTGCCGCGATAGTGCCGCGCCACCTCGTCGAGAATGTGCTCCGACAGGATGACGATGTGGTCCCGATAGACGAGTGTGAGTAACGCCTCGCAGAGCCCGTGAGTGGCGAAACCCGCCAGCAGCACATTGGTGTCGAGCACCACCCTCACGAAATGGCCTTGAAGACGTCTTCGTCGGTGACAAAACCCTGTGCCTCGGCGAGCGGCATCGTCATCTTCCGTACCGCGGCGATCTGTTCGCTGGCGATGAAGCGGCGCAGGGACTCGCGAACAAGTTCGCTTGACGAGCGATGCGTGCGGCGACTCAGGGCGTCAAGCTGCCGCTTCAGGTCGGGCGGAACCCGGACGGTGAGCGTCGTATCCATGTAATACATTGTATTACGCGACTGCTGCGCGGCAAGGTGGGCCGTTGCGCTGCGCGGTCCGTTGGTGAGCGGGCATGAGGCAGGCAGTCGTCGGCGGCAAGAAAGGCTTGAAATCCCAGCCCGTTGACACCTCGGTCGGCCGACCGTAGATTCCGTGGCTCGACCGTCGTGACGCTCCCGGCCCCCCGGCCGTGGGAGGGCGTCGCCAAGGGCCCCTCCCCGGGGCTTTTCGAGTGCCGCGGGCATCCGTGCCCTGTCGGCCGGCTGTCGGCGGAGAGCCCGCGGTCTCCGTGTCCCGAGTTTCCGTGTTCGCATAGGTCGTTGTCCGCAGGATTGATTGGAGTTGCCCCGTGGCCGGTCCGACACAAGAGATCATCCGCATTCGCATGGAGGCCTACGACCACGTCGTGCTCGACCAGAGCGCGGCCGAGATCGTCGACACCGCCAAGCGGACGAACTCCGAGGTGCACGGCCCGATCCCGCTCCCCACGCGGATCGAGCGATACACCGTGCTTTCCAGCCCGCACATCGACAAGAAGGCCCGCCAGCAGTACGAGATCCGCACCCACAAGCGGGTCATCGACATCGTCCAGGCGACGGCCAAGACGATCGAGGCGCTCAACAAGTTGAGCCTGCCCGCCGGCGTCGACATCAAGATCAAGGCTTCGTCCCGCTGAGTCATATCCAGGAACCACACAGGAGCGCACGACACGGCATGCTTGGAAGGCGTTGCGGGTAAGGTCCGGGGTTTGCTCCGGACGCTCCCGTAGCCGACGGCTTCGAGCGTGAACCAGAGACCGGCAATCCGGCGGGGGCCCTGCGGCCGCCGTCGCCACGAGTGCCGGTCTCGACTGCGATGATCATGGCTGCCACGAAGAAGACCTCCGACAAGGCCGGCCGCAAGGGATTGTTGGGCCGGAAGGTCGGCATGACGCAGATCTTCGACGCCAGTGGTGCCGTGGTGCCGGTCACCGTGATCGAAGCCGGGCCGTGTCCCGTGACGATGGTGCGGTCGCCCGAGCGGGACGGCTACGCCGGCATCCAGATCGGGTTCCTCGACAAGCCGAGGCGGCTGGCCAGCCGGTCGGTTCGCGGCCAGGTGGCGAAACTCGACGGCCGCCGGTCCAAGCGGCTGGCGGCGGCGGGCGTCGAGGCGGTGGCCAAGGCCGACTGCGAGCCGAAGCGGTTCGTCCGCGAGTTGCGGGGCGTGTACGAGGGCGTGGCCGTGGGGCAGGTGCTCACGGTCGACGTCTTCGAGGGCGTCGAGTTCGTCGACGTCACCGGCGTCACCAAGGGCCGCGGTACGGCCGGCGTCATGAAGCGGCACGGCTTTAAGGGGCAGCGGGCCAGCCACGGCGTCAAGAAGGTGCACCGTCACCAGGGCGGCACGAGCATGAATACCTCGCCGGCCCGCGTCTTCAAGGGCAAGCGGATGGCCGGCCGCTACGGCAACGAGCGGTCGACGATGCGGAACGTGAAGCTCGTGCGGATCGACAAGGAGGGCAATCTCCTGCTGATTCGCGGCGCCGTGCCGGGTCCCAACGGCAGCTACGTCACCGTGCTGCAGACGAACAAGTTCAAGAAGGCCGCCGGCCCGGCCGGCGGCGGCAAGAAGAAGGCTGGTGCGAAGTGAACCTCGCCGTCTACGACATGTCGGGCAAGAAGGTCGGCTCGTACGAGATCGATCCTGCCGAGTTGGCTCCGTCGGTCAGCAAGCAGCTGCTGCACGACGCCGTGGTCATGTACCAGGCCAATCAGCGGCAGGGCACGCAGAAGACCAAGACCCGCGGCGAGGTGGCCGGCTCCACCAAGAAGCTGTATCGCCAGAAGGGCACGGGCAACGCCCGGGCCGGCGCCCGGCGGAGCGGCACGCGGCGTGGCGGCGGCCACATCTTCGCCAAGCGGCCTCGCGACTTCGGCTGGAGGATGCCCCGCAAGGCCCTGCAGGCCGCCACCCGGATGGCGCTCGCCGCCCGGATCGCCGACGAGGAGGTGCGGGTCGTCGACTCCCTGGCGATCGCCGCCCCGAAGACCGCGGCCGTGGCCCGGATGCTGAAGGGGATGGGGCTCGGCGATTCCACGGTCCTGCTCGCGTCCGAGAAGCACGACGCCAACGTCTGGAAGAGCGCCCGCAACATCGCCGGCCTGTCGGTCGCCCCGGTGGCCGAACTCAACGCCTGGTCGATCCTGCGGTCCCGCTCGATCGTGATGACGAAGGCAGCCATCGACGCCTTCCGCGCCGCCGCGAAGGAGAAGGCGAAGCCGGCGGCCCGCAAGCCCGCCGCCAGGCGGCCGGCCGCGAAGCGGGCCGCCAAGAAGGAGACGAAGTAAGCCATGGCCGCTCCCGTCCCCCCGCTCCCCGCGCTCACGCCCCGGCTGGCTCCCCACCAGGTGATCGTCCGGCCGCTCGTCACCGAGAAGGGCATGCACCGGGCCAACCGGCACAACGCCTACTCGTTCGAGGTCGTCGCCGAGGCGACCAAGGCCGACATCCGCCGGGCCGTCGAGGAGCTGTTCAACGTCAAGGTCGACAAGGTCGCCGTGCAGAACCGCGTGGGCAAGGCCCGCCGCAGCCGCGTGCGGCGGACGACCGCCAAGGCCTGGAAGAAGGCCGTGGTGAAGCTCAAGCCCGACAACAAGATCAACCTCTTCTGAACCGGACCATCCCATGGGCATTCGCAGCTACAACCCGACCAGCCCCGGCCGCCGCGGCGCCAGCGTCTCCGACTTCGCCGAGCTCACGCCGGGCGCGGCGGTGCCGAAGGGTCTGCGGTTCCGCAAGCGGAAGACGGGCGGCCGCAACAACCAGGGCAAGATCACGGCCCGCCATCGCGGCGGCGGCCACAAGCAGCACTATCGGCTCATCGACTTCCGGCGCAACAAGGACGGCGTGCCGGGGACGGTGCACTCGATCCAGTACGACCCCAACCGCACCTGCCGCGTCGCGCTCGTCCACTACGCCGACGGCGAGAAGCGGTACATCCTCGCCCCCGAGGGGCTGAAGGTGGGGGCGACCCTGCAGAGCGGCGCGGCGGCCCCGCCGGAGGTGGGCAACTGCCTGCCGATGTCGGCGATCCCGCTGGGCATGCAGATCCACAACATCGAGCTCCAGGCGGGCCGCGGCGGTCGCCTGTGCCGCTCGGCCGGCTCGTCGGCCGTGCTCGTGGCCCGCGAGGCCCAGTGGGCCCAGCTCACGCTCCCCTCGGGCGAGATTCGCCGCGTGCCCGCCGCCTGCCGGGCGACGATCGGCGCGATCGGCAACGCGGACCACATGAACGTCCGCCTCGGGAAGGCCGGCCGGTCGCGCTGGATGGGCATCCGCCCGCACGTTCGCGGCACGGCGATGAATCCGATCGACCATCCGCACGGCGGTGGCGAGGGGCGGACCAAGGGCGGCCGGCATCCGGTGAGCCCGACGGGCAAGAGCGCCAAGGGTGGTGGCACCCGCAAGCCCCGCAAGCCCTCGAGCACGGCGATCATCCGCCGCCGCAAGAGCCGCCGATACGGCCAGCTGAAACTGAGGTGATCCATGGGACGCAGCGCGAAAAAAGGTCCGTACATCGACCCCCGGGTCTTCGAGAAGGTCGAGGCCCAGCTGTCCAGCGGCCGGCGGGACCCGATCAAGACGTGGTCGCGGTCGTGCACGATCGTGCCCGAGTTCATCGGCCTGACGTTCATGGTCCACAACGGCAAGCAGCACCTGAAGGTGTTCGTGACCGAGGACATGGTCGGGCACAAGCTCGGCGAGTTCGCCCCCACGCGGACGTTCCGCGGCCACGGCGGCAAGGTGAAGGAAGCGGCGGCCACTCCCGCCCCGGCGAAGTGAGCGGCTCCCCGGCCGCAGTCGAGCGAAGGTGATCCATGGCCTACACGGCAACCCACAAGTACGCACGAATCAGCGCCCGCAAGGTGCGGGCGCTGGCCGACCTCGTCCGCGGCAAGTTCGCCGACGAGGCCCTCGACATCCTCCGCTACCAGCCGCACCGCGGCGCGCGGATGCTCGAAAAGGTGATCAAGAGCGCCCTTGGCAACGCCGAGCACCGCCAGGCGGCCGGCGTGGACGATCTGGTCGTCGTCGACGCCCGCGTCGACGAGGGGCCGATGTTCAAGCGGATCCGGCCCCGGGCTCGCGGCATGGCGTTCGGGATCAAGCGGCGGATGTCGCACATCAAGGTGGCGCTCGACGCGGTTGCCGCCGCGGAGACGGAGTGAGGAACGAACATGGGCCAAAAAGTACATCCCACTGGCTTCCGCACCGGCATCACCGAGCCGTGGAAGAGCCGCTGGTACGCCTCCAAGAAGGAGTTCCGCGACCTCCTCATGGAAGACGTGAAGGTGCGGAAGTTCGTGAAGACGAAGTATCGGGCGGCGGCGATTTCCAAGATCGAGATCGAGCGGACGCGCGACGAGGTGAAGGTCATCCTGCACTCGGCCCGTCCGGGCGTGATCATCGGCCGCAAGGGGCAGGACGTCGATCGGCTCCAGGCCGAACTCCAGGAGTTGCTGGGCCGCCGTGTGAACCTCAAGGTCGAGGAGGTCGGTCGTCCCGAGATTCAGGCCCAGCTCATCGCCGAGGACATCGCCGACCAGCTCTCCAAGCGGGCGGCCTTCCGCCGCACGCTCAAGCGGGCCATCGACACGACGATGGACGCGGGCGCCAAGGGCGTGAAGATCCAGCTGGCGGGCCGGCTCGGCGGCGCGGAGATGTCGCGGTGCGAGAAGGCGATCGCCGGCTCGATGCCGCTCTCCACGCTGCGGGCGAAGATCGACTACGGGTTCTGCGAGGCTCCCACGGCGCAGGGCAACATCGGGATCCAGGTGTGGGTGAACCAAGGCATGTACGAGGAGGATGGCGATGGCGCTGATGCCCAAGAGGGTCAAGCACCGAAAAAGCCAAAGAGGTCGTATAAGAGGTGACGCCTCCCGCGGGAATCGCGTCGTCTTCGGCGACTTCGGCCTCCAGGCCGAGCAGCCGGGATGGCTCGCCGCGGCGACGATCGAGGCCGGCCGCATCGCGGCCCAGCAGTACCTCCGCACGGAGGGACGGCTGTACGTGCGCGTGTTCCCCCACAAGTCGATCACGTCGATCCCGCTCGAGACCCGCATGGGCAAGGGCAAGGGCGAGCCGGAGTATTGGGCCGCGGTCATCAAGCCCGGCGCGATCCTCTACGAGATCGGCGGCGTGACGGAGGAGGCGGCCCGGGTCTGCATGGCCCGGCTCGCCCACAAGATGCCGTTGCGGGTGCGGTTCGTGAAGCGGCGGGCGATGTGACGGAAGCGACCGGAAGACAGAACGACGGGTGCATGCGATGACGAAGGCGAAAGAACTCAGGGACATGGCCGACGAGCAGATCCGGCTCGTCTGGAAGGACGCGGCCGAGACGCTCTTCCGGCTGCGGCTCCAGGCGCAGACGGAGAAGCTGGCGTCGCCGTCGGAGGTGCGGAAGCAGCGGCGCACGATCGCCCGCTGCCAGACGATCCTCACCCAGCGGGGCGTGCCGCTGGCCACCGGCGCGGCCGCCGGGACCGGGGGTGAGGAGTCGCCCCAGCACGAGAAGCACGCCAAGCGCCGCCGGGCCAGCGGCCGCGCGAAGATCCGGACGCCCGGCAAGGGGGGCGTGGCCTCCCGGCGGACGTTCCGCAAGCGAACCCAAAGCGGCACGTAACGAGGACCAGACCAGATGCCCAAGCGCGTTGAGACGGGAACGGTGACCAGCGCCGCCGCCAGCAAGACTCGGCGGGTGGAGATCCCGCGGGTCGTGCGGCACGCCAAGTACGGCCGCATCCAGCACCGGCGGACGATCTGCCACGTCCACGACGAGGCGGAGGAGTCGCAGATCGGTGATCTCGTGGAGATCGTCGAGTGCCGGCCCCGCAGCCGGCTGAAGCGGTGGGAGTTGGTCCGCGTGGTCGCCAAGAGCACGACGGTCGACCTGGCGTCGCTGCGGAGCGGTGCCCGGGCGACCTCGCTCCGCGAGACCGCGGCCCGTGCCGAGGAGGCCGCCGCGGCCGGCATCGAGAAGTCGGAAGGGAAGTCGTCATGATCCAGATGCAGACGCGGCTGGTCGTCGCGGACAACACGGGTGCCAAGGAAGTGATGTGCTTCAAGGTGCTGGGCGGGAGCCGCAAGCGGACCGCCGGCCTCGGGGACATCATCGTGTGCAGCGTGAAGAGCGTGATCCCGGGCAGCGACGTGAAGAAGAAGGCGGTCGTGAAGGCGGTCATCGTGCGGTGCAAGCAGCCCTCCCGCCGCGAGGACGGCAGCTACGTGCGGTTCGACACGAACGCCTGCGTGATCATCGACAACGACAAGAACCCGAAGGGCACCCGGATCTTCGGTGCCGTGGCCCGCGAACTCCGCGAGCGGAACTTCATGAAGATCGTCAGTCTGGCGAGCGAGGTGGTGTGATGTTGATCAAGGCTGGCGACCTCGTGGAGGTCCGCACCGGAAACGCGAAGGGCACTCGTGCCAAGGTCCTCTCGGTCAAGCCGGGCAAGGACGGCGGCTCGCGGCTGGTCGTGGAGGGCGTGAACCGCGTCTACCGGCACATCCGCCGCAGTCAGAAGAATCCGCAGGGCGGCCGACTGAGCAAGGAGATGCCGATCAACGCGTCGAACGTGCTGCTCGTCTGCGGCGCGTGCGGCAAGGCGGTGCGGCTCGGCGCCAGGGTCGACGCGAACGGCGGCAAGGTGCGGTTCTGCCGCGGCTGCGGTGCGGAGCAGGGCACGCTGCGGCGGCCGCGGGCGGCGGCGAAGGGCTGAGTCCGCGGGATGACGACCGGGAACACGAATCGAGACATCTGAGGATCGGAGCGATGGCGAAGAAGACGAAGGCAGCCGCCGCGGAAGCGGCCCCGGCAGGGGTGCCGCGGATGCTGGCGCATTACCACGACACGGTCCGGCCGCAGCTCGGCAAGGATCTCGGCCGCGACAACCCGCACGCGATCCCGCGGCTGGAGAAGATCGTGGTCAACATGGGCGTGGGCGTGGCGGTCACCGAGAAGAAGTACCTCGAGGAGGCGATCGGCGCCATGGCCCAGATCACCGGGCAGAAGCCGGTCGCCACGCTGTCCAAGGCGGCCGTCTCGGGCTTCAAGCTCCGGGAGAATCTGCCGATCGGCTGCAAGGTGACGCTCCGCGGCCGGCGGATGTACGAGTTCCTCGACCGCCTCGTGTCGGTCGCACTGCCGCGGGTCCGCGACTTCCGCGGCCTGTCGAGTACTGCGTTCGACGGCCACGGCAACTACAGCCTCGGCCTGTCGGAGCAGATGGTGTTCCCGGAGATCAACCCGGACAAGTTCACGCGGCCGCAGGGCATGCACATCACGCTGGTCACGTCGGCCCGCTCGGACGACGAGGCCCGGCAGTTCCTCCGCGCGATGGGGCTGCCGTTGAAGAAGGACGGAGACGGAGACGCCGCGGCGTAGCGGCACGGGACCGGGGCCGCCGGCACCGGCCCGCTGGGCAGAACGAACAGGCTGACTGGATCATCCATGGCAAGCAAATCGAAGATCGCCGCCGCGAAGAAGACCCCGAAGTTCTCCACGCGGGCCGTGCGGCGGTGCATGTTGTGTGGCCGGCCGCGGGCCGTGTATCGCAAGTTCGGCACCTGCCGCATCTGTTTTCGGAAGCTTGCCGACCAGGGCTGCATCCCCGGCGTGAAGAAGGCCAGCTGGTAGGACGGGATCCGACGAAACGGGAAATCACGAGAGGGTTCTCCAGACATGATGACCGACCCCATCGCCGACATGCTCACCCGCATCCGCAACGCGGTGCGCGTCGAACGCGCCACCGTGGAGGTGCCGAGTTCCAAGGTGAAGCGTGGACTGGCGGAAGTGCTCAAGCGGGAGGGCTACATCTGGGACTGGCGGGAGGTGGAAGCCGCCCCGGTGCCGCAGTTGCAGCTCGACCTCAAGTACGGACCCAACGGCGAGCGGCTCATCCGCAACATCCGGCGGGTCAGCTCGCCGGGACGGCGGGTCTACAGCCGGTCGGTCCGGCTGCGGCCGGTGCTCGGCGGCCTGGGGATCTCGATCCTCTCCACGTCGAGCGGTGTCGTCAGCGACCGCGAGGCCCGGCAGCGGAAGCTGGGCGGCGAAGTGCTGTGCGAGTTGTGGTAATCGGAATCGTCACCGGCTGAAGGGCAGCGAGCCATGTCGCGTATCGGCAAATCACCAGTTTCGATCCCCAAGGGCGTGAAGGCGGCCGTCGAAGGCGGCCGCCTCAAGGTGGAGGGACCGCTCGGCAAGCTCGAGCAGTCCCTGCATCCGGCGGTGACCGTGGAGGTCGACGCCGCCCAGATCCGGGTCGTCCGGTCGAGTGACAACCGCACGGCCCGCGCCGTGCACGGTCTGACGCGGGCCCTGGCGGCCAACATGGTCGAGGGCGTCTCCAAGGGATACGAGAAGAAGCTGGAGATCGTGGGCGTCGGCTACCTGGCTGCGATCCAGAAGAACGTGCTGCAACTCCGCGTCGGCTTCGCCAACGAACTGCAGGTGCCGATCCCGGCGGGCCTCACGGTCACCTGCCCGGACCAGACGCACGTCCACGTCAAGGGCATCGACAAGCAGCTCGTGGGGCAGTTCGCGGCCGAGGTGCGGGCGCTGCGGAAGCCGGAGCCCTACAAGGGCAAGGGCATCCGTTACGAGAACGAGCAGGTGCGTCGCAAGGCCGGCAAGGCCGTCACGAAGTAACAGGCAGGGACTCAATCATGGATCATTCGCGAGCGATTCTCCGGCAGCGGCTGCGGCGGCGGCACCGGGTGCGCCGGCACATCAAGGGCACGGCCGGCCGGCCGCGGCTGTCGGTGTTCCGCACCCACAAGCACATCTACGCCCAGGTGATCGACGACGCCTCGGGCCGCACGCTGGCATCGGCGAGTTCCATGGACAAGCAGCTGCGTTCGGACATCGGCTTCGGTGGCAACAAGCAGGCCGCCGAGGCGATCGGCCGGGCGGTG
Source organism: Pirellulales bacterium (assembly GCA_044238145.1). Taxonomy (GTDB): domain Bacteria; phylum Planctomycetota; class Planctomycetia; order Pirellulales; family UBA1268; genus QWPN01. The sequence continues at coordinate 41,258 of JBIIDT010000005.1, read as the reverse complement.
GCGGAGCGGGCCCGCGCGGCGGGCGTCACGCAGGTCTGCTTCGACCGTGGCGAGTTTCGCTATCACGGCCGCGTGGCCGCCCTCGCCGACGCGGCGCGGGCCGCCGGGCTCGAGTTCTGAACCGTTTTGGAGGCATGACCCGTGTCGACTGGCAAGGAAACACGCACCGGCGAATTCGTGGAGAAGGTCGTGAAGGTGCGGCGGTGCGCGACCGTCGTCAAGGGCGGCCGGCGGTTCAGTTTCGCGGGCCTCGTCGTGGTCGGCAACGGCCGCGGCAAGGTGGGCTGCGGCTATGCCAAGGCGAACGAGGTGCCGCCGGCCGTCGAGAAGGCGATCAAGGACGGCATGAAGAACCTCATCGAGGTGCCGGTCGAGTCGGGCACCATCCCGCATCGCGTCGAGGGCCGCTACGAGACCGCCAAGGTCGTTCTCCTGCCGGCCAGCCCGGGCACCGGCATCATCGCCGGGGCCGCGGTGCGGGCGGTCTGCGAGTCGGCCGGCATTCGCGACGTGCTCTCCAAGGCGCACGGCTCCACCAACCCGGTGAACCTCGTCAAGGCGGCGCTCGAGGCCCTCAAGCAGTTGCGAACCCGGGCCGACGTCGAGCGGCTGCGGGGCGTGACGCTCTCCTGAAACCAACCCGAAACGAACCATGAAGCTCAACGACGTCAACAAGGGCATCCACAAGAACACCCGGCGGCTGCGGGTCGGCCGCGGACCCGGCTCGGGCCGCGGTCGCACGGCGGGCCGGGGCAACAAGGGCCAGGGCCAGCTCGCTGGCTGGGCCGCCGCCGGCATCTTCGAGGGGGGCGGCACGCCCCTCATCCGCCGCATTCCCAAGCGGGGTTTCCACAACGCCTACGGTCGGACCGTGAAGGCCGTCAACGTGGGTGCCCTGCAGGAGGCGTTCGCCGCCGGCGGCGAGGTGACGCCGCAGTCGCTGCGGGCCGCCGGCCTCGCCAAGGGCGTCTGGGACGAGATCAAGATCCTCGGCAACGGGGAGCTGAAGCACGCCCTCAGGGTGTCGGCGCATCACTTCAGCGCCCAGGCCCGTGAGAAGATCACGGCGGCCGGGGGCACCGTCACCGAACTGCCCGGCCCGGCCCCGGTGGTCCGGAAGGTGAAAAAGGCGTCGCGGAAAAAGCCGGCCGGCGGGTAGGGTATGCGGCCGACGGCCAGCCGGCCCGCCGCGTCCGAGTCGCTTCAGGAGCCCCTCCCGTGCTGGAAAAACTCCGCATCATTTTCACGATTCCCGAACTGCGGCAGAAGATCCTGCTGACGCTCGGGCTCCTGGCGATCTACCGGGTGGGCTGGCAGGTGCCGCTGCCGATCGTCGATCCCAAGGCGATGACCGCCTTCGCGGAACAGAGCGGGGGCATCGGCGACCTGCTCCGCACGGTGGCCGTGTTCTCGGCCAGCCAGCTCTCCCAGGCCACGATCTTCGGCCTCGGCATCATGCCCTACATCTCGGCTTCGATCATCTTCCAGCTCCTGGGCACCGTCTGGCCGCCGCTCGAGCGGCTGACGAAGGAGGGTGAGGCCGGCCGCAAGAAGATCAACGAGTACACCCGCTACGCCACGGTGCTGATCTGCATGCTCCAGAGCTGGGCCTACGTCGCCTTCCTGGCGGGCCAGCGGGTCGGCGAGCAGTCCCTGATCCAGCCCGCGTTCCTCGTCGACGGTCGGCTGCCGCTGGTGTGGCAGTTCGTCGCCGTCATGACGATGACGGCCGGCACGATCTTCCTGATGTGGCTCGGCGAGCAGATCGACGAGTTCGGGATCGGCAACGGCATCAGCCTGCTGATCATGGCGGGCATCCTCGCGGGCATGCCGAGCGCCCTCATGCAGCTCGGCAGCGAGACGAGCTGGGAGCTCGGCGGTGGCGGCGGCAAGATGGGCGTCGAGACGCTGATCATCCTCGCCGCGCTGTTCGTGGGGGTCGTGGCCGGGGTCGTGTTCATGACCCAGGGGCAGCGGCGGATCCCCACGCAGAGCGCCAAGCACGTCCGCGGCCGGCGGGTCTACGGCGGCACCCGCCAGTACCTGCCGCTGCGGGTCAACCAGGCCGGCGTGATGCCGATCATCTTCGCCAGCTCGCTCCTGCTCTTCCCGCAGATGCTGTTCCAGTGGCTGTCGTCGGCCTATCCCGGCAACGCGGTCCTGGCGGCGATCCACGACTCGTTCCAGCGGGGACAGTCCTACCTGTACAACGTCTGCTACATCGCGCTCATCTACTTCTTCTGCTATTTCTGGACCGCCATCACCTTCAATCCCAAGGAGATGGCCGACAACCTCAAGAACTTCGGCGCCTTCATCCCGGGCTACCGGCCCGGCAAGCGGACGGCCGACTACCTGGAGCGGGTCATGGAGCGGATCACCTACGTGGGCGCCGGGTTCCTCGCGCTGGTGGCGGTGATTCCCACGATCGTGGGCGGCTACCTCAACACGGGGGCGCAGATCGCGGGCTTCTACGGCGGCACGGGCCTGCTCATCGCCGTCAGCGTCGCCTTCGATCTGGTGCAGAAGATCGACAGCCACCTCGTGATGCGGAACTACACCGGCCTCCTCGAAAAGTCCTGATCCGCAGTCGCGCCGCCCGGAAGGCCCGCGCGCATCCCCTCAATGCATGCCCGCGGACACTCCATGCGGATCATCCTCATCGGACCACCGGGGGCCGGGAAGGGGACGCAGTGCCAGCGGCTCGTGGAACTGCTCCGCGTGCCCCACCTGTCCACCGGCGAGATGCTCCGCACGGCCGTGCGGGCCGGCACGCCGGAGGGCGTGCAGGCGGCCCGGTACATGGCGCAGGGGCAGCTGGTCCCGGACCCGCTGATCGTCGGCCTGGTGAGCCGCCGGCTCGAGGCGGCCGACTGCCGGGACGGCTGCCTGCTCGACGGCTTCCCGCGCACGCTGCCGCAGGCCGCCACGCTCGACGAGCTGCTCGAGCGGCGGGCGATGAGCGTCGACGGGGTCATCGAGCTGGCCGTGCCCCGGGACGAGCTGGTGAGGCGAATGCTGGCCCGCCGGCGGGAGGACGACGACCCGGAGGTGTTCGCCAAGCGGATCGCCAGCTTCGAGGTCCAGACGGCTCCGCTGCTCGACTACTACGCACGCCAGGGCAAGCTCGCCAGCATCGACGGCCTGGGCACGGCCGACGAGATCTTCGCCCGCGTCCAGGCGGCGGTGGCCGAGTTCGCCCGCCACGCCCGCCGCCGGTGACGCGGCGCCGTGCAGCGTGCCACCCCACCGGTATAATCCTCAACGACATCCCTTTCCGTTCCGCGCGAGATCGAAGTGGTCACCCTGCGTTCCCCCCGTGAGATCGCCCTCATGCGCCGCGCCGGCCTCGTCGTCTGGGGCGCGCACCAGCTCGCCGCCTCGATGGTCAAGCCGGGCGTGACCACGGGGCAGATCGACGCGGCCGTCGAGCAGTTCTTCACGGGCCACGGCGCCGTGCCGCTGTTCAAGGGCGTGCCGGGCAAGGTGCCCTTCCCGGCCTGCTGCTGCATCTCGGTGAACGACGAGGTGGTCCACGGCATCCCGGGCCCGCGCGTGCTGCGGGCCGGGGACGTGATCAGCATCGACACCGGCTGCAGCGTGGGCGGTTGGTGCGGGGATTCGGCGATCACGCACCCGGTCGGTGCGGTGACGCCGGAGGTGCAGCGACTGCTCGACTGCACCTCCGGCGTGCTCGCCCTGGCGATCAAGCTCCTCGAGACCCGCAACAGGTGGAGCGACGTCGCCGCCGAGATGGCGAAGTTCGTCCGCGACCACGGCTTTTCGGTGGTGGAGAACTTCGTCGGTCACGGCATCGGCCGGAGCATGCACGAAGACCCACAGGTGCCCAATTTCTGCACTCCGGCCTTTCGCAAGAACCACGACTTCGAGATCGAGCCCGGGCTGGTCATCGCCATCGAGCCGATGGTCAACATGGGCACGAAGAAGGTGCGGGCCCTGCCCGACCACTGGACGCAATCGACGGTGGACGGCATGCCGAGCGCCCACTTCGAGCACACGGTGGCGATCACCGAGGGGGGGCCGGTCGTGCTCACCGCCCCTCCGGCAGCCGGGGAAACCGTGGGCGCAGCCGGTTCCGCCGCCTGACGCGGCCCGGCCGGGATTCACGGGGTGGAACCGCCGAATCGAGCCGCCCTGCCGCACCGCGGGCACCCCCTTGTGACCGGTCCGCGAGCATCTTATAGTTTGTGGCTCGCCCGTTTCCCCCCGTTTCCATGAAGGCGTGGCCGTCTGTCGCCACGAGCTTGTCCGCCATGAAGGTTCGCGCCAGCGTTCGCCGGATGTGCGAAAAGTGCAAGATCGTCAGGCGCCGCGGCGTCGTCTTCGTGGTCTGTGCGGATCCCCGTCACAAGCAACGGCAGGGGTGACGAGGGGCGAGGGCGGTCCGAGGCGGCAGGTGCCCGCCGCGGGTCGCGGAGCCGATGTCGGCCCGTGTCGGGTCGGCGGTCCGGCCCGGTTCGAGATGGCACCGCAGCACGATCGTCCGTTTCGGTCAGAGAGAAAACAGCCATGCCGCGTTTGATGGGCGTCGACATCCCCTCCGAGAAGCAGACCGTCTTCTCGCTGCAGTACCTGTACGGCGTCGGGGCGCGGGTCGCCCGTGAGCTGTGCCACAAGGCGGGCGTCGATCCCCGCGGCAAGGCCCGCGACCTGCACGAGGACGAACTGGCCCGGCTCGCGGCGCTGCTCGACAAGGACTACACCGTCGAGGGGCAGCTGCGGCGGCAGGTCGCCCAGAACATCTCGCGGCTGAAGGACATCGGCAGTTACCGGGGGCTGCGGCACCGCCGCGGGCTTCCGGTTCGCGGCCAGCGGACGCGGACCAACGCCCGCACCCGCAAGGGGCCGAAGAAGACCGTCGCCGGCAAGAAGGGCGTGAAGGACCTCAAGTAACGGGCCTGCCGGCCGCGGTGCCGGCGCGAGAACGGGAGCCACTCGGAACGAGATCATGTCGAAGGTAGCGAAGACCAAGAAGAAGACGGTGACGGCGGGCATCGCCTTCATTCACGCCAGCTTCAACAACACCACGGTGACGATCACCGACACGCGGGGGGACACCCTGTGCTGGGCCAGCGGCGGCACGTGCGGCTTCAAGGGGAGTCGCAAGGGCACGCCCTTCGCGGGCCAGTGCGCCGCCCAGCAGGCCGCCGAGAAGGCCGCGAAGTTCGGGGTCAAGGACCTCGAGGTCCGGGTGAAGGGCCCCGGCAGCGGCCGCGAGAGCGCGATCACCGCCCTCCAGGCGGCCGGCATGAACGTCAAGAGCATCGAGGACATCACCCCGCTGCCCCACAACGGCTGCCGGCCCCCGAAGAAGCGACGGGTCTAGTCGGGCCGCCACCGAGAACCACCACCGAGACACGCGAGAGAACGAATCATGGGACGCATCACCGGGCCGGTCTGCCGGCTCTGCCGCCGCGATGGACTGAAGCTGTTCCTCAAGGGGAGCCGCTGCGACACGCCGAAGTGTGCCTTCGAGCGCCGGGCCACGCCGCCGGGCATGGTCCAGAAGCGGCGCGGCAAGCCGACCGACTACGGGCTGCACCTCCGCGAGAAGCAGAAGGTCAAGCACTACTACGGCGTGCTGGAGCGGCAGTTCCGCACCTACTTCGCCCGCGCCGAGCGCGGCAAGGGCAACACCGGCGAGACGCTGATGTCGCTGCTCGAGCGGCGGCTGGACAACGTCGTGCACCGGCTCGGCTTCGCCGCCTCGCGGTCCGCGGCCCGGCAGATGGTGATGCACGGCCACGTCACGGTGAACGGCCGGCGTCTCGACGTGCCCAGCTACCTCGTGAAGGCGGGCGACCTGGTCCGCATCAAGAACCGGGCGAAGAGCCTGCAGTTGGTGCATGCGGCCCTGGCCGACAGCCGGCGCGACGTGCCCGACTTCCTGTCCCGGTCCGAGAGCCCGATTCCCGAGGGGCGGGTGGACCGGCTGCCCGGAACGGACGACGTGTCGATCCCGGTGCAGGCCAACCTGATCATCGAATTGTGCTCCAAGTAAAGTCTGGGTGACGGCTTTTAGAGTTTCGATCCAAAGAGTCGGCCGTGTGGCGTGTCCGCCCCGGCCCTGTACGGAGGAATCCTGATGCATATCCGCTGGCGTGGCCTCGAGTTGCCGGGCTCGGTCACCGTCGATCAAAAGACCCTGACGCCCACCTACGGGAAGTTCGTGGCGGAGCCATTCGAGCGCGGCTTCGGCACGACCGTCGGCAACAGCCTGCGCCGCGTGCTGCTGTCGAGCCTGGAGGGCAGCGCCGTCACCCAGATCAAGCTGGCCGGGGCGCTGCACGAGTTCACCACGATCAAGGGCGTGCTCGAGGACGTCACCGAGGTCGTGCTGGCCGTGAAGAGCCTGATCGTCAAGAACCACAGCGACTCGACCCGCGTGATCCGCGTGGAGAAGAGCACCAAGGGGCCCGTGACCGGCGCCGACATTCAGACGGACGAGGCGGTGGAGGTGGTCAACAAGGACCTCGTCCTCGCCACCCTCACCGACGACGTGCCGTTCGAGCTGGAGATGGTCGTGGAGAACGGCCGTGGCTACGTGCCGTCCAGTGAGCACAGCCAGGAGTCGCAGGAGATCGGCATCATCCCGGTGGACGCCGTCTTCAGTCCCGTGACCCGCGTGAAGTACGAGGTCGAGGAGACCCGCGTCGGCCAGAAGACCAACTACGACAAGCTGACGCTCGAGATCTGGACCAACGGGACCGTGACGCCGGAGATGGCGCTGGTCGAGGCGGCCAAGATCCTCCGCAAGCACCTCAATCCGTTCGTGGGTTACACCCGCCCCGGCCCGGCCGTGAACCTGCCGGCCGCCGCGACCCTGTTCGCGGTCGAGGCGCCGCTGGAGAGCCGGCTCGGCATGCTGGTCTCCGACCTGCGGCTGTCGCTGCGGGCCAGCAACTGCCTCGAGGAGGCGGGGATCGGCACGCTCCGTGAACTCGTCTCGCGCAGCCGCGAGGAGATGCTCGAGATGCGGAACCTCGGCGACACGACGCTGCAGGAGATCGAGGCGAAGCTCCGCGACGTGGGGCTCGAGTTCGGCATGCAGCTGCCCGCGGAGGCGGGCGCCTGATCGCGGGGCGACGCCCCGCCGGTTACCACGCTTAGGAGACACGAGTCATGCGTCATCGTCGCAAGGGCCGGGTGCTCGGCCGCAGTCCGTCGCACCAGCGGGCCCTGCTCCGGAATCTCGCCTCGGCCCTCATGCTCACCGAGCGGGAGACGGAGGCGGGCGAGCCCGGCAATCCCAAGGTCGCCGGCCGGATCGTCACCACGCTCGCCAAGGCGAAGGAGGTCCGTCCGCTCGTGGAGCGGTGCGTGACCATCGCCAAGCGGGGCCTCGAGGCCGCCGGTCAGGCTCGCGAGTTTGGTTCCACGGCCGACCGCGACTCCGCCGAGTGGAAGAAGTGGCGGCAGAGCGACGCCTGGGGCAAGTGGGCCCGGGCCATGGCCCCCGCCGTCAAGGCCCGCCGCCGGGTCGTGCAGTTGCTCGGCGACAAGCAGGCCGCGCGGATTCTCTTCGAGCGGATCGCCCCCCGGTTCACCGATCGGCCCGGCGGCTACACCCGGATCCTCAAGCTCGCGACCCCGCGGCTGGGCGACGCCGGCCCGCGGGCCATGCTCGAGTTCGTGGACGTCGGTTCGGGGACGGCCGCGGCCGCTGCCCCTCGGGTCGAGGGCCGTCCGGCCCGCACCTGAAGTGGCTCGCGGACGGTTTTTCGGCCGTCCCAGCCGTGCGCCGAGCGACGGGGAATAGGCCGGGCCGCGCTCCACGAATAGACTTCGTGCGTAGGGACAGGGCACCCGCACCCACCGAGGTTTCCATGAGTCGGATCGGATTGGCCAGGCTCCTCGCCGGCGGCTGCCTCGGGCTGGCCCTGCTCTCCGTGACGGCCGCCGCCCCGCCGGCCGACGAGCATTACGGGATCCCGCAGGTCAAGTACATCAACGAGCAGGTCGCCGCGGGCTGGGCCGACGCGGAGATCCAGCCCTCCGCGGCCGCGACGGACGGAGAGTGGTGCCGGCGGCTGCATCTCGACGTCATCGGCCGCATCCCGTCGACGGACGAGCTGCAGCGCTTCCTCTCCGACAGCACGCCCAGCAAGCGAAAGGCGCTCGTCGACCGGCTGCTGGGCGACGACTACATCGACGAATATGCCCGCAACTGGACCGACGTCTGGACCACGGTCCTCATCGGCCGCGACGTCGCCAACGAGCGGGTCAACCGGTCCGGCATGCGGCAGTACCTGCGTCGGGCCTTCTCCAAGAACGTTCCCTACGATCAGTTCATGGAGGAACTCGTCACGGCGACCGGCGCCAACGCCAATCGCAAGGACGTGGACGGCTTCAACGGCGCCACGAACTTTCTCGCCGGAAAGATGGAGGAGATGGGCGTGGAGAACGCCGTCCAGGCGACGGCCAAGACCGCCCAGATCTTCCTCGGGCTGCAAGTGCAGTGCACCCAGTGCCACAACCATCCGTTCAATAAGGGCAAGCAGAACCAGTTCTGGGAGATGAACGCCTTCTTTCGCCAGACCCGGGCCCTGCGCCGCTTCGACGGTTCGCGAGACGTGCAGTGGGTGGAGCTCGTCGACGAGGACTGGGCCGGCGAAGGGGGCAACGCCGAGGAGGCCGAGCTGTACTACGAGCTGCGGAACGGGCTGATGAAGGTGGCCTATCCGGTGTTCGTCGACGGCACGGAGATCTCCAAGAGCGGCTACCTGCCGGGCAAGCTGGAGGATGGCTCTCCCTACGGTGTGCACCGGCGGCGGGAGCTGGCGAAGCTCATCAAGGGCAGCCCATACTTCGCCAAGGCGATCGCCAACCGAATGTGGGGTCATTTTCTCGGCTACGGCTTCACCAAGCCCGTCGACGATCTGGGTGAGCACAACCCCCCGTCGCACCCCGAGCTCCTCGACGGCCTGGCCGAGCGGTTCCGCGAGCAGAGCTTCGACCTCAAGGGCTTGGTGCGCTGGATCGTGCTCTCGCGCCCCTACGCCCTCTCCAGTCGCACGACGGCCGGCAACGTCAAGGACGATCCTGCGCTCGGCGAGAAGCCGAAGTTCTCGCACTTCTACCTGCGGCAGATGCAGGCCGAGCAGCTCTACGAATCGCTGCTCACCGCCACCCAGGCCGACAAGACCCAGTCCGGCGAGGAGGCGGCCAAGAAGAAGGACCAGTGGATGTCACAGTTCGTGATCGCCTTCGGCACCGACGAGGGGGACGACGCGACGACATTCAACGGGTCGATTCCCCAGGTGCTGATGATGTTCAACGGGGACCTGATCAAGCAGGCCACCGGCACGGGCAAGGGGGGCTTCCTCGACGCCGTGGCCTCGAGTGGGGCCTCCCCCAAGGCCAAAATCGACACCCTGTACCTGGCAGCCCTGGCGCGGAAGCCGTCCTCGAAGGAGCTGTCGGCCGCCAATGCGATGCTCGGTGCCCGCAAGGGCGACGTCATCGGCTCCCTCCAGGACATCTGGTGGGCCGTCCTCAATTCGAACGAGTTCATCATCAACCATTGATTCCACGCCTGCGGGGCCATCCCTGCACCGGAAATAAACCGCCCGCCCGTTGCCGAAATACACTGTGGATCGCCGCCCCGGCCGCCTTTCCATCTCCCAGGAGCCCTGACATGGCCAGTTTCGACTTCCTGCCGTCCGGCATGAACCGCCGGCACTTCATCAGCCACCTGGCCGGGGCCGCGGCCCTCGCCTCCCCGGCGACCGCGTTCACCAACTCGATCCTCGCCAACGCCTCCGACCTGCGGAAGCGGCACAAGGCCTGCATCATGCTCTGGATGGGCGGCGGCCCCAGCACGATGGACATCTGGGACCTCAAGCCGGGCGCGGCCACGGGCGGCCCCTTCAAGCCGGTGGCCACGTCGGCCGACGGCGTGCAGATCTGCGAGCACATGCCGCTCATGGCCCAGCAGATGCACCACATGGCGATCGTGCGGTCGATGAGCACCCGCGAGGCCGACCACAACCGCGGCCGCTACTACATGCATACGGGCTACGTCCCGAACCCGAACGTCGAGCACCCGAGCTACGGCTCGGTGATCGCCCACGAGTTGGCCGACCAGGTGCCCGACCTGGAGATCCCGCCGTTCGTTTCGGTCGGCGGCGGCAGCGTCGGCCCCGGCTTCCTCGGCATGACGTGGGCCCCGTTCGTGGTCGACTCCAACGGCAACGTCCGCAACCTCGACATGGGCATCGACCCGGCCCGCCTCGCCCAGCGGCTGGAGATGCTGGCCACGATCGAGAAGGGCTTCATCGGCGAGAAGCGTGGCGGCTCGGCCGACGACCATGCGAAGGTCATCCAGAAGACGGTCAAGCTGATGACCAGCAGCCAGATGGAGGCCTTCAAGGTCATGAAGGAGCCCAAGGAGGTGCAGGATCGCTACGGCACCACCGGCTTCGGCCGCGGCTGCCTCATGGCCCGGCGACTGGTCGAGATGGGCGTGCCCTTCGTCGAGGTCGATCTCGGCGGCTGGGACAACCACGCCAACATCTTCACCACGCTCTCCGAGCAGAAGCTGCCCGAGCTCGACAAGGCGATGTCGGCCCTCGTCACCGACCTCGCGGACCGCGGCATGCTCGACGACACCGTGATCGTGTGGATGGGCGAGTTCTCCCGGACGCCGAACATCAACGGCGGCGGCGGTCGCGATCACTGGGCCCGCAGCTGGAGCACGGTGGTCGGCGGCGGCGGCTTCAAGCGGGGCATCGCCGTGGGCGAGACGAGCTCCGACGGCAAGGAGGTCGTCACCGAGCCCTACTCGTCGCAGGATCTGATGGCCAGCGTGCTCAAGGCGCTCGGCATCTCGCTGGAGACGACCTTCACGGCCAAGAACGGCCGGCCGATGAAAATCGCCAACTCCGGCAAGGTGATCAAGGAACTGTTCGCCTGACGCGGCCGCCCGGGTGCGGCGGTCTCTGACCGCCGTCCGATCGAACGAAACGGCTCGGGGCCGCCCGTGCCGTCTCGCCCGGACGTTCGCTCCGGGCATCCATGCCCTCCGCTCTCTCGGAGGTGTCGGCGCTCCGCCCTCCGGGCTGCGCTGGCCACCTACGCCGGCTCGACGTCACGGGCAGCCCCTCGCCTCCCCGCATGGCGCCGCATGCGGCTTCTCGCACCGGATCGATCGCCGCCCGCTACGATGAGCCGTTGAAACCAGGACGCGTGACGGAGGCGGACACTGACACGGGACCATCCGGCCGCGACGCGGGGGATCACCGGCCTGGCGGGCACCGTCCGCCCGGTCGTGCGTCTCGTCCTGCCGGTGCTGATCGAGCAGCTGCTCGGCCTGACGGTGGGCTTCACCGACAAGTGGCTGGCTGGCAACCTGTTCGCCGGCGAGGAGCCGCTGGCGGCCGTGGGGCTCGTGGCCTACTGTCTCGCCTTCCTGCCGGTGCCGTTCGCCCTCCCGGCGGTGGCGGCGACGGCGCTCGTGGCGCGGGCCGTGGGGGCGGGTGACGCTCCGGCGGCGCGGCGGGCGACGGCGCAGGCCCTGCTCGTCGGGGGGGCGATCGTGTGCGCGGCGGCGGTTCTGCTCGCCCTCGGGGGCGGCACGTTCCTCGGCTGGCTGGGGCTGCCCGCAGGGAGCACGGCGTTGGCCGGCCGCTACCTCGCAATCGTCCTGCCGGCGCTGCCGGCCATGATGCTCATCCACGTGGGCATGGCGGCGCTCCGCGGCTCGGGTGCGATGGTGGCGGGGCTCGTCGGTATGACGGTCGTGAACCTCGTCAATGCCGGCGCCAGCTTCGCCCTGGCGACCGGGCTCGCCGGGCTGCCGCGGCTCGGCTGGGAGGGCCTGGCCTGGGGCACCGCGGCGGGGTACCTGGCCGGGGCGTGCTGCGTCGTCGCCCTCCTCGCCCGCCGGCTCGGACCCCGGGCCGCCGACTGGCGGCCGGATCCACACACGCTGCGGCGCATCGTCCACGTGGGGCTGCCCGCCGGCGGCGACGCCCTGGCCAACGCCGCCTGCCACCTGACCTTCCTCTCGATCGTCAACCGGCTGGGCGACGTGGCCGCCGCCGCCCACTCGGTCGCCGTCACGATCGAGTCGCTGGCCTTCCTCCCCGGCACGGCCTTCCAGGTCGCCGCGGCGACGCTCGCCGGGCAGTTCCTCGGGGCTCGTGACGAGCGCCGGGCCCGCGGAAGTGTCTGGTGCGCCGCCGTCGCCTGCCTGACCTTCATGTCGGTCGCCGCGGCGGGCTTCCTGTGGATGGCCGAGCCGCTGGCGGCCTGGTTCACGGGCGGGGCCGGTCGGCAGCCGGAGGTGGCCGGCCTGACGGCCCGGCTGGTGCGGATCGTGGCCTTCGCCCAGCCGTCGCTCGCCCTGCTGATGGTGCTCTCCGGCGGGCTCCGCGGCGGCGGGGCCACGCGGCCGCCGATGGTCGTGAACTTCCTGGGGCTCGTCGCCATCCGGCTGCCGCTGGCGATCTTCCTCGCCTGGCCGGAAGTCGTGCTCCCGGGCGGCGCGGGCGTGATCCGGGCCGCCGGCTGGGGTGCCGTCGGCGCCTGGTGCGCGATGGCCGCCGACCTCACGGCCCGGGGGCTCGCGATGCTCGTCATCTTCACCCGCGTCCGCTGGACCCGCGTCGCCGTCTGACGGTCCGTCCCCGCCGATTGGCATGGCCTCGCGGCCGCGTCACGCTACACTCTGAAACGGCGTCGCGAGTCCGGCGGAACCCGGACGCCCGCCAGCGAGGGCCGTGGATGGCAGCCGTCGATCTCGAAGTCGAGCACTGGAGCGCCGCCGACGCGGCGGACCTGTACGAGGTGCCCCGCTGGGGCAACGGCTACTTTTCGGTGAGCCCCGCCGGCAGCCTGCTCGTCCACCCCGACAAGAACCCGACCCGGAGCATCGACCTCAAGGCCCTGGTCGACCGGCTCCAGGTCCGGGGCATCGACCTGCCGATCCTGCTCCGGTTCGCCGAGATTCTCCAGCACCGGCTGGGCGAGATCCAGGGTGCCTTCGCCACGGCGATGAAGGACAGCGGCTACCGCGGCGACTACTGCTGCGTGTACCCGGTCAAGGTCAACCAGCAGCGGCAGGTGGTGGAGGAGGTGCTGAAGTTCGGGAAGCCCTACCGCTTCGGGCTCGAGGCGGGCAGCAAGCCCGAGCTGCTGGCCGTGATCGCCCTGGCCGACAACGACACGCCGATCATCTGCAACGGCTTCAAGGACGCCGAGTTCATCGAGACGGCGATGCTGGCCCAGAAGATCGGCCGGCAGGTGATCCCGGTGGTCGAGCGGTTCTCGGAACTGCAGCTGATCCTCGAGTACGCCGAGAAGCTCGGCGTGCGGCCGCGGATCGGGATGCGGGTCAAGCTCGCCGCCCGCGGCAGCGGCCGCTGGCAGTCGTCGGGCGGCTTCCGCAGCAAGTTCGGCCTCACGGCCAGCGAGCTCGTCAAGGGCCTGGAGCTGCTCGCGTCCCGCGGGATGGAGGACTGCCTCCAGCTGCTCCACTTCCACCAGGGGAGCCAGATCACCAACATCCGCCACATCAAGGCGGCCCTCAACGAGGCCTCGCGGATCTACACCGAGCTCGTGAACCGCGGGGCGGGGCTCCGCTATCTCGACGTCGGCGGCGGCTTGGGTGTCGATTACGACGGCTCGCAGACGAACTTCGAGTCGAGCGTCAACTACAGCCTGCAGGAGTACGCCAACGACGTCGTCTACCACGTGCAGAACGCCTGCGACGAGGCCGGGGTGCCGCACCCCACGATCATCTCCGAGAGCGGTCGGGCCGTGGTCGCCTACCACAGCATGCTGATCTTCGGCGTGCTCGGGGTGTCGGAGCAGGGGGGCACGGGGGAGGTCACGGAGCCGGCCGCGGACGCCGAGCAGCCGCTCCACGACCTGATGGAGACCTACCAGGGCATCAACGTCCGCAACCTGCTGGAGAGCTACCACGACGCCCAGCAGGCCCTCGACACCGCCATGAACCTGTTCGCCAGCGGCTACCTGCCCCTCGACCAGCGGTCGGCCGTGGAGAACCTCTACTGGGCGATCTGCCGGAAGATCTGCAAGCTCACCAAGTCGCTGGAGTACGTGCCGGAGGAGCTCGAGGGGCTCGACGCCTCCCTCTCCGACACCTACTTCTGCAACTTCTCGCTCTTCCAGTCGATCCCCGACAGCTGGGCGATCAAGCAGCTGTTCCCCGTGATGCCGATTCACCGCCTCAACGAGCGGCCGACGCGGGCCGCCGTGCTCGGCGACGTGACCTGCGACTCCGACGGCAAGATCGACCAGTTCATCGACCGCCGCGACGTGAAGCGGACGCTGCCGCTCCACTCCTGGCAGAACGGGCCCTACTATCTCGGCGCGTTCCTCATCGGCGCCTACCAGGAGATCCTCGGCGACCTGCACAACCTGTTCGGCGACACCAACGCCGTGCACGTCAGCCTCGACGACCGGGGCGAGGTGGTCGTGGACGCCGTCATCAAGGGGGACACCGTCCGCGAGGTGCTCGACTACGTGGAGTTCGACGCCGCCCAGCTCGTGCAGAAGCTCCGCGACTCGATCGAGCAGGCGGTGCGCGAGGGCCGGATCTGCGACGGGCAGGCGGGGCGGTTCCTCAAGTTCTACGAGGAGGGTCTCGGCGGCTACACCTATCTGGAAGAACCGTCGCAGGGGTGAGGCGGTTCTCGACGAGAGCATCACCCATGAACGTCATCCGTGTCGCCGGAGCGGCGGTCAACCAGACGCCGCTCGACTGGGACGGCAACCGTGACCGCATCCTGGCCGCCATCGACGCCGCGCGGGCGGCGGGGGCGAGCGTGCTCTGCCTGCCCGAGCTGTGCATCAGCGGCTACGGCTGCGAGGACGCCTTCTTCGCGGCCGGGGCGCAGCGGACGGCGCTCGAGGTGCTCGGCGAGATCGTGCCCCACACGGCCGGGATGGTCGTGGCGCTCGGCCTGCCGCTGAAGTTCGAGCACGGCCTGTTCGACGCGGCGGCGGTCGCGGTCGACGGCCGGCTGGCCGGGTTCGCCTGCAAGCAGCATCTGGCCGGCGAGGGGATCCACTACGAGCCGCGGTGGTTCCGGCCCTGGCGGCGCGGGCAGCGGGGGGCCGTGACGGTGGCCGGCCGCGACGTGCCCGTGGGCGACCTGCGGTTCGACTGCGGCGGCCTGCGGATCGGCTTCGAGATCTGCGAGGACGCCTGGGTGGCCGACCGCCCGGGCGCGGCGCTTGCCGCCCGCGGGGTCGACCTGATCCTCAATCCCTCGGCGAGCCACTTCGCCTTCGGCAAGGACGAGATCCGCCGTCGCTTGGTGCAGGAAGGATCACGCGCCTTCGCGACCGGCTACGTCTACGCCAACTTCGTGGGCAACGAGGCGGGCCGTGCGATCTACGACGGCAGCGTGACGATCGCGGCCGCCGGCAGGATGCTGGCCGCGGGCCGGCGGTTCTCGTTCGCCGACCTTTCTCTGGCCGTCGCCGACATCGACGTGGGTGAACTCCGGGCCGCGCAGGCCCGGCTCGCCTTCGCCCCCGTGCCCGACCCGGCCGAGGGGGACGTGGTGGCGGTGCCGTTCGCCTGGCCCGCCGGCCGCCGGCCGCCGGCCGCGGGGCCGGCCGACGACCGCGCCGCCTGGGAGCACGGCGGCCATGTGAAGGAGGAGGAGTTCACGCGGGCCGTGGCCCTCGGCCTGTTCGACTACGCCCGCAAGAGCCGCTCGCCCGGCTTCGTCGTCTCGGCGAGCGGCGGCGCCGACTCGTCGGCCGTCGCCTGCCTGGTGGCGATCGCCGTGCGGCTGGCCGCGGGCGAGCTGTCGCCGGCGGCGGCGGCGGCACGCCTCGGGCTGCCGGTGCCATCCGGCTCCGGCGAGGCGGCGGTGCGGGGCCTGGTGCGGGCGGCGCTGACCTGCGTCTACCAGTCGACGGCCAACTCGGGACCCGTGACCCGCGCGGCCGCCCGCGGCCTGGCCGAGGCGCTGGGCGCCGAGTTTCACGAGTTCGACGTCGAGCCCGTCGTCCGCGGCTACGAGGCGGTCGTGGCGGCGGCGCTGGGCCGACCGCTCGACTGGGGCCGCGACGACGTCGCCCGGCAGAACGTGCAGGCCCGGGCCCGCTCGCCGGGCGTGTGGATGCTCGCCAACCTCACCGGCAAGCTGCTGGTGTCGACGAGCAACCGTTCCGAGGCGGCGGTGGGCTACGCGACGATGGACGGCGACACCTCCGGCGGCATCGCGCCCATCGCCGGCATCGACAAGGCCTACCTGCGGCGCTGGCTCGCGTGGCTGGAGAAGGCCGGGCCCGAGGGGCTGGGGCCGATCCCGGCCCTCGCGGCCGTGAACGTGCAGGCCCCGACCGCGGAGCTGCGGCCCGCCGCCGCGCACCAGACCGACGAGGCCGACCTCATGCCCTACGACGTGCTCGACCGGGCCGAGCGATCTGCGATCCGCGACCGGCTCGGGCCGATCGAGGTCTGGCGGCGGCTGCAGGCCGACTTCCCGGATCACGACCGCGGGCAGCTCGCCCGCTGGACGGAGAAGTTCTTCACGCTCTGGAGCCGCAACCAGTGGAAGCGGGAGCGGTACGCGCCCTCCTTCCACCTCGACGACGAGAGCCTCGACCCCAAGACCTGGTGCCGGTTTCCGATCCTCTCCGGTGGGTACGCCCGGGAACTCGCCGCCCTCCGCGCCGCGGCGGCTCAGGCCTGAGTCACCATCGCCTCGAGCGGCTCGCCACGGTGGAAGTGGAGGAGGTTGCGGACCGTCTGGGCCGCGATCGCCTCCAGGGCGTCGCTCGTGAAGAAGGCCTGGTGGCCGGTGACGACGACGTTAGGGAAGGTCAAGAGCCGCATGAACACGTCGTCGCGGATCACGGTGTCGCTGTGGTCGGTGAAGAACAGGTCGGCCTCCTCCTCGTAGACGTCGAGGCCGAGGTGGCCGATGCGACCGCTCTTCAGTCCGTGGATCACCGCCCGGGTGTCGACCAGCCCGCCGCGGCTGGTGTTGACGATCATCACCCCCGGCTTCATCAGCGCGATCGCCCGGGCGTCGATCATGTGGTGGCTGGCCGGCGTCAGCGGGCAGTGCAGCGTGACGACGTCGGCCGTGGCGAAGAGCTCGTCGAGCGGCACGAAGGCGACGCCGCGGGCGACGAGGTCGGCGGGCGGGTTCGGGTCGTGGGCCAGCACGCGGCAGCCGAAGCCGAGGAGGATCTCCGCCACGCGGCGGCCGATCCGGCCGGTGCCCACCACGCCCGCGGTCCGGCCGTGGAGGTCGAAGCCGAGCAGGCCGTCGAGCGAGAAGTTGCCCTCGCGGACCCGGTTGTAGGCCTTGTGCAGCCTGCGGTCGAGCATCAGCATCAGGGCCACGGTGTGCTCGGCGACGGCGTGCGGCGAGTACTCGGGCACGCGGGTCACCGGCAGGCCGAGACGCGCCGCCGCCGCGAGGTCGACCTGGTTGAAGCCGGCGCAGCGGAGCGTGATCAGCCGCACGCCGGCCGCCGCGAGCGCGTCGAGCGTGGCGGCGCCGAGGTCGTCGTTGACGAAGCAGTTGACGGCCGTCGCGCCGCGGGCGAGCTCGGCGGTGGCGGGCTCGAGCCGGGACTCGAGCCAGGTCCACTCCAGCGGCAGGCCCGCCGAGGCCGCGGCGAGCGACTGCCGGTCGTAGGGCTGGATGGAGAAGGCGGCGACGCGCACGGCGTGGGCTCCACGGGGAAAAAGCGGCCGATATCGCGGTTGATCGTAGCCGGAACCGGCCTCGCCCGGCCGACCCGGCCCTGCTACAGTCCCCCCCCGCCACCACCGGAGCCGCGACCCGCCATGCCCCTGCGCCCCGCCGTCGTCCGCCCCATCGCCGCGGCCACGCTCGTCGCCGTGTGGGCCGGCGCAGCCCTCGGCCAGGCCGCGCCGCCGCCGCAGGCCGTGCCGCCGCAGCCCCCCGCACCCCGGCAGCCTCCCGCCCTCGCCCCCCAGGAGCAGGCCGCGCTCGACCAGCTGCTGGCCGCCTGGGAGGCCCGCAGTGCCGCCGTGAAGACCTGGGCGTGCACGTTTCACAAGTGGGAATACAACGCCTGGAGCCCGGCCGACGACAAGGGGGAGCGGCTGGCCTTCGCCGAGAGCACGGGCGAGCTGAAGTACGGGGCGCCCGACAAGGGGCTGTTCCACGTCAAGCAGTCGAAGCAGTGGAACCCGCAGACGCGGCGGTACGAGGTCCGCGGCGGCGAGGCGGGCGAGCACTGGGTGTGCAACGGCGAGAGCATCTTCGAGTTTCGGCACGCCGACCGGCAGCTGCGGGAGACGAAGCTGCCCCCCGAGATGCGCGGCAAGGCGATCAGCGACGGCCCGCTGCCGTTCGTCTTCGGCGCCAAGGCCGACACGCTCAAGAAGCGGTACTGGATGCGGATCATCACGCCGCCCGGCGTCCCCGACCAGATCTGGCTCGAGGCCCTGCCGCGGTTCCAGGCCGACGCGGCCAACTTCTCCAAGGTCGAGCTCATCCTCCAGGCCCGCGACCTGATGCCGTTCGCGATCCAGATCTACAAGCCGGGTGGCCAGGACCGCGACGTCTACCAGTTCGATCCGCGGACGAGCCTCATCGACAAGGGACTCGACCTGTTCCGCGATTTCGCCAAGCCGACGACGCCGTTGGGCTACAAGTACGTCCTCGAGGACGTGCAGTCCGCGCCGCCCCCGCCGCCCGCCGGCCCGCGGCCCCCGGTGCCCGCGAATCTGCCGCGCTGAGCGGCCGCGATCGGCGCTGCCGGCCTGGCCGCTATACTCCGGTCTGCCCACCGGGCCCGGAGCCAGCTGAACGGATGCCGCTTCTCGATCCTTCCCACCCGCTCCACGAGCTGTTGCAGCGGGACCCGCGGTACACGATCGACGCCTACGTCTTCGTTCTGGAGGCGCTGTCGTTCGCCCAGGAGTCGCTGGGCATGGGGGCGGAGCCGGCCGCCGAGGACCTCGAGCCCCTGGCGGAGGCGGAGGTCGCTGGGGCCCCGAAGCCGCGGCAGCGGACCGGCCGCGGCCGCAAGCGGCAGGCGGAGCGGCACGTGTCCGGTCAGCAGCTCTGCGAGGCGGCCCGGCTCTACGGCCTGCAGCAGTACGGATACCTCGCCCCCACGGTGCTCGCCGCCTGGGGCATCCGGGCGACCGACGACTTCGGCGCGATCGTCTTCAACATGATCGACATCGGGCAGATGCGCAAGACCCGGGCCGATCGGCGGGAGGACTTCCACGGGGTCTACGACTTCGCCGAGGGCTTCCGTCGCGACCTGGCGTTCGTGGTGCCCGATCCCGTCTGAGGGGGCCCGGCCGATGACCGACCGCAGCCTCGGCGGCTCCCGCGCGGCCTGCGTCGCGACGCTGGTGGTGGAAGCCGGCTGGCTGGCATTCCTCGCCTGGCTGGCCTGGCGGGCCGCGTCATGACCCTGTCGTTCGCCGCCGTGCCGCTGTGGGCCGCGCTCGTGCCGCTGGCGGCGTACCTGCTCGGCCTGGCCGCGGTGCACCTGCGGCGGCGGCCCTCGATGCTCCCCGGCTCCTGGGACCTGCTGCTCCTGGCCGCGGCCGCCGCGGGGCTCGTGGTGGCCGGCCCACTGGCGCTCGTCCAGCCGGTCGCCGGGGGCACGGCCTGGGCGGCCGGGATGCTCCTGCTGGCGGCCGGCCTCCTCTTCGCCGGGGTGCTGCTCGCCGCGCGGCCGCGGCTGGTCGTCTACAACATCACGCCCGAGCAGTTGCGGCCGGTCGTCGCGGAGGTCGTCACGGCGCTCGATCCCGCCGCCCGCTGGGCCGGGGAGACGGCGGCCCTGCCCGGCCGTGGCATCCAGGTGCACCTCGACGGCCGCGGCGCGATGCGGAGCGTGAGCATCGTGGCCCTCGGCGGCCGGACGAGCGCCGAGGGCTGGGCCGAGTTCAGCCGCCGGCTCCGGCAGGCGGTCCGCCGGCTCCGCGTCCGCCGCAGTCCCTGGGCTGCGGTGTTCGGCGGCTGCGGCGGCCTGCTCGTGGCCGCCGCCGCCTGGCTCGCCTGGCCGGCGGCCGCTCAGGGCCCGGTCCCGTCGTCGCCCCCTGCCCGCGCCGTCCCCGCCTCCGGAGCCAGTCATGCCCCTGCCGGTCGACCTGTCGCCGCATGAGATCGCCGTCCCGCTCGTGATCCGCAACGCCCCGCCGGGACGGCTCTACGAGGATGCCGTCTCCCGCGAGGCGGCGGCCATCATGTCGACCGGGGCGATCGCGATCCGCTCCGGCGCCAAGACGGGCCGCAGCCCCGCAGACAAGCACGTGGTGCGGGCGCCGGAGTCGGAGGCCGACGTCTGGTGGGGCAGCGTCAACCATCCGATCGACGACCACACCTTCCTGCTCAACCGGCAGCGGGCGATCGACTACCTCAACACCCGCGACCGGGTCTACGTCTGCGACGGCTACGCCGGCTGGGATCCCGACTGCCGGATCAAGGTCCGCGTGCTCTGCGGCCGCGCCTACCACGCGCTGTACATGCAGAACATGCTCATCCGCCCCACGCTCGACGAACTGCGGGAGTTCGGCACGCCGGACTACGTGATCTACAACGCCGGCCAGTTCCCGGCCAACCCGCACACGACCCACATGACCAGCCGGACGAGCATCGACCTGTCGCTGGAGCGGCACGAGCAGGTGATCCTCGGCACCGAGTACGCCGGGGAGATGAAGAAGGGCGTGTTCACCTACATGCACTGGCGGCTCCCGGGCCGCGGCGTGCTCTCGATGCACTGCTCGGCCAACCAGGGGATCGCCGCGGACGGCCGGCCCGGCGACGTGTCGCTGTTCTTCGGCCTCTCGGGCACCGGCAAAACCACGCTCTCGGCCGACCCGGCCCGGCGGCTGATCGGCGACGACGAGCACGGCTGGGGCGACGCCGGCGTGTTCAACGTCGAGGGAGGCTGCTACGCCAAGTGCATCCACCTCGCCGCCAGCCGCGAGCCGGAGATCTGGCGGGCGATCCGCTTCGGCACCGTGCTCGAGAACGTGGTCTTCGATCCGGAGACCCGCCGCGTCGACTACGACTCGAGCGCCATCACGGAGAACACCCGGGCCGCCTACCCGATCGAGTTCATCGACAACGCCCAGGTGCCGTGCGTGGGGCCGCATCCGCGGCACGTGATCTTCCTCACCTGCGACGCCTCGGGCGTGCTGCCGCCGGTCAGCCGGCTGTCGCGGGAGCAGGCGATGTACCACTTCCTCTCCGGCTACACGGCGCGGGTGGCGGGCACGGAGATGGGCGTGTCGGAGCCGCAGGTCGCCTTTTCCGCCTGCTTCAGCGCCGCCTTCCTCGTGCGGCACCCGGCCGTCTACGCGCGGCTGCTGGCGGAGAAACTCCGGCGCCACGACGCCCGCGCGTGGCTCGTCAACACGGGCTGGACGGGAGGGGCGTACGGCGTCGGCACGCGGATCGACCTGGCGAGCACCCGCCGGATCATCGACGCGATCAACGCCGGCGCGCTCGACGCCGCCCCGGTGCACCGCGAGGCGATCTTCGGCCTGGACGCCGTGACCCGCGTGCCGGGAGTCGCCGAGAACCTGCTCGTGCCGCGCCGGGCCTGGGCCGACGAGGCCGCGTGGGAGGCGGCGGCCCGCCGGCTGGCCGCGAAGTTCAAGGACAACTTCGCCGTCTACGCCGCCGAGGCCGGCCCCGCCGTGACCGCCGCGGGACCTGTGGCCTGATGCCCGGCGCGGGGCGCGCGAAACCGGCACGTTGAGTCGGGCGGGTGGCGATGGTATGTCTTCTGCAGCGTTTTCGGGGGGTTCCCGAAAGCGTCGGTCTCCGGAGCCCCTTCCCATGCGTTCGCTCGCCAGCCTGTTCCGCCGCCGGCTTCCGTCCCGTGTCCGCCGTCCGGTCGCGCCGCGCGGCGAGCAGCTCGAGTCGCGGGCCCTGCTGGCGACGTTCACGGTCACGAACCTGCTGAATGCCGGGGCCGGCTCGCTGCGGTCCGCGATCCAGCAGGCCAATGCCACTTCAGGCGCCGACGAGATCGCCTTCGCGGTCGCCGGCACGATCCCGCTCTCATCGGCCCTGCCCGCGATCAGCGATGCCGTCGCGATCGAAGGCGCGACGGCGCCCGGCTTCGTCGGCTCACCTCGCGTGACCGTCAACTTCCGCGGGCAGTCCGGGCTGCGGTTCGCGCCCGGGAGCGACGGCTCCTCGCTGTCCAACCTGTCGCTCGTGCGGGCGAGCGGGGCCGGCGTGACGCTCGACGCCTCTGGAATCGTGCTGGCCGGCAACTTCATCGGCGTCCTGGCCGACGGCAGCACCGCGGCGCCGAGCGCGGGGGGCGGCGTGGTCGTCACGGCCCGCGGCTCGGCCAACGAGATCGGCCTCGAGACGGCGATCGCCTACGACGTCACGCCGAGCGTGACTGCCGCGGCCGGCGGCACGCTCCCGGTCGCCGGCTGGCAGGGGCTGACGACGGCCGGCACGCCGGGGCAGTACCTGATCACGGGGACGACCACGAACCCGAACGCCTCGAGCGAGACGGCCGGCCTGCTGTACGTCGGCCCGATCACCGCCGAGGGAGGCGCGGGCTACGTGATGGTGATGCCCGATCAGCCGAGCCAGACGACCGACGGCACCACGGCCTACTCCGCTGACAACCTCGGCAACGGGCAGCTGCGGATCGTGGGGACGTACTCCAACACCAACGCGGCCAACGAACTGGGCTTCCTGTTCACCGGCACCGTGAACGACGTAGGCACGGCCGCCAACTACGTGTCGCTGCCGTTCCCCACGCAGACCGCCACCTGGAACGTGCCGCACAGCACGTCGGGCGGCCTGGTCGTGGGCAACTACGACAGTTCCACGTCGGGCGGCCTGCCGGCCGGCGGGGGGCGGGCTTACGTCTACGACGCGGTCAACGCCACGTATCTCGTGCCGAGCATGGTCTACCCCGGCTCCGCGGCCAACACGGCCTACGGCATCTGGCACAACGGCGGCACGAGCTACACGATCTGCGGTGGCTACGCCAACAGCCCGATCAACAACCTGCTGAACCCGAACCAGCCGCTCTCGCAGGCCCTGCTCGTCGACTTCGACTCGGCCACGGGGCAGTTCTCGAACTGGAAGTCGTTCACCTACACGCCGCCCTCGGGCGGCCCGTCGGGTATCACGCACTTCGAGGGCATCAGCGGCGTCGAGCCGGGGAAGTACACGCTCGCCGCCACGGCCGCCACCGAGGCCGGCACGATTGCCGGCTTCGTGACCGTGCATCGCAACGCCGACGGCTCGTTCGGCGAGATGCAGTGGACCGACCTCGTGCCGCCCGTGGCGGGCGGGGCGGCCTTCGCCGACTCCGTGTATGGCAACGCGGTGGTGGGCATCGATCCGTCGAGCGCCGGCGTGAACGCCTACCAGGCGACGGTCACGCCGGGCGGCAACCTGATCAGCGGCAACAAGGGGCACGGTGTGCGAATCCTGGGCGATGGCAACGTGGTTGCCTGGAACCAGATCGGTACCACGATCACCGGCGCGGCCGCCCTCGCCAACGGTGGCGACGGCGTCCGGATCGAGGCCGGGGCCACGGGCAACCTCGTCGGCCACGCCGATCCGGTGACCGGCATCGACTACTCCAACACCGCCGACGTCTCCCTGCCGGTCGAGTCCTGGACGGGCATCCGCGGCCTCGACAACGGCGACTACCTGATCACCGGCTCGACCGCCTCCGGCGGCGTGACGAGCGGCCTGCTCTACGTCGGCCCGCTCGATGGCGACGGAGGCGACGCCTACGCGATCAACTATCCCGGCGCCGAGAGCACGAGCGTCTACGGCCCCGACTACCTGGGCGATGGCGAGGTGCTGCTCGTGGGCACCTACGTGCTCCCGAACGACGAGACCCGCTTCGGCTTCGCCTTCCGCGGCAACCTCGCCACGATGGCCGCCGACGCGGCCGATCCATCCAACTACGAGACGATCTCGATCGCCTCGGAGTTCAACTACGTCCACAGCACGATGGGTGGGCTGGCGGTGGGCAATGACATCGCCACCACCTCGGAAACCGAAGCCGGCCGGGCGTACATCTACGACTTCGAGTCGGGAGCGTTCACCGACATCGTCTTCCCCGGCTCGATCTCCAACACCGCCTACGGCATCTGGGACAACGGCGACGGGAGTTACACGATCGCCGGCGGCTTTTCCCAGCTGCCGGTCAACAACGCCGACGACCGCCTCCAGCCGATCGGCATGGCCTCGCTGATCGACTACGACCGCGTGAGCGGCACCTTCTCCAACTGGCGGGCCTACAGCTACCAGAGCCCCGACCAGGTCACGGTCGGCACCCACTTCATGGGCATCAGCAGCGTGGAGAAGGGCGTCTACACGCTCTCGGGCAGCGGCTACGTTTCCGGCGAGATCGTGTCGAGCGGCCTGGCCACCGTCGTCCGCCAGACCGACGGCTCGTTCGGCGACATGGCCTGGGTGGACCTCGCGCCGCCGGAGTCGGTCACGGGCGTGGACGGCCTGCCGAGCGCCAACTCGGTCTACGGCAACGCCGTGGTCGGGATCGTGCTGGGCGAGAGCGGCTCGGCCAGTTACCAGGCCGAGGTGAACGTCGGCTTCCAGCCCTCAAACGTGATCTCCGGCAACCGCGGCAACGGCGTGACGATCGCGGGCGGGGCCGACAATGTCGTGGCCATGAACCTGATCGGCACCGCCTTCTCGGGGCAGGCCGCCGTCCCCAACCTCGCGAACGGCGTCCTCGTCACGGGCGGCGCCAGTGGAAACATGATCGGTGGCAAGGCGTCCGCCGCCAACGACCCGACGGGCGGCGTGTTCGTGCGGCCCCCGCAGGGCAACCTGATCTCAGGGAATCGGGCCAACGGCGTGCTGATCAACGGCGGCGCCACGGCCAACACGCTGGCCGGCAACTTCGTCGGCACCACGGCCTCCGGCAACGCGGCCCTGGGCAACGCGGCCGACGGCGTGGCGATCGTGGGCGCCAGTGGCAACTCGCTCCTCGGCACCACGTTCCGCCAGTCGCCGTTCGTGTTCTACAACGTGCTCTCGGGGAACGGCGGCAACGGCCTGCGGATCACGAACTCGAACGACACCACCGTGCAGGCCAACTTCACGGGCGTGGGCGCCGACAACGCCACGGTCGTGGCCAACGGTGGCGACGGCATCCTGGTCAACGGCACCTCGGCTCGCACGATCGTCGGCGGGCCGATTCCACTCGGCAACGTCAACTCGGGCAACAACCGCTACGGCATCGAGGTCGCCGGGAAGGCGAGCGGCTTCGTCGCCTTCAACAGCTTCGTGGGGATGGTGGCCTTCGGCGGGGCGGCTCCGAACCGGCTCGACGGCGTCCGGATCACGGCCACCGGCGGCGACAACACGATCCGCACCTGCCTCGTGGCGGGCAACTACGGCAACGGGATCGTGATCGGCGGCAAGGCCACGGGCGTGACGATCGAGGACACCGCCGCCGGCACCAACGCCGCCATCTTGTATGCCATCCCCAATTATGGCAGCGGGCTGGTGATCACCGACGACGCCCACGGCAACGCGATCGGCGGGTTCCAGCCTTCGGTGGAGACGAAGGTCCACCTCTCGGGCAACCTCCGTTACGGCCTCGAGATCACCGGCCGGGCTCGCAACAACCGGATCTTCAACTCCGTCATCGGGGCCGGATTCGTGCCCACCGACCCCATTCCGAACGCCCTCGGCGGGATCTTCGTGGGCCCGGGCACCACAGGCACGATCCTCGGCGGCACGCAGCCCTTCATGGCCAACCGCATCCTGACGAACACCGGGGCGGGCCTCACCATCTCCGGCTCGAGCGGCAACGTCGTGCTCGGCAACGAGATCCGGGGCAACCTGCTCGACGGCATCACGCTCGTGGCCGCGACGGGAAACACGATCGGCGCCCCGGGGGCCGGCAATGCGATCGTGTCGAACGGCCGCAACGGCATCTCGGTGGCAGGGAACTCCCGGGGCACGATGATCGCGGCCAACTCCATCATCGACAGCGGGGTGAACGGCCTGTTGCTCAACGCGGCCACCGACCTGCTCGTGGGAGGCAGCCTTGCCGGCGCCGGCAACGGAATCGTGACCAGCGCCGGCTACGGGCTGCTGGCCGTGGGCGACTGCAGCCGGACGCGGGTGATCCGCAACCGGATCGCCCAGAACGCGCTCGGCGACGTGGATCTCTCGTCGGCGACCGGCATCACGTACGTCCCATGAACGGCGCGGCCGATCCGGTGACGCTCGGTCACGTCCAGCTCCTCCTCGACTCGTTCGCCCGGCTGCTCGGCCGCGAACTCGTCGACCGCTCCGGCACGGCGGCCGAGCAGGCGGCCCGGCTGTTCCATGCCCCGTTCGTCGTCGTCTCCCACGGCACCGAGGCCGACCCGATCCTCGACTACGGCAACGCGGCGGCCTTGGCCCTCTGGGAGATGACCTGGGACGAGCTCACGCGGACGCCCTCGCGGCTCACGGCCGAGCCGGTGCACCGCGACGAGCGGGCCCGGCTGCTCGAGCGGACCCGCCGCGACGGCTTCGTCGACGACTACGCCGGGATCCGCATCTCGAGCACCGGCAAGCGATTTCGCATCGAGCAGGCGATCGTCTGGAACCTGGTCGACGCTGCGGGCCAGCACCGCGGCCAGGCGGCCACGTTCGACCGCTGGACGCCGCTGCCGGTTGCCGCGGCCGGGCGGGCGTCCATAATGCAGCAAACCCCGGAGGACTGACCATGATGATCGTGAAGGCTGGCGTCGCGGTGGCGGTGTTGTTCGCGTGCGGGCTGGCCGTGGCCCATGGAGCCACGCCGCTCGCCGGCGAGATGAAGGGCATCGACGGCAAGCCCGTCGATCTCGCCGCCTACAAGGGAAAGGTCGTGCTCGTGGTCAACGTGGCCAGCCGCTGCGGCTACACCGGCCAGTACGCCGGCCTGCAGAAGCTCTACGATTCCCAGAAGGACAAGGGGCTCGTGATCCTGGGCTTCCCGGCCAACGACTTCGGTGCGCAGGAGCCGGGCAGCGACGCCCAGATCGCCGAGTTCTGTTCGGCCAAGTACGGCGTCACGTTCCCGATGTTCGCCAAGATCACCGTCAAGGGTCCCGACAAGGCCCCGCTCTACAAGTCGCTCACCGAGGCCGCCGATCCGAAGGGGGAGGTGTCCTGGAACTTCGAGAAGTTCCTGATCGGCAAGGACGGCGCCGTGATCGGCCGGTTCAAGAGCGGCGTGGCTCCCGACGACGCCAAGCTCGTGCAGGCCATCGAGGCGGCGCTCGCGAAGTGACGCGGCGCCCCGCGCATGCTGGTGTGTGACTCGTTGCGGATGCCGGTGCCATGCACGCTCGTGGCAGGAGTGTGCGGCGTTCTGCTGGGCTTCTTCGGGGCCCTCGCAGCCGCGGAGGAGGCCCGCCCCCGGCTTATCAGGCCCGCGCCGGAGCTGGCGGAGTCCCTGCCGTGGGATCTGGCTTCGTTGAGCGAGCCGCCAGCCGTCGAATGGCTCGATGACACCGGGCCGGTGCGGTCGCTCCTCTACGCGGGCGAGCCGTTCCGCGGGCGGCCCACGCGGGTGTTCGCGTATGTCGCCACGCCGGCAAGCATCGGCGGCGAGCGCGGCGGTGCGAGCAACGCGGCGGTCACGAGCGCGGGTCCCTGGCCGGGCGTCGTGCTGGTGCACGGCGGGGGCGGAAGGGCCTTCGCCGAGTGGGTGAAACTCTGGGCCAGCCGCGGCTACGCCGCCATCGCCATGGATCTGGCCGGCCGCCGCCCCGATCCCAAGGCCCCGGGCAAGCAGGCGGCCACGCGTCTGCCCGACGGCGGCCCGGGCCAGGAGCACGCGGACAAGTTCGACACGATCGCCACGCCGGACGTCACCGACGACTGGCCCTACCACGCCGTGGCCAACGTCATCCGGGCCCACTCGCTCCTGCGGAGCCTGCCGGGCGTGGACCCCGACCGCACGGCCATCACCGGCATCAGCTGGGGCGGCTACACCACCTGCATCGTGGCGTCGCTCGACGATCGGTTTCGGGCGGCGGTGCCCGTCTACGGCTGCGGCCATCTCCGCGACAACAGCTGCTGGCTCGGCGATTTCGCGCGACTCGGCACTGAACACGCGGCCCGGTGGGCGGAACGCTACGATCCGGCGCGGTACCTGCCGGCCTGCCGGGTGCCGATCTTCTTCGTCAACGGCACGAACGACTTCGCCTATCCGCTCGACAGCTTCATGAAGAGCCATGCCGACGTGCGGCAGGCGAAGAAGAACGTCCGCATCGAGGTGGACATGCCGCACGGCCACGAGGCGGGCTGGGCGCCGCCGGAGATCGCCGCGTTCATCGACGCCGCGGTGCGCGGCACGCCGGGGCTGCCGGAGATCGACACCCCCGTGCTCGACGAGGCCGTGGCCCGCTGCCGTGTCGTGGCCGGCGGGCCGGTGGCGAAGGCGGCGTTCGTTTCCACGACCGAGCCCGGGCCGATCAACAAACTCGCCTGGAAGACCGTGCCCGCCGAGATCGAAGCCGATGGCACGCTCGTCGCGCCGCGGCCGCCGGCCGACACCAGGGCGTTTTTCTTCACGGCCGCCACGCCGACCGGGCTCGTGGTGAGTTCGCCCGCCGTGATCGCGCTGGCGCGGTGAAGGCCTTCGGCCGCCATGACGACGTCCGCCTCCGCGGCACGTCGATTCACGCCGCTCGCGATGCGGTCGTTGCGGCCCGGGCGGCGTTGATCGTGCGCCGCACGACCCACGTGGGCCGGCCCTGGGCCTCGCGGTAGGTGCGGACGACGTACTCGCCCACGATCGCGACGGCGGCCGTCTGCACCGCCGCCACGGTCGCGACCACGGCCGTCACCGCCGCCAGCGAGACGCCCGGCCGCGGGGCGGCGGCCGTCCAGTGCGAGACGAGCGCCGCACCGCCGGAGACGAGGCCGATCGCGCCGAGGGCTGCCGTGGCCAGCCAGGTGAGCCGCACGGGAGCGTCGGAGGAGAGCACGAGCGCGTCGCCGGCGAGCTTGAGCAGCTTCCACGGCGAATACTTCGTGACGCCCGCCACCCGGGCGTGGCGGTCGTACCACACGGGCTCGTGGCGGAAGCCGGCCCAGGGGACGAGGCTCCGCAGGTAGCGGCGCTTCTCCGGCAGCGCGTTGACGGCGTCGACGACGGCCCGGTCGACGAGCTTGAAGTCGCCCGTGTCGACCGGCATCGGATAGGGCATCAGCCGGGCCAGGAGCCGGTGGTACAGGCTCGCCGTCGCCAGCTTGAAGGCGGTCTCGCCGTCGCGGCGGCGTCGGCGGCCGTACGCCACGTCCACGCCCTCCCGCCACCTCCGCACCATCTCGGGGATCACCTCGGGCGGGTCCTGCAGGTCGGCGTCGGTGATCACGACGGCGTCGCCCCGGGCGGCGGCGAGGCCGGCCGACATGGCCGCCTGCTGGCCGAAGTTCCGGGACAGTTCGATGACGACCGCCCGCGGATCGCCGGCGGCGATCGACTCGAGCCGCCCGAGGGTGCGGTCGCGGCTGCCGTCGTCCACGTAGATGATCTCGAAGTCCATGCCGGTCGCGGGCAGCACCTCGACGAGCCGGGCGTGCGTCGCCTCGATGACCTCCTCCTCGTCGTGGCAGGGGATGACGACCGACAGCAGGCCGGCCGCGCGGTCGCGCGGGGTCGGTCGCGGCGGGCAGACGAGGATGTCGGCGGGGGCGTCCGGTGGCGTCATCGGTTCACCTCGGGGGTCGCGGCGGTGCGGGCGGGCGGCCGGGCGTCGGGCAGGGCGCCGATCGCCAGCACGTCGTGGTGGCGGAAGATCGGGCGGGCGCGGCCCAGGATCCCGTAGCCCTCGGGCAGCGCGGCGGCGATCTCCGCGTAGCCGCTCTCCGGGACGAGCAGGATCGCGTCGGGGCCGGAGCGGAGGAACGCGCCGGCGGCCTCGTCGTGCCGGCGCACGATCTGCCGCACGTGGCCATTGGAGTAGAAGACGACGTTCGGGCTGCCGAGCAGGTAGGTGCCGAGCCGGGCGGCGCCCCCGTGGCGGGCCTGCATGTCGCGGACCAGGGCCGGCAGCGCGTTGGCCGTGGCGAGCCGCCGGCCGGCGGGCCCGACGGCGAGCGCCGTGTAGATCAGGCCCGTGAGCACCAGCGCCGCGACCGCGGCCCGCGGCTCCCGGCGGGCGAGCCAGCCGCAGGCGATGGCGCCGCCGAGCGGCACGAGGCCCACCAGGGCCGCCGGCTCGGCGCCGGGCAGGCCGTGGCGGGCGGCGAGGATCATGACGGCGGCCGTGGCGGCCCCGCCGAACGCGAGCCAGCCCAGGCCCGAGGCCAGCCACCAGCGGTGCGGCCAGCCGGACTGGGGCGCGGCGGCGCGGCGGGCCGCCTCCACCGCCAGCGCCGCGACGAGCAACGCGGCCGCCGGATAGGCGGGCAGCACGTAGTTGGGGAGCTTGGTGGCGGCCGCGGAGAAGCCGCCCACCCACACCGCGAGCCACACGAGCAGCAGGCCCCAGGCGGCGGTCCGGGCCGCCGTCTCGGTCCGGCGCCACAGCCGCCAGCCCGCGATCACGATCGCCAGCGGCAGGAAGCACGACCACGGGTAGAAGCCGACGAGCATCGTCAGCGGATGGAAGAGGATGCCGCCGCCGTGCTTCTCCATCGGTGCCATGAAGCGGCCGACGTTGTGCACGAAGAAGAAGCCGGTGGTCCAGGCGCCGTCGGTGCGGAGCGACACGGCGACGTACCACGGGGCGGCGACGGCGAGCGTGGCGGCGAGGATCGTGAGCGGGCGGATCGCGCGGAACACGTCGAGCGTCGCGGGCAGGATCGCCGCCAACGACCCGCGGCCGGACGCGCGGCGGTGGCGGATGGCGAGCCAGCCCAGCCACGGCACCACGACCGCAGCCGGCCCGACGAAGCCGATCGGCCCCTTGCAGACGATCGCGAGGCCGCACAGGCCGCCCACGGCGGCGGCCCGGCCGACGGTGAGCCGGGCCGGCCACGGGGCCTCGCCGGTGGACCGGCGGTCGGGCAGGAACGGCTCCGCGGCCAGGAGCGTGGCCCACGTGGTCAGGGCCACGAGGATCGCGTCGGGCGTCGCGCCGTGGGCCTCGATGCCGACGAGCAGGCAACCGACGTAGGCCAGGGCCGCCACCACGCCCGTCTCCGTGTCGAACCAACGGGTGCCCGCGCGGAGCAGGGCGAGGGCCGTGAGCAGCACCGCGATCGCCGAGGGCAGGCGGGCGGCGAACTCGCCGGGGCCGAAGACCGTCATCGCGGCGGCCATGAACCAGTGCATGAGCACCGGCTTGTCGACGGCGAGCGTGTCGTTGTACATCGGCACGACCCAGTCGCCCGTCTCGACCATCGCGCGGGCGATCGCCGCGAACCGCGGCTCGTCCTCGTCCCACAGCGGCGTTCGCGAGAAGCCGACGGCGAGCGCGGCCGTGGCCGCCAGGAGGACGAGGAGCGTGGGATGCCTGACGGTCATGGGAGCGGTTCCAGGGGCTGGTGGATCGGGCACGGGAAGCGGTCAGCGGCGCGGCGGCCGCTCGGCGTCGGCGACGCGATCGGGCCGGATGCCGGGGCCGAGGAGGAGCAGCCGCCGCGATTCCGGCAGCGTGGTCGTGGCGTGCAGCACGCGGTAGTGGGGCGGCAACGCCGGACCGACCTCCGCCTCGAAACGGGCGTCGATCACGAGGTGGGCGCCGGGGTTCGCGTCGAGGAAGCCGACGACCTCGGCAGGGGCATGGAGGTCGGCGATGCTCCCGGCGGGCATGAGCCGGCCGGCGTAGAAGGCGGTGCTCGGCGGTGCGCGGTAGGCGGCGATCGGCCCGCCCGCGTTGACGGCCTCGAGCCTGGCGACCAGCTGCCGCGTCCCCCCGGTGCGGCCGATCGCCGCGGGGCCGACGGACATGAGCGCCGCGACGGTGGCGCAGGCCGTGGCCGCCAGCGCGGCGGAGGCGGCGAGCCGCGAGTGCAGCGACTGGCAGGTCCAGGCGACGGCCGCGCCGACGAGCGGGAGCAGGCCGATGCAGCCCAGCCATTCGGCGCCGGGCGCGAAGCGGGCGGCGACGAGCGGCAGGCCGACCGCCAGGGCCGCGCCCGAGACGGCCAGCAGGGCCCAGGCCAGCCGCATCCAGCGGTCGGTCGCGACCGTGGGCAGCCGCACCCAGTCGGCGAAGAACAGGCCGGCGAGGCCGGCGACCGCCGGGTAGGCGGGCCAGGCGTAGCCCGGCAGTTTCGTCGCGGAGAGCGACAGCGGCACGAGCCAGGCGGCCGTCCAGGCGACGAGCAGCCGGCCGCCCACGCCGGCGTCGCCGTCGCCGCGGGCCGACCGGCAGGCATGCCACCCGACTAGCGCGGCGGCCATCGACCAGGGGAACGTGCCGACGAGCACGACGAGCGGATAGTAGAGAAGGGTTGAACCCGAGTGTCCTTCCATCGGCGCGGAGAAGCGGCCGACGTTGTGGACGAGGAAGAAGCCCCGCAGCCACGCGCCGTCTGTCCGCCAGCCGACCGCGGCGTACCACGGGGCCGCGACGGCGACCGCCACGCCCAGGATCACGAGCGGCCGCACGCCCCGCCATGCGGCGCCGGCTCCGGCCAGCAGCCGGGTCGCGCGGGGTCCCGTCCGGGACGGGTCGAGGCAGGCCTGCCACCAGGCGAAGAGAAGGAAGGCGGCCACGGGGGGCACGAGGCCCACGGGGCCTTTGGCGAGCACGGCCAGGCCGAGGGCCGCGCCGACCGCCGCCGCCGCGCCGGCCGTGAGTTGCACCGGTCCGCTCCGCCAGCCGGTGCCATCCCTGCCGGGGAGGCGGCCGCCGCGGACGAACAGCCACAGGGCGAGCGTCGTGCAGAAGACGAGCGGCGGGTCGGGCGTGGCGGCCCGCCCGCCGACCGCCGTCCACAGGCAGGTGGCCATGACGATTCCCGCCCAGCAGCCGACCGCCGGGGTGAACACGGCGGCCCCGATCCGCCAGGTGAGCAGGCAGGTGGCGAGCGTGAGCAGGGCCGAGCCCAGCCGGGCGCCGGTCTCGTTGACGCCGGCCACGGCGAAGCCCGCCAGGTGCAGCCAGTTGACGAGCGCCGGCTTCTCGACCCGTAGCCGCCCGTTGAAGGTGGGCACGACCCAGTCGCCCGTCGCATGCATGGCCAACGAGCAGGCGGCGTTGCGCGGCTCATCGTCGTCCCACAGTGGCGGGCCGCCCAGGTTGGGCAGCAGCACGACCGCCGCGAGGGCGGCGACGAGGAGTCCGTGGGAGCGTGCTGTCATGGCCGCAGCCTGGGCGTTCGGGACCTGATCGGGGGCGGGAGGATAGGGGCCTCCCGCGGCGCGGGTCAAGCCATCACGGGGGGGCGAAAAACAGCGGTCGGGCGGCCGTTTCGCGCCGGTTGACCGCCCCGGCACGCCGGGTATGTTCAAGCATCCCGCGGGCCTCGTCCGGCGGTGTTTTCGGGCGTGGAGACCCTGCCTTGGCTGACGACGTGAACCCCCCGGCGGACGATGCCGCGGCCGCCGGCGCGGGTGATGCCTCGGGAGGTCGGATCGTCGACCTGCCGATCGAGCAGGAGCTCAAGGACAGCTATCTCACGTACGCGATGAGTGTCATCGTGTCGCGGGCGTTGCCCGATGTGCGCGACGGCCTCAAGCCCTCGCAGCGACGGATCCTCGTCGCCATGAACGACCTCAAGCTCTCCCCCGGCGCCGCCCGCGTGAAGTGCGCCAAGATCTCGGGCGACACCAGCGGCAACTACCACCCGCACGGCGAGAGCGTGATCTACCCGACGCTCGTCCGCATGGCCCAGGAATGGAACATGCGGCACGTGCTCGTCGACAAGCAGGGCAACTTCGGCTCGATCGCCGGCCTGCCCGCGGCGGCGATGCGGTACACGGAGGCCCGGCTCTCGCCCATCGCGGCCCTGATGCTCGAGGATCTCGAGCTCGACACGGTCGACTACATCCCCTCCTACGACGAGCGGAACACCGAACCGGTCGTGCTGCCGGGGCGGTTCCCGAACCTGCTGGTCAACGGCGCCGGCGGCATCGCCGTCGGCATGGCGACGAGCATCCCGCCGCACAACCTCGGCGAGATCTGCCGGGCCCTCGTGGCCCTCATCGACAGCCCGTCGATCTCGATGGCGGAGCTGCTGCAGATCGTCCCCGGCCCCGACTTCCCCACCGGGGGCATCGTGATGGGCCGCGAGGCGCTCGTCCGCGGCTACCTGACGGGCCGCAGCACGATCACGCTCCGGGCCCGGGCCCACGTCGAGGAGCACGGCAAGAACCGGCACCGGATCGTGGTCACGGAGATCCCGTACCAGCAGACCCGCGACGCGATCGAGGAGAAGATCGCGGAACTCGTCAACGAGGACCGCATCAAGGGCATCTCGGCGATCCGCAACGAGAGCGACCTCAAGGAGCCGGTGCGGCTGATCCTCGAGCTCAAGCGGGACGCCGACCCCGAGGTCGTCCTCAACCAGCTCTACCAGTTCTCGCCGCTGCAGACCTCGTTCTCGCTCATCTTCCTGGCGCTCGTCGACGGCAAGCCGCGGATCCTCACGCTCAAGCAGATGCTGGAGGAGTTCCTCCGGCACCGCACCGCGGTCATCCGCCGGCGGACCCAGCACCTGCTCGCCAAGGCCCGCAGCCGCAAGCACACGCTCGAGGGCCTGCTCGTCGCGCTGGCCAACATCGACGAGGTGATCAAGATCATCCGCTCGTCGAAGTCGCAGGCCGAGGCCAAGGAGCGGCTCTGCCAGCTCCAGGCGCCGGCCGCGCTGTTGGAGCGGGCGCTCGGCGCGGAGGGCTTCGCGATCCTCCAGGAGGAGCGGGGCGCTGCCGAGGCCTACGGCCTGTCGCCCGTCCAGGCCGACGCCATCCTCCGGCTCACGCTCGGGCAGCTCGTCAACCTCGAGCAGGAGAAGCTGGGCGGCGAGCACCGCGAGCTGCTGGCGAAGATCGGCGAGTTCCGCCGCATCCTCTCCAGCGAGGCCAACATCAAGGCCCTGATCCGCGAGGAGCTGCTGGAGCTGGAGTCCAAGCACGGCGACACGCGGCGGACGGAGATCAGCGGCGAGGTCGCCGACATCCGCGACATGGCCGAGCTGATCACCGAGGCCACGATGGTGGTCACGATCACGCGGTCGGGCTACGTGAAGCGGACGGCCGCCGACGTCTACCGGGCCCAGCGTCGGGGCGGCAAGGGCCTCAAGGGCGCCAGCGTCGACGAGGCGGACCCGATCGAGCACCTGTTCGTGGCCAGCACCCACGACTGGCTGCTCGTGTTCACCACGCTCGGCAAGGTGTTCTCGCTGCGGGTCTTCGAGCTGCCGGAGCTGGCCCGCGACGCCAAGGGGCGGGCCCTGGTCAACATCCTCGAGTTCGAGCCGGGCGAAAAGGTGGCCGACTGCCGTTCCGTGTCGGGCTTCGAGGATCCGAACCAGTTCCTCATGCTGGCCACCCGCGGCGGCATGGTGAAGAAGACGGCCCTCGAACAGTACCGCCGCCGCCGCACCAAGGGCCTGATCGCCGTGAAGCTCCGCGAGGGCGACGAGCTCGTCGACGCCGTGATCACCAAGCCGGGCGACGAGCTGGTGCTCGCCACCGCCAAGGGGATGGCGATCCGCTTCCCCGAGTCGGACGCCCGGCCGATGGGCCGCGACACCAGCGGCGTCCGCGGGATCAAGCTCGGGTCCGGCGACCGGCTGGTGGGCATGGTGGTGGCCGATCCCGAGGCCACGTTGCTCACGGTCTGCGAGAACGGCTACGGCAAGCGGACGCCGTTCGGCGCCGGCACGCCGCTCTCCGGCCCCGCCCCGGGCGAGGAGGGGGCCGCGGAGGAGACCGAGCCGTCCGAGGCTGGTGGCGAGGAGGCCGAGGGCGAATCGAGCGGCATGCGGTATCGAACGCAGCACCGTGGCGGCAAGGGCGTCCGCGACATCAAGGCCACGGCCCGCAACGGCCAGGTGGTGTCGATCGTCTCGGTCCACGACGGCGACCAGGTGCTGATGATGACCGCCCGCGGCAAGATCCAGCGGGTGAACGTCGCCGAGATCCGGCCGATGGGCCGCAACACGCAGGGCGTGCGGGTGATGCGGGTGGACGAGGGCGACACGCTCGCCGCGGTCGTACCCGTGCCGCCGAGCGAGCAGGAAGAGGCCGACAGCCCGCCCGGTGACGGAGAGCAGGCGTGAGGATCGCCGTCGTCGGCACGGGGTACGTGGGGCTCGTCACGGGCACCTGCTTCGCCGACAGCGGCAACACGGTCACCTGCCTCGACATCGACGCCGCGAAGATCGCGCGGCTCGAGCGGGGCGAGGTCCCGATCTACGAGCCGGGCCTCGAGGAACTCGTCGAGCGGAACGTCCGGGCGGGCCGTCTGAAGTTCACCACCGACACCGCCGCGGCGGTCCGCGGGGCCGAGGTCGTGTTCCTGGCGGTGGGCACGCCGCCGGCCGCCGACGGGTCGGCCGACCTGTCCGCGCTCTGGAAGGTGGTCGCGGCGATCGCCCCGCATCTCGACGCCGCCGCGATCGTGGTCACCAAGAGCACCGTGCCGGTCGGCACCTGCGCCGGCATCGAGCAGCGGCTCAAGGCCGCGGTGGGCCGCGACTGCCGGGTGGCGAGCAACCCCGAGTTCCTCAAGGAAGGCGCCGCGATCGAGGACTTCCAGAAGCCCGACCGCGTGGTCGTGGGCGTGCGGGCGGCCGACGTCGGGGAGATCCTCCGCGGGCTGTATGCCCCGTTCCTGCGGACCGAGAATCCGTTCCTCGTCATGTCGCCCGAGAGTGCGGAGATGACGAAGTACGTGGCCAACGCGCTGCTGGCCACGAAGATCAGCTTCATCAACGAGGTGGCGAACCTCTGCGAACGGATGGAGGCCGACATCGACGACGTCCGCCGCGGCATCGGCCACGACAGCCGGATCGGTTTCGCCTTCCTGTTCCCGGGGGCGGGCTACGGCGGCAGCTGCTTCCCCAAGGACGTGCAGGCCCTGGCGGCGATGGCCCGCGCGAAGGGGCTGGCGCCGCGGATCCTGGTGGCGGTCCACGAGACGAACCTCGCCCAGAAGCAGGTGCTCGGCGAGAAGATCGCGGCGCACTTCGGCGGCGACCTGGCGGGCCGGCGGATCGCGATCTGGGGGCTGGCCTTCAAGCCGCGGACCGACGACATCCGCGACGCCCCGGCGATCGACCTCATCGAGCGGCTCCTGGCGGGGGCCGCGCACGTCACCGTCTACGACCCCGAGGCGATGGACAACGTGCGGGCGGCGTACGGCGACCGGCTGGCCTACGCGGCCGGGCCGATGGAGGCCCTCGACGGGGCCGAATGCCTGGCGATCGTCACCGAATGGGGCGATTTTCGGCGGCCCGACTTCGACGAAATGGCCCGCCGCATGAAGTCCCGGGCGATCTTCGACGGCCGGAACCTCTACGCGCCCCGCGAGATGCGGGCCCGTGGGTTCGCCTACCACGCGATCGGCAAGGCTCCCGCCTGAGCGGGGCGGTTTGACAGCCCTCCCGCTGGAGGTTTCAATTTCGCGCCCTGCGGCCGCGCCGCGGCCGGACTGGCCCCCGGGCCCGTCGCCACCGTCCACGCATCCGCTCTCTTCCCCGGAGTCCCCGCATCGTGAAACGTGCCATCGCCCTCGTCGTCGCCGCGCTCCTCGTCCTGCCGCTCATCGGCTGTGGCAGCGGCCCGGTGGATCCCGCCGCGCCCCCGTCGGGCATCGGCAACAACATGTTCTACGTGCTGTGGTGGCTCGTGGGCGTGGTCGGCTCGGCGATCGCGCTCTTCCAGGCCTGGCAGTTCTTCCAGTGGATGGAGGCCCAGCCGGCCGGCACGCAGAAGATGATCGACATCGCCGGCTACGTCCGCACCGGCGCCGACGCCTACCTCAAGCAGCAGTACAAGGTCGTCGGCTGGGCGTTCCTGGCGATCAGCCTGCTGCTGCTGTGGATGGCCCTCGGCCTCGGCGTGCAGAGCCTGTGGGTGCCGTTTGCCTTCATCTCGGGTGGGTTCTTCTCCGGCCTCGCCGGCTGGTTCGGCATGAAGACGGCGACGCTCGCCAGCAACCGCACCGCGGCGGGCGCCGAGCGGTCGCTCAACGAGGGCCTGCAGATCGCCTTCCGCTCGGGGGCCGTGATGGGGCTCACGGTGGTGGGCCTCGGCCTGCTCGACATCATGCTCTGGTTCTTCATCCTCTACTGGTTCGTGCCGATGCTCGGCTTCCAGCCGCTGTCGCTGGAGGAGATCACCGTCACCATGCTCTGCTTCGGCATGGGCGCGAGCACCCAGGCGCTGTTCGCCCGCGTGGGCGGCGGCATCTTCACCAAGGCGGCCGACGTCGGCGCCGACCTCGTGGGCAAGGTCGAGCACTC
This sequence comes from Pirellulales bacterium, assembly GCA_044238145.1. Classification (GTDB taxonomy): domain Bacteria; phylum Planctomycetota; class Planctomycetia; order Pirellulales; family UBA1268; genus QWPN01. The sequence goes on along the minus strand of JBIIDT010000005.1, from coordinate 2,925 downwards.
GATCCCCGAGGACGACCCGCGGAACCCGGCGACGATCGCCGACAACGTGGGCGACAACGTGGGCGACGTGGCCGGCATGGGCGCAGACCTGTACGAGAGCTACTGCGGCTCGATTCTCGCCACGGCGGCCCTCGGCGTGGCCGCCTTCACCGGTGACGGGGCGATGCAGCTCAACGCGGTGTTCCTGCCGATGGCGATCGCCGCGGTGGGCACGCTGCTCTCGGTGTGGGGCATCTACCAGGTCCGCACCCAGGAGGACTCCTCGCAGAAGGCCCTCCTCGCGGCCCTCGCCAAGGGCATCAACTTCTCGACGATCGCCATCGTCGTCGCCACCTTCGGGATCACGTTCCTGCTGATGCGGGGCTTCTCCCACATGGGCGTGGCGTTCGCCGTCATCGTCGGCCTCGTGGCCGGCTGGCTGATCGGCAAGTGGACGGAGTACTCCACGAGCAACGAGTACGCTCCCACGAAGGAACTCGCCGACCAGGCCCTCACCGGCCCGGCCACGATCATCATCGGCGGCGTGGCGGAGGGCATGCTCTCCACCTGGGCCCCGGTGCTGATCACGGGGGCGGCCACGCTCCTGGCCTTCGGCTTCGCCAACGGCTTCAACTTCACCGATCCGAACCAGTTCGCCCTCGGGCTCTACGGTGTCGGCATCGCCGCGGTCGGCATGCTCTCCACGCTCGGCATCACGCTGGCCACCGACGCCTACGGCCCGATCGCCGACAACGCGGGCGGCAACGCCCAGATGGCCGGCCTGCCGGAGATGGTCCGCGAGCGGACCGACGCCCTCGACGCCCTCGGCAACACGACCGCCGCCACGGGCAAGGGCTTCGCGATCGGCTCGGCCGCGCTGACGGCGCTGGCCCTCCTCGCCGCCTACGTCGAGGAGGTCCGCATCGGCTTCGATCGCTGGGGCAAGACGGCCGTCGTGACCCGCGACGGCGTGCAGGAGGTCGCGGCCGGCGGCCGGAAACTGGCGGCCGGCGACTGGATGAAGCTCGCGGATCGGCTGGTCGTGGCCGTGGGCGACAAGGCCGAAGCCAACCACCTCTACATGGTGCTCGATTCGGCGGTCCTCGACGGACGCAAGGGCCGGGACGGCAAGACCGTGCTCGAGCCGGCCGTCCCCAGCCTCGCCGGCGCCGTCCGCAACGCCGTGGCCGCCCCGGCCCCGGCGGCCGACGAGGTGGCCCGGCTCGTCAACGAGAACCGGATCGTGGACGTCAAGAAGGCCACCATGCGGGACTACATGCAGTTCTACGACGTGACCCTCATGAACCCCAAGGTGCTCGTCGGCATGTTCGTGGGCGCGATGAGCGTGTTCGTGTTCTGCGCCCTGACGATGAAGGCCGTGGGCCGGGCCGCGAAGGGCATGGTGGAGGAGGTCCGCCGCCAGTTCCGCGAGAAGCCGGGCATCATGCAGGGCACCGAACTGCCCGACTACGCGGCCCCGGTGGCGATCAGCACGAAGGCCGCCCAGAAGGAGATGGTGCTGCCGTCGGTGCTGGCCCTCGCCGTGCCGGTGGTGACCGGCCTGCTGCTCGGCGTCTCCGGCGTGCTCGGCCTGCTCGTGGGCGGCCTGACGACCGGCTTCTGCGTGGCCGTGTTCATGGCCAACTCGGGCGGCGCCTGGGACAACGCCAAGAAGCACATCGAGGGGGGCGTGCACGGCGGCAAGGGCAGCGACGCCCACAAGGCGGCGGTCGTGGGCGACACCGTGGGCGATCCCTTCAAGGACACGAGCGGCCCGAGCCTCAACATCCTCGTGAAGCTCATGAGCATGGTGAGCGTGGTGGTCGCCGGCCTCGTCGTCCGGTACTCCCTCGAGGCGCTGGGAATCTTCTGACGGGTGACGGGCGTGGGGGCGAAAGCCTCCGGCGCTGTGGGCCGCGGCGGCCCAAGGCTTCTCCGGCTTCCGCCCCCACGCCCTTGCCAGAGGCGGGGCGGCTTGGGTTTGAGACGAAGCCGGCAGTTGGAAAAGGCGGAAGGACCGGGGCTGCCCATCCCCTCGAGACGGCGTAGACGGCAAGCGCAGGCAGGATGCCGGAGCGTAGACGTCTCCGAGCGAGCGAAGTCCAGGATGGACGCAGCGAGCGTCCGGCGAGAGGGTGTGGGCAGCTCCGGTCCGGTTGGGCCCGTTGACTACACTCGCGTCCATGCAGCCCGGGTTTTCCTTCACGCTCGAAGCCACCGCCGGTGACGCGCGGGCGGGGACGCTCGTCACGCCGCACGGGAGCGTTCCCACGCCGTTGTTCATGCCCGTCGGCACCGCGGCCACGGTGAAGGGGGTCGACATCGGCAGGGTCCGCGAGACCGGGGCCGGGATGCTCCTCGCCAACGCGTATCACCTCCACCTCCGGCCCGGGGAGGACTGCGTGGCGGAGGGCGGCGGGCTGGCGCGGTTCATGGGCTGGGACGGGCCCACGCTCACCGACTCGGGCGGCTACCAGGTGTTCAGCCTGGCGCGGCAGGTGAAGGTGACCGAGGAGGGGGCCTTCTTCCGCTCGCACCTCGACGGCAGCCCGGTGGCGTTCACGCCCGAGAACGCGATGCGGATCCAGGAGCGGATCGGGGCCGACGTGGCCATGCAACTCGACCACGTCGTCGCGTTGCCCAACGACCGCGGCGTCGTGGCCGACGCCATGCGACGGTCGCTCCGCTGGGCCGCGCGGTGCAAGGCGGCCCACTCCCGGCCGGACCAGGCGCTGTTCGGAATCGTGCAGGGGGGCCTCGAGCCCGACCTGCGGGCGGAGAGCGCCGCGGGCCTCGTGCACCTCGGCTTTCCGGGCTATGCCGTGGGCGGCCTGTCGGTGGGCGAGGGGCCGGAGGCGATGGACGCCGCCCTGCGGGCGACGCTGCCGCACCTCCCGGCCGACCGGCCGCGGTACCTGATGGGCGTGGGCCAGCCGCGGGACATCG
>JBIIDT010000115.1:0-7620 GCA_044238145.1 Pirellulales bacterium | reverse complement strand
AGCACCGCCAGGTCCCCCTGGCCGCGCTCGACGTCGCAGGAGATGTCGCGGCGCCGCATCACCTCGGCCAGGCTCGTCAGCCGGGTCACGGGATCGCGGCCGGAGACCTCCCGTCGATAGAGATTCGCCATCGAGGAGCCGATGCGGGAGAGCAGTCCCTGCCGCACCCCCGGATCGCGAACGCCGCGGATTTCCCGCCACAGGACGAGCGCCAGATCCCGGAAGTTGTCTCCGCCGGACCGGCGGCCCTCCGCCGTGAGGCTGTAGGCGTGGGCCGGCCGACCGCGGGGCCGGGCCACGGTCCGCCGCTCCACGAGGCCGGTCTTCATGAGCCGCTCGAGCCGCTGGCGGATCGCCGTGGCGGTGACGCCGAGGGACTCGGCGAGGGCGCCGATTTCGAGGGCGGATTCGACGCGCAGCAGTTCGATGACCGCCGTGTCGGTCGCCCGCTGAGCCTGGTTGGTCGAACTCGCCATCGCCGCCGCTCCTCTGCCTCCAAATGTAGAGCGGGGTGGACTTTTGACAAGCCGCTATGTGGAAAAAGGGGCTTCCGCTGCCGGAAAGCAGGTTTTCATGACCTCCAAAAACTCCTCGCGGGTGGTCACGCGGGACACCTTGCCGCGGAAGTCGCGGGCCCCCGGCAGGCCCTGGGCGTAGGCGCAGGCGAACTTCCGCATCAGCAACGTGCCCCGCTCCGGGCCGAATCGGCGGCAGACGAGATCGTAGTGATGGAGCACGATCTCCCGCTGCTCGGCGAGCGCCGGGTCGGAGGGCGGCTCCTCGCCCCGCAGCAGGGCGGCCGCCTGGGCGAAGATCCAGGGCCGGGCGAGCGCCTCGCGGGCGATCATCACGCCGTCGACCCCGGTCTCGCGGAGCCGGCGGACGGCCGTCGCGGCCGAGTCGATGTCGCCGTTGCCGACGATGGGCATCCGCGACACGCTCCGCTTCACGGCGGCGATCGCCTCCCAGTCGGCCTCGCCCTTGAAGAACTGGGCGGCTACGCGGCCGTGCACGGTGAGGCAGGAGGCCCCCGCCTCCTCGATCCGCTGGGCCACCTCGACGCCGGTGCGGCAGGAGTCGGAGCAGCCGAGGCGGATCTTCGCCGTCACGGGCACGCCGTCGCAGGCCTCGACCACGCGGCGCACGATCGTGCCCACGCGGTCGGGGTCGCGGAGCAGCCACGAACCGCTGTGCGCCTTCTCGGTCACCTGCCGCACGGGGCAGCCGAAGTTGAGGTCGACCACGCTGACGCGGAAGTCGCGGGCCAGCCGGCGGCCGACGGCGGCGAGGTTGTCGGGATCGTTGTCCCACATCTGCACGGCCAGCGGCCGCGGCTCGTCTCGGACGCCCCATAGCCGGTCGGGATGCTCGCCGCGGTTGGTCTCCAGCCAGATCGCGCTGCGGGCCGCGATCATCTCCGTCGCGAGCAGGCCGGCACCGCCGAACTCGCGGACCACCTGCCGGTAGGCGAAGTTCGTGTAGCCCGCCATCGGCGCCTGGAGGATCGGCGGATCGACGACCACCGGGCCGATGGCCAGGGGGGCGACGGCGGGCGCGGTCGTCGACGTCATGGCGTGGCCGGAACGACCGGAGGCTGGGGTGGGGCGTCGGCCGGCTGCCGCCACTGGATCGGGGCCCCGATGAGCATCGCCGCGAAGCGGTCGTCGGGCACGGTGAGGTCGGCCGCGGCCATCGCGTATTCGGCGATGTCGAGGTTGTAGGCCTTCGTGGCCTGGAGGAACTCCCGCTGCTGGCCGACGAGGGCCGCATGTGCCTGGATCACCGCCTCGATCGGCCGCTTCGCCTGGGCGTGGTCCGCCTCCGCCATGACGAGCGCCTTCTCCGCGGCCCGGACGGCGGCCGCCCGCGCCTCGAGCGCCTCGTGCCGGGCCGGCAGCGTGCGGGCGATCGCCCGCACCCGGCCGGTCGCCGGTCGGGTGGCGAAGATCGCCTCGAAGTGGGTCTGGTAGGGGATGGCCAGCGGCCGGTCGACCGGCCAGGGCAGGGGATCGGTGACCGGGAGCCGGGTGAGGTCGACGAGTTCCTGCTGGGCGGCGCCGAGTTGGGCCCGGGCGTCGGCGAGGTCGGCCCGCGCGGCCGCCGTGGCGACGTCGAGCGTGGCCCGGTCGTGCGGATCGCCGCCGGGCGCGACCAGTTCCAGCCGCTCGATCGCCTCGGTCGCCCAGCGGACCGCGGCGAAGGCGGACGACGTCTTCCAATAGGCCTGCGAGATCCACAGCCGCCGCGCCCGGTCTCCGGAGCGGTCGAGGGCCTCGAGCAGCGGCAGCGGCCTTGCGTAGAGCCGCGGGTCGACCGGGGCGGCGCCGGGCCGGTCGGCGAGCGGCTCGAGTGCCTGGCCGAGGAGGTCGGTGGCGAGGCTCGTGGGGTTCGGTGCCGTGGGAGGCTGCGTCGCGGGCGGGGCGACGGTCCGCGCGGCTGGGTCGGCCGGCGGCGTGGGCGTCGCGGCCGGTGGCGCGTCGGGTGACCCGGCCGGCGGCACGAGCACGGAGGGCTTGTCGGGCGTGACCGGCGGCTCGGCGGGCACGACGACCGACTGCGTGCCGTCGGCGGCCGGCTCCTCGGTGCGGGCCGGCGTCATGAGAACGACACCGCCGACGATCGCGATCCAGGGCAGCCGCATGGGAACTCCTCCAGCCACAGGTTCACATGGCCGCGGGGGGCGGGTCAACCCGGCCGGCCGGCAAGCAGCGGCAAGGGAACCGTGTCGCCGCAGATTGCCGGTGAACCCTGGAGCCGCAGAGTGGCACTCTGCGGAATGCGGCCTGGCGAGTCGCGACGGTGTGCAGACTGCCAGTTTGCACATCCATCACCGGCCGGCATCTGGCAGCCGCTACGGCTACTCCAGCATCCACCCGCCCCACTGGTTCGGGTGGATGCGGATCTCGCTCGGGATGTCGTTGTTGATCGACACCTCGGGGCTCTTGTCGCTCCACAGGTAGCGGATCGCGTTCTTCGTGCCGCCTTCGTTCCCATAGATCACGCCGAGGTCGCCGCTCAGGGCCAGGCCGGGCTTCGGCTCGATGCCGAGGTCCTTCCACGGGATCGCCACCTCGACCACGTAGCCGTCCTTCTGGACGCTGGCATTTACCGGCAGCTCGGTCCACACCGCGACGTCGTCGAGCGTGTCCTTGCCCGAACTCTTCGTCTCCACGCTGAACGTGTTGGGCTTTTCCTTTTCGGTCGTCACGTAGCGATACCGCGTGGCCACGAGATCGCCTACAGCCGTGCGGGCGACGATGATCCGCACGTCGCCCGGCTTCATCTGCTGCTGGTTCTGCCCGCGGACCGGCCGCTTCTCCAGATCGGTGGCGAGGTTCACCTCCACCGCGTCGCCGCTCTTGAAGAGCAGCCGCGGGTCGGTCGGCGTGTTGACGAAGGGCGACTCGTCGCTCACCTGGAAGCGGACGTGGAGGCTCTGGTCGTCGTAGCCGAGCTGGGCCTGGGCGGTGCGGTTGCCCTCCATGCAGATCGTCAATGGCTGGCTGGCCTGCCACTCGTCGTACGTGCCGTCGGCCGCGGCCTTCTTCAGCCGCGGCAGTTTGGCCGTCTTCTTGCCGACGGCGATCTGCCCGGCGAGGAAGTTTTGCTTCGACGCGGCCGCGGCCTTGGCGACCTGCTCGGGTGCGACCGTCACCTGCAGGCTCTGCCGCTTCATCGTGTCGAGGCCGGTCAGTTCCCAGAGCCGGAGGTCGGCGTCGCCGCCGAGGAAGTAGGTCTTGCCGTTCTGCGGATGCCGGAACATCGTGCCATTGAAGTTCTCGGTGAGCACCATGTGCTGGTCGAGCTTGTAGACGCTCCGCTGGTCCTCGCCGAGGGCGTCGACGAACAGGCCGTCCTGCTTGTCGAGGAGGAAGTACTGGCCGTAGTAGCCGGTCACGCCCACCAAGTCCGGCGTGGTGCCGCGGACGAAGACCATGGCCCCGGTCAGGTGGCCCGGGGTGTAGGCGTCGCCGGTCCAGGCGAAGGCGCAGTGGACGTCTTGATACTCCCACCGCTTTTTCCCATCGGGCGAGAACATGACGACGCGATGGCCCGAGCCCTGGGGCCGCTGTCCGCGCTCGAGCGACCCGCCGGAGACGAGGGCAACCATCGAGCCGTTGGTCGCATCGGGAATCGCCTCCGCGACGGCGCCGCCGTCCGGATCCGTGGCCACGTCCGTGACCTTCCCGTAGACCAGCCCGCCCTTGTCGTTGAATCCCTGGAACGTCCAGCGGGCGATGCCATAGGGCTGCGTGGTCTTGGCGCCGCCCTGCGCCGCCCAGCGGTTGCCGATGGGCTGGTAGAGGTTCATCTCGGCGTCCACGCACGGAGTCCACATGTACGTCCACGGCGCGTCGGTCTCGCGGACCTCCTCCGGCTCGACCTGGCCGTCGTTGTCGTCATCCACCCACAGGCTGGGCACCTTCGTCGGCCGCGGTTTGGCCTTCGGGTTCGGCTTGCCATCCTTGCCGAGCGGAATCTTCTCCTTCGTGGCGGTGAAGGATGCGAGCCGTGGGACGTAGGCGTCGCCGACCTGCTCGTAGATCGTCAGTCCCAGGCTCCCCACCAGGAAGAACGTGCGACCCTTCACGGTCCGGATCACCGCACCGCCGTGCGCATCCGGGGCGCCGAGCGGCACGCCCGCCTCGTCTCGCTTCCGTAGGATCGTCGCGTCGGGATACCAGGTGCCCTTGTCGTAATCGACGCGATACCGGACGCACTGGGCGTAGATGAACTCGGGCTTCGCCGGGTCGAGGTAGGCGGTGGTCGAGTAGTCCATGGATCCGAAGAACTCCTTCCAGAGCGTGCCGTCGGGGTTCCAGACGGAATAACGCTTGGGCTGCGAGTCGGCCTCGGCCACCCACAGCCGGCCGTTCTTGTCCACGGCGACGTTCCACGGCTTGAGCATCCCGGCCGGGTTGAACTTCCCGACCTCGGGCCGGCCGCCGGCGATGCCGTACTTGAGCAGCACCTTCCCGTCGGGCGCGATCTTCCAGACCTGCATCGTCTTGCCGTGGAGGGAGACGTAGACGTTGCCGGCGCCATCCACGGCCAGGTGCTTCGGCTCTTCCAGGTTCTCGGCGAACGCCGTGAACTGCTGCGCCTTCAGGTCGTAGCGGCCCACGGCCTTGCCACTGACCGCGTAAAGCCCACCACCCGGCCCGACGGCCAGGCCATAGGGCTTGGGCAGGGCCGCCTCGCCGCGGGGTGCGCCCGAGGCGAGGTCGAGAAGAAAGAGCTTGTCGTCGGTCAAGCTGCTGACGACGAGTTGGTCACCCACGGCGGCGATGCCGTGAAGTTGCCACGAGCGGGCGGCCCAGTCCTGGCCGCTCTCGCCCGGCCGCATGCCGGGGACCGCGGTCTCGGGCCGGCCGGTCGTGAACGGCGCGAGCATGCCGTTTTCGAGACTGAACTTCGTGATCCTGGCGCCGCCGGCCGAAAGCGTGTAGCCGAAGCCCTTGTGCAGGGCCACGGCGTGGCCAGCGACGGCCGTGCCAAACTTCTTGCGGCCATCGAGATCAGTGCGGATCGTCGGCTGCGAGGCTTCGGCGATGGCGGTGCCGAGGATCACGCAGTCACCATCGATGGCCATGGTTTGCGGATAGCGGTAGTCGCCCGCCCAGCCGCCGGTGCCGTCCTCGGTCTGGTACGGGGGCGTGCCGCTGACGCCGACGTCGCAGACGAACTTCTGGCCGATGCCGTCGTGGGTGAGGATCTTCGCCGTGTAGGAGCCGGCCGGCACCGGCTTGTCGGCGTCGTCGAGGCCGTCCCACATCCAGGTCTGCGGCCCGGCCGGATAGGGCTGGGCGCCGAGGCCGGTGCGGATGAGCCGGCCCTCGGCGTTGCAGATCGCGAGGCTCACCTTCGCCGGCTTGTCGAGCGTGAAGGCGACGGGGATGAACCCGTCGGCGCGGCTGCCGGACGACGACTTCTCGACGAGCTTGAGGTTGCCCTCCTTCTCAAAGATCGCCGTGCCCCAGGAGCTCGGCCCCATGTAGCCGAGGTCGCCGCTCGTGCCGCGGCGGACGTCGGTCATGCCGCAGCGGGTGGCGGTGCCGCGGTCGTTGCCCCACATCAGCTGCCACTGGCACTGCATCGTGTCGCCGGGAACGATCTCCCGCGGCGTCCGCAGCACCTTCCACGGGATGCGGTATTCCATGGTGTAGCCCTTGCCGTCCTCGTCCTTGACGATCGCCTTCTCGACGCCCGGAGGGTTGAGCGTCGGGTTCTGGTACTGCAGCGTGCGGAGCGAGAAGAAGCCGGGGGCCTTGTCCTGGGTGGAATACCAGAGCCAGAAGGTGGTCACGAACTGCTGATCCTCGGGCGACATCCGCCCTCCCGTTTGGAGCGACGCGTTCGACTTCAGGTCGGGATTGGAGACGAGGAAGATCTGGATCGCGTCGGCGTCCCAGGCCTTGCTCGCTTCGCCGCCAAAGGAGTAGTTGTTCATCATCGGCGTCGGGTCCTTGACGCGGGCGCCGACGTAGAGGAACTCCTTGTCGTACATCATCGCACCGCGGACCGAGTACGAAGCCTTGCTCGCCTCGTCGATGAACATCGTGATCGCGCCGGAGAGATCCCAGTCGTCGAGCTTGCCGTCGATCACGACCTTGCCCGGCGGCGGGACGACGTGGATCTCCGAGTGATCGGTCTTGTTGACGATCGCGACGTAGGCCCGGGCGGCACGGGGGCAGGGCAGCAGGGCGACGAGAAGCGTGATCGCGAGGGATCGGTTCGATCGGCGGCCGAACATGGCGTAGACTCCGAGCAGACTTCTCCATGGGTGGCGCGGTCGGCGACCGAGGCCAGGAGAAGTCGAGGCTAGGAAACGGCGTCGCGTCGAACTACTGTCGGAAGCGGCAGAAAGACGGGTGGACCATGGCAAGACCGCCGGCCGGAACGTGGGCCATGATCGTGGCGGTGGCCGTTTCGGCGGGCGACACGGCCCTGGCCGAGCCCGACATGCCGCTGGCGACCGCGGCCGCCGTCGCCGCCGCGACCGCGCCGGCCGACGTCGATCTCGAGGCGGTCGTCTCGTTCCAGGACTCGCTGCGGACGATCTTCCTCGCCGACGACACGGGCGTGACGTTCATCTATGACCCCACGAACCCGCTCGTCGAGCCCGGCGATCGACTGCGAGTGCGGGGGCAATCGAACGCGGGCGTGATGATCGGCGGCATCGTGGGGGCGGTCATCGAGAAGGTCGGCACGGCTCCGCCGCCGCTGCCGCGATCGGTCGGCCCCGACGAGTTGCGGTCCGGCCGCTGGCACTATCACCTCGTCGAGGTGACGGGCGTCGTGCGCAGCATCGCCGCAGAGGGGGAGGCGGGGGCCGCCGGCGTGCTCGCTGTGGCCGGGCAGGACGTGGCGTTTCTGGTCGAGCAGGCAGACGAGACGTTTCGCGATCTCGTGGACGCGCGGGTGACCGTCCGCGGGCTGGCGGCTGGCGACGTCAACGACCGGCGGCAGATCGTGCGGCCCTTCGTTCGCGCGAAGCGGCTGGCCGACGTCGCCGTGCTCGAACCGCCGCCAGCCGACCCGTTCGGGCGGCCCGCGCTGCCGCTCGTTGATTTCCAGCGGGCCAATCTGGGCGATCATCGCGTCAAGCTCGTGGGGACG
>JBIIDT010000042.1:0-25246 GCA_044238145.1 Pirellulales bacterium | reverse complement strand
GGATGTGCCGCCGGTCCTCCCGGAGGTGGACCGTGATCGCGTCGGCCCCGCCGAGCTCGGCGAGCGCCGCCGCCCAGACGGGGTCCGGTTCGACGGTCCGCCGGGCCTGGCGGATCGTGGCCACGTGATCGATGTTGACGCCGAGAGTCGCCATGCGGGGAGGTGCGCCGGGGGCCACGGGCGGGAAGTGGCCGTGGCCCCCAAGCGTCGCCGGCCCCTATTTCTTCTGCAAGAGGACCACCGAGTTGCCGCGGGGCGTGCGGACCTTGAGCACCACGCCCTCCGCGGCCGTCTCCTTCTCGATGGCCGCGGCGAACTCCGCGATCGTCTTCACCTCGGCGCGGCCCACGGCCCGGACGAGCACTCCGGGCCCGAGCCCTGCCTCGGCCGCCAGGCCGTCGGCATCGACGCGGTCGACGAGCACGCCGGTGAAGCCCGCGTAGGCGTCCTCGGCCACCGAGGCCTTGTCGCGGACCTCGATGCCGAACTCCTTCGAATAGTAGGTCTCCTCGTCGGCCTCCGCCTGCGGCGCCCGGCCCGGCCCGGCCTTGGCCACGTCGCCCGGCAGCGGCTTGACGGCCACCGAGAGCGTGAGCTGCTTGCCGTCGCGGAACACCGTCAGCCTGTGCGGCTGGCCCACCGCCGACCGCTCGACGATTTCCTGGAGCGAGCGCGTGCCCTGCACCGGCTGGTCGTCGAAGGCCGTGATCACGTCGAGCTCCTGCACGCCCGCCTCGGCGGCCGGCGACCCGGGCACGACATCGTTGACGAGCACGCCCTTGCGGTCCTGGACGCCGAGCTTGGCCGCCATCTGGCGGTCGAGCGGCCGCATCTCCACGCCGATGAAGGCCCGCTCGACCTTCCCCTTGGCGATCAGCTGGCCGCTGACCCACTTGGCGAGGTTGGCCGGGATCGCGAACCCGATGCCCTGGTAGCCGCCGCTGTTCGAGGCGATGGCCGTGTTGATGCCCACCACCTCGCCCTCGAGGTTGATGAGCGGGCCGCCCGAGTTGCCCGGGTTGATCGCCGCGTCGGTCTGCAGGAACTGGGCCCGGCGGATGCCGCCGAGTTCCCGTCCCTTGCCGCTGATGATGCCGGCGCTGACGGTCGTGTCGAGCTCGAAGGGCGTGCCGATGGCGATCACCCAGTCGCCGATCGCGAGCTTGTCGGAGTCGCCGAGCCGGGCCGCCGGGAGGTCCCTGGCGTCGGCGAGGCGGATCACGGCCAGGTCGCTCTCGGGATCGGTCTTGATCTCCTTGGCCTTGAACTCGCGGCCGTCGGTGAGTTCGACGGTGACCTCGTCGGCCCCCTCGACCACGTGGTTGTTGGTGAGCACGATCCCGGCGGGATCGATGATCACGCCGGAGCCCACGCCGGAGCGGGGCTGCATCGAGCCCCCTTCCGGCATGTTGAACTCGAAGCCCTCGGGGACGCCGTCCGGAAACATGTCCTCGAAGGGCGTGCCCTTGAAGGGGTTGTCGCCGCGGCCGCGGGGGCCGCGGGCCGGGGCCTTGCGGGCCTTCACCTCGCTGCGGACGACGACCACCGTGGGCGTGGTCTTCTCGGCCGCGTCGCGGAAGGCCTTCGAGAGCGCGGTGGCGTGGGCCACCGGGTCCTCGGCCCGGCCGGCGGAGGGCTGGCAGGCGACGGCCACGGCCAGGGCCGCGACGGTCACGGCGCACAGCCAGCAGGAGAGACGGGAGCGGGAAACGGTATGAAACGGCTTCATGATCAGGTTCCACCTTTCTGTGGGCGACATGCCCGAATCGTATGCTTGTCGCGGCGCGTGCAAACACCCCCGGCCGGACCCGGAGGCCGGCGGGGCGGTCGCGATGCATGGCAGTATCTACGGACGCCGCCCGCCGGGTGTTCGCGCGGGCTGCGGCGGGACGCGGCCCGAGCCGAGTCGTGCGTTGACAGCCCCGGGAAACGGGGCGTAACTTCCGGGAAAGAAAGGGTTTTCGCCGCATGGCCAGACAGGAGTCCCGCGAGGCCGCCGAGCCCGCCATCGACCTGGCGGAGTGCCAGCGGCGGATCGGCTATGCGTTTCGCGACCCGTCCCTGCTGGTGGCCGCCCTGACGCATGCGTCCGGAGCCCAGCACCGGCTGGCCTCCAACGAGCGGCTCGAGTTCCTCGGGGACGCGATCCTCGGGTTCCTGGTCTGCGAGACGCTGTACCGTTCCTTTCCCGACTCCCTGGAGGGGGACCTGACGCGGATCAAGTCGGTGGTCGTGAGCCGCGAGACCTGCACCAAGATCAGCGAACAGTTGCGGCTCGTCGACTTCCTCATCGTCGGCAAGGGCCTGTCGATCAACCGCCCCGTACCCACCTCCGTGCTCTCCGACCTCTTCGAGTCGCTCGTGGCGGCGATGTACCTCGACGGCGGCCTCGACGCGGTCCGGCCGCTGGTGGCCCGGATGCTGGCGCCGGAGATCGAGCAGGTGGCCTCCGGGGCCCAGGGCTCCAATCACAAGTCGCTTCTCCAGCAGTGGGCTCAACGCGACTTCGGCGTCACGCCGACCTACGAGGTGATCGAGGAGGCGGGGCCCGACCACAGCAAGAGCTTCCACGTCTCGGCCCAGATCGGCGACCGCCGGTACGCCCCGGCCTGGGGCCGCAACAAGAAGGAGGCCGAGCAGCGGGCCGCCTCCAACGCCCTGGTCGAGCTGCAGTCGCAGTCGGCGAAAGCCGCGGACGAATGAACGTCACGTGCCGCGGGACAGGAACGCTGCGGCTGGCCACCTGGTCACGCCGCACGGCGTCACCGTCAATTCGGTCCTGCCCGCGACGCCAGGGGGACTGCGATCGTCATCGACGGCGGCTCCAGGCTGTGGTGCCTCGGGGGCGGATGGGGCCCGCGCCGCGGCGCGGTTGACGAGCCATGGATCAACGGCCCACGCGAGTTCGTTTCGCCGTCGTCGCCGCGGCCGTGGCGATGGCGTTCATCCTCTACCTCGACCGGATCTGTCTCGGCGAGATCGTGAAGTCGGCCTCCTTCAAGGCCGAGATGCCGCTCGAGAAGGAACAGGTCGGCACGATCCTCGGGGGCTTCTTCCTCGCCTATGCCCTCTGCCAGGTGCCCGGCGGCTGGGCCAGCGACCGGTTCGGCGGCCGGCGGATGCTCACGATCTACATCGTCGGCTGGTCGGTGATGACGGCTGCCACGGGGTTCGCGGGAGGCTTCTGGGGGCTGCTGCTCGCCCGGCTCGGCTGTGGCGCGTTCGAGGCGGGCGCCTACCCTACCTGCGGTGGTCTGATCCGCCGCTGGATGCCGTTTTCGTCGCGGGCCCGCGCCAACAGTGTCGTGGCGCTCGGCGGCCGGGTCGGGGGTGCGATCGCCCCGCTGCTCACGGCCTGGATGATCGTGGCCTTCGGGAATTGGCGGCCGGCACTCGTCATCGACGGCGTGGCGGGGATCGCGATCGCAGCGGCCTGGTGGTGGATCGTCCGCGACCGGCCCGAGGAGCATCCATGGGTGAACGCCGCGGAGCAGGCGATCCTGCCGGCGACGGCCGCCGAACGGCCGCCATCACTGGCTGCCCTCGGCGGCACGCTCGCGGCGATCTGCCGCACCCGGAGCGTGTGGCTGATTTCGCTGGTCCAGGCGGCGGTCAACGTGGGGTGGGCTTTCCTGGTCACCTGGCTGCCGACCTACCTCGCCGAAGCCCGCGGCGTGGAGGCGATCGCCGGCGGCCGGATGGTGACGGTGGTGCTGGCGTGCGGCATGGTGGGCATGTTCTGCGGCGGCTTCCTCTGCGATTGGACCACGCGCCGGCTCGGCCGGCGGTGGGGGCGGGTGGCGCCGATCGTGATCGGCAGCGGCTTGGCCTGCGCCGCCTACCTGGCCTGTCCGTGGATGCCGACCGCCTGGGGCGTCGTGGCGTGCTGCGCTGCGGTCTCGTTCGCGAACGACCTGGGCGTGGCCGCGGTCTGGGCGTTCTCGCAGGACGTCGGGGGCCGGAACGCGGGCACCGTGGCCGGTTGGGGCAACATGTGGGGTAACCTCGGCGCCTCGTTGTCGGCGAAACTGTTGCCCTGGGTGATCGCCCGCTGGGATGCCGACAAGGACTGGCGTGAGGTGTTTCTCGTGTGTGCCGCGAGCTATGTGGTGGCGATCGTTGCGGCCTTGGGCATCGATCCCCGGCGGCCCATCGAGTGACCGATGGCCGTCGCCCCGCTTCCGCCGCCCCCGTTCTCGAGGTCCGCAGTTACGACGGCACGGGCAACAACATCGCCAACCCCGAATGGGGCAGCACCGGCGAGCAGCTGCTGAGGCGATCCCCGGCCGCCCACGCCGACGGCGTCTCGGCGGCTTCCGGGGCCGACCGGCCGAGTGCGCGGCTCGTCAGCAATCTCCTGTCGCAAAACCCCGAAGGCGGCATCCTCAACGACCGCGACTGGAGCGAGTTCGTCTACGCCTGGGGCCAGTTCCTCGACCACGACATCGGGCTGACCGACGTCGCCAGCCCCCGGGAGCGGCTCCCGATCGCCGTGCCGACGGGCGACCCGTGGTTCGACCCGGCGGGCACCGGCATGATGACGATCTCGATGTCGCGGTCGGCCTTCGACCCGGCGACGGGCGGCGGTGCCGGCAGCCCGCCGCAACCCGGCGCTCACCGATGAGCGGCTCTACCAGCACGCGCGGCGGAGCGTCGTCGCCGAGCTGCAGAAGATCACGTACGACGAGTTTCTTCCGGCCCTCATCGGGCCGGCCCGGCCCGGTGCCGAGGGACTGCGGCCCTACGCCGGCTACCGGGCGGACGTGAACCCGGGGATCGCCACGGAGTTTTCCACCGTGGCCTTTCGTGTCGGCCACAGCATGCTCGGCGAGGACATCGAGTTCCTCGCCGGCGACGGCACGCCCGTCCGCGACCCGCTGTCGCTCCGCGACGCCTTTTTCAACCCGACGCCGCTGTCGGAGGTGGGGATCGAGCCGATCCTCAAGTATCTGGGGAGCTTCCGCGGCCAGGAGATCGACACCCGCGTCGTCGACGACGTCCGCAACTTCCTCTTCGGCTCGCCAGGGCAGGGGGGCTTCGACCTCGCGGCCCTCAACATCCAGCGGGGCCGGGATCACGGCATCGCCGACTACAATCGCGACGGGCTGCGGCAGGGAACGGAGCGGGGGCTCGCCAACGTCGCCGTGTCGCTCGTCGACGCCGCCGGCGCGGTCGTGGCCTCGGGCCGGACGAATCCACTGGGCGAATACGCGTTCGCCCGGCTGGGACTCGGCTCGTACCGGGTCGTCGTCGCGTCGCCGACGGGCGGGGCGGCGGGGACGGCTCGCGCGGTCCAGGTCACGCGCGGCGGTGCCGTGCGGGGCGTCGATGTCGGCCTCGCCGTCCAGGCTCCGGCGCCGCGGCCACAGCCGCCGCGCCCGGCGCCGCGGCCTGCCTCCCCGGTGACCGCCGCGTTCGCGGGTCTGGCGGCGGCCAGTCTGGATGCCGCTGCGCCGCAGCCGCGGCGGGTCGCCATTCGCTGAAACCACGTTGGGGCATGTTCGCGCGGCGGGCAACTGGCTGGGCCAGGGCTCGCCGCGCACTTCCTCTCGGCCCGGCTTCGACGCGGCGTAGGCCGACGCCCTCATGGGCGACGCCGTGCGGCACGTGGTAACCTGGAACGGCACGAGCGACGTGTCGGCGCTCGCGGGCAGGCCGGTGCGGGTGAGATTCCGCCTCGAGGAAGGCGATCTCTACGCGTTCCAGTTCCGCGACGGGCCGTGAGTCCGGGCCAGCCAGGAGCAGGCAGGGTGCGACGGCGGATCACGATGTCGATGGCGGTGCTCGTCGGAGCCTGGGCCGCGGTCGCCCGCAGCGCGGACCCGGCGGCCCCGGCCGCGACCGTCGCGAAAGCCGCAGCCGGCCCGCTCGCGGCCGAGGCGTCGCGGGCCCGGTTCACCGTCGCCGATGACCTGGAGGTGGACCTCGTCCTTGCCGAGCCGGTCGTGTCGCAGCCGGTGTTCATCGACTTCGATCAGCGCGGCCGGCTGTGGGTGATGCAGTACCTGCAATACCCGGAGCCGGCCGGGCTCAAGCTCCTCAGCAAGGATCAGTGGTGGCGGGCCGTCTACGACAAGGTGCCCGAGCCGCCGCCGCACGGCGTGAAGGGCCGCGACCGGATCACGATCCACGAGGACACCGACGGCGACGGCACGTTCGACGTCCACAAGACGTTCCTCGACGGCCTCAACATCGCGACGGCCTTCGCCCGCGGTCGGGGCGGCGTGTACGTGCTCAATCCTCCCTATCTCCTGTTCTACGCCGATGCGAATCGCGACGACGTGCCCGACGGCGACCCGGAGGTGCTCCTCGAGGGCTTCGGCATCGAAGACACGCATTCGGTGATCAACAGCCTCCGCTGGGGGCGCGACGGCTGGCTCTACGGCGCGCAGGGCAGCACCGTCACCGGAGCGGTGCGGCGACCGGGCGACGACCGCGTCGTGAAGTCGATCGGTCAGAACATCTGGCGGTATCACCCGGAGTCGCGGACCTACGAGATCTTTTCCGAGGGAGGCGGCAACGCGTTCGGCGTGGAGATGGACGACGCGGGCCGGATCTTCTCCGGCCACAACGGCGACAACACGCGTGGCTTCCACTACCTGCAGGGGGCCTACCTGCGGAAGGGATTCGACAAGCACGGGGAACTCAGCAACCCCTACGCTTTCGGCTGGTTCCCGATGATGGAGCACGGCGACTACGCCCGGTTCACGCACGCCTTCGTCGTCTACGAGAGCGACGTCCTCCCCGACCGCTACCGGGGCCGGCTCTTCGCCCTGAACCCGCTCCACAACCACGTCATCGTGAGTCGCCGCGAGCCGGTCGGCAGCACGTTTCGCACCCGCGACGAAGGCTTTGCGATCGAGTCCTCCGATCCCTGGTTCCGGCCGGTGGACATCAAGGAAGGCCCCGACGGCAACCTCTATGTGGCGGACTGGTACGACGGCCAGCTCGCCCACACCGACAACTACCAGGGAGGCATCGACAGGGATCACGGGCGGATCTACCGGATCCGGAAGAAGGGCGAGAAGCCCGGCTGGCGGCCGGAGGCCGCCGACGATGCGGCGCTGCTCGGCCGGCTGGCGGGCCCGCGGCGCTGGCAGCGGCAGGCGGCCCTCGAGGCCCTCGCCGACGCTCCGCGGCCGCAACTCGACGCGCCGCTCCACGAGCGGCTCACGCGGTCGCGCGGGCAGGAATCCCTCGAGGCCCTCTGGGCGCTGCACGTGAACGGTGGCCTCTCGACCGACCGGCTCGCCGCCGCGGTCGCCCACCCCGAGCCCTGGGTGCGGGCCTGGGCCTGGCGGCTGGCCTTCGACCACGCAGGCACGATTCCCGCGGGCCTCGAGGCCGCCCTCCGCACCGCGGCCGACCGCGAGGACGACGTCGACGTGCTCTGCCAGATCGCCTGCTCGGCGAAGCGGATCGGCGACCCGGCGCAGGCCCTGCCGCTCGTGAGGCTCCTGCTGGCCCGCGACGCCCATGCCGAAGACCCGCGGTTTCCGCTGCTCGTGTGGTGGGCGCTCGAGGCCCAGGTCGAGCCCGCCCGCGAGGCGGTGCTCGGGCTGTTCGCCGACGCGGGCCTCTGGAAAGGCACACTCGTGGAACGCGAGATCCTGCCGCGGCTGATGCGTCGCTTCGCCGCCACGGGCCTGCGGGTCGACCTCGCCGTCTGCACCGACCTGCTCGCCCGCGCCCCGTCTCCCGCCGCCACGGCGGCGCTCATGCGCGGCTTCGAGGAGGCCTATCGGCGGCGGTCGCTGGCCAACGTGCCCCCGGAACTCGCCGCGGCCCTGACCCGCGCCGGCGGCGGGTCGCTCGCGCTCAAGGTGCGGCAGGGCGACGCCGCCGCCCGCCGCGCGGCCCTCGCGATCCTCACCGACGAGCAGGCCGCGCCGGCCGACCGGGCCGACTACGCGGCGATGTTCGGCGAGGCGCGGTCGCCCGAGGCGCTCGCCGGTCTGCTCGACGTGCTCGGCAGGACCGGCGACGACCAGGTCCGGGCGGCGATCCTCGGGGCCCTGCCGGCCTACGACGACCCACGGATTCCCGAGGTCGTGCTCGCCCGCTACGACCGGTTCACCGAGGACGTGCGGGCCGTCGCCCGGGCGCTGCTCGCCAGCCGCAGGCCGTGGGCGCGGGCGTTCGTCGCCGCCGTGCAGTCGGGTGCGATCACGCCGGCGTCGGTGCCGGCCGACACGGTCCGGCAGCTGACCATGCTCCGCGACGACGACCTCGCCCGCGAGGTGGCGGCGATCTGGGGGCCAGTGACGGGGGCCTCGACGGAGGCCATGCAGGCCGAGTTCGCCCGGCTCCGCGATCTGCTCGTGTCCCGTTCGGGGGGCGATCCCTACGCCGGCAAGCAGCTCTACATGCAGTCGTGCGGCAAGTGCCACGTGCTGCACAACCTTGGCGGCCAGGTCGGCCCCAACCTCACGTCGTTCCAACGCGACGACGTGGTCCGGCTGCTCACGAGCATCGTCAATCCGTCGGCCGAGATCCGCGAGGGCTACGAGACCCACGTCGCGATGCTCGACGACGGCCGCGTGGTGCAGGGCTTCCTCGTCGAGCAGGATCCGCAGGTGGTCGTGCTGCGCACCGCCGAGGGCACGACCGTGCCGCTGGAAGTGGCGGCGATCGAGGAGCGGGCCGTGAGCGGCAAGTCGCTCATGCCCGAGGGCCTGCTGTCCGGGCTCTCCGACGACGAGGTGCGGAACCTCTTCGCCTACCTCCGCACGACGCAGCCGGTCACCACGCCGCGCGGCAAGTGAGCCGCTGCCGCGGGCGGCGATCCTTGTCGGGATCGAGGGTGCCGCCGTATCCTCCGGCCCGACGTCAAGCGGAGGCGACCCATTGAAGATCGTGATCAGCGGCGGGGTGGCGGGCAGCGCGGCGGCGACACGACGCCCGCGCAGAACGGCGGCTCCATGAGCACCCCTCCCGATGCGGACGAGCGCGGCAGCACGTTCGCCCGCTTCGCCTGGGTGCTGCTCGACTGGGCGGGCAGCGGCTTCTCGACCGTGCTGATCACGCTCGTCGTCGCCTACGTCGAGCGGGTCGCGATGCCCGACGGGGCCTGGGGCCTCGATGCCGGGGTGGTGTGGGCCTGGACGCTCGCCGTCTCGATGCTCGTCTCGGCGCTCGTGGCGCCGTGGGCCGCGGCCTGGGCCGATCGCCGCGACGCCCACCAGCGGGCCCTCGTGGGCGGCACGCTTCTCGGGGTCGGCGGCCTCGTGGCCCTGGCCGCGGTGCCGCCGACGGAGCGCCTCGTCGTGGTGGCCGCGGTGATCGCAGCCTGCGTCGGCTTCGACGTCGCCCAGGTGTTCACCGGCAGCCTGCTGACGCGGGTGGCCGCGGGCCCCGCCGCCGACCGGCTCTCGGCGATCGGCTTCGCGGCCGGCTACGCCGGCGGGGCGATCGCGCTCGTGGCCGCCACGGCGATCGTCGCGGCCCGCGACCGGCTCGGCCTCGATGCGGCCGGGGCACTGCGGCTGGCGTTCGCCGCCACGGCGGCCTGGTGGCTCGTGTTCTCGGTGCCCGGCGCGATCGCTCGGTTCGGGAGGAGCCGCCCCGCGCGGCACGCCGCGACACCGGGCGGCGAACTGACCGCGTTCGCCCGCAGCCTGTGGACCGCCGCGCGGGGCGGCCCGGAGCGGCGGCTCGCGGCCGTGCTCGCCGGATCGATGCTCGCCCTGGGCGCGATCCAGACGGCGATCTCGCAGTTCACGAGCCTGTCGATGCAGCGGTTCGATCTCGACGGCCCGGCGCTCGTGCGGCTCGTGCTGCTCGTGCAGGCGGTGGCCCTGCCGGGCGCCCTCGCCGTCGGCTGGCTCTCGACGCGGTTCGGCCGGCGGCCGGCCGCCGCGATCTGCCTGGGCGGATGGATCCTCGTGCTCGTGCTGGCGTGGTTCGTGCGGTCGCCGGCCGACCTCTACGGCCTGGCCGTGCTCCTGGCGCTCGTCCTCGGCGGGGCCCAGAGCCTGTTGCGGGCGGCCGTGGCCGTCGTCGCGCCGCCGGGCCGCGCGGGCGTGACGTTCGGGCTGCTCCAGGTGGGCACGAAGCTGGCAGGGTTCGGCGCCGGCCTGACGTTCGGCCTGCTGCAGTTGGTCACGGGCGTGCCGCAGGCGGGGCTGGCGGCGCTCGTCGTGCAGATCGTGGCCGCCTGGTGGCTGCTGCGCCGGATGCCGTAGGGGCCGCGGGTCCTCTATGACTCGATGTTCATGGAGCGCAGCCGCAGCGCGTTGGCCACCACCGACACCGAACTCAGGCTCATCGCCGCGGCGGCGATCATCGGGTTGAGCAGGAGGTGGCTGGAGAGCGGGTAGAGCACCCCGGCCGCGATCGGCACGCAGACCGCGTTGTAGGCCAGCGCGAAAAACAGGTTCTGCCGGATGTTGGCCATCGTGCGGCGGCCGAGGGCGACCGCCTTCACGATCCCTCGCAGGTCGCCCTTGACGAGCGTGACGCCGGCCGACTCGATCGCCACGTCGGTGCCCGTGCCCATGGCGATGCCGACGTCGGCCTCCGCCAGCGCGGGGGCGTCGTTGATGCCGTCGCCGGCCATGGCCACGGTGCGGCCTTCGGCCCGCAGCGATTTGACGACCGCGTGCTTCCCCTCGGGCTTCACCCCGGCGCGAAACTCGTCGATGCCGAGCTGGCCGGCCACGCTGCGGGCCGTCGCCTCGGCGTCACCGGTCAGCATGATGATCCGGAGGCCCATCCCGTGGAGCCGGCGGACCGCCTCCGCGGCCGACGGCTTGATCGGGTCGGAGACGGCGACGATGCCCGCCAGCCGCCGATCGAGCGCGACGTGCATCACCGTGCGTCCCTGGCGGGCGAGCGCGTCGGCCCGGTCGTCGACCGCGGCGAGGTCGGCGATTCCCTGGTCGGCCAGCCAGCCGCGGCTGCCGACGAGCACCTCCCGGCCGTCCACCTGGCCGCGGGCGCCGCCGCCGGTCACGGAGGCGAACCGGGTGGCGAGCGGCAGCGGCAGGCCCCGCTCGCGTGCGGCCGCCACCACCGCCCGGGCCAGCGGATGTTCGCTGTTCTGCTCGACGCCGGCCGCCTGCCGCAGCAGCTCGGCCTCGGCGAACGGCCCGACGGCCACGCACTCGGTGACCGCCGGCCGGCCGGCCGTGAGCGTGCCCGTCTTGTCGACGACGACGGTGTCGACGAGCGCCAGCCGCTCGAGGGCCGCCGCGTTTCTGACGAGCACCCCCTCCCGCGCCCCGCGGCCGATCCCGACCATGATCGACATCGGCGTCGCCAGGCCCAGCGCGCACGGGCAGGCGATGATCAGCACCGCGATCGCGTTGACCAGCGCCCAGGCAAGCGGCGGCTGCTCGGGGGCGGCGACGGCCCAGACGAGGAACGTGATCGCCGCGATCGCGAGCACGGCCGGCACGAAATAGCCCGCCACCGCGTCGGCCACCTGCTGGATCGGCGCGCGGCTGCGCTGCGCCTCGGCCACCATGCCGATGATCCGCGCCAGCATGGTGTCCTGGCCGACCTTGTCGGCGACCATCAAAAAGCCGCCCGTCTGGTTGAGCGTGCCGCCGATCACGGCGTCGCCGCGGCGCTTCTCGACCGGCATCGGCTCGCCGGTGATCATCGACTCCTCGACCGCGCTTTCACCCTCCGTGAGCCGGCCGTCGACGGGAATTTTCTCGCCCGGCCGGACCCGGAGCACGTCGCCCTCGCGCACGTCGGCGAGCGGCACCTCCCGCTCCGTGCCGTCGCGGACCACCCGGGCCAACGGCGGGGCCAGCGAGATCAGCTCACGGATGGCGGCCCCGGTGCGGTGTCGGGCCCGCAGCTCGAGCAGCTGCCCGAGGAGGACGAGCGTGATGATCACGGCCGCCGCCTCGAAGTAGACGGGCGGGCCGCCGTCGTGCTGGAACTGGTGTGGGATCGCCGTCGGGAAGAGCAGCGCCGCGACGCTGAACAGGTAGGCCGCCCCCGTGCCGATGGCGATCAGCGTGAACATGTTGAGGTGGCCGGTGAGGAGCGAGCGGAAGCCGCGCTCGAAGAACGGCCAGCCGGCCCAGAGCACCACGGGCGTGGCGAGGAGGCATTGGAGCCAGCGGCTTGCCGCCGGTCCGAGCCAGCGGTCGACCGGCACGCCCGCCATCGGCAGCATCGCGAGCAGGAACACCGGCAGCGTGATCGCGGCGGCGATCCAGAACCGGCGGGCCATGCGCCGCAGTTCGGCGTCGTCCTCGCCGCCGGCCTCGAAGACCTTCGGCTCGAGGTCCATGCCGCACTTCGGGCACGCACCGGGGCCGATCTGCTCGATCTCCGGGTGCATCGGGCAGGTGTAGACGGCGTCCGCCCGTCCCGCGGCGCGGGTCCCCGTCGTGACGGCGGCGCGGTGGCCGCCGCAGCAGGATGGTCCGGCCGCCGCCGGCTCTTCGCCGAGGAACCTCCGGCGGCAGCCCTCGGAGCAGAAGTAGGCCGTGACGCCGTCGCGGACGGCGCTCGGGGCGGTCGCTTCGTCGACGGTCATGCCGCAGACGGGGTCGGTGGCCATGGGGCGAGTCCGGTGTTCGGGGCAGGCACAAGGCTACCCGGAATCGGTGGCCCGGACTCCGCGGCCGCCGCGATCCCGAGCGCCACCAATCCCGCCTACGACGCTACGATGGAGCGTCCCCGTGGCCGGCAGGGCGGCCGCGGGCCGGCCCCCGACCGGTCCCGTCCCCCCCGCACGAGCCCGCCATGACGCTGCCGAGCGACTACCGCATCCGTCTCATGGAGCCGGCGGACTACGCCACGATCGGCGAGATCTGCCGCGTGGTCTATCCGCACGACGCGCCCTACACGGCAGACGAGCTGGCCGAGCACCGTGCCGTGTACCCGCAGGGGCAGTTCGTGGTCGAGCACGTGCCCACCCGCCGGCCGGTCGGCGTCCACTTCACGCTCCGCCTGCGGATGGCCGACTACCACCTGGACGACGCCTGGGACGTGCTCACCGCCCGCGGCACGTTCGCGGACCACGATCCCGCGGGCCCCACGCTCTACGGCGCCGACGTGTTCGTGAGCCCGCAGCACCAGCATCACGGGCTGGCCCACGCCCTGACCGACGCCACCCGCGACCTCGTCGTCGGTGAGCATCTCTGGCGGATGGTCGGCGGCAGCCGGCTGCCGGGGTACGGCGCGGTGGCGGAAGTCATGTCCGCCGACGATTACGTGCGCGAGGTGGTCGCCGGCACGCGGACCGACCCGGTGCTCTCGGCCCACATCAAGGACGGCTGGCAGGTGGTGAAGGCCATCCACGGCTACCTGCAGCACGACGTGGAGAGCGGCAACTGGGCGGCGGTCATCCAGTGGGAGAACCCGAACTCCCCGCCTCCCCCCGGGTGCGGGCTGCGCTGAGCCGCTTACCGGCCGCCCTTGGCGATGACGCCGCCCTTCATCACGAAATCGACCCGTTCGGTGACGGTGATGTCCTTGAAGGGGTCGCCCGGCATGGCCACGATGTCGGCGGTCTTGCCGACGGCGAGCACGCCGATGTCGTCGCGCATCAGCAGCTCGGCCGCCATGCTCGTTCCGGCCCGCAGGGCGCGGGGGATCGACAGCCCGTTGGCCACCAGTTCGGCGAACTCGGCGGCGTTGTTCTGCTCGAGCGGAAACGTGCCGAAGTCGCTGCCCAGGGCCACCTTCACGCCGCAGGTGGAGAGGTTGCGGGCGCTCTCCAGGATGGCCTTGGCATGCCTGCGATACTTCGCGCGGACGTGCGGCGGCTCGTTGACCGCCTTCCAGAAGGCGTTGTCGTCGATGAGCCGCGCGAACCGCACCACGGCGATCTGCGTGGGAACGAGGTACACGCCGCGGGACTCCATGAGCTTCAGCGTCTCGAGCGAGGCCATGCTGCCGTGCTCGACGCTCCGCACGCCCGCAACGACCGAGCGGCGAATGCCCTCGTCGCCGTAGGCGTGGGGCGTGCAGGGGATGCCGAGATCGCGGGCCGTCGCGACCAGCGCGTCGATCTCGGCCTGGCTGTACGGCACCTGCGACGGATCGTCCGCCGGGCTGGCGAAGCCGCCGGTGGCGCCGAACTTGATCCATTGCGAGCCCCGGCTCACCTCGGTGCGGACGACGCGGCGAATCTCGTCCGCGCCGTCGGCCAGATTGATCTGGGTGACCGGAGTCTGCGACGCCTCGAGGGGCCGCGCGTCGCCGTGACCACCGGTCGTGGACACGAGGTGGGCCGCCACGATCATGCGGGGGCCGGCGACCAGGCCCTTCTCCACGGCCCGCGCCAGCGACACGGTCGTGTAGCCGCTGAAATCCATGTCGCAGAGGTCGCGAACGGTCGTGAAGCCACGGTCGAGCAGGATGCGAAGCCCCTGCACACCCAGCACGGCCTTGTCGGCGGGGGAGAGCGACCAGATCGCCCCCTCGTCCTCCGGCCGCATCGTGACGTGGACGTGGCAGTCGATGAAGCCGGGAGTGACGGTGTGCTTGGAGAGATCGACGATGCGGGCGCCGGCGGGGCGCTCGACCGTCCGGCCCATGCCCGCGATCCGGCCGTCTTTTACAAGGATCTCCATCGGTCCGAGGGCCGCGTCGGCCACGCCGTCCCAGACGTTACCGGCCACGAGCACCACGGCGGTCGCCTGCGGCGGCGCGTCGGCGCCGCGGGATTCACCGGACAGCGCGACGGCCGCCGCGAGAAGGAACGCCGGCAGGAGCAACGCGGTTCGTTTCATATGCCTGGATTCGGTGGGGCTCGAAAAACTCACGATACGAAGCGGCAAGAATAGGTCGACCGCCGGCACTCCGGCAAGCCTGCGCGGGCGTGATGCGGCCCTGGTGTCGAGCCTTCGAAGCGTTTCCCACCGACGCCCCGCAGCTGGCTGCGTCTACTTGGCGACCTCGTCGATCACCTTCTGGTAGGCCGCGGCCCGGTCCTGCGGCTTGAGGCTCCGGATCTCGAGCAGCTGCGGCCGCAATCCGAGCGCCCACTGCGGATCCCGGGCGATCTTGCCTTCGGCTTTCGCGAGCAGGTCGTCGGGCGTGCCCTGCACGGCTTCACTCGCAGCGGCAATCACGCTCCGCAGATATTCGGCGGCCTGCACGGCGGGATTGGGCGCCGCCGGCGCGTCGCGGCGGCCGAGGGCCCAGGCGGTGCCCTCGAGCAGGTGCTTCTGGAACGCAGGGTCCTTCCACGTCGCGTCGTTGTGACCGAAGTTGGTGTAGAAGACCCGGCCCCGGCCATGGTCGCGCACCCACGACACGGGCACGTGCCACGGCTCCTTCGGCTTGCTCGCGGCCATGTCGAGGCTCACGAGCACGCGCAGGTTCTCCGGCTTGTACCGCAGGTCGTACTGGTAAATCTCGTCCTTCCAGCGGAATCGCGGCTCGAACATCGCCGTCACCGGGTGCGCGGGTTCGTGGACCACGAACGCATGGGTGTTGCCGGCACCCCACGGATGGCCGGCGAAAATGCCGCCGATGAAGTCGGCATAGGACGGCCAGCGGGCGACGGGACGAGATCAGACACCTGGAGGGATGTGACTTCAGGCACCCAGGCGACCTGACCGCGGCCGCTTTCAGCAGCCTCGACTTCTGGGGCAACCCGCTCGACGACGCGGGCTGGAGCGGTCTCGGTGCCAATCCGCAAGAAACCTTGTCCACGGCCGAAGCGGCGGGGTAGGATCGAATCATGACGACGCTGCTCGAAATCAAAGCGGCCATCGATAGGCTCACACCCCGCGAATACGCGGAACTGATGGCGATGCTCCATCCCACTACGGATGACGAGTGGGACCGGCAGATAGCGGCCGACGCTGCCGCCGGCCGGCTGGATCATGTTGTCGAGGAAGCCCGGGCCGACATCGCCGCCGGCCGCTGCCGGCCGCTCGAAGACGTTCTGGCTGACGAGAGTGACGAGGCAGGGCGGTGACGATCCCGAGCGTCGCCAGCACGCGGTTCTGGCAGGCTTTTCGTTCTCTGCCGCGAGAGGTTCGAAGGCAAGCTACTGCCGCTTACCGCCTCTGGCAGCACGACGCTTTCCATCCATCGCTGGACTTCAAAAAGGTCGGCCCCGACTTGTGGAGTGTGCGTGTAGGCATGCAGTACCGGGCCCTTGCGCGGTTCGAGGGAAACGTTCTCGTGTGGACGTGGATTGGTACGCATGCCGATTACGACCAACTGCTCCGCTGACCGCGTGATGCCGCCGTCTGCCCGGATGAGCCCGCGTGTGATGCCCAGGAACAGTGGCGCGCTACTCGTGCTCGCCCTGCAGATGGGCCTCGCCGTCTGGATCGATCTCGACGTGCAGCGTCATGGGGTGGCAGCAGACCGGGCAGTCTTCGACGTAGTCCTGGTGCGACCCGGCCGAGATGTCCACCGGAACGACGATC
Source organism: Pirellulales bacterium (assembly GCA_044238145.1). Lineage (GTDB taxonomy): Bacteria > Planctomycetota > Planctomycetia > Pirellulales > UBA1268 > QWPN01. Next base: position 8,888 of record JBIIDT010000042.1, on the reverse strand, counting down.
TCCTCGCCGCACGAGTCGCAGGTATACACGGCCTCCTGATGGGCAGAGTGTCCCTTCCGGCGACGTTTCTTCCCGGGCTTCTTTTTCATGGTGCTGGGGCGCGTCGTGATACGGGGATACGAATAGCATGACGTCGAAGGTCCGGATCCACAACGCGGGAGGCCCCATCATGCCCGCCCCCAAGACGATCGTGATCTGCAAGTCCGTGCACCACCACAACACCGGCCGGGTCGCCGACCGAATCGCGGACGCGCTCGGGGCCGAGGTGGTCCAGCCCGAAGAGATGCCGTACACGAGCCTCGACGAATACGACCTCGTGGGGTTTGGCTCCGGCGTCTACTACGGCGGGTTTCATGAAGCCCTCTTCGGCTGGCTCCGCGGCCTGCCCGAGAAGACGCTGGCCATGAAGCCCGCGTTCGTGTTCTCGACGTCAGGCCTGTCTTGTTTCTGGAAACTCTGGCATCGACCGTTCACGAAGGAGCTGGCCCGAAAGGGCTTCGACGTTCTCGCCGAGTTTCATTGTCGCGGCTTCGACAGTTGGGGGCCGCTCTGGTTCACCGGGGGCATCAACAGGCGACACCCGGACGAGCGCGACCTGGCCCGGGCCGACGACTTCGCCCGCAGCCTACGGATGGCGTCTCCGGCCGCATAGCCGGCCGGTTGTGACGATTCTCCGGTCGGGAACGAACCGTTACGCCCATCTTTCGCGACGTCGTCCAGCGTGAACTAGGATGGCAAGGCCGTGCTCCGGCACCCGCTTTGGTGGGCGGGGGCCCGACTGTGTGGATCGACTTGTGGCCACGAGGGAACCAATGCGCCCGCTTCTGCAATCGATCCTCTTCAGTCGTCGTCGCCAGAACGCGGACGGAAGCCACAGACGTCGCCGCCGTCCGGCAGGCGTGAAGCCGGGCATCGAGGGCCTCGAAACGCGGGCCATGCTCGCAGCCAACGACATCCTCGTCGGCCTGGCGGGCAACCGGGTCGTGCTCACGCTCGACGCCGAGGGGGCGGCGATCACGAACCTCGCCACCACGTACGACGCATCGGCAGCCAGGCTGACGATCACCGCCGCCACGGCGGGCTCGCTGGCCGTGCCCGTTCCGATCAAAGGCATCGCCGTCGATACGGCGGCCGACACGATCACGGTGGACCTGAAACAGATCACGAAGTTCGCTGGCCTCTCGATCGCCGGCGGCGCAGCCACGGATTCGGTCAGGATCGGACCGGGCGGTGTGAACCTCGCCGCCATCGGCCGGGGGGCGGCCGCACAGGGCCTCACCATCGACACGGGCGCTGGGGCGGTCGACAGCATCGCCATCGCCGGCCCGATCGCGGCGAAGGGAGCCGGCGACGTGAACCTCGCGACGCAGGGCGAGGGCGTGGCGCACGGGATTCTCGTGGCGTCCGGCGTGGTGACTCCCAAGGGGTCTCAGGCGTTCGGCGGCGGCGTGACGCTCCTGAACGGCGTGGCCCTCCAGGCAGGCCGCGACATCTCCTTCTCGTCGACGATCGACGGGTTCGGCAGGCTTGAACTCTCCGCCGGGCGGGCGATCACGATGGTAGGCGACGTCGGCAGTTGGCTGCCCCTGCAGGGCATCACGCTGGCCAGGGCCGATCGCGTGCTCGTCGGCGGAGGACTCGTGCTTGACGGATCGGGCACCGCCGCCGGCACCAGCGGCTTCGTGATCGGGGCGAACGTCGACGACGTCGTGTTCTTGCCCGGCTCCGAAGCCCGCACGATCAGCGGATTCGGCGGTGCCGGCATCCGCTTCGCCGGCGGATCGCATGGATCGCGGATCACGGGCGTGACGAGCACGGGCAACGGCACGGGCCTGCTCGTTGGCCGCGGCGACTATGCGGGCACCCTCATCACCGGCAGTTCCTTCAGCGGCAACGTCGGCCACGGCGTGTCGCTCCAGGCTGCGCGGGGCCTCGCGATCGGCGGCCGGGCTGCGGGGGCCGGCAACGAGATCGTCTCCAACGGCGGATTCGGCGTTACGGCCACGGGTCGGTGCGCGGGGGCGACGGTGGTGGGGGCCGAGATCGGCGACAACGCGCTCGGCCAGGTCGAGAAGTACCTCGCCAGCACCCTCTCGGGCAACCTGCTCACCCAAAACGCCACGGGCCTGCGACTGCAACTCAACGACGTTGGGCGGGCCGCCTATCGGGCACAGAAGGCCCGGAGCTATTCGTTCGACGTCGCCGCCGAGGCCTTCGTGGTGTCGGCCCGTTCGACCGGGTGGCTCGACACCCGCTCCGCGGCGCTCGACATCGACGCCTCGATCGGATTCTTGGTGCCTCCGCCAGCGTTGACGCTGCCGTCGGGCATGCACCGCACCGTGCTCGGCGAGAACCTCGTGGCCACGTCGCTGACGCCCGTGCAGACGCTCCCAGGGCTCGAGTTTGCGAAGAGCGTGCAGTACGTCGGCAGCGATGCGTACGGCCGGCATTATCGGGCCGTCGTGGGGCTTTCCACCTTCGCGGGCATGATCCCGCTGGCCGACCTGCAGTCCGACCCGAGCATCGGCCGCGACACGAGCCCGGTGCCGGTGGACGTGTGGGTGAACGCGAAGGGCAACGTGAGCCGGATCGCGGGGACGTTCACGGGCGGCACCTTCGAGATGACGCTCCGTGGCCAGGGCGCGGCGGGGTTCGTGCCGGCGACGGCCACGGTCCAGGCCGTCGGCACGACTGCCGCCACGACGGCCTCGGCACCGGCCACGTTGGCGACTAGCGCCGTCGTCTCGCCCCAATTGCCCGGGGTGAGCAACGGCGTGAGCGGCGTGCAGGTGGGCAGTTCCACGCTCGCCGCTTCCTACGGTGGCGGGATTCAAGTGCCGGCCGACTGGTACTTCCCGACGCAGGTCGACGGCTCGATCGCAGCCCAAGGCGTGATCTGGCTGCAGCATGCCCCCGGCGCCACCGGTGGCTCCTTCGCGTCGCTGGCCGGCGATCTCGCCCGGCAGACCAATAGCATCGTGGTGGCGCCGTCGCTGCCGGCCAGCATGAACTGGGCGGTGGCCGACGACCCGGCCCTGCGGGCCGTGGCGGCGTTGTTCGAGGGCAATCGATCAGCGCTCGTCGCCAGCGCGGTGGCGGCCGGCTATGCCGGGGATCTGAGCGAACTCACGGGCAAGTTCGTGCTCGCCGGTCATTCCGCGGGCGGCGGTTTCGTGACGGCGGTCGCGGCCGATTACACGGAGAACAATCCGGCGTCCACCGACCTGGTGGGCGTGATCATGTACGACGGCGTCTCCGCCGGCGCCTTCGACGGCAGCGGCAGTTTTGCGGAGCAGGTGGCGGACCTGGATGGCCGCTCCATCCCCGTCTACCAGCTCGCGGCCCCCGCGCAGCTCTGGAACGCCTACGGCGCGACGACCAACGCGCTGGTGGCGGTCGCCCCCGGCCGGTTCCGCGGCGTCGTGCTCACCGGCGGTTCGCACGTCGACGCCATCGTGGGCAGTAGCCTGTCCGACGACATCGTGGCCCAGCGGGTGACGACGCGGTCGCTGCCCGGCAACGCGGCGGCCGCCCACCTGCTGTCTGCCGGCTGGATCAACGACCTGTATTCGGGTGTCACGCCGGATAACCCCCAGTACGGCTTCTACGCCGCGGCGAACGAGCCGATCCAGCTGGGCGAGGCCGCGGCGACGGCCCTCCCCAGCCCGATCGCCAACATGTGGTCGGCGGCCGAGTGGAGGCTCGATGCGGAGATCGAGTCCCTTGGCGGATTGTCCGGGTTCCAGCCCGGGCCCGCGGTCAACACTGGCAGCAACGGCCTGTCCGCGGCCGTCGTTCCGCCCCTCGGCAATGGCGTGACGGGGGTCAAGGCCGCGACGTCGCCACTGGGCATCCCGAGCGGGCCCAGGGGTTTCGTGACGTCGGCCGATTGGTACTTCCCGACCCAGTCCGACGGCCAGGTCTCGGCCAACGGCCTCGTGTGGCTGCAACGCGGCGAGTCCGGCGACGCGGCGGCGTTCGCGGCGCTCGCCGTCCAGATCGCGGGCCAGACCAACAGCATCGTCGTCGCCCCCACGATCAGCTCCTTCGAGATTCCGACCCAGCCGGACTTGTTCCTCGGCAGCGCGGTCATGCAGCAGGCGGTCGCCGACATGATGTTCGGTGATCGGGGGGCACTCGCCATCAGCGCGACGGCCGCCGGCTATCAAGGGGTGTTGCCCGGGAAGCTGCTGTTCGCCGGGCAGTTGACGGGCGGTGGCTTCGCCGCCCAGGTGGCCGCGCTCACCGTCGACAACGGCGCCGCCGCAAACCTGTTGGGCGTGGTGATGGTCGACGGGGTGGCCGGCCCGGATCAGTTCGCCCCGTCGCTCGCCAAGCTCGACTCCTTGGGCATCCCCCTCTACCAGATCGCCTCACCGCCGCAGGCCGCGAACAACTGGGGCAGCACGACGGAGCAGCTCGCGTTGCTGCATCCCGACGTGTTCGTCGGGATGCAGTTCGACGCCGGCACCCCGCTCGACGCCGTGATCACCTTCGCCACCGGCTGGATCAACGACATGTACTCGGGGATTTACGGGCCGACCGATCCCTTCTACGGCATCTACGGCAGTCCGAACGACGGCACCTACGTGTCCAACCAGCCGATCGTGCTGGGAGACGTCGGCGCCACCACGCTGCCCGCGCCGCCGCCGGTCGATATCGCTCAGTACGCAGGCACCTGGTACGAGCAGGGTAGCATCAAGCAGGCCAGCACCATCGGGCTGGTGAACGTGATGGCTAACTTCACGCCCCAGCCAGACGGCATGCTGAGGGTGGAGAACTCCGGCAACGAGTCCGGCCCCTCCGGCCCCGCGTGGAACGTCACCGGGACGGCGGTCGCGGTCAACGAGTTCAACACCCGCTTCAACGTGGACTACTCCGGCGAGCCCGACGCGGTCGAGCCGGGCAACTACTGGATCCTGGACTACGCCCCGGACTACAGCTGGGCGATCGTCAGCGACCCGACCGGCACCTCGGGGTCCATCCTGACCCGTGATCAGTTCCCCTCCGCGGCCGAGTACAACGCGCTGGTGGCCCGGGCATATCGGTTGGGCGTGCGGGGCACCATCTCGCCGACCGCCCAGTACGCGCCCGCTCCGTAGGCAGCCAGCCTTCCGTGCCCTGCGACGGCGCCGGGCACGGCCACGGCTCGTTCAGCGCAGCGGCAACGTCAGCACCGGTGCGGCCGTCTTGGCATCGGCGACCTGATGTTCGATCGAGAGGAGAACGTGCGAGAGAACGGCTCGGCTCTGCACGTCGTTCTCGGCGATGTAGAACCAATGATCGCGGTATGGAACCGCGACCTCCGCATGCCACGGACGAAACCGCTGGACGTGAATCCGGAACAAGCCGTTCGTGAGTCGCGTCCAATCGTCCCGCTTTCCATCGGGCGTGCAGCACACCTGAACGATCCCGCGGTCCACGTGCGCGGCGGGCACCTCGACGCCCTTGGAGAGGAAGGTCATCACCTGATAGATCGACCGCATGTTGAGGCTGATGGTGTCGCCGCGTTCGGCGTTTCGGCCCGGCGAGGGAACCGATGCCGTGTTGCTGCCTTCTGGTGACGGCAACAGCTCGACCTCGGGGGGATCGACGGGCAGCCCTGCATCGTCCGCGGAATCCATGACCACGGGGTCCGCTTCGTGCGACACGACCCGGTACATTCTCCGCCCGGGCGTCAGGTGGAACATCTCGCACAGGTCGCGCATCTCGGGCGAGTCGTACTCGTCCGGGTGGATGACGACCGCGAGCACCTCCTGTGGCTTGGCGATCCGCAGCGACGCCTCGTCCCGGTGGAGGACGAAATCCTTGTCGAGGGCATCCATGAGGACCTGGGGGGTGATCGCGCTCGTCGGCACGACACCTCCGGCGACCTCCTCCTCGGTGGCGATGCGCAGCTCGATCGCCCCACGGGCCTGGAGTGCGATGATGGCGTCGACGGCATACCGATACGCCTGATTGTCTTCCCGCACGCAGCCATGGGGCGACGTGGCAAGCGGGGCGTTGCGGACGCCGTTGATGCTGTCGACGGCCGCCAGGAACACGTTGCGGGTGTTGCCGCCGGGGCTGGTGTTGAAGAGCGCTTCCGCCTTGAGCGGCGTGATGAGCGACTTGGCATACTCGCGGCCCGTCCGCGGTGCATAGGAGAGCGTGGGGGCGTCGCGGAGCGCGAAATTGCCCGCGATCTGCCCGAGTCCGGGCGTGCTCGTGCTGCCGCCCATGCCGTTCGATGCGGCTTCGAACTGACTGGTGATGGCCGGCAGGTCGATGAACACCGGGCTGTCGGCGTACCGCAACCGCACGATGTTCAGCAGGATTTCCTGATCGGCGGTCCGTTCATAGGCCTGGTTGTAGTGCAGCCGGGTGCCGCGGATGGCCGTGGGGCCGAGGCACCCCTGACAGGCCAGCATCACGATGGCCGCCGCCATGACGCGACGCCCCGGCCGATCCCGAGCGACGGCTGGTGACCTGCCGGTGAGTCGCATCGTGTGTGCGGGCATCGCGGGACGATGTGGGGGCGGCGAACGACAAACAGCCCTGAAAGAGTCGGGGGAATAGGTTTTTTCGGCGGCCCGTGTCAAGCCCGCCTCGGGCTCGGTCACCCGGCAGGCTCATCGTCGCGATCGACGGCCTAGGCAGCTCGGGACAGCACGTCCCGCTGGCGTGCCGCCAGGCCCACGAGGCGTAGCCCCTTGGCTTCGAGGACCTCGGCGTACACGTCGGCAACCTTGGCGAAGGTGGCCTGACTGCCATGCCTCGTCGCGAGCCGTCGCGCCGCCCGCCCCATGGCCGCCCGCAGGAACCGGTCGCGGGCCAGTGTCCGCAGCGCGTTGGCCAGTGCCGTCGCGTCACCGGGATCGTCGAGCACGATGCCGTCGGTGCCGGGCGTGATCAACTCCGCCGCCCCGTTCGCGCGGGTCGTGATCACTGGCAGGCCGCTGGCCAGCGACTCGAGCGTGGCCAGGCTGCAGGCGTCGTAGAAGGTGGCCTGCACCGCGATGTCTGCAGCCGCGTAGTGGACGGCGGGGTCGGCGACGCACCCCGCATGGACGATTGCAGTCCGATGCGCCTCGGCGGCGCGTGAACGCGGAGACCGTGCGCCGCAGACAAGCAGCCGGAGCGGCAGGCCCTCGGCCCGCAGGCGGCGAACCGCGTCCGACAGCACGTGCACGCCCTTGAGCCGATGATTGTGGGCGATCGCGATCACGAGCAACTCATCGGCGGCGATGCCGTGGCGACGGCGGACGGCGGCCGCTGCCATGGTGTGCCGGCTGGCGTCGAACAGCCCCGCATCGACGCCGTTGTGGATGGTCCGGATGCGGTGCGGCGACACCCCGTGGATGCGATGGAGGTCGGCGGCCACCCGCCCGGAGACGGCGATGAACAGCGACCTGGCGCTGCCGAACTGCCGCACGGCCAATCTGCGGATGGACCGCCGCCGAGAAAAATCCTGGGCCAGCCTGCGGGCATGCCGGTACCACCAGGGCGTGGCGGCGTCCATCGCGCGTTGACAGACCACCGGGGAGCCGGCGTGGGGCTGGAAGATGTCGCATCCGGCGGCGGCACCCATGTCGTGGTTGATGTCGGCCGAGACGTCCGCCACCAGTTCGAGCGCGGCGGTCGCGAAGCGGCGTCTGGCCCGCGTCGCGCGGGCCTCGTGGAAGGTGAAGGGGAGCGAGCGCTCCTCCGCGCCGACCTCGCGAGTCACCACGTGCACGTCGAAGCCGCGTGCGGCCAGCCAGAGGAGGAGGTCGCGGGTGTAGACCGCGGCCCCGCCGCGGGCGACCGCGAACTTGTCGATGACGACCGCGATCCGTGGCGACCGCAGGCCGCCGCGCACGTCCCGGATCGCGAATCGTTGGCTGTCGACGCTGCGCATCATGGAGGTTTTTTCGGCACGAGACGTGGCTTCGCGAGACGCTGTTCGATGGCGATCGCGGTCGGCGATGACTGCCGTTGCCTCGGGGTCGCAGGTTGCCCAGGCCCCCAGCTGCCGGGGGCGGTCGGGCTGGCTGCGTAATCAGAGGTCGCGCGCTACGGAAATCACCCGGAGGCAGGCTCCATCGACGCCCCCGCCGCGGCCGATGGCAAGTGTGCCGGAGGAGCCTCCGGCAGGCGGCACGACGCGTATTCCCGGGACTGCACGTGATGCGGCGGCTGATCGCAGTGAGCGAAGGGCCTGACTTCGTCTGCTACCGCTACCGCTGGGCCGCGTTCTCCCCGTTGCTCGAGGCGGCAGGCTGGCGGCTCGAACTCGTGACGCGACCGCACGGGCCGGGCGGGTTCGCCCGCATGCTGGCGACGCTCGCCACCGCGGATGCCGTCGTGGTCCAGCGGCGGCTGTTCAGCGCCGGCAAGGCCTGGCTCATCCGTCGCGTGTCGCGGACGCTGCTCTACGATTTCGACGACGCCGTCCATCTGCGGGACAGCAATAGCGGCCGACTGGCCGAGGATCCGGTGCGTTGGTCGCGGTTTCGGCGGATGGTGCGCATGGCGGACGCCTCGCTGGCGGGCTCGTCGCAGCTCCTCGAGCACGCGGTGCGCGCCGCGCCCTCCGCAAGCACGCACCTCGTGCCGACCTGCGTCGATCCGTCGGGATACCTGCCGGCGGCCCATGATCAGCCGGCCGGCGCTGCCGAGATGGTCTGGATCGGCAGTCGCAGTACGGTGTCTGCCCTCGACGACGCGCTCCCTTGTCTGCGTGAAGCATGTGCCGCGGCGCCGGCGTCGGGCCTGACGCTGATCTGCGATGTGTTCCCGAACCTTCCGGGCGTGCGGACGCGGCACGTGCGTTGGAGCGCTGCGACCGAGGCCGCGGAGCTCGCCCGCGGCGCCATCGGCATCTCCTGGCTCCCTGATCACCCGTGGAGCCTCGGCAAGTGCGGCCT
>JBIIDT010000041.1:0-25822 GCA_044238145.1 Pirellulales bacterium | reverse complement strand
GCCTGGCGCTCGGCTTCGTGGCCCTCGGCGTGTTCGTCAGCTACCGGCTGTTCTCGTTTCCCGACATCACGACCGACGGCTCGTTCACGCTCGGGGGCGTGGTGACGGCGGTGCTGCTCGTCGCCGGGCTCGACCCGGCCGTCGCCACGGCGGGCGGCATGGCGGCCGGGGCGGCCGCCGGCGCCGCCACCGCCCTGCTCCGCGGCTTTCTCGGAATCGAGCCGCTGCTCGCCGGCATCCTGGTGACCACCGCGCTCGCCAGCGTGAACCTGGTCGTGCTCGGCCGGAGCAACGTGCCGCTCTCCGGCACGGCCACGCTCTTCGACCGGGCCGAGGCGGCCCTCGCGCCGGGGCTCGAGCCGCTCGTCGGCGGCGACGCGGCCGTGGCGGGCGAGGCGGCCCGCACGGCGTTCGTGCTCGCGGCCGTCGCCGCCGCGATCGTGCTGCTGTACCTCTTCTTCCGCACGCGGCTGGGCACCGCCATGCGGGCCGGCGGCGACACGCCCACGATGGCCCGCGCCCTCGGCCGCGACACGACCCTGCTCACCGTCGCTGGCCTGGCGATCTCCAACGCGCTCACCGCGCTGGGCGGCGCGCTCGTGGCCCAGTACCAGGGCTTCACCGACGTGCAGATGGGGATCGGCATGATCGTCTGGGGCATGGCGAGCGTGTTCCTGGGCGCGGCGCTCGTCGGCTCGGTCCGCCTCGGCGGCGCGCTCGTGGCCACGGTGGCCGGCAGCGTCGCCTTCCGGCTCCTCGTCGCCGCCGCCCTGCGGGCCGGCCTCGACCCCGACTGGCTCAAGGCGGCCACGGCCGTCGTCGTGCTCGCCGCCCTCGTCGCCCCGCGCTTCCTGAGCCGCCGCCATGCTTGACGTCCGCGCCGCCACCGTCACCTTCTCCTCGCCGGGCGGCCCGCTGGTGCGGGCCGTCGACGGCGTCTCGTTCGCCGTGCCGCAGGGGCAGTTCGTGGTCGTGATCGGCACCAACGGCTCCGGCAAGAGCACGCTGCTCGGCGCCATCGCCGGCACGGTGGGCCTCGACTCGGGGTCGATCCACGTCGCCGGCCGCGACGTCACCGCGTGGCCCGAGCACCGCCGCGCGGCGCTCGTGGGCCGCGTCTTCCAGGATCCCCGCGCCGGCACGGCCGGCGGCCTGACGGTGCTCGAGAACATCGCCGTCGCCGCCTGTCGCGGCCGGCGGCCGGGCCTCGGCTGGGCCACCGACCAGGGCCTGCGGGCCGCCGCGTCCGCGCGGCTGGCGCGGATCGTGCCGGGGCTCGAGGCGCGGCTCGACCAGCCGATCGGCTCGCTCTCCGGCGGGCAGCGGCAGATCGTCACGCTCGTGATGGCCACCTGGCACCGACCCGAACTGCTGCTCCTCGACGAGCACACGGCCGCCCTCGACCCGGCCGCCGCCGACCGCGTCATCCAGGCGACGGCCAGGATCGTCCGCGAGGGCGACCTGACCGCACTCATGGTCACGCACTCGCTCGCCCAGGCCGCGTCGCTCGGCGACCGGCTGCTGCTCATCCACCGCGGCCGCATCGCCCTCGACGCGGCGGGCGCGGCGAAGCGGCGGCTCACCGCCGAGGACCTCGCCGACCGCTTCGACCGCCTGCGGCGGGCCGACCAGCTCGACGACGCCGCCGCACGCACCCTCGCCGCCCTCTACGTGTAGGCTCCGCATGCCCGCCGCCATCGCTCCCGTCCTCCGCCGCGCCCTGCCCACGATCCTCCTCCTCGGCGGCGCCTCGTCGCTCCTGCTGGCCACCGACCGGGCCGCGGGGCGGCGGACGCTGCCCGCGGTCGCGGTGCTCCAGCAGGTGAGCACCAGCGTGCTCGACGACGCCGTCCGCGGCATGCTCGAGGGGCTCGCCGAGCGGGGCTTCGTCGACGGCAAGACGGTCACGATCCGCCGCTACAACGCCGAAGGGGACCTCGCCCAGGCCAACGCCATCGCCCGCGAGATCGCCGGCGGCCCGTTCGACCTTGCCCTCACCTCCAGCACGCCGTCGCTGCAGGCGCTCGCCACGGCCAACGCCCGCGGCCGCGTGCTCCACGTCTTCTCGGCGGTGGCCGATCCCTTCTCGGCCGGCGTGGGGCTCGACCGCCGCGACCCGCTCGTCCATCCGCGGCACCTCGTGGGCTACGGCAGTCTGTCCCCCATCGACGCCACCTTCGGCATCCTGCAGCGGATCAATCCGGGCGTCCGGCGGATCGGCGTGGCCCACAACCCCGCGGAGAGCAACTCGCGGCGGTTCATGGAGCTCACCCGCACCTCGTGCCGCGGCCGCGGCCTCGAACTCCTCGAAGCCGCCGTCGAGAACTCGTCGGGGGTCGTCGAGGCGATCCAGTCGACGATCGCCCGCGGGGCCGAGGTGATCTTCGTCCCCGGCGACACCACGGTGGCCGGCGTCATCGACTCGGTCGTCGCCACCGCGGCGAAGGCGCGGCTGCCGGTGTTCACGGTCGTGCCCGGCCCGCCCGACCGCGGCACCTTCTTCGACGTCGGCTTCGACTTTCGCGAGGTGGGCCTGCTCGCCGGCCGCGCGGCCGGCGACATCCTCGCAGGCAAGGACCCCGCCACGATCCCGATCGGCGAGACCTCCCGCGAGATCCCGCCGCGACTGACCGTGAATCTCACCGCCCCCGGCTGCGACCCGACCCTCTGGCGGGTGCCCGACGATCTGCTCGCGCAGGCGAAGGTCGTGATCGAAGCGGCCGGCCGCCGCGACCAGCCCGCGGCCGTGCTCGCCGGACCGTTCACCGAGCCCGACCCCCTCTGAGGGGCGAGCAACCGGCATTGTCCGGCCGGGCGGCCGCGGCTACGCTCCCGCCGCCTTCCCGCCTCCGCCGGAACCGGGTTCGTGACCACCGTCACCGCGTGCCTCGTGACCTTGGCCGCAGCGAGCAGCGGCCTCTACGCCCTGGCGTGGGCGCTCGTGCACGGCTGGGCCGCCTGGCATCGCCGCCGGTCGCCCATCACCGACGCCGCGACCTCAGGCGTGAGCGTCCTCAAGCCGCTGTGCGGGGTCGACGAGGACCTGGAGCGGAACCTCGCCTCCTTCTTCCGCCTCGAGCACGAGCCGCTGCAGCTCGTGTTCGGCGCCGCCGATCCGGCCGATCCCGCGCTCGAACTCGTCCGCCGGCTCGCGCGGCGGCATCCCGGCCGCGACGTGGCGATCATCGTCGGCGCCGACGATTCAGCCGCGAGCCCGAAGGTCGGCCTCATGGAGGCGCTCCTTCCCCACGCCCGGCATGCGATCGTCCTCCTCTCCGACAGCAACGTGCGGGTGGCGCCGGACGACATCGGCCGGGTGCTCCCCTGCTTCGCCGACCCGGGCGTCGGCATGGTGCACCAGCCCGTCGTCGGCGTGGGCGAGGAGACGCTCGCAGCCGCGGTCGAGAACCTCCACTACACGGAGTTCGCCGGCTTCCTGTCGATCGCCGCCACGGTGCTCACGGGCCAGCATGCCGTGAACGCGAAGGGCCAGTGGGTGCGGCGGGCGGCGCTCGCGGAGATCGGCGACTTCGCCGGCGTCCGCGACCATGGTGCCGACGACTACATGCTGTCGCGGCTCGTGCTCGCCCGCGGCTGGCGGCTGCGGCTCGCCCCGGTGCCGGTGGAGACGGTGCAGACCGCCTGGTCATGGCGGAAGGCCGCCCTGCGGCACCTGCGGCACTCGAGCCTGCGGCGGCGGATGGTGCCCTGGGCCTACCCGCTCGAGCTGCTCCTCAACCCCGTCCCCTGGGCGGTCGCCCTGCTCGCCACCGACCTGGCCGCGCTCGCGTTGCCGCTGGTCGCTCTCAAGATGGCGATCGAGGTCTCAGCCGCCCGCCTCCTTCGCGGCCGGCCGCTCGCCTGGCGGCATGCCGCCGCCATCCCGCTCAAGGACCTCTTGTACTTCACCGGCTGGTTCGCCTCGTTCGCCGTCCGCACGGTCGCGTGGCGGGACCGGGTCTACGCCATCGGCCCGGGAGGCCGACTGGAGCCGCTCGACCCCGCGCCGACCGTGGATCTCACCGCCCGATCGGCGGCGTGACCCACCCCGCGGCTACACTGCCCGGGTCTCCCGAGGCCGCCGCATGCGCCCGCTCTTCGCCTTCTTGTGCCTGCTCCCCGTGGCCGTCGCGGCCGAGCCGCCGCTGCGCGTGGGGATGGAGCTCGCCTACCCGCCCTTCGAGATGACCGACCCGCAGGGCCGGCCGACGGGCGTGAGCGTCCGGCTCGCCGAGGCCCTCGGCAGGCACCTGGGCCGCGAGGTCGTGATCGAGAACATCGCCTTCGACGGTCTCGTGACGGCGCTCAAGACGCGGAAGATCGACTGCGTGATCTCCTCGATGACGGCCACGCCCGAGCGGGCGAAGGCGATCGCCTTCTCCGATCCCTACCTCAAGACCGGCCTCGCCCTGCTCGTGTCCGCGCAGTCGCCGGTCCGCTCCGCGGCCGACCTCGACGCCGCCGGTCGCGTCGTGGCCGTGAAGAAGGGGACCACCGGCCACCAGTATGCCGCGACGAGCCTGAAGCGGGCCCGCGTGCTCGTGCTCGACAAGGAGGCGGCCGCCGTGCTGGAGGTGTCACAGGGAAAGGCCGACGCCTTCATCTACGATTCCCTCTCGGTGTTCCAGAACCACCGCCGCCACGCCGCCACGACCCGCGCCGTGCTCAACCCCTTCCGCGAGGAAACCTGGGCGGTCGGCCTGCGGCTCGGCGACGACGACCTCCGCCGGCAGATCAACGACTTCCTCGCCGCTTTCCGCGCGGAAGGGGGGTTCGAGAAACTCGGCGACGAGTTCCTGCCCGAAGAAAAGGCTTATTTCAAGGACCACGGCCTGCCGTTCTACTTTTAGGAATCGTAAGGTCGGCCGCGGGTGCGTGGGCCCCGCTCCTTCCGTTGACGGCCCACCGGCACCCGAAGTACCGTCGAGGCATGGTCAGCAGCCTGCTCCGCCCGCTCGCGATCCTCACCGCCACGGCGACCTTCCTCGCCGGGATCCCGCTGTTCGCGGCCGCCCTGGCGCCCGCCGGTGTTCCGGGGCCGTGCCTGTGCACCGCCCCGTTCGACGCCGACGACGGGGCCGAATCCCGCGGTGCCGACTGCAGCGAAGAACGCGAGGAGAAAGAGCAGGAGGAGGACGCCGACGGCACACTGCACCTCGTCGCCGGCGGCGTGACCACCGTCCGACGGGCCGCTCTACTTCACGGCCGCCTCGTCGCCACCGACTCCCCGACGGCACGACGTTTCGCCGGTCCGGCACGCTCGATCCGCGGCCCGCCGGCCGGCTGAACCGCTGCGTGGCCCGCCGGGCCGCGTGGCCATCGCTTGTCCGCCGGGGCAGCCCCGCGGACCGTTCTGCGGCGCCATTCGCTCGCGCCGTGGTTCGACTCCCTCCCGCCACCGGTGCCCGCATGTCCGCCTCCGACTCTCCCCGTGATGCCGTCGCGCGTGCCATCGCCCGCACGGCGGCCCTGCTGCCGACGCAGGGCCCGATCGACGTGTTTGTCGCCCAGAACATCCTCCAGGGCTTCGAGGATCGTCCGTTCGACGCGGCGCTCGTCGAGGCAGCGGGGGTCTTCGGCACCGAGCCGTTCCTTCCCGAGTCCACGTATCGCGCGGAACTCGCCCGGGGCCGCATCCGCCTCTCCGATCTCGAGGCCGTGCTCGACATCGACCTCGGGCCCGCCGCCGCCACCAGGCTCGCCGGCGGCCGCGTGACGCTCCGGGCGCTGCTCCTCGCGCTGCTCGAGCATCCGGTGCACCAGGAGGACGACGTCGCCGTCCGCTGGACGCTCACCGAACGGTCGCCGTTCGCGGGGCCCGACGCCGAGGATCTGTGGCTGGCCTGCATGGAGGCCGTCTCGCTGTTCCGACCCGCCGTGGTGCACGGCCGGCCGCCGGCCCGGCCCCGAGACCTGATCGCGGCGGTCGCCCCCGCGCTCGACACCGACGCCCTCGTGCATCCGCTGCTGATCCGCTGGTGCGCGGCGTTTCTCGACCAGGGCGTCGCCACGTGGCCGATGCCCGGCCGCGACCGCGGGCTCCTCGAGGCGGCCGCGGGCCTGTTCGCCACGCGGCTGGGCCCCGTCGAGCCGTGGTCGGTGCGGCTGCCGGCGGCGCTGGCGGCCGTCCGGGGCCGCGACCCCCGCGACGTGATCGTGGACGAGGTGCGGAGGCTCGGCGTGCCGGACGCCGATCGCGACGAGGTCGTGTCGAGGTCGCTGCTCGCCCTGCGGGGCTGGGCCGGCATGATCCATCAGCTCGAGCAGCGTCCCGACCGGGCGCCCGTGCATGCCGTGCCCGCCCGGCTCGCCGACTTCGTCGCCCTGCGGCTCGTGCTCGACCGCGTGGCGGCGGAATGGGCGGCCGCCCGGCTCGGACACCGCGGCGACCTGTCCGCCCTGTGGACGGAACTCCGCGACCGCCATCCGCCGCACCGCGGCCCGGGGAGCGTGGCCCGGGCCTTCCTGCTCTGCCAGGTGGCGCGGCTCGTGGGGCTCACCGCGGCGGACGTGCGCGGCCTCGAAGAGGAGGAACTGGTGCGGTTCGAGCGGACCCTGCAGGGGTTCGACGCCGTCGCCCGCCGCCGGATCTTCCAGCTGGCCTACGAACGACGGCACCGCATCGTCACGCTCGACGCCCTGGCGGCGCACGAGCCCGCCGCGTTCGCCGCCGACCGTCCCACCGCCCAGGCCGTGACGTGCATGGACGACCGCTGCGAGTCGTTCCGGCGGCACCTCGAGGAACTCGAGCCCGGCATCGAGACGCTGGGCGCCGCCGGCTTCTTCTTCGTGCCCATGAACTACCACGGCATCGACGACTGGCACGCGACGCCGCTGTGCCCGATCGTCATGAAGCCGGCACACACGGTCGTCGAGATGCCCGTCGAGCAGGCCGTGGGCCGCAACCGTCTGCGGCAGGCGATCCGCCGGGCGGTCGGCCGGCTGCGCGGCGGCCTCTCCTCGGGCAACCGCACGCTGCTCGTCGGCGGTCTGCTGGCCGCGGTGGGGGGCGCCATCGCCGCGGTGCCGCTCGTGGCCCGCGTCCTGTTCCCCCGATTCACCGGCCGCCTGGCCCGGACGACCGCCGAACTCGGGCGGCACCGCGTCCCCACCCGGCTGCTGCTGGAGCGGCAGGCAACCGCGCCGCTGTCCGACGGCACGTGGCCCGGCTTCACCGTGGACGAGATGGCGGGCATCGTCCGCCGCCTGCTCGAGGACGTCGGCCTCACCGGCCGGTTCGCGCGGCTGGTCGCCGTCCTCGGCCACGGATCGACGAGCCTCAACAACTCGCACGAAAGCGCCTACGACTGCGGCGCGTGCGGCGGCGGCCGGGGCGGGGCGAACGCCCGGGCCTTTGCCCTCATGGCCAACGACCCGCGGGTCAGGCGGCGGCTCGCCACGGACGGCCTGGAGATTCCGGCCGACACGGTGTTCATCGGCGGCATGCAGGACACCTGTTCCGACGCCATCGTCCTCTACGATCGCGACCGGGTGCCGGACGACCATCGCGCCGACCTCACCGCCTTCGAGGCGACCTGCCGGCGGGCGCTGGCGGCCGACGCCCAGGAACGCTGCCGTCGATTCGACTCCGTGCCCCTCGACGTCGGCGCGGACGAGGCCCTGCGGCGGGTCGAGGGCCGGGCGAGCGACCTGGCCCAGGTCCGCCCCGAGCTCGGCCACGCCACCAACGCCATGTGCGTCATCGGCCGCCGGTGGCGGACCCGCGGCCTGTTCCTCGACCGCCGGGCGTTCCTCGTCTCCTACGACCCCGACACCGATCCGGACGGCGACATCCTCGCCCGCACACTGGCGGCGGTCGGCCCGGTCGCCGCCGGCATCAACCTCGCCTACACGCTCTCCCGCATCGATCCCATCGGCTACGGATGCGGCACGAAGCTGCCGCACAACATCACCGGCCTGATCGGCGTCATGGACGGCCATGCCAGCGACCTGCGGACGGGCCTGCCCTGGCAGACCGTCGAGATCCACGAGCCCGTCCGACTGCTGGTCGTGATCGAGGCGCCCGTCGAGCGGATTCTCGCGGCCATCGCCCGCGTGCCCGCCGTGGAGCGGCTCGTCTCCAACCGCTGGGTGCAGCTCGCGGCCTGGGGGCAGCCGGGGGCGGGCCTGGCGTGGTGCGACGACGGCCGCTTCGTGCCGTACGTGCCGGAGTCGAATCGGATCCCCACGGTGACGCGGTCGATCGACTGGTTCGGCGGGCAGCGCGGCCACCTGCCCCCCGCCCGCACGACGGCCGCCCTCGTCGGAGGCCGCCCATGATCCCGCCCGTGGCCGCGCTCGCCCTCGACCCGCAGTCCCCGCACGACCTCGTCGCGGCGCTCGTCGTCGTGCAGCTCGCCGCCCCGGCCGCCGCGCTCGCCGCGATCGGCGTGCCGCCCCTCGTCGGACGTCCGCTCGCGGAGCGGACGGTCACGCGGTACGTGGCCACGGCCTTCGCGACCGCGTTCCTCGCGGCGGTCACCCTGGCGGCCGTCCTCGCCGGCCGCGGGTTCGCGCCGCAGATCGTCCACCTCGGCACCTGGTTCGCCGTCGGCCATCATGCGGCGACCATCGACCTGGTCGCCGACGGCCTGTCGGTGCCCTACGTCTGCTTCTCGACGGGGCTGTGCCTGCTCGTCAACGCCTTCGCCCGCAAGTACCTGCATCGCGAGCCCGGGTTCAACCGGTTCTTCGTGCTCCTCGCGGTCTTCGGCCTCGGCATGAACCTGATGGTCCTCGCCGGCAGCATCGACGTGCTGTTCGCCGGCTGGGAGCTGATCGGCATCTCCTCCGCGCTGCTCATCGGCTTCTTCCACGAGCGGGCCAACGCCGTGCAGGCCGCCGTCCGCGCCTTCGTCACCTACCGCGTCTGCGACGTCGGGCTGCTGGCGGCGGGCGTCGTGGCCCACGCCGCGGTCGGCTCGGGCGACTTCGATCGCCTGTTCCACGGCGACTGGCCGGCGGCGCACTGCCTCGTCCCGCCCGCCACCGCCACGCTCCTCGCCCTGCTGCTCGCCTTCGCCGCCCTCGGCAAGTCGGCGCAGGTGCCGTTCTCCAACTGGCTGCCCCGTGCGATGGAGGGACCCACGCCGTCGAGCGCCATCTTCTACGGCGCGCTGTCGATCCATGCCGGCGCCTACGTGCTGCTCCGCTGCGAGGCCCTGCTCGACGCGGCCCCGGCCGTGGCCTGGCTCCTCGTCGCCGTGGGGACCGCCACGGCGGCCCACGCCAGTCTCGTGGGCCGGGTGCAGACCGACCTCAAGAGCATGCTGGCCTACGGATCGATGATGCAGTCGGGCCTGATCTTCGTGGAGATCGGACTCGGCTGGCGGGTGATCCCGCTGGTGCACGTCGTCAGCCACGCCATCCTCCGCAGCCTCCAGATCCTGCGCTCCCCGTCGGCGCTCCACGACCGCCACACCCTGGCCGCCGCCCTCGGCGGCCAGCCCGGCGCCGGCCGCGCGTGGACCGACCGGCTGCCGGCCGCCTGGCAGGCGGCGGTGTACCGGGTGGCCCTGGAGCGGGGCTACGAGGAGATGGCGGTGTCGCGGCTGGTGGTCGAGCCCTTCCGGCGGATCGTAGAGAGCCTCGCGACGGTCGAGCGGGCGGGGACGGATTGGCTCGGGTCTCGGCGCCTCGGCCACCGGGAACGGGAGGAGCGGCCATGAGCGCAGTCGACGCCGACGGCCTGATCCTCGCCGCCGCCGGCGTCGCCGTGGCGGCGCCGCTGGCCGCCGCGGGCCTGCTTCGGTTCGGCGGCTGGCGAGCCGCACCCCGCGGTCCCGCGGTCGCCGCGCTCGCGGCCGCGCTCGCGGCCGGACTGGTGATCCTCGCCACCTGGATCGCGGCACCCCGCGTCGTCGATCGCGGTGACCGGCTCGGGGGCGGAGCCGTCGTCCACGTGGACGGCGTCACGGCGGTGCTGGTTCCGTTCGTGGCCGCCTGCCTCCTGCTGGTGTTCGCGACGGCGCCGCGTCGCAGTCTGCAGGGGCCGCTCGCCACCTGGTGCCTGGCGGGTGCCGCCACCACCTTCGCCCTGTTCTTCACCGCGCACCCGGTGTGCATCGTCGCCCTGGCGTGCGCCACCGCCCTGCCGGTGTGGCGTGCCACCCGGGCCGAGCCCGGCGGCCGGCCGGCGGCACGGGTCTACGCGTTCGCGGTCGGAACCAGCCTCTGCTGCCTGGCCGCGGGCACGGCGATGATGCTCGCCGACCCGCCGTGGGAGCCGGGCAGCGGCTGGGTCGGCACGGCCGGCGGCTGGCTCGTGGCCGCGGCGGTGCTCGTCCGCGAGAACATCTTGCCCTTCCACTTCTGGGTGCCGGCCCTGTTCGCCGGGGCGCCACTCCCCGCGGCCCTCCTGGCAACCGTGCCGCAGGTGGGCAGCTACGTGGCTGTCCGCCTCCTGCTCGGCCACGCCGACGGCGTCGCCCAGGAACTCGTCGCCCTCGCCTTCCTCGGGCCGGTGACCGCCGTCTACGGCGCGGCGCTCGCCGTCGTGCAGCGCGACCTGCGCCGGTTGATCGGCTATCTCGCCTTCAGCCAGTCGGCCCTGGTGCTGGCGGGCCTCTCCGGGACGCTGCCCATGGAACTGACCGGCGGCCTGTGCGTCTGGCTCGCCAGCGGCCTGTCGCTCACGGGGATCGGCATCGTCGCCGCGGCGCTCGAGGGGCGGGCCGGACCTCTGCGGCTCGACCTGCCGCAGGGGCGGTTCTGGGACGCGCCGGCCCTGGCCGCGTTCTTCCTGCTCTTTGGCCTCGCCGGCATCGGCCTGCCGGGCACGCTGTCGTTCGTCGCCGACGACCTGATCGTGTCGGGCAGCCTCGCCGAGCACCTGCACGGCGGCATCCTCGTCATCCTGGCGACCGTGTTCTCCGGCATCGCTGTGGTCCGCGGCTGGTTCGGCATCTTCGGCGGCCCGACGACCGTCGACGCCCCGCAGCATGCGATCCTGCCGCGCGAGCGGCTCGGCTTCTCCATCCTGCTGGCCATCGTCTTCGGCCTCGGATTGTTTCCCCGCCCGCTCGTCGGCACGCTGGAGCGGGTATCGGCTACGCTACTCCGCGACCGGCATCCGCCGTCCTTGCCTGCGGCGTCTCCCGGAGACCATCCGTCATGAACGCGCCCCGGACCGCCCACCTCACCGCTCCCGGCGACGACGTGCCCCGCGGCACGCCGGCCGGCTTCGTCCGCTACCTGCGGCCCGACCTGGCCAGCGGCTTCTTCGTGTTCCTCATCGCCCTGCCGCTGTGCCTCGGCATCGCCCTGGCCAGCGGTTTCCCGCCCGTCGCTGGCGTGTTCACCGCCGTCGTCGGCGGCCTGCTCGCGACGCTCATCAGCGACTCCGAGCTGACCATCAAGGGCCCGGCCGCGGGACTGATCGTGATCGTGCTCGGCGCGATGAACGCGTTCGGCTTCACCGGCGGCCAAGACCCGGCCGCGGACCTGGCGGCCTACCGGATGACGCTCGCCGTGGCCTGCGTGGCCGGGGCGGTGCAGGTGGCGTTCGCCCTGTTGCGCGTCGGCAAGTTCAGCGAGTTCTTTCCCACAGCCGTCGTCCACGGGATGCTGGCCTCGATCGGCATCATCATCATGCTCAAGCAGCTGCCCGTGGTCTTCGGGCAAAAGGCGAGCGGCGAGCCACTGGAGATCCTCCGCGAACTGCCGCACAAGATCGCCAACCTGAACCCGGGGATCGCCGTCATCGGCCTCGTCAGCCTGGCGATCCTGTTCGGCTTTCCGTTCGTCAAGCCGTGGCTGCGGCCGGCCTGGCTGCGGAAGGTTCCCGCGCAGCTCCTCGTGCTTCTGGTGGCGGTGCCGCTCGGCATGTGGTTGGACCTCGCCCGCGACCACAGCTATTCGTTCCTCGGCCACGAGTACCGCATCGGCGAGTCGTTCCTCGTCAAGGTGCCGGGGAATCTCCTGGCGGCGGTCACGACCCCGGACTTCGCCGCCTTCACGTCCGCGGCCACGCGGCTCACCGCCTGCTGGTGGGTCGTGCTGTTCGCCGTCGTCGGCAGCATCGAGTCGCTCCTCTCCGCCAAGGCGATCGACCTGGTGGATCCTTGGAAACGGAAGACCACGATGGACCGCGACCTGCTGGCGGTGGGCGTGGCCAACGTGGCCGCCGGCGCGATCGGCGGCCTGCCGATGATCTCCGAGATCGTCCGCAGCAAGGCCAACATCGACAACGGGGCCCGGACGCGGTTCGCCGACCTGTGGCACGCCGTGTTCCTGCTCGGCTTCGTGGCCCTCGTGCCCGGACTGATCCACCGCATCCCGCTCGCCGCCCTGGCGGCGATGCTCGTCTACACGGGCTCCCGCCTGGCGTCACCCCGTGAGTTCATCGACGTGTTCCGAATCGGGGCGGAGCAGCTCGTGATCTTCGTGGCTACGATCGTCGGCGTCCTGGCGACCGACCTGCTCGTCGGCGTGGGGATCGGCGTGGCCACCAAGTTCATCGTCCACGCCCTCAACGGCGTGCCGCCCCGGGAGTTCTTCAAGCCGTTCCTCGACGTGACCACGATCGACGACAAGACGGTGCAGATCGACGCCCACGGATCGGCGGTGTTCTCCAACTGGATCCCGTTCCGCCGGCAGATCGAGCAGCTGGGACTGGTGCAGGGTAACCACGTGATCGTCAACCTCGCCGACACGCGGCTCGTCGACAGCAACGTGATGGCGAAGCTGCGGGAGCTGCAGGCCGACTTCACCCGGGCCGGGCTGCGGCTCGACGTCGTGGGCCTCGACGACCATCGCCAGTCCTCGGCCCACCCCGAGTCGGCCCGTCGCCGCCGCCCCGTGTAGCGGCGGCCTCGGACCGCCGGGCATGCGCCGGCGTGGTATCCTCGCATCATGCCCCGCTGGCTGGCCCACACGATCGTCGTCTGCCTGTTCGCGGCCGGGATCGCCCTGGCCTTCGCCCGCGTCGGCTACCAGTGGAATTGGGCCGGCGTCTGGGAATACCGCGGGCTGCTCGTCCGCGGCTGGCTGACGACCGTGGCCGTGAGCCTGGCCGCCCTCGCGGCGAGCATCCTGGTGGGTGCCGTCGCCGCGGCGATGCTCCGCTCAAGCCGGCCGCTCGTCGAGGCGGCCGCCCGGGTGTACGTCGAGTTGATTCGCGGCACGCCGCTCCTCGTGCAGCTGCTCATCGGCTTCTACGTCGTGGCCAGCGCGGTCGGCCTCGACAACCGCTACGTCGCCGGCGTACTGGTGCTCGCCCTCTTCTCCGGGGCGTACATGGCCGAGATCTTCCGCGGCGGGCTCGACGCGATCCCGCGGGCCCAGATCGACAGCGGCCGGGCGATCGGCCTCTCCCCCGGCCAGATCCTCGGGCTCGTCGTCCTCCCGCAGGCGGTCCGCATCGCGCTCCCGGCCGTGGCCGGCCAGCTCGTCTCGCTCGTCAAGGACTCGTCGCTGCTCTCGGTGATCGCGATCTCGGAGTTCACGCTCGCCGCCCAGGAGGTGAACTCGTTCACCTACTCGGCGCTCGAAAGCTACCTGCCGCTGGCCGCCGGCTACCTCGCCCTCACGCTGCCGCTCTCGGCCCTGGCCCGGGCGCTCGAGCGGCACTTCCGCTACGAGGCCGCATGAACCTGGAGATCGCGGGCCTGGTGCAGCGGTTCCCCGCCCCGGGGCGGCCCGGAGGCACGGTCACGGTGCTCGACGGCCTCGACCTGCGGACCGGCGCCATCGGGGCGCTCGTGCTCGTGGGTCCGTCGGGGGGCGGCAAGTCGACGCTCCTGCGGATCCTCGCCGGCCTCGACGTGCCGGCCGCCGGCAGCGTCGCCTTCGACGGCACGCCGCTGCCGCGGGACGAGGCGGGCCTCCGCGGTTACCGCCGGACCGTGGGCACGGTTTTCCAGGCATACAACCTGTTCCCGCATCTGACCGCCATGGAAAACCTCCTCCTCCCGCTGGTGCACGTCCACGGGCTCTCCCGCGCGGAGGCGGTGGAGCGGGTCCGTGAGCCGCTCGAGCGGTTCCATCTCGCGGCCCACGCCCACAAGCGGCCCGCCGAACTCTCGGGTGGGCAGAAGCAGCGGATCGCCATCCTCCGGGCGCTCGTGGTCAGGCCGCGTCGCCTGCTCCTCGACGAGCCGACCTCGGCGCTCGATCCCGACATGAAGGCGGAGGTGCTGGACATGATCGGCGAACTGCGGGCCGCCGGCACCGAGTTCATCCTCGTGACCCACGAGATGGGCTTCGCCCGTCGGGCCGCCGACGAGATCGCGATGGTCGCCGACGGACGGATCGCCTTCCGCGGCACGCCGGCCGAGTTCTTCGCCCCCGACGCCGACCCGCAGGTCCGCGGCTTCCTCGCCCGGACGCTCGCCATATGACGGAATCCGCCTTCGACCCCGCCGGCGACACGAGCCTCGACGCCCTGCTCGGCAGCCTCGTGGCCGACGCGGTCGCAATGCCCGTCCACTGGTACTACGACCGGGCCGCCCTCGACCGCGATTATCCCGCGCTCGCCGAACCTGCAGCGCCGCTCCCCCTGCTGGCGCCCCGCAACCCGCACGCCGACAGCATCCTGTGGCGGTCGCACTACCAGCCGGCGGGACCGAAGGGCGACATCCTCCGCGAGCAGGCCGCCTTCTGGGGCCGCCGCGGCGTCCACTACCACCAGTTCCTGGCCGCCGGCGAGAACACGCTCAACCTTCGGCTTGCGGCCGAACTCTTCGCCATCCTCCGTCGGACCCGTGACTATGACCCGGAGCGGTGGCTCGAGCACTACGTCGCCTTCATGCTCGAACCCGGCCGGCACCGCGACACGTACGTCGAGGAATACCATCGCCACTTCTTCACGAACCTGGCCGCGGGCCGCAAGCCGATCAACTGCGGCGTCCGCGACGTGCACATCGGCGGGCTGGCCCAGGTGCCGGCGATCGTGGCCGGCCTCGGGCCGCGGCACCCCGACCTGCGGCGGATCGTCCGCCTCCACGTGTCGCTGACCCACAAGGACGACGACGTGCTCGCCGCGGCCGACGCCTTCGTGCGGATCCTCGTCCGCACGACCCGCGACGACCGCCCCGCCGCCGACCGCGACCTGCGGCCGGCGATCCTCGAGGAGGCCGCCGACTGGGTCTCGGCCGCGAAACTCCGCGACTGGGAGGCCCGCGCCGCCACCGCGCCCGGGCCCTGCCCCGATCGGGCCGTGGTCGGGGGCGTCGTCAGCCCGGCCTGCTACATCGACGAGGCGTTTCCGGCCGCGCTGTACCTGGCCTGGCGGCACGCGGGCGACTTTGCCGCCGGAGTCCGGGCCAACGCGTTGTGCGGCGGCGACAACTGCCACCGCGGCGCGGTCGTCGGGGCCCTCCTCGCGGCCCGCGCGGCGATCCCGCACCCGCTGCTCGCCGGCCTTGCAGCGCGTGCTAGGATTGTGGACTCGTCGAAATCCTGAGCAGCGCCGCTCCTGAGCCCCGGAAATCCCCATGCGATCCCCCGCCGCCGTGGCGCCGACCGCCGCCCGGTTTGCCGACCTGTCGACGCCCGTCGCCCCCACGCGGACGGTCCTGCTCACGGCCGACCCCGCCGCCGCCGATCCCGTCGCCGCCAAGCGGGCCGAACTGCGCCGCTACTTCCACCAGACCTGTGAGATCTACGACCGGCTGTTCGCCCTGATCCGCGACGACGCCTCCTACTGCGAGCGGTACGAGCCGCTGCGGCACCCGCTGATCTTCTACTTCGGCCACCCGGCCGTGTTCTACGTCAACAAGCTCACGGCCGGCCGCCACCTGCCCGCGCGGCTCGACGCCCGGCTCGAGGCGATGCTGGCCGTGGGCGTCGACGAGATGTCGTGGGACGACCTCAACACCGCCCACTACGACTGGCCCTCGGTGACGGCCGTCCGCGAGTACCGGGCCGCCGTGCGGGAAGTCGTCGACGACTTCATCCAGTCGATGCCGCTGGAGCTGCCGATCGGCTGGAACTCGCCCGCCTGGGTGGTCCTGATGGGGATCGAGCACGAGCGGATCCACCTCGAGACCTCGAGCGTGATCATGCGGCAGATGCCGCTCGACGAACTGCGGCACGGCGACGAGCTCACCGCCGAGGAGCGGCGGCTGTGGGCCGCCTGCCCGGCCTCCGGGCCCGCGCCGGAGAACGAGTGGCTGCCGGTCGCGGCCCGACGGATCCGGCTCGGCAAACGGCCCGACGACCAGACCTACGGCTGGGACAACGAGTACGGACACGAGGAGGTCGACCTGCCCGCCTTTCGCGCCGGGCGGCGGCTGGTCTCCAACGCGGAGTTTCTCGAGTTCGTCGCCGGCGGCGGCTACCGCGACGAGTCGCTCTGGACCGACGAGGGCCGCGGCTGGCTGCACTACACGCGGGCGGAGCACCCGAAGTTCTGGCTGCGGCGGGACGGGGGCTACTGGCAGCGGAACCTGCTCGACGAGCGGCCGCTGCCGGCCGACTGGCCGGTCGAGGTCAACTGCCTCGAGGCCCAGGCCTACTGCCGCTGGCTCGCGGCCCGCACCGGCGAGAACGTGCTCCTGCCCACCGAGGCCCACTGGCACGCCCTCCGCGAGCTCGTCCCCGGCGACCAGCCCACCTGGGCGGCCGCCCCGGGCAACATCAACCTCGAGCACTTCGCATCGAGCTGTCCCGTCACCGCCTTCCCGGAGGGCGACTTCACCGACATCGTGGGCAACGTCTGGCAGTGGACGCGGACGCCGATCATGCCCTTCAAGGGCTTCGAGATCCACCCGCTGTACGACGACTTCTCCGTGCCCACCTTCGACGGCCGGCACAACCTGATGGTCGGCGGCTCGTGGATCTCGACGGGCAACGAGGCGCTCGCCAGCGCCCGCTACGCCTTCCGCCGCCACTTTTTCCAGCACGCCGGCTTCCGCACCATCGTGGAGGAGCCGGGCAGCGAGGCGACGACGGCGGGCGCGCGGCTCTACGAGACCGACCAGCTCGTAACGCAGTACCTCGAGTTCCACTTCTTCGACGCGGCGGCCTCCGGCGGCGCGCCGCCGCTGGGAGTGCCCAACTTCCCGCAGGCCTGCGTCGCGGCCACGCTGCCGCACGTGCCGGCCGACCGGCGCGGGCGGTGCCTCGACATCGGCTGCTCCGTCGGCCGATCGGCCCTGGAGTTCGCCCGTCACTTCGCCCACGTCGACGCCCTCGACTTCTCGGCCCGGTTCATCCAGGCGGGCGTGCGGCTGCAGCAGGGCGACGAGGTGCTCTACGAGATTCCGACCGAGGGCGAGCTGACGATGCCGCGGGCCGTGGCCCTCGACCGCATCGGCCTGGCGGCCACGGCGGGTCGGGTGGCGTTCATGCAGGGCGACGCCTGCAACCTCAAGCCCCTGTACACCGGCTACGACCTGGTCTTCGCCGGCAACCTCATCGACCGGCTCTACGACCCGGCGGCCTTCCTCCGCGACGTCGGCGGCCGGGTGCTCCCCGGCGGCCTGCTCGTCCTCACGTCCCCCTACACCTGGCTGGAGGAGTACACGCCGCGCGAGAAGTGGCTCGGCGGCCGCCGCGAGCACGGCGAGCCCCTGGCGACGTTCACCGGGATCGCCCGTGAACTGCAGGGCACGTTCACCCTCGTGCATCGGCAGGACGTGCCGTTCGTGATCCGCGAGACGGCCCGCAAGCACCAGCACACGGTCGCCGAGATGACCGTGTGGAGGCGTTCCTGACCGGCATCTGCTAGTCTGATGGGCGACCGTCGCCGATGCGGGCGACGCTCGGAGTCGGCGACGCGTTCATGTCCGGCAGCAACGGTTTCGATCCCAGTCGCGAGTGGCTCGGCATCGCCGCGGTGGACCTGGCCGATCCGTTCCGCGCGCTGGGTCTGTCCCCGACCGCCGCCGACGCCGCGGCCGTGGAGGCCGCCGCGGAGCGGCTCCTCCGCCGGCTGCGGAACGTCGATCCGGGGCCGTTCCGACTGGCCCACGAGTCGCTGGACCGCCGCATCCACGCCTGCCGCGACGAGGCCCTCGCCGCGCTCGCGAGCCGGCCGAGGGCCGAGGCCCATGCGGCGTTCGCACCTCGGCCCGGCACCCAGCAGTCCGCATTCGGTCACCAGGCCGCGCCGCCGCCGGTGCCGCCACCCCCGCCCGTGCCGCTGGGCGGGCAGGGCCCCGTGGAGCCGGAAGTCGAAATCCGCCTGCGGCGCCCGGCCCGCCGCCGGCAGGCATCGGGTGCCGCCGCGCCGGCGATCCTCTCGTTGTTCGTCGCCGCCGCCGCGGTCGCCGCCGCCTACGCGCTTTGGCCGGAGGCGGGAACCGGCGGTCTCAAGCCGCCGCGGCCGATCGCCGCCGTCTTCCCGCGACCGTCGCCGCCCAAGCCGCCTGCCGTGGTGCCGGCGCCGGCACCACCTCAGCCGCCAACGCCGGTCGCGACTGTCCCGACGCCGCCGGCCGCCGCCGACGAGCCACCGTCCCGAACGATGCCTCCTGTCGAGCCGGCGAAACCAGAGCCTCCCACGGTGCCGACAACTGACCCGGTGCCGACGCCCGAGCCGGTGCCGCCGCAGGATCCGCCACCGACCCCCGAGCCGCCGCGACCCACGCCCGAGCAGCGGGCCCGCCTCGCCGCGGAAGTCGACCGGGCCCTCAGCGAGGCCCTCGCGGCCCTGCGGCAGAGCGAGTTCGACACGGCCGATCGGCAGATCGCGAAGGCGGATCGGCTCGCCGAGGACGACGAGCGGCTCGCCGACCGGGTGACGTGCTGGCGGCAGCTTGCCGTCTATGCCCGCCAATTTCCCGAATACCGCAACCGGGCCCTGCTCGCCGCCGGCGGCGACTACGACGTCGGCCGCACGAAGATCTCGGTCATCGAGTCGACGCCCGAAATCTTCAAGTACAAATCGTCCGGCTCGATCAAGCGGATCCCTCCCGCCGAGGTGCCGCCGCCGATCGTGAACGCGATCGTCCGCGCCTGGTTCGCGGCCGACGACCAGCCGGGCAACCACCTGTTTCTCGGCTGCGAGTTCTTCCTGCGAGACCCGCCCGCGGTCGACGGCGCCCGCCGGGAGTGGGGCATCGCCAAGCGGGGCGGCCAAAACGTCCAGCTTCTCGAGCCCTTGCTCGACGATCCGCTCGTCCGCGAGGCGGCCCGTCAGTAGGCCGCCTCGAGGATCGGCAAGAGCCGTTCCGGATCGAGGGCGACGGGGTTGCCGCGCATGCTCGTGCCTCCCGAGTTGTCGGCGAGCCAGCCCAGGCGGTCGCGGGCAAGGCCCAGGTCCCGCAGCCGCCGTGGCACGGCCACGCGATCGCAGAGGGCTTCGATCCGCGCGGCGAAGGCGGCCGCGGCCTCTTGGTCGACGGACGAGGCGTCGGCGTCCGCCGCCCGCTCGAGCGTGGCGAAGGCGCGCTCCGCAGCCTCGAGATTGACCCGTACGGCGACGGGCAGGAGCGTCGCGCAGGCCAGGCCGTGCGGCGTGCCGCATTCGATGCCCAGTGCCGCCGCCACGCCGTGCGCCATGCCGAGGCCCGAGTTCGCCAGCGCGACCCCGGAGACGAGCGCCGCATGCGACATCGCGGCCCGCGCGCCGGCGTCCGCGGACCGCTCGACCGCGACCGG
The DNA here is from genome assembly GCA_044238145.1 of Pirellulales bacterium. Lineage (GTDB taxonomy): Bacteria > Planctomycetota > Planctomycetia > Pirellulales > UBA1268 > QWPN01. The sequence goes on along the minus strand of JBIIDT010000041.1, from coordinate 6,277 downwards.
CAGGGCGGCCAGCGCCCGCGGCAGCGCCTCGAGCGCCAACGCCCGCGGCACGGGCCGCGCGAACCGGCAGACGAACGATTCCACGAGTTGCGTGATCGCGTCGAGGCCGGAGGCCGCCGTCGTGCCGCGGTCGCAGGACACGGTCAGCAGCGGATCCACCACCGCCGCCCGTGGCACCATCAACGGGCTGCGCATGCTCTTCTTGAAACGGCGACGGGGGCAAGAGATGACCGCGTTGCGGGTCGCCTCGGCGCCGGTGCCGGCGGTGGTCGGCACCGCGACCACCGGCAGCGGCGGCACGCTGATCGAGAGCCCGCGGCCCACGCCCTCGAGGCGGTCGACGACGGCGGCGTCGAAGTCGGTCGTGTCCGGCGGCAGGTTGGTGGCCAGCGCGGCGATCGCCTTGGCGAGGTCGATCGCCGCGCCACCGCCGACGGCGATCACGACGGCCTCGCCGCGGCCCGCCGCCGGCAGCCCGGCGACGGCCGCAGCGACCTGATCGACGGTCGGCTCGCCGGCGGTCGTGGCCACGAGCCGCGCGGCCAGCCCGACCGCACCGAGGTCGGCCTCGAGCCGCGCGAGCAGGCCGGAACTCACGAGGCTCCGCCGGCCGCCCACGATCCAGGCGACGCGGCCGAGGCCCGCCGCCACGCCCGCGATCTCGCCGGCCCGGCCGGCACCGAAGAGGATCGTCGGCGGCAGGGCGAGATCGTAGGCCTCGACCGCGATGCCGGCCGACGTTCCGGGAACTGGCTCCTGCATGGCGATGCCGATGGGGATGACGGGCATGGACCGGCGACCAGCGGTCGCCTACCTTGAGGCTACTTTCCACCCCCGCCCGTGGATCGCAAGCCGGCCCGGCCCCGCCGCGGATCCCATGCAGCCCGCGCCCCACTCGATCCTGATCCCCACCTGCCCCGGCCCGGTGCGGGCAGCCATCCGGCCCCCCGGCTCGAAGAGCATCACCAACCGCGCGCTGGTGTGTGCGGCCCTCGCCCGTGGCGAGAGCCTGCTGACCGGCGTGCTCGACAGCCAGGACACGCGGGTGATGACCGCGGGCCTGGCCGCGCTCGGCGTCCGCCTCGAACCCGACTGGCCCCGGGGCACGGTCCGGGTGGCCGGCTGCGGCGGCACGATCCCGGCGCGGGGGGCCGCCATCGACTGCGCCGCCAGCGGCACGACGATGCGGTTTCTCGCCGCCGTCTGCCCACTGGGCCACGGCCGGTTCCGCCTCGACGGCACGCCCCGCATGCGGCAGCGGCCCATCGGCGACCTCGTCGAGGCGCTGGCCGCGCTCGGGGTCGACGCGGTGGCCGAGAGCCCGGGTGGCTGCCCGCCCGTCGAGATCCGCGCGGCGGGCTTCGAGGGCGGCACGGTGCGGGTCCGCGGCGACACGTCGAGCCAGTTCGCCAGCGGCCTGGCACTCGCGGCGCCGTGCACGCCCCGCGGCATGCGAATCGAGTTCACGGGCCGGCTCGTCTCGGTTCCCTACCTGGAGATGACGCGGCGGGTGATCGCGAGCTTCGGCGGCCACTGCGCGACCGAGGGCGAGCACGGCTGGCGGATCGACCCCACCGGCTACGTCGGCCGCGAGTACGCGATCGAGCCCGACGCGTCGGCCGCGAGCTACTTCGCCGCCCTGGCCGCCATCACCGGCGGCCGCGTGCGGATCGACGGCCTCTCCCGCGGCAGCATGCAGGGGGACGTGGCCTTTTGTGATGCCCTGGAGCGGATGGGCTGCACGGTGGAGTGGCGGGAACCGGCCGGCGGCGACCCGGGCTCGATCACGGTCAGCGGCCGGGCCGCCCGCGGCATCGAGATCGACATGAACGCGATCAGCGACACCGTGCCCACGCTGGCCGTCACCGCCCTGTTCGCGTCCGACCCCACATCGATCCGCAACGTGGCCCACATCCGCGACAAGGAGACCGACCGGATCGGGGACCTGGTGCGCGAACTGCGAAAGCTCGGCGCGGAGGTGCACGAGCACGCCGACGGGCTGACGATCGTTCCCGGCGGCCTGCGGGCCGCGACGCTCGCGACCTATGACGACCACCGCATGGCGATGAGCCTGGCGTTGGCCGGACTGCGGGTCCCCGGCGTCCGCATCGAGGACCCGGCCTGCGTCGGCAAGACCTTCCCCGACTACTGGCTGCGGCTGGCCGAGACGGCCGGCCTCGAGGCCACGTTCGCCGCCGGCTGAAGGCCCGCCGTCAGCGGGCGGTCTGCTCGAGCACCAGCGCCGCCTGCTCGAGCAGGCGGTCCACGGCGGCGTCGCGGACGGCCGCCTTGCGGTCGGGCGCCGCACCGAGCGAGGGGTCCGAGGCCACGAACCCGCCGCCGCAGTGCTGGCAGTAGACCCGCCGGCCCAGCAGCGTGACGCCGATGCGCAGGGAGCGGCCGCAGACGGGGCAGGGCTGGTGGTAGTGCACGTCCTGGATCATGGATTTCGCTCCGGCGGGACCCCGGAACCAGTTCACTCGGGCCAAAGTGTACGCGCCCCCGTTCGCACCGGCAATCCGAAGCCGGGCCGCATGCGGGCCGTTTTTCAACCGTGGCCCACCCAAAGTTTCCCCAAATCGCCGCGGACCGCTAAACTTCGCGTGGGCAAGGCGCAGGGCTCCGGCGGACTCCGGGGACTCGCGAACCGGGATGCGGCATGCTTCAGCGGCCTTGGTTGACGCCGATCGTCGTCGTTTTCTGGTGCGTGACCAGCGGCTGGCTGCTCGTGGAGAAGATTCTTCCCGCCCTCCTGCCCGGCTCGCCGCCGGGCTACCAGGCGATCTACTCGTCGGGCAAGGGCCTGATCCCGGTCGCGTGGACGGTGCAGTGGAACGACCGCACCATCGGCTGGGCGCTCGCCGAGACCCAGCGGACGCCGCTCGGCGGGCTGCTGGTCGACAGCCGGCTGCACTTCGACCATCTGCCGCTCGACGAGGTCGTGCCCCCCTGGACCCGCCTCCTCGTGAAGAACGTCCTGCCCAAGGGGGGCGGGCTCACGTTCGACGCCCGCGGCCGGATCGCCATCGACGGCGCCGGCAAACTGCGTTCCTTCATGTCGATCGTCAACGTACCCGGGTCGAACGACCAGGTGCTGCTCAACGGCATCGTCGACGCGGGTACCGTCACGGTGCACGTCCAGGCCGGCGAACTGCGGTATGAGACCAGCCGGAACTTGCCCGACCAGTTGATGATCGGCGATGAACTGTCGCCGCAGGCGACGATGCCGGGGCTGTACGAGGGCCGCCGCTGGACGGTGCCGGTCTACAGCCCGCTGCGGGCCGCGAACTCGCCGATCGAGATCCTGCACGCTCAGGTGGGGCCCGAGGAGACGGTGTATCACGACGGCCACCTCGTCCGCGTGCACGTCGTGACGTACCACGAGGATCCCTCCAGCCATCGCGAACCCCGCTGCACGCTGTGGGTCGACCGGCTGGGCCGCGTGCTCAAGCAGGAGGCCGTCCTGCTCGGATCCCGGATGACGTTCGTCCGCCGTGCCGACGACGCCGCCGCCCAACTGGCGACGACCCTGGCGGAGGAGGGCCGCGTGCCCGACGAACAGCCCCCCAGCAAGGAGGCGGTGCCATGATCGAGTTCGACCACGTGACCCGGACCTACGCCACGAAGACGGCGGTGTCCGACATGACCCTGGCCATCCCCCGGGGCGAGTTGTTCGCGCTCCTCGGCCCCAACGGCGCGGGCAAGACGACCACCATCCGGATGCTCGTGGGCCTGCTCCGGCCGTCCCGCGGCGCGATCCGCGTCTGCGGCTACGACGTCGTCAAGGATCCGCGGCACGCCCACCTCCACATCGGCTACGTGCCCGACGAGCCCTGCCTCTACGACAAGCTCACCGGCCGCGAGTTTCTCTGGTTCATCGCCGACATGTTCGGCATGCCCCGCCACCTGGCGGCCCAGTGCATCGACCGCGAGATCGAGCACTTCGAGCTCGCGGAGTTCGCCGACGACCTGGCCGAGAGCTACTCCCTCGGCATGAAGCAGCGGCTCGTGTTCGCGGCGTCGCTGATGCACGACCCGGACGTGCTCGTCCTCGACGAGCCGATGGTCGGCCTCGACCCGCGGAGCGTGCGGATCGTCAAGGACCTGCTGCGGGAGCGGACCCGCGAGGGCATGACCGTGTTCATGTCGACTCACACCCTGGCGATGGCCGAGGAGATGGCCGACCGCATCGGGATCATGGTCCGCAGCCAGCTGCGGTTCCTGGGGACGGTCACCGAGCTGCGGGAGCAGATGGCGATCGAGAGCACGAGCCTCGAGCAGCTGTACCTGCGGCTCACGACGCCGCTCGCGGGCCGGCCCGACGGGGGGAGGGAGCCGTGAGCGGCCGAGGTGCGGCCGCGGCCGTGCGGCTCCTGTCGATCGAGGAGGAGTCGCGGAACTTCCTCCGCCTCCGGGCCACCCTGGCCTGGGAGACGCTGCAGTCGATGCTCACCTACGCGCGGCTGCGGCTCAGCCTCGTGGTGCTGCTCAGCGGGCTGTTCTGGGCCTCGCTCTATGGCCTGTTCTACGAGGGCTTCACCTTCCTCGAGGCCCTGCACGCCGACGTGGTGTCGCTCCTGTTCAACGCCTTCTTCTCGTCGCTGATGGTGATGCTCGTGTTCTCGGCGGGCATCCTCCTCTACGCCGGCCTGTACTGCTCCACCGAGGCCCGGCTGCTGCTCACGCTCCCTGCCCGGGCGGAGACGATCTTCGGCCACAAGTTCCAGGAGGCGATCTGGTTCTCGGGCTGGGGCTTCGTCCTCCTCGGCAGCCCGATGCTCGTGGCCTACGGCGTGGAGCGGGAGGCGTCGTGGCCCTACTTCGCGCTCCTCCTCCCCTTCATGGTCGCCTTCGTGGTGATTCCCGCCGCCATCGGCTGCATCCTCTGCATGCTGATGGTCGCCTGGCTGCCGCGACTGCGGATGCACGTGGTCTCGATCGCCGCGGCCGCGGCCTGCGTGGCGGCCGTCTGGACGGGCTGGTCGCTCCTCGCCGCGGGCAAGGTCGATACCGCTTCGCCGGCCTGGTTCGAGCAGACGTTCGCCCGCCTCGCGGTCACGGAGCAGAAGTTGTTCCCCAGCTGGTGGCTGTCCAGCGGCCTGATCGACGCCGCGAACGCCGGCCGCGGTTCCCGCGGCACCATGCTGCCGCTCCTCGAGTCGCTCAAGTTTCTCGCGTTGCTGGTGGCCAACGGCATGATGCTCCACCTGCTCGCGGGCTGGGTCGCCCGGGCCAGCTACCGGCGGGGCTACAGCCAGCTGGCCGCGGAGGCCCCGCAGCGGCGGCAGCGGCGGATCGGCTGGTTCGACCAGGCCCTCGTCAACGCCGGCTCGGCGAAGGGCCGCCCCCTGCGGCTGCTGCTGGTGAAGGACCTGCGGCTCTTTCGCCGCGACATCTCCCAGTGGTCGCAGTTCCTCATCTTCTTCGGGCTGCTGGGCCTGTATTTCCTCAACCTCCGGTCGTTCAACTACAACAACACCTACGCGTCGATGATCGGCTTCCTCAACCTGGCCGTCGTGGGGCTGATCCTCTCCACGTTCACGACGCGGTTCGTCTATCCGATGATCAGCCTCGAGGGCCGGCGGTTCTGGATCCTCGGGTTGCTGCCGGTGCACCGCGACCAGATCGTGTGGTCGAAGTTCCTGTTCTCCTTCGTGGGCGGGGTCCTCCCCTGCTGCGTCCTCGTGTTCCTCAGCGACTGGATGCTCGGCATCCAGCCGGCGCTGATCCTGGTGCACGAGTTCTGCTGCGTAGTCCTCTGCCTCGGGCTCTCGGGGATCGCCGTCGGCCTCGGGGCCCGCATGCCCGACCTGCGGGAATCTTCGCCCGCGAAGATCTCATCGGGCTTCGGCGGCACGTTGAGCCTCGTCATCAGCTCCCTGTTCATCATGGCCGTGGTGATCCTCGCGGCCCTCCCCACCCACCTGTTCATCCTCACGCACACCCTGGGCCCGGCGGCGGGTTCTGCCAAGGAGTGGCTCGCCTGGGCCGGCGGCACGGGCGGCACGGTGACGAGCCTCGCCATCGTGGCCCTCCTCGGCCTGGCGGCCACGGCGATCCCGCTGATGCTCGGCCTGCGGGCCTTCCGCCGGCTCGAGCCCTGATCGGCGGCCCGGGTTACCCCGTTCCGCCGGCTGCGGTTATCCTCCTGGCCACGCCGAGGAAGCCATGCCCGACCGTCTCCCCATCGCCGCCGGATCGCTGCGGATCGGGGCCGTCCGCTACCTGAACACGAAGCCGCTGGTCCACGGCCTGGCGTCCGCGGGCGTCGACGTCC
>JBIIDT010000004.1:0-73754 GCA_044238145.1 Pirellulales bacterium | reverse complement strand
GCCGGGCGGCACCGGCGGAGCATGGCGGCGTTCATCGGCTCGATTCGCGGCGGCACGCCGCTGGCCGAGGGACAGGCCCTGTGTCGCAGCACCCTGGCGGCGATCCTCGGCCGGGAGGCCGCGGCCGCCGGCGCGGCACGTCCCTGGCCGGCCGTCGTCCCGGCATAACCGGTACAATCGGTCGCAGGCTGCACGCCCCGCGTGATCGGCGACGATTCCTCCGGGACCGTGCGCCGCGGCGGCAACCCGACGGCCGCAGCCCGGGGCCGCCGCCCCCCGACAGGTGACCAGCATGCCAGCCAATCGCACCGTCGCGTCGCTCAGCATCGCGCTCATCGTGTTCGTGATGCTCACGTTCGTGCTGGCGATCACCACGTACCTGTTCTTCAAGCAGCGGCTGGACGAGCAGCAGAAGGCCGAGGCGGCCGCGGCCGAGACCTCGAAGGCCCGCACCGAGCTCAACGCCGCACGCGACGAGAAGCGGAAGCTGCAGGAGATGCTCGGGGCGCCCGAGGACAAGTCGATCGACCAGATCGAGGCCGAGACCAACGCCCGCTTTGCCGGGGAGTTCGCCGCCTTCGACGCCGAGCCGAAGACCTACCTCAGGCTCGTCGAGTGGCTCGGCGCTGCGCTCCGCAAGAAGGACACGCAGATGGACGCCCAACGGGCGGACCACGAGAAGGCGATCTCCGAGAAGGAACAGGCGATCAAGAAGGAGCAGGACGACGCCAAGCTGGCGATGGAGCAGAAGGAGACCGCCGACAAGGACAAGCAGTCGGAGAAGGACGCCTTCGACGCCGCGCGGAAGCAATTCGAGCAGCAGCAAGCCCGGCTCACCGAGGGCGAGCGGAAGGCGCTCGACCAGTCGACCAAGTACGACAAGCTCCGGGCGGAGGTGGCCAAGGGTGTGCAGTACCTGACACCCGACCGGCAGAAGGACTTCCAGTCGAAGCAGGATCCCGAGGCGCAGCTCGACGTGCTGTACGCCGTGCTCCGCGGGCAGGCGAAGGAGATCGAGGGCAAGAACGAACTGCTCGCCAAGCTCCGTGTCGCCGACGCGGCGGTGCAGGCGGCGGTCGACGCCGCGATCCCCAAGGACGACCGCGTCGACGGCTTCGACGGCCGTGTGGTCTCGGTCGACGAGGCCGAGCGGACGGCACTGGTCTCCTGCAACTCCACGCGAGGCATGCGGCCGGGCCTGCTGCTCTCCGTCTACGACCCGAAGGATCCGCGACCACAGGTCGGCTCACGGAAGGGTCTGCTGGAAGTCATCGCCGTCGAATCCCCCACCGTCGCCCGGGCCCGGATCCGTCGCGACTCGATCCGCAACCCGATTCTCGGCGGCGACGGCGTGGCCACCAGCCTGTGGGCGCCCGGCGAGACTCCCGAGGTGGTGGTCGTCGGCTACGTGCAACTCGACACCGACGCCGAGGCCGATCTCGAGAGCCTGCGGGCCGCCGTGGAGCGGGCCGGCGGACGGCTCGTGGACGGCGTGACACCGGCGACGGCGATCGTGGTCGACGCGGGGCTCCCCAAGGTGGCCGGTGGCGGCAAGGCGGCCGGCTGGAAGCAGACCGACGAGAGGCGGCGCGAACGCGAGATCAAGGCGGCCCGTGGCCTCGGCGTCCGGGTCGTGGGGATCGACGAGATGCTGGACCTGCTGGGCATGGAGCGGGCGGAACTCGAAGGCGGCCGCCTGCCGATGCGTGGCGACGACGGCCGGTCGCTTCCCCGGCGGTCGGCGGGCGTGGCATACTGACGCGGGCGTGGCGGCCACGAGGCCGCCCATCCCCGACGTCCCCGCCCCCGAGGTGATCATGCCCGCGGTCCAGTCGCTCCGGCGGAGCCTCCGCTGCTCCCTCGCCTGCCTCCTGCTCGTCGCCGGCGTGTCGTCGGCCGCGGCCGACGACGCCGGCTTCGTGCCGCTCTTCGACGGCAAGAGCCTCGCGGGCTGGGAGGGCGACCCGGCGATCTGGCGGGTGGAGGACGGCGCGATCGTCGGCCAGACGACGGCGGACAACCCGCTCAAGAAGAACACCTTCCTCGTCTGGCGGCAGGGGCTCGTGGACGACTTCGAGGCGGCGTTCCGCTACCGGCTGACGGGAGGCAACAGCGGGCTGCAGTACCGCAGCAAGGACATGGGCGACTTCGTCGTCGGCGGGTACCAGGCCGACTTCGAGGCCGGTCCCAAGTACTCGGGCATCCTCTACGAGGAAAAGGGCCGGGGCATCCTCACCGAACGCGGCCAGCGGATCACGGTCACGGCGGAGGGGCAGAAGGTCGCCGGCGACCCGATCGGTACCGCCGAGGAGCTGCAGAAACTGATCAAGCCCGACGACTGGAACGAGGTTCGCGTCGTGGCCCGTGGCAACCGGCTCCAGCACTTCATCAACGGACAGCTGATGTCGGAGACGGTCGACGAGCAGCGCGACAAGCGGCGGATGGAGGGCGTGCTCGCCCTGCAGGTGCACGTCGGGCCGCCGATGAAGCTCGAGGTGAAGGACGTCCGCCTCAAGCGGCTGAAGCTGACCGACGGCCGCAAGAAATTGGTCCTCGTGGCCGGGCGTCCGAGCCACGCGGCCGGCGAGCACGAGTTTCGCGCCGGCTGCATGCTCGCGGAGCAGTGCCTCGACGCAACCGGGCTGCCGCTGGTCACGGCCGTCTACACGAACGGCTGGCCGGAGGATCCCACGGCCTTCGACAACGCCGACGCGGTGTTCTTCTTCGCCGACGGCGGCGACGGCCACCCCGTCATCCAGAGCAACCGGCTCGCCCAGATCGACGCCCTGGCGAAGCGGGGCGTGGGCGTGGCCTGCCTGCACTACGCCGTCGAGGTGCCCAAGGAGAAGGGCGGCTCGGAGTTCCTCAACTGGCTGGGCGGCTACTTCGAGAAGGACTGGTCGGTGAACCCGCACTGGAAGCTCGACAAGACGGAACTCGCCTCGGGTCACCCGATCACCCGCGGCGTGCGGCCCTTCGAGACGCAGGACGAGTGGTACTACCACATGCGGTTCCGTGAGCCGGCCGAAGGCGTGGCCATGATCCTCACCGGGGTGCCGCCCGACGCCACCCGGGAGCGGCCCGACGGACCGCACAGCAACAACCCCACCGTGCGGGCCGGCAAGGGAAGCCGCGAGGTCCTGGCGTGGGCCCGCGAGCGGCCCGACGGGGGACGCGGCTTCGGCTGCACCGGGGCCCACTTTCACCGCAATTGGGCCGACGACGACTTTCGCCGCTTGATGCTCAACGCGCTCGTCTGGACGGCCGGCCTCGACGTGCCGCCGGAGGGCGTGCAGTCGGCCGTGACGCCCGACGAGATGGTGGCGAACCTCGACGACAAGCAGCCGAAGAAGAAGTGAACCCCGCCCCCCGGGCGACGACAGGAGGACCACGATGCCGAAGCTGACGGTGGAGAATGTGGGTACGTTCGAGGTGCCGGCCGGCAAACGGCTGGTGAACGCGCTGGTGGACGAGTGCGGGCTCGACCAGCTGCACGCCTGCGGCGGCGTGGCCCGGTGCACCACCTGCCGCGTGGAGTTCGTGGCAGGCGAGCCGGCGAAAATGACGAAGGCCGAGAAGGACGTGCTTGCCGCCAAGGGCGTGGCCACACCGGGCCTGCGGCTCTCGTGCCAGATCGCCTGCGACGCCGACATGACCGTCCGCGTGATCAGCCGGCTGGCAGGCTCGGGCCGCAAGGACTGCGGCCACCGTGCCGCCGACGCGATCGCGCCACCGCCGGAGTGGGTGTGATCGCACCCCCGCACGAGGCCATCTGTCACCCGGCCAGCAGCCGCTCCACGATGCCCGCGATGTCGCGCATCGCGAGCGCCGGGGCGGTCGTGACGTCGGACCGGGAGGCAATGAACACGGTCTCGTGCGGGTTCGCCGGGTCGACCGCGCCGTGCGAGCCCTTGACGAGCGCCGTGTCGAGCGGGATCGCGATCTGCGGCAGCCGCCCGCGGTCGAGGTGAAGCTCCAGCGGGTCGTAGCCCGGCTTGCGATGGATGTCGATCGTGCGGGCGAAGGACGGGGCCCGGGCGTCGTCGACCCAGTAGGGATAGGCGAACCAGGCATCGAGTTCGCTTTCGAGCACGACGTCGCCGCAGCGGCTCTCGGCCCCCTGCTCCGCCGTCGCCGTGAGGCCAGCCGCGACGAGATCGGTGCCGGAGAGCACGCGGGCCACTCCCGCCGTCGCGCGAAAGAGGGCCGCCACGCGGTCACGAAGGGCACGGTCGCCACCGTCCCGCAGGTAGACGTGGGCCACCTGGTGGTCGGCGAGCGCCCAGGCCGCGCTGCCGGCGACGTCGAGCACCTCGCCGTCGCCGGGGTCGGTCACGGTGAGCAGGCCCGCCTCCCGCAGGATGCGGTTGGGAAACACGGCGCGGGACACCGGCCGGATCGCATACTCGCCGACGACGAGCACGGTGAGATGCTCGCGGCCCACGAGACCGCCGAAGTCGGCGACGAGGCCGGCGATCTCGGCGTCGAGCTCACCGCAGGCGGCGTGGGCCGGCGGGCTGTCGGGGCCGGATCGCTGGGCCGCGTAGTCGAGGTGCGGCAGGTACACCCAGGCCGCGTGCGGCGGCGCGGACCGCGCCGCGGCGACGAAGCTGCGGGCGATCCACCGGCTCGACTCGATGCCCGCCACCGGGCCCCAGAACTTGTGGAGCGGGAACTCGCCGAGCGTTTCCCGTAGCTCGGCGTACAGCGGCTCCGGGTTCGTGTGGCACCACATCGTCTCGCTGCCGTCCGCGTTGTGCCGGGGCGCCGGCAGGCAGACGAGGTCGGCCGTCGCGTGCTTCGACTGCAGGAGGAACCAGGCCGCGGTCCGCAGGTCCGGGCGCCGCGCCTCGAGCCGGTCCCAGAGCCGCGGCGCGCGGTGCACGCCGTCGGGACTGATCCACATCTCGAGGTGCCGCGTGCGGCGGTCGAACAGGCCGTTGGCGACGATGCCGTGGGCGGCCGGCGGCGTGCCCGTGGTCAGGGTGGCCTGCACCGGGCAGGTGACGGCGGGAAAGCCGGGCGCGAGGGGCACGCACTGCCCCGCGGCGGCCAGGGCCGCGAGCGCGGGCATGCGCGGCAGGTCTTCGGCCCGCAGGCCGGGCACGGACAGGACGAGGACGTGCGGCTGGCTGTTCATGGGGTCGGATTCCGGAGGAGCGGGGCGAGGAAGGCGAACGACTCGCGGGCGGTCGCGAGCCAGCGGTGGGCCTGCCGCGGCAATTCGACGTGCAGGCCGCCCGCGTAGCCGCCGGCGGCGAGCGCGGACACGAGCGCGGGAACGTCGACGTCGCCCGTACCGAGCGGCAGGTGTTCGTGCCGGCAGGCGAGCATGTCGTCCACGTGGACGTTGACGATGCGGCCGGCCCAGGGACGCAGGTCGGCGGGCCGCTCGCCCATGCACTCGAGGTGTCCAAGATCCACCGTGAGCCGCAACCCGGCCGAGCCGCCCGCGCGGTCGAGGAGCATGCCGAAGCGGGCGAGCGTGTCGACGAACATCCCGGGCTCCGGCTCGAAGCCGAGCGTCATGTCGCGGGCGGCGGCCCGGTCGAGCACCTGGGTCAGCCCGGCGACGAGCCGCGACCAGAGCGTCTCCTCGTCGGCCGCATCGCGGGCCACCCCCGACCAGAGCGAGACGCAGCCGGCGCCGAGTTCGGCAGCCACGTCGACGGCTCGGCACAGGAAGTCGACCCGCCGACCGCGGGCCGTGGCGTCCGCCGAGACGAGCGTCGGCTCGTGCTTGACCCGTGCATCGAGCAGGTGCCGGGCGCCGGTCTCGACCACGCATTCCATACCGGCGGCGTCGAGTGCGGCCCGCCAGCGGGCGACACGGGCCGGCAGGTCGTTGGCGAACGGGTCGAGCGTGTGTCGGTCGAGCGTGATCGCGAGCGACCGGCAGCCCAGCTCGGCCAAGACCGGCACCGCCTCGAGCGGGTCGACGTCACCGATCGAATTGGTACTGAAGCCGAGATGCACGGGCGGGTACCTGGCCATGTCGTTGTTGCAGATCCGAGAACACTGTACCGCAGGCTTGAAAAACCGCGCGCGGACTGTCAGCAGCAACCAAAGAGGCTACGTTTCGTGTCGGCTCGGGCCTGCCCAGCCCCGTCGCCGGACGCTCGCGGATGTCATCCTGACATCCGCTCACTGCATGTCCGCTGCGCTTCGCCCTCCAGGGCTGCGCTTGCTCCCATAGCCCGGCTCTCAGGGCATGGGCAAACCCTCGCAACGGCGACCGCTTTTGCCGACGCACTGAACATTGGCGTGGACAAGTCACGGATGGCCAATGAGCGTGTCACGGATCAGAAATACCCTCGGGCAGGCGAGGGGATCGGCGTGAGGATCGCGAGCGTGGCGGACCTTCGCCAGCGAGCGAACTCATGCCGTCCCCGAGCCGGATGTGGCACGTGAGGATGGACATTCATCGTTTCTACGTCGGCGGCACGAGCCGTCGCCCGAAGATGAACGCGCCCAGCAGCGCGAGCACCACCAGGGCCCACTGTTCCCCGCAGGATGCGAGCACGATCACCGCGTCGAGCGTGATGATCGACATGATCGCGTTCCCCACGGCCTGCCGGATGCGGGCGGGCACGGGCACCACGATGCCGCCGACAGCCCGGAAGAGCACCGAGGCCGAGAGGATGCCCCACAGCAGGAGCCAGTCGCGGGCCCCGATCCGGCAGCCGGCGGCGAGCGGCCCGTCGAGCGTGCGGGTCCAGACGTGGCCCGCGGCGATCGCGAGACCGGCCAGCATGAGCAGCGTGCCGCCGACGAGCGTCGCGACCCGTGGCCGGCCCGCCTCGTCGCGGGCGTAGAGCGTGATGCCCGCCACGTAGACGGCCATGCCCGCCGGAATCAGCCACTCGTGCGGCAGGTTCGGCCCGCCCGCGGCCGTCATGCCGAGCAGCCAATTGAGCCCGCGGCAGGCTCCCATCACCACGGGCCCGGCCGCAGTCCGCTTGGCGTGGCGGTCGTAGAGCCAGACGGCGGTGGTGAGCGCGGCGCCGACGAGGGCCGGCCACGGCGAGTTGGCGACGACCGCCGTGCCGCAGGCGGCCGCCGCGCCGAGCGTGAGCAGGGCGGCCCCGGCCACGGCGGCGGACCGCGGCGCGATCGTGCCGCGGGGCAAGGGACGCTCCGGCCGCTCGACGCGGTCGAGGGCCAGGTCGTAGACGTCGTTGAGGATCATGCCGGCGGCGTAGAACCCCGCCGACGCCAGGATCGCCAGCCAGCAGGCGGCCGGCGGCACGGCGAGCGGGCTCGCGGCCTGGGAGCAGACGAGGAAGCCGGCCAGCACGTCGGCCACGGCCGTGGCCTGATTGGGAAGCCGCAGGAGCCGCAGCCACTCGAGCATGGTCAGGCGAGCTCCACGCCGGCGGCCGCCGCGCAGCCGAGCAGGTGGGTCCGGGCGGCCCGCGCCGCCTCGTCGGGCCGGTCGCGATACGGGTACAGCTCCACCGTGACCCACAGGTCGGGCGTGCAGGCGGCGATGGCCCGGAAGGTGGCCGTGAAGTCGATCGCCCCCTCACCGGGGACGAGGTGGTGGTGAACCCGCGTGGCCGCGATGTCCTCGAAGTGGTAGTGCCGCGTGTGGGCCTGCATCCGCGGCACCCACTCGGCCGGATCCTCGCCGACGCAGTAGGCGTGGCCGATGTCGAAGTTGAGGCCCAGGGCCGGGTGGTTCACCCGCTCCGCGAACTCGAGATACTGGCCAAACTTCTCGATGAGCAGGCCCGGCTCGGGCTCGACGAGCAGCGTCACGCCCACCTCGGCGGCCACGTCGAGCACGGGCATGATCTCGTCGTAGAAGATCGCCGTCGCCTGCTCCCGGGTCTGGCCGGGCTGCAGTTCGCCCCCCGGCTCGGTCGAGATCGACGGCGCCCCGAGTTCGGCGGCCAAGCGCAGGGCCCGCTTGGTGTGCTCCCGGCGGATGGCCCGATAGTGCGGGTCGGGATCGGTCCAGCCCGGGTGCCAGTAGGGCTGCCGCGGGTCGGCGATCGCGTTCATCATGAAGGCGTTGATGTTCGAGATCGCGATCCCGGCCCGCTCCAGGGCGCCGCGGATCGCCCGCTTCTGCACCGGCAGCAGCCCCGCCGGCCAGGCGTGCGGCACGTCGGCGAGCAGTTCGATGCCCTGATAGCCGAAGCCCGCGATCCGGGCGATCGCCTCCTCGACGGGCACGTCGAGGTAGGCGTTGGAACTGAAGGCGAGGCGGAGGGGCATGGTCGGCACCGGCGGGACGCGGAACTCGCGACGAGTCTATGCTCGTGCCCGCGCCGCGGCTACGGCCAGCGGACGAGCCGGTCATCGATCCACTCCGGCCTCACGGGCAGGCGTTCGAGTTCGGTGTAGTACATCGCGGCCGGGTTGACGCCGGCGGACTCCATGCGGGCCACGTGCCGGGCGATCGGCCCGCACCGCAGCACCGCCGGCAGCAGCCCGCCCCACACCGCGGCCAGCAGCGCGGCGGCGGCGAGCGCCCGTCGATACGGCGACGCCTTCCAGCCCATCATGGCTCCACCACCTTACGGAACATCCAGCCGAACGTCAGGCTCGCCATGGCGAGCGTGAGGGCGAGGTTGAGCAGCTGGCCGCCGACGTACAGCACGAGCGGCCGCCCGCTGGCGATCACCGGGGCCAGCTCGCGAAAGTTCGTCTGCAGTCCCATGCAGACGAAGCCCGCGCAAAACAGCCAGCCCCGCAGCCGTGCGGTGAAGCCGGTGATCGTGCCGTCGACCCAGAGGGCGGCCGCGGGCGAACTGGTGAAGAGCCAGGAGCAGGCGATCGACGCCGCCAGGAAGCCGAGAATGAACTTCGGAAACCGCCGCCACGCCTCGGCGACGAGCGACGTCCGCGGGCCACCGGCATCCCGCTCGACCCAGCCGGCCCAGTAGACGGCGACGGCGAACGCGATCACCCCGATCATCGAGTTCTGGATCATCTTCACCGTGGCGGCCACCTCCCCCGCCTCCTTGCCGAGCGCCTCGCCGGCCGCCACCACGGCCCCGGTGGCGTCGATCGTGCCGCCGAGCCAGGCGCCGCCCACGATCGGGTCGAGTCCCAGCCAGCGGATCGCCGGCGGCATGGCGACCATCATCAGCACGGTGAAGAACAGCGACAGGCCGATCGCGAGCGAGAGCTCCTCCTTCTTCGCCCGGCACGCCGCGCCGGTGGCGATCGCCGCCGAGACCCCGCACACGGACATGTCGGCCGAGACCACCATGCACAGCGACCGCGAGGGGATCTTCAGCAGGTGCACCCCGGCCCAGTAGGTGACGACGAGCACGACCGGCGTCACCAGCCACGAGGTCATCACGCCCGGCAGGCCGAGTTCGAGCAGTCGGCTGAAGAGCACCTCGGCGCCGAAGATGACGAGCCCCGTCTTGATGAGAAACTCGCCGGCCAGCGACCGGCCGAGCCACCGGGGCACGCCCACCGCGTTGCCCACGAGCAGGCCGATCGCGAGGGCCCAGAGCGGATATTCCAGGTTGTAGTAGTGGATCACCTTCTGGGCCGAGAGCATCCACGCCCCGCAGGCGAGGGCCGCCACCGTGGCCGCGGCCGGCAGGCCGCGGAGCACCGGCTGTCCCACGAGCGCCGCGCCGGCGAGCGTCACGGCCATCACCCAGCCCATGCCCATGAGCACCGCCGGGGCCACGCTCCGCCCCTTCTTGTCCTGCAGCGCTTCCAGCGGGGAGTCGGCCCAGGTCTGCGGCTTGTCGATCGTCGCGGCCAGCGGCGTGGGCCAGCCCTTGGGGTGAACCACGCGGCTCGCCGGCTCGTTCACCGGCCGCGCCGTCCAGGTCACAGACAATGCAAGCGCCACGATCGCCAGCCCGATCACGGTCGCCGCGGTGTCTTCGTGGAGAGTTCGACGCACGGGAGGCTTGCCCCTGAAAACAGGGTAGGCGAGGGGATCGGCGTGAGGATGCGTGGAAGTGAGGGGGCGGGAGGGGGTGCCCCTACCATGTCGCCGGGCTATGGAAGCAAGCGGAGGCATGGATGCCGGAGCGCCGCGGACATGCAGTGAACGGAAGCCCGGAGGGCTGAAGTGAACGTCCGGAGGCATGGTGGGGGTACCACCGACCTAAGCAAAGCCCGGATAACGCCATGGTTTCAACTCGAAGCGCTGCGGTAGGTGGCGAGGGCGCGTTGGAATACGAGCCGGGAGAGCACCAGCGTGGCGAGGGCCGCCGCGACGGCGCCGGCGACGGGCCACCAGGCCGCACCCGTGAGCGGCCGGGCGAGGACGCCCGCGGGCACGTTGACCACGAGCAGGATCGGGATCACGAACGTGCACACCGTCCGCAGCGGCCCGCCCCAGGGCCCGGCGTAGATCTCGGCCGGATAGCGGGAGAAGTTCGTGAGGTAGAACCAGAAGTCGTAGAGGCTCTGGTTGCGGCCCATGAGGATCGTGGCGGCGGCGAGCATGATCACGAGACTGTAAAGGATCGCCACCCCGCAGAGCACCAGCAGCGGGTAGACCGCCCAGGCGACCGGTGGCGGGGCGTGCTCCATGCGCGGCACGGCCCAGGCCAGGAGCCCCAGCCCCACAATCCCGTTGGCGAACGCCGAGAAGTCGACGCGGTGCATGGACAGCAGGAACTGGGCGTCCAGCGGCTGCACGAGCACGGCGTCGAGCCCGCCGGTGCGGACCATCTCGGTGAGCTCCTCGGCACTCGGCATGAACAGGGCCTGCACGATGGAGTTGATGATCAGCCCCGTGGCCACGAAGGCGAAGAACGGCTCCCGGGACCAGCCGGTGCCCGCGCCGATCTCGGTGGTGAACCGGAAGATCAGCAGGTAGAAGGCGAGGTTCATCGACATCCAGCCAAGGCTCGTCAGGCACTCGAGGACGAAGTTGGCCCGGAAGGTCATGTCGCGGACCAGGCAGGCCCGGGCGAACGTGCCGAAGATGGCGAGGTAGCGTGTCATGGTCCACGCTGGCCCGCCGCCGGCTCGGGAAGGGGCACCGGCGTCGGGTGCCGCAGGTAGGCGACGAGGTCGCGGGCCTCCTCGAACGGGAGCTGGCCCAGCTGGTTCTCCGGCATCAGCGACTTCTCCGACAGCACCCGCTCCTCGATCTCCGCCTTCGGGAGCGTGATCTCCTCGGTCGGCGTCCGCAGCGACAGGCTCTCGCCCGTCTCCGCGACCACGATCCCCGCGATCGCACGCCCGTCGGTCGTGACCACGGTCGTCATCTGGTAGTCGCGGCCCACGACCGCGCTCGGGTCGACGAGATTTCCGAACAAGTAGTCGAGATCGGCACGGTTCGAGCCGGTGAGCTCGGGCCCGACGCGACCCCCTTCGCCGTGGAGCACGTGGCAGCCGCCGCAGGTCCGCACGTAGACCTGCCGCCCGCGGGGCAGGTTCGCCCCGGCGAGCACCTGGGGGACGAGTTGCTTCTTCCACCGCTGGATCTCGGCCTGCACGTCGGCGGATCGCGGCCGAATCGTGCCCCAGACCGCGGCGAGCTTCTCGACCACGCGGGCATCGCCCGACTCGGCGAGCCGACCGACCGTGAACGTGGAGAGGTCGTTCCGCGGCACGCGGCCGGCCGCGATCGCGTCGAGCAGGGCCAGCGACCAGGCGGGCCGGGCGACCAGCGCGCCGATCGCCGCAGGCTTCGTGGCCGCTGGCAGCGACGGATAGGCGGCGACGATCGCCTCGGCCGTCGCCGCCGTGGGCAGGGCCGCCATCGCCTTGAGAACGGCGGCGCACACGGCCGGATCGGCCACGAGCCCGCAGAGCGCGTCGGCCGTCGCCGCGTCCTTGGCGGCTACGAGCCCCCCCAACGCCTCGAGGCGGCCCGCCGTGTCGGCCTGGCGGTCGGCGAGGACGGCCCGCAGGCCGGCCGCGGCGGACGCATCGCCGAACCGCAGCGCGAGAAGATCGGTCCGCTGGCGGACCGCCGCGCTGTCGCTGCGCCGCAGCGACGCGGCGACGTCGCTCCAGCCCGCCGGCTGCGCGATCGGGCCCCGGGCCGCCAGCGCCGCGAGGATCTCTGCGAGCATCCACGCCCGCGTCGCATCGTCGGCCGCGGCGAGCCGGGCCACGAGCGGCTCCCAGGCGTCGGCCGCCGCCGCCCGCCGCACGATGAACCGCGACACGAGCGGAATCCGGCCGGCGGCCCCGAGTTCGATCGCCCGCGCCGGGTCGAGCGGCACGAGCGGCTCGACCGCGTACCACTCCATCAGCGGCAGGTTGTGGTCGCTGGCGTCTTCCGCGTGGCCGAGGAGCGCGGCGGCGATCGGCCAGCGGGCGGCCAGCGGCATCCGTTGCAGCGCCGCGGCGACCGCCAGCCGGACGACGGGCGACGGGTCCGAGGCGGCGAGTTCCGCGAACCGCCCCGCCATCCGCGGCGACACGTCCCGTCGTTCCGCGGCCAGACGCACGGCCCAGACGCGGACGGCCGGCGCGGGGTCCGCGAGCATCTCGTCGAGGAGTTCCGCATCCGTCGCGCCCACCGCGTGCAACGCCCACAGGGCCCGCAGCTTGGCGGCCGCGTCCGCTGCGGCGTCGAGCCGTGCGCGGATCCCCGCCGCCGTGTCGGCCGCGAGCCGGCCCGCGGCGGCCCGCTCCTGGAGGAGCCGGCGGGCGTGGCGGACGAACCAGTCGTTGCGGTGGCCGAGGAGGGCCACGAGCTCGGCGTCGGTCTTCCCGGCCAGGGCGACGTTCACAGGCGCGGGCGGCTCCCCTGCCCCGACGTGCAGCACCTTGAAGATCCGGCCGTTGCCGCGGTCGACGGCGTCCCGCTGCTGGTGGCACTGGACCGCGTCGTACCAGTCGAGGAGCACGACCTGCCCGTCGGGGCCGTACTGCAGCGAGATGAACTGCGACCAGGCGTCGTTGGCGAACAGGAAGTCGGGGTCGCCGTCGCCCACGAATCCCGAGCCGGCGGGCGTGAGCCGGTCCACGTTGAGCCGGTTGCCGTGGATGTTGTTCATGAACAGCCGACCGCGCCAGCGCTCGGGCCAGGCGCCGCCGAGGTAGATCATGGCGCCCGAGTGGGCATGGCCGCCGCCGCTGGCGTCCGACGCGAACATCTCCGCCGCCCGCCACTGCTCGCCGACCCAATGCCGGTGCCGGGCGATGGTCTTGATGTCGTCGTAGGTGAACGGGTTGAAGTGCGCGCCCGCCTGCCGCTGGTACCGCGCCCCCGGAATGTCGTGATAGAGGTGCGGGATCACGCAGGCGGTGTGAAACGCCTCGCCGTGGTCGTCGAAGTCCAGTCCCCAGGGGTTGCTCGTGCCCTCGGTGAACACCTCGAACTCGCGACGCACCGGATGAAACCGCCAGATGGCCGCATTGAGCGGCACCCGCTCGGCATCGGCCGCGCCGGACTTGCCGACGCGGGAGTTGGTGAACACGCCGTGACAGCCGTAGAGCCAGCCGTCGGGGCCCCAGATGAACGAGTTGAGCGTTTCGTGGGTGTCCTCGAATCCCCAGCCGTCGAGCAGCACCTCGGGTTCGCCGTCCGGCCGGTCGTCGCCGTCGCGATCGGGAATGAACAGCAGCTGGGGAGCCGCCCCGACGAACACGCCGCCGAAGCCCACCTCCAGTCCGCTGACGAGGTTGAGCCGCTCCGCGAACACCTTCCGCGAGTCGAGCACGTGGTCGCCGTCGGTGTCCGCGAAGATCAGGATCCGATCCCGGGCCTCGGCGTCCGGGACGCGGTTGGGATAGGAATAGGCCTCGGCCACCCACAGCCGGCCCCGGTCGTCGAAGGCCATGGCGATCGGCTGCCGCACGTCGGGCTCGGCGGCGAGCAGTTTCACCGCGAACCCCGGCGGCAGCGTCATCGCCGCGGCGGCCGCCGCGGGCTCCAGGCCGGTGGCCTCCACGGCCGCCTTGCGGGCCCGCGGTTCGTCGGCCGTCGCGGCGTGTGCGAGGAGCAGGGCGCACGCGGCGGCCAGCCGCATCTCGGCGGCGACGCGTCGGATGGCATGCACGTTCATGGCGAACGGGATTATAGTGTCGCCCCCATGGATCCGCTCGCCAATCTGCAGGGCTTCGTGCTCATCGTGGGCAATGCCCGCAGCGGCTCGACGCTCCTGGGTGCGACGCTCGACGGCCATCCGCGGCTGGTCGTCGCCAACGAGACGGCGGCGTCGGCGAACTTCTGGCGGGGCCTGGACCGGGGGGCGATCCTCGGCGAGGTCCTCGACAACGCCGAGCGCAACGCCGCAGCCGGCCGCCCGTCGGAGGGCTACGCCTACCAGGTCGGGCCACCGCCGTCCGCCAAGGCCGACATCCGCGTGGCCGGCGACAAGATCTTCAATCCCGCCACGCTCCTGCTGCACGGCGACCATGCCCTGCTGCCGTCGCTGGAGGAGCGGTTGGGCGTGCCGGTGCGTGTCATCCACGCGATCCGCGACCCGTTCGACACCGTCGCGACCATGCACCGCCGCAGCGGCGCGCCTGTGGCCGACCGGATCCGCTGGTACTTCATGCACTGCGAGGCCGCGGCCGCGATCGGCGCGCGGCTGCCCCCGGACCGGTTCCTCGACAGCCATCACGAGGACCTGCTGGCCGCGCCCGACGTCGAATTGGAGCGGCTGTGCCGATTCCTCGGGGTGGCCGCCGATCCGGACCATGTCGCCGCCGTGAAGCGGATCCTCTTCGCCGCCCCCCGGCGCACCCGCGAGGACGTGGCCTGGACTGACGCGGACCGCGACGCCGTGCACGCCGGCATCGCCCGGTTCCCCTGGCTCGCCCGCTACGCCGACGCGGCCGCCTGACCGCCTGGGGTCAGCCGCCGTAGGCGGCGTACCGCCGCGTGCCGCGCCGCCAGGCGAGCCGGCAGGCGCAGGCCATGACCACGACCCAGGCGGCCTCGATCGCGAGGTCGCGGGCGAGCGCCGCGCCGCGCACCTTCCCCAGCCAGACCGCCGCCGGAAAGTAGGCCGTGTACTCGAACGGCAGCCAGCGGACGACGTCCGCGAGGCTCACGCCGGCGACGCCCGTGGGGATGCCGGCGAGCATGTCGATCGGGAACATGTGGCCCGAGAGCAGGTACTGCACGAGCATGTAGG
Source organism: Pirellulales bacterium (assembly GCA_044238145.1). Lineage (GTDB taxonomy): Bacteria > Planctomycetota > Planctomycetia > Pirellulales > UBA1268 > QWPN01. The sequence goes on along the minus strand of JBIIDT010000004.1, from coordinate 58,719 downwards.
CGAAGACGATGCTCGCCGTCTCCAGCACCCAGAAGCCGAGCATGCCGAGCGTGGCCTCCATGAAGAAGCCGAGCAGGAACGAGAGCACCAGCGACAGGAGGAAGGCGGCGATCGTCGCCGCGTCGGGGGCCTGCGGGAAGTAGCCGCGGCACAGAAAGAAAACCGCCGCGAACGGAAGGATCGCCACGGCGTAATAGACGAGCTTGTGGGCGACGCGGGCCGCGAGCAGGAAGCCCACGTAGTCGACCGGCTGGACGAGGTACTTCTTCACCGAGCCGTCGCGGATGCTGCGGGAAATGCCGCCGGCCAGGCCGGGCATGCTGGAGAAGGCCCGCGTGACCATCGTCAGCAGGTAGTAGGCGACGATGTCGTTTCGCGAGTAGCCGGCGATGTCGGGGCGGCTCGTGGCGGCGAACACCGCGGTCCAGAGAAACACCTGCGTCACGATCGGCAGGAACCGCATCGCCGTGCCGAGGATGAAGTCGCCCCGGTAGGCGAGCCGCTCCTCGAGGCTGATCGCCAGCATCGTCCACCAGACGCGCAGGGCGTGGAACGGCCAGGGCCGCGCGGCGGGGGCGGTCATCGCATCGCCTCCGCGGCGGCCTCGATACGGCGGTCGGCGGATCGGAACATCCCCGCCACGATCTCCTCCAGCGGGACGTCCTCCACCGACACGTCGCGGACTCCCGCGCTCCCCAGGATCTCCGGCAGCACGTCGGCGATCCGCCCGCGGTCGATCCGCAGCACCGCCTGGGGGCCGCGGATCTCGCACGGGAAGCCGAACCGGGCCAGCCGCCCGAGATCGGGAGGCTCGTCGAAGTCGAGCGTCACGATCTTGTGGGTCGTGAACCGATCGACGACCCCGGCCAGCGAGCCATCGTAGAGGATGTTGCCGTGGGTGATCACGACGAGCCGCTCGCAGAGCGCCGCCACGTCCTTCATGTAGTGGGTCGTGAGCATCACGGTCACCCGCCGCTCGGCCTGCACGTGCCGGAGGAACTCGTGGATCGTGTGCTGGGCGACCACGTCGAGGCCGATGGTGGGCTCGTCGAGGAACAGCACCTCCGGCTCGTGGAGCAGGGCCGCGACGAGTTCGAGCTTCATGCGTTCGCCGAGCGACAGGTCGCGGACGGGCCGGAGGATCAGCGACCGCACACCCAGCATGTCGACGAGCTCGTCGCGGATCCGGGCGAACCGCGCCGGCTCGATCCGGTAGATCTCCTGGTGGAGGCGGAAGCTCTCCGCCGCCGGGAGATCCCACCACAGCTGGTTCCGCTGGCCCATCACGAGGGCGAACCGGCGGCGAAACTCGTCGGCCCGCTCCCAGGGCACGTGGCCGAGCACCCGGGCGGTGCCCCGCGAGGGCGTGATGATGCCGGAGAGGAGCTTGAGGAACGTCGTTTTGCCCGCCCCGTTGGGGCCGAGCAGCGCCACGAACTCCCCTCGCCCCACCTCGAGGTCCACGCCCCGCAGCGCCTCGACCAGCCGCGACGGCCGGTGGAACAGGCCGCGGATGCTCGCCAGCAGCCCCTCCGGCTTGTCGAAGACGCGGTAGTCCTTCGCCAGCCCGGAGACGGCGATCACCGGGGGCTCCGTCGGCGACGAAGGCGACCCGGGATTCGCGGCGGAGTTGTGCATGGGCGGAGTATAGGGGAAAACGGTGCGGCCACGTTTCCCCGGAGGCCCGCGGGCATGTTTCGCATCGGACTCGGACACGACACGCACCGGCTCGCCCCGGGCAACGGCCTCGTGCTCGGCGGGATCACGCTCGCCCACGACCGGCAGGCGGTGGGCCACAGCGACGCCGACGTGCTCTTCCACGCGATCACCGACGCGCTCTTGGGCGCCGCGGCCCTCGGCGACATCGGCGAGCTCTTTCCCGATACCGATCCGGCCAACCGGGGCCGGGACTCGGCCGTCATGCTCCGGGCGGCCATGGACCGGGTCGCGGCCGCGGGCTGGCGGCTGGTGAATCTGGATTGCGTGATTTTCGCCCAGCGGCCCAAAATCCTTCCGCACCGGCCCGCGATGCGGAAGCGGATCGCGGAGGTGCTCGGCGTGGACGAGTCGGCCGTGTGGCTCAAGGCCAAGACGGGTGAGTCGGTCGGGCCGATCGGCGACGAGCAGGCGATCGCCGCGGAGTGCGTCGCCCTCATCGAACGGTAGTCCGGAGAATACGGTCAGATGACGGATGCAGCCGGCGCCTTGCCGCCGATCGAGATTTACAGCACGCTCTCGCGGAAGAAGGCGCCGCTCGCGACGGTGAAGCCCGGGCACGTGGGGATGTACCTCTGCGGGCCGACGGTCTACAAGCCGAGCCACATCGGCCACATGGTCGGGCCCGTGATCTTCGACACGGTCAAGCGGCACCTCGCCTACTCCGGCTGGAAGGTCACCTGGGTCGTGAACGTCACCGACGTGGACGACAAGATCATCGCCGAGAGCACGGCCCGCGGCACCACGATGGCGAAGCTGGCCGAGGAGATGACGGCCGACTACCTGGAGAACCTCGCCACGCTGGGTGTGACCGGCATCGACGTCATGCCGAAGGCGACCGAGCACATCGGCACGATCATCGCCTTCATCGAGGGGCTGATCGCCAAGGGCATGGCCTACGCCAGCGATGGCGACGTGTACTTCGACGTCACCCGCGATCCCGACTACGGCAAGCTCACCAATCGCTCCATCGAGCAGACCCAGGGCGAAGGCGGATCGACGGCGGAGCGGAAGCGGTCGGCCGCCGACTTCGCCCTCTGGAAGAAGGCCAAGCCGGGCGAGCCGGCATGGGACAGCCCCTGGGGACCGGGGCGGCCGGGCTGGCACATCGAGTGCTCGGCGATGAGCAAGGCGATCCTCGGGCCACACTTCGACATCCACGGCGGCGGGCTCGACCTCGTGTTTCCACACCACGAGAACGAGATCGCCCAGAGCGAGTCGCTCCACGACTGCCCGATGGCGACCTACTGGATGCACAACGGCCTCATGCAGGCGGCCGGCGCCGCCGGGAAGGTGGGCGGCCGGCCGCGGGGCGCGGAGGGCCCTGTGGACGACGCCGCGGCCCAGGCGGCCACGAAGATCTCCAAGTCGACCGGGGCCGAGCCGTTCAAGAACCTGCTGGCCCGGCACCGGCCCGAGGCGATCCGCGTGCTGCTGCTCTCGACCCACTACCGCAGCCCGATCCACTTCGGCGAGGAACCCCTCGGCGAGAGCGCCCGGGCGATGGAGGCCTTCGAGCGACTCTTCGCCCGCTACGAGCGGGTGGCCGGCAAGGCGTTCTACGCCCTGCCCTGCCGCGACCGCCGCGCGGGCGACGCCGCCGTCGCGGCCGCCGGCGCCGAGGTCACGGCCCTGCGGACGAAGTTCCTCGCGGCCATGGACGACGACTTCAACACGGCCATCGCGATGGCCACGCTCTACGACTTCGTCCGCGTGGCCAACAAGTTCATCGACCAGCACGGCCTGGAGGCGAACAAGCCGGCCGCCGAACTGGCCACACTCGACGCGATGCTGCTCGTGATGCGGGAGTTGACCGGGGTGCTCGGCCTGTTCCTGGCGGCCCCGCAGGCCGCCGGAGGCGGCGGCGTGGACGAGGGGCTCGTCGCCAGGCTCATGGACCTCGTCATCGAGATTCGGGCGAACGCCCGCAAGGCGAAGGACTTCGCCACCGCGGACCTCGTGCGCAAGAAGCTCACGGAGGCGGGGATCGTGCTGGAGGACCGCGCCGACGGCACCGGCTGGTCGCGGAAGTAGCGCACGCACTTCGCGAAACTCGCGAGGGGCTGCCCGTGCCGTCGAGCCGGCCTATGCCGGCCAGCGCAGGCTGGAGGCCGAAGCGCAGCCGGCATGGAGTGAGCGAAGGGCAGGATGCCCGCAGCGAACGTCCAGGCGAGGCGGCACGGGCAGCCCCGCCCCGGCGTCAGGAGCCGGCCTGGATCACCGGGAGCGGTGCCCCGGCGGCCGCCTCGGCAGCCGCCATCTCGCGGATCTCCTGGGAGATCTTCATCGAGCAGTACTTCGGGCCGCACATGCTGCAGAAGTGGGCGCTCTTGAAGGTCTCCTGCGGCAGCGTCTGGTCGTGGTACTTCCTGGCCGTCTCCGGATCGAGGGCGAGGCGGAACTGCTCGTTCCAGTCGAAGTTGAACCGGGCCCGTGACAGGGCGTCGTCGCGGACGCGGGCGTTCTTGCGGTGGCGGGCCAGGTCGGCCGCGTGGGCCGCGATCTTGTAGGCGATCACCCCCTGCTTCACGTCCTCCGCGTCGGGCAGCCCGAGGTGCTCCTTGGGCGTCACGTAGCAGAGCATCGCCGCGCCGCTCCAGCCGGCCAGCGCCGCGCCGATCGCGCTCGTGATGTGGTCGTAGCCGGGGGCGATGTCCGTGACGAGCGGCCCGAGCACGTAGAACGGGGCCTCGTCGCACTCCTCCATCTGCCGCTTCACGTTCATGTCGATCTGGTCCATTGGCACGTGGCCGGGCCCTTCGACCATCACCTGGCAGCCCTTCGCCCAGGCACGGCGGGTGAGCTCGCCGAGTACGTGGAGCTCCGCGAACTGCGCCTCGTCGCTGGCGTCGGCGATGCTGCCGGGCCGCAGCCCGTCGCCCAGGCTCCAGGTGACGTCGTATTCCCGGAAGATGTCGCACAGGTCCTCGAAGCAGGTGTAGAGCGGATTCTGCTGCTTGTGGGCCATCATCCAGCGGGCGATGAGCGAGCCGCCACGGCTCACGATCCCGGTGATCCGGTGCATCGTCAGGTGGAGGTGCTCCTGGAGCAGGCCCGCGTGGACGGTCATGTAGTCGACGCCCTGCCTGGCCTGCTTCTCGCACATGTCGAGGAAGTGCTGCGGCTTCATGTCCTCGATGTCGCCACCCAGCTCCTCGAGCATCTGGTAGATCGGCACGGTGCCGATCGGCACGGGCGAGGCGTCGATGATCGCCTGCCGGATCGTGTCGATGTCCTTGCCCGTGGACAGGTCCATGACCGTGTCGGCCCCGTAGTGGACGGCCATGTGGAGCTTCTGGAGTTCCGTCTGCTCGTCGCTGGTGACCGCCGAGTTGCCGATGTTGGCGTTGATCTTGGTGAGGGCCGCGATGCCGATCGCCATCGGCTCGAGCCGCTTCGCGAGGTGGACCCGGTTGGCCGGGATCACCATCCGCCCCCGCGCCACCTCGCTCTGGATCAGCTCTGCGGGGAGATCCTCCCGCTGGGCGACGAACTGCATCGCGGCGGTGATCTCGTGGGCGCGGGCGGCTTCGAGCTGGGTCATCGACGGTTCTCCGGGGTCGGCAAGGCCAGGACCTGATTAGGGTAGCAAAGCCGCATCACAGCGTCTTGAGGTACTCGAGGACGGCCGCCTTCTCGGCCTCGTCGAGGGCGTCGGGAAAGTCGTGGCCCGCGGCGCTCTTGCCGGGGCGGCGGGTGTCGAAATACCCGCGCCGCGCCGCCGGCGCCAGCCTGCCGGCGGGCATGTCCGCGAGCGACTCGACCTCGAGGCCGACGCGGGCCTCGTCGTAGCCGGTCGGCGTCCGCTTCCAGACGGCCGGCCGCTCGCTCGGATGGAGGACATGCCACAGCGTGGGGACCGAGCCGTTGTGGAAGTAGGGCGCGGTCGCCCAGATGCCGTCGAGCGGCGGCGCCACGTAGCCCTCCCCCGCCGCGCGGGCCACGAGGTCGACCGGCGCCGCCTGCACGTCGGCGCCGAGGTGTCCGAACCAGCTCGCGTTCAGGTCGCCCCGCTCCTTCCGCGTGAGCGAGTCGAGCCGGACGCGGTCGGTGCCCACCTCGGCGATCGGCACGAGCCGCTCGGGGTAGTCGCCCTGCCGCCCGTAGGTGCCGTGGCACTCCGCGCAGTGCCGGGCGAACACGGCCCTCCCCTCCCCGGCCAGGGCCGCATCGATCGTGCCGGCCCAACGCGGCGGCTCGAGTGCGGCGATCCACGCCTCGATGTCGCGGAACTCCGCCTCCCAGGCACGGAACCGCTCCGGGCCGTTCTCCTTGACGAGCAGAAATTGCATCAGCATCCGATGCCCCTTGGCGGCGAAGCCGTCGGCGTACAGGCTCTTGCGGCGGCGATAGTGCCACCAGGCCGGCGCGTCCATGTCGTGGTGCACGAGGTCGAACCGCGGCGGCCGCTGCACGATGTTCAAGTCGGCGTCGCGGTGCCGCATCAGGGCCACGCCGAAGATCACGGCGTTGGTCGTGCCGTTGGTCGTGCCCAGGGGCAGGAACAGCGACCCGAGGTCCATGTGGCCGAAGGCCTTCCGCTGGCGGACCTTGACCTGCCGGACCTCCTCGGTGAGCGTCTCCAGGGCATAGTCGGAGTTGGGCAGCCCGGGGATCGCACGGCCGCCGACCTGCCCCTGATGGCAGGCCAGGCAACTCATCGTCCACGAGCCGTCGGCCCCGACGACGTACTGCAGCGACCGCGACGGATCGTCGGGGTGGGGCGTCAGACCGTAGCGTTCCATCGCCATCCGGCGCCGCCCGGCGACGCCCGCCGCTTCGGCCCGCGACCTGAGCGGCTCCTCCCAGGTCGTCCACAGTTCGTCGAACACCTCCTGGTCGAAGTCGGGGGGGAGGTAGGCCCGGTCGAGCAGGTGCTCCCGGCCGCGGGCGGCATCGGCCGCCGGCGCGGGGCCGCCGGCGAGGCAGGCCGCGACGGCGAGACAGGCCCACGTTGCCCGGTTGGCACGGTCGCTTCGCCGATCCTGCATGGCATACTTGTCCGCTGGTCCCATTGCTGCTCCGCAGTATAGGCCCCGCCCGCCCGCCGGCCGCCCCATGAACGCCGCCAATCCGATCCTCATTCCCGAACTCCGCGTCATGCTCGCCGAGGGCGACACGGCGGGGCTGCGCGAGGTGGCCGCGGAACTGCACCCGGCGACGGTGGCCGAGTTCTCCGCCGGACTCGACGACCGAGAGCTGTGGCAGATGCTCGAGTCCGTGCCGGTCGAGCAGCAGGCCGAGATCTTCCCGTACTACCCGATGGCCCGGCAGATCGAGCTCGTCAAGGCGGGCGATCGGGCCCACCTCGGGCCGCTGATCGAGTGGATGGCGCCCGACAACCGCGACGACCTCCTCCGCGAACTCGACCCGGAGCTCGTCGAGGAGATCCTGCCACTGGTGGCCAAGGCGGAGCGGCACGACATCCGCATGCTCCTCTCCTGCCCGGAGGGGTCGGCCGGGTCTTTGATGACGACGGAGTACGCGTCGCTGCCGGCCGACATCACGGCCGGCGAGGCGATCACGCGGCTCCGCTCCCAGGCTCCCAACAGCGAGTCGATCTACTACATCTACGTGCTCGACGCCGAGCGGCGGCTGCTCGGCTTCGTCTCGCTGCGCGACCTGATCCTCGCCAAGCCGATGGCCCTCGTGGCCGACCTCATGCAGCGCGACCCGATCAGCGTGCGGGTCGAGGAACCCCGGGAGCGGGTCGTGGAGAAGCTCGCCCGCTTCGACTTCATCGCCATCCCCGTGGTCGACGACCGCAACCGGCTGGTGGGCATCGTGACTCACGACGACGTGCTCGACGCCGTCCGTCAGGAGGCGACCGACGACGCCCAGCGGATCGCCGCCATCCAGCCGCTCGGCGAGAGCTACCTCGAGGCGGCGCTGATCTCGATGACCTGGAAGCGCGGCGTGTGGCTGGCGATCCTGTTCGCCACGGCCGCCGTGACGGCGATGGTGCTGGCGAAGTGGCAGTCGCCGCACGCCTGGCTCGTGGCCTTCATCCCGCTCGTCATCGCCAGCGGCGGCAACTCGGGCAACCAGTCGGCCACGCTCGTGATCACCGCCCTGTCCACCGGCGACTGCCGGCTCACCGACTGGCCGCGAATCCTCCGCCGGGAGCTGGTCCTCGGCCTGCTGCTCGGCGGCCTGCTGGCGATCCCCGGCTATCTGCTCGCCCTCGCCTACGCCCCGTCGGCCGCGGCGGCGATCGTGATCCCGCTCACGATCCTCGGCGTGGTGCTCATGGGCACGCTCGTCGGCTCGGCCCTGCCGCTGCTCTTCCGGTCGCTGGGCCTCGACCCGGCCCTGATGAGCAACCCCTTCGTCTCGGCGATCGTCGACATCGTGGGGATCGTGCTCTACATGTCGGTGGCGATCGTGCTCCTCGGCTGATCGCCGCCGCCTTGCCCGGCGTCACGGCCCCGCCGGCAGCGTGTCGCCGCGCTTCTGAGCGGCGGCGCGGGTGGTGATCTCGATCGTCTCCGTGCCGTCCTTCTTCCGCACGACGAACACGAGCTTGCCGTCGGGGTTCGCCTTGGCCAGGACCACCCGCAGCACGGCCTCGGCGGTCTTGTCCGTCTCGTCGAGGCCGAACGACTGGTTCTTCGTGATCCCTTCGAGCTGCAGGTCGGGGCCGAGGATCTCCATCGGCACGCCGATCTCCTCGGAGATCATTTGAATCGTCTTCTCGAGCGTGTCCTTGACGAACACGAGCGTGATCTTCTTCTGCATCTTGCCGAGGGCACCCTCGGCCGCGGCGGGGGCGGCCGCGACGGCGGGCCCCGCCCCGGCCCGTGGCGCCTGGGCGAGGACGAGCTCGGTCGCCAGCGCCAGGTTGTGGGCGGCGTGCGGCGGCAGGTAGGCGTTGAGGACGACAGCTTTGTTCTCCACCCCCGAGCGAAGATTGGTGGCGAGCGCGCGGATCATCGGCGGCAGCCGGAGCACCAGCCGGCGGCCGTAGGGGGCCGGATCGAGCTCCGCGCAATAGGCCTCCGCCGCGTCGGCGAGGCCGCCCAGGGCCGTCGCCAGCTTCGGCGCCAGGGCGGCCGCCGGGGCGTCGGCCGTGGCCACGACGTCCAGTTCGGCGTAGGCGTTGCCGCCGAAGTGGAGCGACAGGGCGGCCGCCCGGACATCGTCGCCGAAGAAGTCCGCCAGCGGTTCGGCGAGCCGGGCGAGCGGACCCGCGAGCAGCCGGCGGCCGTCGTGGGCGAGGTAGTGCGGGGCACCGAACACCGTCACGTGGCGATCGGCGTCGAGCATTCCCACGAGCGTCTCCATCTCCTTCGGCAGGCTCACGGCCAGGCCCTCCGCCGGGGCGGCTGCCGTCTCGGTGACGATCATCTCGAGGAGCGGTGCGGGGGCGGCCACGAGCGTCCGGCCGCCTCCCGATTCCGGCACCCAATAGGCGAGCCGCTGCCCCTTGTGGATCGTCTGACCCGCGACGTCGACGGCCGTCGTCGGGCCCCAGGCGGCCTGGCGAGTCGCGTCGTCCGCCGGCAGACGCCGCGACTCGACGATGCGGATCGCGTAGCCGTCGAGCACCTCGTCCACCTTGCCGGCCTGCCAGCCGACCTGCAGCGACTCGATCTCCGCAAGATCGCATCCGCACATCCGCGCCAGCTCCTGCACGGCCGCCTCCGCCGCGGGACCGAGCGACTTGAGGAACAGCGTGCCCTCCTCGTCGGCGGCCTCGGCGGCGAGCGCGGCGGCGGGCCGGGCGAGAAGCGCGAGCTGCGCGCCCGGCGGCAAGAACGCCAGCCGGGGCGGCGGGCTGGAGGTCGGCGACGCCCACGGAAGGGCCGGATCGTCGCTGACGATCTGCCGCTGCGACGCGACGGGCGGCTCCGCGGGCGGGTCGGGCCGCGGGTCGGCTGGCGGAGCCACCGGCTTCTCGGCAGCGGTGGCCGCCGCGTCCGGCCGTTTCATGTCCTGCTCCGGCGGGACCGCGGGCTTGGGCGATTGCCGCCGGACGGGCGCCCGCGGCGCAGTCGCGACGGTGCTGAAATCGAACTGCGACACGATCATCCCCGCCACGGCCACGATCACGGCCACGGCGACGCCGGCGCCCGCGAGTCGCAAGCGGGCGGCCCGGCGCCGCGCGGCGAGCGTGGCGGCGGTCGCGGCCCCGGGCATGACCGCGGCTGGCGCCGCCGAGGTGGCGGGCGGACGGGAGGTGGACGGCCGCGTACCACTCGTGGCCGGGATCCAGTCGAGCGACCCGCCGCCACTCGCGCGGGCCTTCCGCGCCTCACCGAGCTGCCAGCCGGACGCCGCGTCCACGTCGGCCGACGCCGTGCGCGCGGCGGCCGGCGTCGCGGTGGACTCGGTCAGGGTCGCCGCCGGCACGATGCCGCAGCAAACGGCGATCGCCTCCGCCGCCGCGTTGGCGTCCTGGAAGCGGGCATCGGGATCGCGGGCCGTGAGGCTGGCGACGAGCGCCGCCAGTGCGGAAGACACCGGTGGGCCGAGGGGCGGAGGCCCGGCGATCGCCGCCTTCCGCAGCGTCTGCGCCACGTCCCCCTGCCAGCCCGGCGGCGTGCCCGTCAGCAGCGCGTGGAGGATGCAGCCGATCGCGTACACGTCCGTCCGCGTGTCGCACGGCTGGTCGGGCAGCATCAACTCCGGTGCGATGAACGCCGCCTGCTCGCCCAGCGTGTTCTCGTCCGGGCCGCCGACGGGGGGCCGCAGCACGAGACCGTGCGGGTCGCCCACGAGCGGGAACTGCAGGAGCCGGACGCGGCCGTTCCGCTCCGGGGCGCCGGCCGGCACGGGCTCGCGGAGGAGCACGTCGAGCGACAGCCCGCCATGGACGCCGCCGGCCGCGTGGATCGTCCCCACGGCCCGGGCGACATGGTGGGCGAGCACCCCCGCCTGCGCCTGCGGCAGCGGCCCGAGGCGGGCGAGCTCCCGCGCGAGCGTCTCGCCCACGACCGTCTCGCAGACGATGAACCGCGCCCCCTCCGCCTGCTCGAGGGCCCAGGTGCGGGAGAGCAGCGGATCGGTCGCCTGATGGGCGGTGCTCGTCCGCGTGACGATCGCCGTCCAGATCTCCACGTCACGGCACCGCTTGGCGTTGAGCAGCATGAGCGTGACGGCCCGGCCCGACGGGTCGTGCCGCGCCGAAAACAGCAGGCCGTCGCCCTGACGATCGTGCCGCTCGAGCAGCCGGTAGTCGCCGAGGAAGAACGGGCCGAGGTCGCCGATGCCCAGCCGCTTCGCCTGCCAGCGCGTGAGCACGCCGCGGTCGACGAGCCACTGGGCGGCCGCCTTGGCGTCGCCGCCGCGGCCGTCCCGGGCGTGCTCCGCGCGCAGGCCCTCCACGGCGCCGGCATCCACCAGCCGGCTGCGGGCGAGCAGTTTCCAGAACTCGTCGACCGTGGGGGTGGGCATCGTGCGGGTGTCTCGACTGCCCGCATGGTAGCGAGTTCCGCCCGCCGCCGCCGCGCCGCGGTTCCTTGTGGGGCCGGCGCCGGCCCCGGTACGATTCCCCAGCCCCGCCCGGCCCCGCCCCGAAGGACTCGTCCCATGCGCGCCAGCGAAGCCACCCGGATCTACTTCGACCGGGCGGCCGATCAGCTCGACCTCTCCGAGAGCATGCGGCGGCTCCTGCTCACGGCGAAGCGCGAGGTGCAGGTGCAGATCCCGATCGAGCGGGATTCGGGCGAACTGGCGACGCTCATCGGCTACCGCGTGCAGCACAACGACGCCCGGGGGCCGATGAAGGGGGGGCTGCGCTACCACCCCCACGTCGATCTCGACGAGGTCCGCGCCCTGGCCTCGCTCATGACCTGGAAGACGGCCGTCGTCGACATCCCGTACGGCGGCGCGAAGGGGGGCGTGTCGATCGACCCGTCGAAGTGGTCGCAACGGGAACTGGAGCGGGTGACCCGCCGGTTCGTGGACGCGATCCACGACCTCTTCGGCCCCGACGTCGACATCCCGGCGCCCGACATGGGCACCACGGCCGACACGATGGCCTGGATCATGAACCAGTACGGCCGCTATCACGGCTTCGCGCCCGCCTGCGTGACGGGCAAGCCGGTCGAGTACCACGGCATCCCCGGCCGCGAGGAGGCGACGGGCCGCGGCGTCGGCGCGCTGACGCTCAAGCTGTTGAGCCGGCTCGGCCGCCGCATTCCCGGCACGCGGGTGGCCATCCAGGGCTTCGGCAACGTCGGCTCCCACACCGCGAAGTTCCTCCACGACGCCGAGTGCCTGATCGTGGCGGTGAGCGACGCCGGCGGCGGCTTCCACCGGCCCGAGGGCTTCGACGTCCTCGAACTCCTGCGGCACGCCCACGCCCACGGCGGCCGGCTGGACGGTTTCTCCGGCGGCGACCCGGTCACGAACGCGGAGCTGCTCGCGCTCGACTGCGACGTGCTGATTCCGGCCGCGCTCGGCGGCGTGCTCACAGCGGCCAACGCCGCCGCGGTGCGGGCGCCGATCATCGTGGAAGGGGCCAACGCGCCGACGGAGCCCGACGCCGACGAGATCCTCGAAGGCAAGGGCATCGTCGTCCTCCCCGACATCCTCGCCAACGCCGGCGGCGTGACGGCGAGCTGGTTCGAATGGGTACAGAACCGGCAGCACTACCAGTGGGGCATCAACCGCGTGCGGCAGGAGCTCGACCGGATCCTGGGCGAGGCCTTCGAGCAGGTCTGGCAGCTGGCCGGCTCGCGGAAGGTGCCGCTGCGGACGGCGGCCTACATGCTCGGCGTCGGCCGCGTGGCCCGGGCCACCGTCCTCGGCGGCGTGGCCTGACGGGAGCCCGTCAGTCCTCCTCGCGGGCGGGCCGGGGCAGGCCGGCGGCGTCGAGGACGACGGCATGGGTCTCGAGGGCGACCGGCTTGCCCTTGGCGAACGTCAGCCGCGCGACCCAGCCCGTCCACTCCGGCGGATCGACCGGGTAATAGTCGAACACGAAGTTGCCGAGGCTGTAGACGATCGGCGCGGCGGCGTGCACGTCCACCGTCTGCGTGACGTGCGGATGCCCGCCGATCACGGCCGCGGCCCCCGCGTCGATCATCTTCCGGGCCAGAGCGCGATCCGCCGCGCGGGGCTGGGCGACGAGTTCCGGCCCCCAGTGGACGAACGGGACCACGAAGTCGGCGTCACGTCGGGCGGCGGCGACGTCGGCGAGGATCGCCGCTTCATCCAGGGGCGCGACGCCCGGCGTCGCCTCTCCCGCGGCCGACTTCGCCGCCTGGAAGCCGTTGGCGGCGACGAGCGCCACCGTGATGCCGTACTTCTCGAGCACGAGCGGCCGCCGGGCCGCCGGCAGGTTCGTGCCGCCACCCACCTGCGGGATGCCCTCGGCCGCCAGGATCCGCAGGCACTCCACGAGCCCGTCGGGCCCGAAGTCCATGGCGTGGTTGTTGGCGACGGAAACCGCCGAGAAATACCGCTTCAGATGCGCGGGGGAATCGGTGGCGGCACGGAACGTGTATTCCTTGAGCACCTGCCGGCCCCCCTTCCCTAGCACGCACTCCAGGTTGCCGACCGTGAAGTCGGCGTCGAGGAGGAGCTCCGCGCAGGCCGCGAACGGGTCGCGGCCCGAGGCGATCGCGTGGCCGGGACCGTTGTCGAGCATGATGTCGCCCGCGAAGGCGACGGCCACGCTCCCTGGGGGCGACTCCTTCCGCTTCGGTGCGGCCGGCTCGACGGCGAACGCCGCAGTGGCCGCGACCAGGAACGCCGCTGCGATCGCCATCCATCGTCTCATCGACATGCAAGGTCTCCGACGCCGGGCATGGGCTGCTTCACGACGCGATTCCCATGCGGGAAGGCGAAGGGGATCGATGCGAGGATGCCGAGCCTATGGCCGCCGCGGCCATCAGCGAGGCAACTCGTATCGTCCCCGAGCCGTCACCCATTCGCACGCGCCGCATCGGGCTCATTCCGCCGGATCGGCAGCCCCGTGCGCGACGGCGGGCCGATACCAATCGCCCCGCAGCCAATCGGCGAGCAGGCCGATCTGCTCGGCGGTGAGCAGCTTCTCAAAGGCCGGCATCCGGTCGTTCGTGTCGCCGTAGAACCGCTCGTGCGTCGGGTCGGCGATGATCCCCACGAGCCATTCGCGGCCGGCCCAGCCGGTGAGGTCGGGTGCCGCGCCGAAGCCCGTGCCGTTGCCGCCGAACTCGTGGCAGGCGCCGCAGCGGTCGCCGTCGGCGATCAGGGCTCGGCCCCGCTCCACCTGCGCCGCCGTGGCCGCCGCATCCGGCAGGCCCGCCTCGGCGGCGAGCGCCACCGCGACCGCCTCGATCTCGTCGGGCTTCCACTTCGTGCGGTCGGCCATCTCGTCGCGGACGTAGGCCACCATGTCGCCGTCTTTGTGGGCCGTGTTGCCGAAGTACTCCGGTCCGGCGACCCGCTGCGGATCGAAGAGCCCGCGGACCCAGGCGGCGGTGCCGAAGCGGTGGAGGTTCGCGGCGGAGGCGGCGGCGAACTGCGTGGCGGCTTCGGGGGCCGCGGGATCGACGTGGGCGTGGCAGCTCGCGCAGTCCTTCCCCTCGGCCAGGCCGAAGAGCTTCGGGCCGCGGAGGAGCGGATCGCGGCGGACGAGGTCGAGGGCGCCGGTGGGCGGGATCCGCTCCGGCCGGCCGGCCAGTTCGACCGCCCGGGCGGCCTCGAGCTTCGCCTGCCGGGCCGCGGCCAGGAAGGCGTGCGAGTTTTGCCAGGCCTCGAGCTTCGCGAGTTGCTTCCGCATGGCCGCGATCTTCGCCGGATCGTCGCCGAGGGCCGCGGCGATCTTCGCCTCGTCACCGCCGGTCTCGTCGTGGAGCTTCGCGGCGTCGGCGAGCGCGGCCTTGTCGATCCACAAGGAGCAGTAGTCCTCGTTCAGGGCGAGGGCCGTGAGCAGGGCCGCGCCGGCGATGATGCCCAGCGTGAAGGCAACGTTGAACCGGTGGCCGAGCCGCCAGTTGCCGATGATCGGCATCAGGAACATGACCGCCATGATCAGCCCCGGCACGACGATGGCGCCGAAGAACTCGCCCGTGGCCCCCCAGCCCTCGAAGACCTTGAGGAACTGGAACAGGAACAGGAAGTACCACTCCGGCCGGGCCGCGGCGTAGGACTCCGACGGGTCGGCCGGGGCGCCCAGTTCCGCCCCCACATGCCCCCAGTCGACGGCTTCGCCCGCGAGCATGGTCCGCACCGCCGGCACGAGGATCACGCCGAGCACCACGGCCATCACCGCCAGCATGGCGACGGCGTCCTTGAGCACCTGGTCGGGCCAGAACATGGCGTCGGGCCGCGTGATCGGCCGCTTGGCATGGAGACCGTGCCTGCGGAACAGCGCCAGGTGGACGACCAGGAACAGCACCAGCGTCGCCGGGAGGAAGCCGGCGTGGAGGGCGAAGAACCGCGTCAGCGTGTGGTGGCCGTACTCCGGTCCGCCGACCACCAGCGACTGCAGCGAGGGCCCGACGAAGGGCACGATGCCGGCGAGGTTCGTGGCCACGATCGTGGCCCAGTAGCCCTTCTGGTCCCAGGGGAGCAGGTAGCCCGTGAGCGCCATGCCGAGCACGAGGATCATGAGCACGAGACCGAGCCAGAAGTTCACCTCGCGGGGCGCCTTGTAGGCCCCGTCGATCACCACCTGGAGCAGGTGCAGCGCGAGCAGCACCACCATCGCCTGGGCCATGAAGTGGTGGATGCCGCGGAGCAGCCAGCCGCCGGTCATCTCGTGCTGGATGTAATAGACGCTCTCCCAGGCGGTCTGGGCGCTGGGCGCGTAGTTGGCCCACAGGAAGAGCCCGGTGATGACCTGCGTCATGAAGGCGAAGACGAGCGTGCTGCCCCACACGTACCGCCACCGCGCGCCGCCGGGCACCCGCTCGAAGAGGGCCTCGTGGACGAGGCCCCGCCAGCCCGTGCGGTCGTCGAGGAAGTCGGCCAGCCGGCCGAGCGGCCCCTTGCCGGACGCCGCGGAGCGATCGCCGGACGGAGTCATGCCTGGGCCACCTTTGCCGCGACGCCCGCCCGGAACTTCTCCCACCGCACGGCCACGGCGCCGTTCGCGTCCACCCGGCACTCGAGCTCGTCCATCGCCCGCGGGCTCGGGCTCGGCGGGACGATCCCGCCGGCGAAGGTGAACTCGCTGTTGTGGCAGGGGCAGCGGAAGCAGCCGCCGCCCGGCGCCATGTCGACCGAGCAGCCAGCGTGCGGGCACGTCGCCGAGAGGGCCTGCACGGCCCCGGCCCCCGGCTCGCGCCGCAGCCAGACCGCGCCGATCGGCTCGGAGGCATAGCCGGTCCAGGCGTCCTTGCGGTCGGCGACCACCGCGAACCGCCGCGGCACGCCGTCGTCGGGCACCGCCGCGAGTTCGGTCACGGGGAGGAACCGTCCGCCCCCGCCCCGCCGCCGGAGCGGATCGAGGAACGCCCACAGGCCGGCGGCCACGGGCGTGAGCGTCGCCAAGCCGCCGCAGGCGACCGCCGCGAGCTTCGTCAGGAATCCGCGCCGGTCCGCCGGTTCACGCCTGGTCATCGGATGCTCCTCGTCCTCAGGTGGCGACCGGCCGCGCCCGCCAGGCCTCGTCGACCGCCGCGGCGATCCGCTCCCGCGCGGTCTCGAACGGCCCGTCGACGATCGTGCCCGCGGCCGCCTTGTGGCCGCCGCCGCCGAACCGGGCGGCGAGGGCGTTGCAGTCGACGGGCCCACGACTGCGAAAGCTGATCTTGATCCGCCCGTCCGGCTGCTCGATGAGGATCACGGCCAGCTCGGTCCCCTTGACCGCGAGCGTCAGATTGACGAGGTCCTCGGTGTCGCTCGGCTGGGCTTTGACGTCGCGGATGTCGGCTTGGCGGACGGTCGACGTGATCACCTTGCCGTCGTGGGTCGTCGTCGCACCGGCCAGCGTCCGGCCCACGAGATTCAGCCGGGAGAGGGAATCCTGCTCGAAGAGCTCGCGGTAGATCGCCGTCGGGCTCGCCCCGGCGTCAACCAGCCGGGCCGCGATCCGAAACGACTCCCCGCTGGCCGACGGGAAGCGGAAGCCGCCGGTGTCGGTCGACAGCCCGGCGTACAGCGGCGTGGCGATCCGCTCGGTGAGCGGCACCCGCAGCCGGAGGCCGATCTCGTAGACGATGCGGGCCGTCGCCTCGGCGGAGGTGTCCTTGAACCACCGGTCGGAGAGGTCGTCCTCGCTGACGTGGTGGTCGATGACGAGCACCCTGTCCCGCATCCCCTTGGCCACGTCGCCCATGGCGCCCAGCTGCGCCCAGGCGCTCGTGTCGAGGACCACGAACAGGTCGCGGTCGGCGAGGTCGGCCGGCTTCACGCCCTCGGCGAGCGACTCGATCCGCTTGTCCGGATCGATCCACTTCAGATTCGCCGGCGTGGCCTGGGCGTTGACGATCCGCACGTCCTTGCCGAGGGCTGCGAGAATCCCGGCCAGGCCGAGCTCGCTGCCCAGCGCGTCGCAGTCGGGCCGCACGTGGCTCGTCAGCACCGCCCGCTGGCAGGACCGCAGGGTCTCCAACAGGGTCGCCCAGTCAAGTCGCATGCTCGCTCCGTGGTGCGGACGTCGCCCGGATGCCACCCGCGATCTCCGCGGCCCGGGCCACGTCGGCCCGCATCCGGTCGACGAGTTCGTCGATCGAGTCGAAGCGGCGAGTGTCACGTACCCGCTCGAGGAAGTCAACGTCGAGCCGGCTGCCATACAGGTCGCCGGTGAAGCCGACGAGGTGCGCCTCGACGGAGATGGCCGTCGCACCGAACGTGGCGTTGGGCCCGACGTGCACCGCGGCGGGATACGACTCGCTCCCGCCCACGACCGCGGCCCGCGCCGCGTACACGCCCGGCGCCGGCAGGAGCGTGGCCAGGCCGGCGAGGTTGGCTGTCGGGAAGCCGAGGCCGGCGCCGCGATGCGCCCCGTGCACGACGGTGCCGGTGACACGGTACGGCGCGGTGAGCAGCCGGTTGGCCGCGGCCTGGTCGCCGGCGGCGACCAGCGCCCGCACCCGCGAACTCGACACGGCCTCCCCGCCCACGACGACCGGCTCGACCACCTCGACCGCCACCCCGTCGGCGGCGGCGAGCGCCGCGAGCAGGCCCACGTCGCCCCGGCGGCCCGCGCCGAAGCGAAAGTCCGCCCCCTCGACGAGCGCCACCGCCCGCAGCCGGCCGCGGAGCACGTCGCGGTAGAAGGCCTCGGCCGCGACCGCCACGAACCGCGCATCGACCGGCTGCACGAGCACGGCGTCGAGGCCGAGCGCCAGGAGCAGTTCGACACGCCGCCCCGGCGTGGTCAGCGGCACGGGCGCGGTGCCGGGCCGCACGACGCTCGCCGGATGGGGATCGAAGGTGAGCGCCAGGGCCGGCACGCCGCGGCGGTCGGCCGCGACCCGCAGCCGGCGGACGATCTCCGCGTGCCCGACGTGCACGCCGTCGAAGTTGCCCACGGCCACGGCCGCGCCATCCCCGGCGATCCAGCCGCCGGCGCCGGGGAACACGACCGGCTCGGCGGGCGCTGACGGGTGATCCATGCGGCGGGCGAAGCAGGAGGAACGGGCCGGCAGCGCGTCGGCACACCGGAACCGACAGTGTACTGAATGCAGGGTATGCTTTCGGGGACGTCCCGCAGGAATCCCGCGCGTATGGAACAGCCGGTCGAGGACAAGCAGATCTACCTGTCGGCCGAGCTGGCCTGCCGGCTGGCGGCCATCGACATCGGCTCCAACAGTGTGCGGCTGCTCGTCGCCGAGGCGCTCCGCGGCGGCAACTACCGGATCCTCGACGAGGAGCGGGAACCCACCCGACTGGGGCGGAGCGTCTCCTCGCAGGGCCGGCTCGACGAGGAGTCGATGGACCGCACGCTGGCGGCCCTGCGCAGCTTCAAGGAGATCGCCGCCGGCTACCAGGTGACGAGCCTGCGGACGATCGCCACCTGCGCCGTCCGCGAGTCGCGGAACGGGCCGGAGTTCTGCCGCCGCGTGCGCGAGCAGGTCGGGCTCGAGGTCGAGGTGATCTCCGGCGAGCGCGAGGCCCGCCTCGCGTTCGCCAGCGTCCAGCACGCCTTCGATCTGACCGGCAAGAACGTGATCGTGGCCGACATCGGCGGCGGCAGCACGGAACTCGTGTTCGCGACGGGCAACCTCATCGAGTCGATCTTCTCGACCCCGCTGGGCGCGGTGCGGCTCACCGAGCAGTTCGGCCTCGGCGAGGGCTGCGAGGGGGCGGAGTTCGACCAGGGTGTCGAGCGGCTGGAGCACGAGGTGGCCGCCGCCCTCAAGAAGCGGACCTCGCGGCCGCTGTTCGCTCCGCACTTCCTCGTCGGCTGCGGCGGCACCTTCACCACGCTCGCCGAGCTGGTGATGGCCGCCAAGCGGCAGGCCGACGTGCCCGTGGCGGGCTACCAGGTCTCCCAGGCCGAGGTCCGCCACCTCCTCGATCGGCTCCGCAAGCTGCCGCTGCGGGCCCGCCGCGGACTGGCGGGAATGACGCCCGACCGGGCCGACATCATCGTCGCCGGGCTGACGATCGTCGACGCCCTGCTCCGGCGGTTCCGCGTCAACACGCTCCTGATCCACACCCGGGGCGTCCGCGACGGGCTCGTGCGCGAGATGATCGACGAGGCGGTCATCGGGGGTGCGGCCGCCGACGACCCGGCCCTCCGCACCGAGGCCATCGAACGGCTCGCTGCGGCCTGCTCCGGCGAATTGGAGCACGGTCGCACGGTGGCAACGCTCGCGGGACGGATCTTCGAGCAGCTCGCCGGCCCGCTCGACCTGCCGGCCGGCGACCGCCCGCTCCTTGAGTGCGCGGCCCGTCTCCAGGACGTGGGCTACGTCATCAACTACGACCAGCACCACAAGCACAGCTACCACCTGATCCGCAACAGCCGCCTGCCCGGCGTCCGGCCCCATGACCTCGAACTGATCGCGAACGTGGCCCGCTACCACCGCGGCGCACACCCCAAGCGGAAGCACGAGAACCTCGCCCGCCTCTCCGCGGCGGATCAGCAGCGGGTGCGGCGGATGGCGGCCATCCTCCGCGTGGCCGGCGGCCTCGACCGCAGCCGCTCGCAGCAGGTTCGCGACGCGGTAGTGCGGGTGGCCGACGGCCGCGTCGTCATCGAGGCCGTGGCCGAGGCCGAGCCGCAGGTCGACCTGTGGGGCGCGCAGCGGCGGTCCGACCTGTTCGAGAAGGCGTTCGGCATGCCGCTGGAGATCCGCTGGGCCGGTGCGGCCGACCGCAACGGGCACACGCCGAAGAAGCCCGCCCGACCCGCCCGGGGCAAGGCCGCCGACCGGGCGCCCGCGGCGGACCGGGGCGGCCCGCGATCCGCTTCCTGACCGCATTCACCGCCAGACCCTACAACCGGCGCCATCGGCGCCCCGTGCGTCCGTGCGGGTGGGGCGAAGCGGGAAGCCCCTGCCGGTCGATGCACACCGGGGAGTCCGGCCCGCGGATCACGCGGTGGCTGCGGCCCCGGGGAGCGGACGATGACGCGACGGCTGCAGCGGTGGTGCCTGGGGCTGATCGGCGGCTGCCTGCTCGCCGCGGCGCTGCCCACGCCCGCCGAGGCCGCCGGCCGCTGGTTCTCGGGGCCCCGTTCCGCGGCGTCGCTCGGCACTCCGCAGCGACAGGCCCCCTACGCCCCCGGCGCCTCGCCCTACGTCACCGGCCACGGCACGCGGCCGAAGTACTTCGTCCCGCCGACCAACCCCCGCACGCCGACCTGGAAGATGTACGGCACGCCCCCCGGGGTCGCCCCGGGCGACTGGCCGCGGTACGCTCCCCTCGGTTTCGGAGGCTATCGCTTCCCGGCCGTCGGCAATCAGGCGTATCGCTGATTCACCGGGGCGTGTCGGGGGGCAAAGTCCCCGTGCCCAATCCGGCTCGCGGGCGGCATGAGTTGCGTCGCTGGCGAAGGTCCGCCACGCTCCGCATCCTCACACCGACCCGCTCGCCTGCCTCTTGCGGTACGGGTGCGTCGCTCGCGCCCTGACGGCCGTGGCAAATCTGGTGGTGAGGGAGACGGCGCGGTGCAGGATCTGTTGCAGGTAACCGAGTCGGGGCTCTACTGCCCGCGGGGCGACTTCCACGTCGACCCGTGGCGCCGCGTGTCGCGGGCGGTGATCACCCATGCCCATGCGGACCACGCCCGCGGCGGCTCCGACCGCTACCTCTGCGCCTCCGCCGGCAAGACCGTGCTCCGCGCGCGGCTCGGCGGCAACGCCACGATCGACACGCTGCGGTACGGCGAGTCGCTGTCCATCAACGGCGTCAACGTGTCGCTGCACCCGGCCGGCCACGTGCTCGGCTCGGCCCAGGTGCGGATCGAGCACGGCGGCGTGACCTGGGTCGTCACCGGGGACTACAAACTGCAGGCCGACCCGACCTGCGCGGCCTTCGAGCCGGTCGCGTGCGACGTGTTCGTCACCGAGTCGACGTTCGGGCTGCCGGTCTACCGCTGGCAGGAGCCGGCCACCGTCGCCGCGGAGATCGACGCCTGGTGGCGGGCCAACCGCGACGCCGGCCGCACCAGCGTGATCCTCGCCTACGCCCTGGGCAAGGCCCAGCGGCTGGCGGCGATGGTCGACTCGTCGATCGGGCCGATCGTGGCCCACGGCGCCGTGATGAAACTCGTCGAGGCCTACCGGGCCGCCGGCGTCCGCCTGCCGGCGATCGACCGGGTGCCGCCGCGGGCCCGCAAGGTGGGTGGGGGGCGGGCGCTCGTGATCGCGCCGCCGAGCGTGCAGGGGGGCAGCTGGCTGCGGCTGTTCGGCGAGGCGAGCGTGGCCGTGGCCTCGGGCTGGATGCTGGTGCGGGGAGTCCGCCGCCGCCGTGGCGGCGACCGGGGCTTCGTGGTCTCGGACCACGCCGACTTCCCCGGCCTCGTGGCCGCCGTCGAGGCCTCGCGGGCCCGCCGCGTGCTCGTCACGCACGGCTTCGCCGACGCCTTCGCCCGCCACCTCCGCGACCGCGGACTCGACGCGGCCGTCCTGCCGACACGCTTCGTGGGTGAGACCGCCCCCGGCGTCGACATAGACGACGGCGAGACGGCGACCGAAGACGACCCGGCCGCGGAGCCGTGAGCAGGCCGCTCAGCGGGTCGGCTTGAGCGGAATCATGGGCAGCGCGGGCCCCCCGCCCCCGCCCCCCCGCCGCACCGGAGCCGGCTGCCAGGTGGGCAGCGGCCGCCGGACGACCGGCAGCGAGGCGGCGGGCGCGGCCGTGTAGCCCCCGTTCGGTGGCAGCCGCAGGAAGGCCGTCACCACCTTGAACGGATCGCCGGGCTGCAGCCGCACCTTGAACCGCTCCACCTCGCCGTCGACGAGCACCACCACCTCCACGTCCGTCGGGTTGCCGCCGCCCCAGTCGCGGTAGTGGTGCACGGCCACCGTGTAGCGGCCGAACGGTGCCGCGCCACGCCCCCAGAAGACGTTCTCCACCGGCGTCACGGTGGTGGGGTGCACGTTGCGATCGACGTCGAGGCAGCCGCCGGCGATGCCGATGCGGTTGGTGAAGTTGATGATCGAGGGGGCGAACGCCTGCCCGGCCGGCTCCACCATCACGTGCAGGTCGATGTCGTTCACGTTGTTCCAGGCGATCGAGATCTGCACGTCGCCGGTGCCGGCCCCGGCGACCGCGAGCCGGCGGCCGATCTCGCCGCCGATCGCGGCCCCGCCACCCCCGCCTCCACCCCCCGCAGCCGGGGCGGCCGCCGGCCGTGGCCCGCGGGCCGCGACCGGCACCGCCACGTCGGCGAGCAGCGCCGCGGCGTCGGGCTCGGCGACCTCCGCGTCCATCGCGAAGTCCGCCGGCTCGACCACGTCGATCGCGAGGTCCGGCTCCGCCTCGGGCAGGTCGGCGAGCGGCAGCGGTTCGGCATCCTCGGGCACCGCGAGTTCCTCCGGCGCCGGCATGTCGAGCGTGGCCACGTCCGGCTCCGGCTCGGAGCCCGCCGCCGTGAACTCGAGGGCGACGACGGCCTGCCGCGGCAGGTCGGGGCGGATGATGATCACCGCCAGCAGCAGGAGCACCACCACGTGCAGGATCAAACTCTGCACGAAGCCCGTCCGGTAGATCGTGAACACGAACTCGTCCACCGCGGTGAACCAATCCACCGGCGCGGAAGGCGCCGCGGGCGGGACGGGGGGCGGCTGGATGGCGGGCATGTCGACTCCCGGCCACGGACGAGGCGGGTCGAACCGCACATGAGTGTACACCATCCGCCAGGCGTATGGCATGATGGGGGCGGCGGAACCTGGAACCGGTCCGCGCCGATGAAACGCTTCACCGAACTCTACTGGCGGCTCGACGCCACTTCCCGCACGAACGACAAGGTCGAGGCCCTGCGGGAGTACTTCGCGTCGGCCCCCCCGGACGACGCGGCCTGCGCCCTGGGCGTGCTCTGCGGCGGGCGGCAACTGCGGGCTGTGTCGACCGGGCAGCTGCGGGCCTGGGTGGCCGAGGCCACGGAGCTCGATCCCTGGCTCGTGGAGGAGTGTTACGCGCACGTCGGCGACCTCGCCGAGACGCTGGCCCTGCTCCTCCCCGACGGCCCGCAGGGCGAGCCTGCGGGGACCGCGGAGATCGGCCTCGCCGAGATCATGCGGACGACGGTGCATGACCTGCGGTCGGCCGACGAGGCCCGGAAGAAGGAGGTCGTGCTCGACGTCTGGGGGCGGCTGGCCCCGCGGGAGCGGATCGTCTGGCACAAGCTGATCACAGGGGGCTGTCGCGTGGGCGTGTCCCGCACGCTCGTGGCCCGGGCGCTGGCCGACGTCGCGGGCGTCGAACCGGCGGTCATGGCCCACCGGCTGATGGGGGATCCCGTGGCCGATGGCGTCGCCTTCGCGCAGCTGCTGACCGCGGCGTCCGGCCCCCTGGATGACCGGCGGCCCTATCCGTTTTTCCTGGCATCGGCCCTCGATCGCACCGCGGCGGACGACGTCGCGACCGACCTGGGCCCGGTCCGTGACTGGCTGGCCGAGTGGAAGTGGGACGGCATGCGGGCCCAACTGGTCCGCCGCGGCGGCGACGTCACGGTCTGGAGCCGTGGCGGAGAGCCGGTCAACGACGCCTTCCCCGAGGTCGTGCGGGCGGGGGCGCTGCTGCCGGAAGGCACCGTGCTCGACGGCGAACTGCTCGCCATCCGCGACCGCCGCCTGCTCGGCTTCGCCGCCCTCTCGAAACGGAGCGGCCGGCGGCGGGTCACGAAGGCGATCCTCGCCGAGATTCCCTGCGCGTTCGTCGCCTACGACCTGCTCGAGACGGAAGGCGTGGACCTCCGCGAGCGGCCGCTGGCGGACCGGCGGGCCGCGCTCGAGCGGCTCGCGCCCCACGGCTTCGACGAACTGCTCGCGGGGACGGCGGTGCCGGCCGCCGGCGACCACGTCTTTCTCTCGCCGGTCGTCAGCGGAGACTCCTGGCAGGCGCTCGCCGCCCACCGGGCCGCCTCCCGCAGCCGGGGCGTCGAGGGCCTGATGCTCAAGCGGCTGGCGAGCGGTTACGGCGTCGGCCGGACCCGTGGAGACTGGTGGAAGTGGAAGATCGAGCCCCTGGAGATCGACGCCGTGCTGCTCTACGCCCAGGCTGGCCACGGCCGCAGGGCGGGGCTGCACAGCGACTACACCCTCGGGGTGTGGCACGACGGGAACCTGGTCACGATCGCCAAGGCTTACTCCGGCCTGTCCGATGCAGAGATCGTGGAGGTGGACCGGATCGTCCGGGCGACCACCCTCGAGAAGCACGGTCCCGTGCGGATCTGCCGACCGACGCTCGTCTTCCAGCTGGCGTTCGAGGGCGTGTCCCTCTCCACGCGGCACAAGTCGGGCGTGGCCGTCCGCTTTCCGCGGATCGTCCGCTGGCGGAAAGACAAGGATCCGGCCGAAGCCGGCCACCTCGCCGAGCTGCGGGCGATGATCGACGCCGACTCCGCCCGGCGGGAGTGAGTCCCCCATCCTGCCCTGCCTGCCCCGCCTGCCGGGCCGCCCGTGCGGGTCGCAACGATTCTCATCCTCCCTGCCGGATGTGCCGAATGATCCGGTGGACCGTCGGCTCGAGGCCGACGGCTCCGGGGAGGTACGCATGGTGCGACTCGGGCGGGGCTTCGTGATCGGAATGCTGCTGGCGGTGGCCTGCGGGGCGACCCGGGGCGAGGACGCCGCGCCCCTGCCGCCGGCCGACCGGAGCCTGGCGGTCGACGAGCCGCTCGAGAATGCCGTCGTGCCCGGGGCGCCGCTCGGCGAACCGCCGCCGGAGGCGACGGTGACCGAGCCGCCGGTCGTGGTGGAGGAGCCGTTCCTGGTCGAGCCGTATGGCCCGCCCGACCACGCATCGGTGGGTGAGACGCCGCCGTTCGCCCCGTCGGTCGGCTGCGCGGCGGCCGGCGCCGGCCGGCCGCAGGCCTACGCGATCGCGGATGTGCTTTTCCTGCAGCGCGACAACCAGTCGACCGACCAGTTGCTCGCCGCGAGCGCGGGCCAGGCGGTGATCACGACCGGCCAACTGCAGTTCGCGACCCAGCCGGGCCTGCGACTGTTCTTCGGCGCGGTCAACGACTCCGACGCGGGCTGGGAGGTGGGCTACCTCGGTGTGTGGGGCATGTTCGCCTCGCGGACGGCAGGCGGGACCGACAACCTCCAGGCTCCCGATCCGCTGGCCCTGCTCGTGCCGGAGTTCAACGACCGCAGCCTCGCCCGGGCGACCTACGCCTCGACCCTCAACTCCGCCGAGATCAACGTCTTCTCCCGCGCCGACGACGGCGGGTTCTGCCGCGGGGCCGCCGAGCCCTGGCGGCGGTGCGCCGGGTACTGCCGGGGCACGTTCGACTGGCTCGCCGGCGTCCGCTGGGCGGGCCTCGACGAAGCGGCCGACCTGACGCTCACCGGCGGCGCGAGCCCGGACCCGGGCCTGTACTCCCTGCGCAGTTCGACGAACCTCTTCGGGGCCCAGCTCGGCGGCCGCGGCCGGATGGAGTGGGAGCGATGGGCCTTCGAGGGCTGGGCGAAGGTCGCCCTGTGCGGCTCCGCGCTGTCGCAGTCGCAGGATCCGATCGTCGATCCGGTCGTGCCCGACCCACCGATCCGTCCGGCGCAGTCGGCGTTCGAGGGGGGCGTGGGCTTCATCGGCGACCTGAACGCGACCCTCGTCTACCGGCTCACCGAGACCTGGGGCCTGCGGGCCGGCTACAACCTGATCTGGCTCTCGGGCGTGGCCCTGGCGCCGAACCAGTTCGACTTCGGCGCCCAGAGCACCAGCGGCAGCGGCTTGAACGGCGGCGCCGGGCTGTACCTCCACGGCGCGAGCCTGGGCCTCGAGGCCCGCTGGTAGCGCGGGCGTCAGTCCGCCGGCGGATCGCCGGCGGCGTCGAGCATGGCCCGGCCGCGGTCGAGATGCTCCCGCATCGCCGGCGTCCGCTGCGGCTCGGGCACCCGCTCTAAGAGGGCCACCGCGTCGCCGGGCCGGCCGGCGTCGAGGTAGCAGCCGGCCAGATTGGCGATGCCCTCCGGGCGGTGCGGATACAGGTGGACGGCACCGGCGAAGCATTCGATCGCCTCGTCCGTGCGACCTGCCGTCGCGTAGAGGATGCCGAGGTTGTTGAGCACGGCGAGGCGGGTCGGGTTGTCGCGCCGGGCCCGCTCCAGGCAGGCCGTGGCCGCGGCGGCGTCTCCCCGCCGCATCTCCGCCAGGCCCTCGTAGAAGGCCACGGGCACGCCGCGGGCGTCGAGCGTCCGCCAGGGCGTCGTCGCGCGGCGGGCGAACCGGATCGTGTCGTCGATCCGGCCCGCCTCGAGCGCGGCGCGGGCCCGGACGGCTGAGCGTTCCTGCTCGATCGCGACGCTCGTCCAGGCGGCTGCGGCGAGGAGGCCGAGCGCGGTGATGCCGACGGCCGCGGGCCACGCACCGCCGCGGGGTGACCGTGCGGCCACCGAGCCGGGAGCGGGCGCCTCCTGCCGCCGGAGCACGGTGATGGCGGCGAGCAGGACGGCGAGTGTCGCCTGGTGGCTGACCCGCTCGAGCGGAAAGTCGAAACAGGAAAAGGCCAGGTACGAGGCGACCGCCGATCCGAGAAACACCACCAGCCGCGCTGCGTCGGCCGCGGCCCGCCGCACGGTCGCGGCGGCGGAGACGAACGCCGCCACGAAGACCCCGACGAAGGCGAGCAGGCCGGGTAGGCCCTTCTCCGCGGCCACCTGCAGGAAATCGTTGTGGGGCCGCGACCAGGTGTCGGTGTGGACCTCGGCCATGGCGGCCTCCGGCGCGGCGTAGTACTCCGGGAGACGGATGGGGAAGTTGCCCGCGCCGACACCGGCCCACGGATGGTCGGCGATCAGCCGGCCGGTCAGCCGCCAGATCATCGTCCGCCCGCCGTCGCTCACCCGCCCATCCGGGTAACGGGCCGACACGAGGCTCCGCAGCCGGGCCGCGAGCGGATCGTCCGGCCCGGCCAGCCATGCCCAGCCGCCCACGCCGCAGACCACGGCCAGCCCGCCGGCCGCCAACAAGCGGCCGGCGGCTGTGCCGATCCCGAGCCGCCGCCGGCCCAGCCAGGCCGCCGCCGCCGCGAACACCGCTCCCGCGGCGAGGCCGACCCAGGCGGACCGCGACTGGAGCAGCACGACGAGCCCGCCCGAGCCGAGGGCGGCGAGCAGACCGAGCATCCGCCACGGGCCCCGCAGCAGGCAGGCCGCCGCCAGGCAGCCGGGCAGGAGGAGCACCAGGTAACCCGACAGGAGGTTGACGTTGCCCATGCGACCGGAGACGTCCTCGATCACCCGCCGCGGATGGAGGCCGAGGCCGTGCGTGGCGAGCAGCTCGTACCAGCCGAGGCTCGCGGTCACCAGCGCCGCGACCACCAGCCAGCTGAGGAGCCGTTCGCGCCATCGCGGCACGAGCGGCAGCAGGAGGCAGGCCACGACGAGCAGCAGGGTCGCCGCCCCGGTGCGGACGACGTCCACCAGCCCGGCGGTCGCGTTCACGGCGACGAGCAACGACGCGGCCGTGCAGGCGGCGTACCCGACGGCGCAGAGGATCACCGGCTCCCGGAGCACGCCGAGGTCGATCCGCGCCGCGACCCGCGGCAGGGCCAGCGTCGGGATGGCGGCCAGCATCACGATCACCAGCGCGTGCAGCCGGGGCAGCAGCGTCTTGTCGTGCACGCTGGGATCGTGGACGAGGTTGAGCCCGACGAGCAGGAGTCCGAGCCAGGCGACGATTCCGGCCACCGCCCACCCGCCGCGCGACTCGGCCGGCGCCACCGCGCCGAGCGGAGCGGTGCGACCGGCGGGGATGGGATCGGCGGTCGTCACGCGTTCGGTCTCCCGCGGCCGACCCGCCGACGCCTGATCACCACGACCGCCAGCCCGAGCCCGCAGGCCAGGGGAAACGCCGCCGGAAAGCGGGTGGCCGGCGTCACCGCCTCGAGCAGGGGCACTTCGGCGGCGAGCACGCCCACGGCGTGCAGCGGCAGCCGGTCGGTGACCGTGCCGAGTGGCGACACGACGCAGGTCTCGCCCGTCGCCGCACAGCGCAGAAGGCAGCGCCGGTTCTCCACCGCCCGCAGCTGGGCGAGCAGCCGATGCTGGGAGAGCGTCACCGGCTCAGTGAAGAACGCGCCGTTGACGAGCGAGACCAGCAGGTTGGCGGAGTTGCGCACGAGCGACGCCGCGGCCGCCGGCACCATGTCCTCGTAGCACAGGAGCGGGCCGATACGGGCCGGTCCGGCGCCGAGCACCGTCGCCTGACGGCCGGTGTTGAAGTCCTCCGCCGCGGGGAAGTAGAGCCGCAGTTCGGGGAACTGCTCCGCCCACGGCACGTACTCGCCGAAGGGCATCAGGTGCCGCTTGTGGTAGGCCCCAGCCAGCAACTGGGAGCGGTCCATGAGGATCGCGGCCTGGTAGAGCCGCCGTGGCTTCTCGGGCAGGCCCTCGTAGATCTGGCCCCCGAAGAGGAGCGGGCAGGTGGCGTCGGCGAGCGGCTGGACGCCGCGCCGTGGCTCACGCGAGTGCCGCCGGAGCAGCCCCTCGTCGGCGAAGCTCTCCAGGCAGGCCTCGTACGATCCGCCGCTGCATTCCGGCCAGCACACGAGGTCGAAGCCGCCGTCGGCACAGGCCTGCCTCGTGAGCCGCTGAAAGCCGAGCAGCGCCTCGTCCGCCGACGGGTCGGCCTGCACGAGCGCCACGCGGAACCGGGGCGCGGCTGAGCCTGCCGCAGTCCACGCCGCGATCGCCCACCAGCCATAGGCCGCGTTCGCCACCACGACGGCGACCGCCGCGCACCCGACCGGCGTCCAACCACGGGACCGGCGGGAGGGATCGAGCAGGCGGCCGCCCCCGAGCCGCAGATCGAGGGCCGCGACCGCCGCCACGAGGGCACCGGCGTGCGCGAAGAGCACGAACGACGCCCACTCGGTGCCGCACAGGTCGACCGCCTGCACCGCGACCGGCCAGGCCAGCAGCGTGTAGCCCAGCTTCCAGGGAAAGATCGCCGGCACCACCGCCTCGGTGACGACCGCCGTCAACGCCGCCGGCAGCCAGGCGTCGCGGGGATCGTCGACGAGCCGGGCCGCGAGCCAGAAGGGGGCGACCAGCCGCACCGCGTCCCAGGCCACGATCGGCACCGTGAAGGCCAGGCCGATGGGATGGCTCGTGCCCATCGCGTGGGCGAGGGCACCGGGCGACCAGTGGAAGGCGATCGCCAGGGCGAGGGCGGCCGCGAGCAGGCCCGCCAGCTCGCCGACCCAGCCGCGCAGCCGCCTCACGAGCAACAACGCGGCAGCAACGCCCGCGATGGCCGACGCCACGAGTTCCTGCCGCAGCCAGGGACCGGCGACGAGCACCGCCACGGCGATGGCCGTGATAGCGGCCGCGGCGATGGAGACCGCGCGGCGGCGCCCTCGCTGCTGCATCGCTCAGAACTGGGTCGTCGTGTCCTCGATCCCGGAGTCGGTGAGGGCGATGTACACCGTCTTCCGATTCCCGGAGTTGAACGTGGCCGTGGTGACCTGGTCGTTCACCCGGAAAGTTCCCTTGTTCACCTGGAACTGCGTGGCCTGCAGCGAGCTGAGGCCGCGGAAGGCCGTCGGGTTCTTGTTGGCGACTGCCACGTTGACGGGACTCGCGCGGAAGTTCTTCACGCGGACGTTGACCTTGGACTTCGAACTGCTGCCGTTGGCGAGTGCCGGGGCCGAAAACGCGGCCAGGAGCGCGATGGCCGCCACACCCGCCAGCCAGCGACGATGAACGAGGAAGGAATGCATGAGTCGTGAACTCCGAGAATGACAGGAGAAACGAGGGCGAAATCCAGCCACCAGACCTACCGGAAGATTACCCATCTGCCCCAACCGGTGCAACCGGAACGCCGCGGCGGCCACCTGCGTCAGGGCACAACGGCCATTTCGCCACCATTTCGCGTGCAAATCGCCCCCAGCACCTCGGGGTCGACCGCGTCGTCCAGCGGGGCGACGTGACCGTCGGCGAACAGGGCGAAGAGCAGGCCGGGGTGATTGCTGAAAAAGGCCTCGCCGCGGCTGTCGTTGATGACTTTCTTGTTGAGCAGGTAGCTCGATGCGGTCGCCCACCGGCCGAACGTGCTCGCGGCCCCAGGGTTCTCGAGCTCGCCGAGCGGCAC
Organism: Pirellulales bacterium; assembly: GCA_044238145.1. Classification (GTDB taxonomy): domain Bacteria; phylum Planctomycetota; class Planctomycetia; order Pirellulales; family UBA1268; genus QWPN01. Next base: position 28,410 of record JBIIDT010000004.1, on the reverse strand, counting down.
CCCCTGGTCGGTCGATTCGGCGACGAGCAGCGTCCGGCTCAGACCGTCGGTGACGGTCGCGGCCCGCACGCCGCGCGGATTCGCCGCGTCGCTCTGGTAGAGCATGCCGCACGTCGGCCACTGCGGAGGCGGAATCCGCGTCGCCGCCGGGCCGGGATCGTAGTCGGCGGTCGGCACGCCCGGGGCCCCGAGGCCGATGCCGGCGATGCCGAAATAGTCCTGCTTTCCCGGATAGGGCACGATCGCCGCGGCGCACACGTAGACGGGCACGGCCAGGTCCGCCGCCGCGCGATTGCCGGGCGACCCGTCGCGGGGCTCGTCGTCCCACGGCTTCTTATAGTCGATCCGCGCCGCCACGGCCCCTTCTTCCAGATGGGGCAGGATGAACGAAGACCAGGCGTGATCGAGTTTCGACAGGTGGTCGCAACCGAGTGGAAAGCGGCGCTGCGACGACTCGTAGTTCGCCAGCCCGATCCCGATGTTGCGGAGGTTCGTCCGGCAGGCGGCCTGCCGGGCCGCCTCGCGGACCCGCTGCACGGCGGGCAGGAGCACGGCGAGCAGCGTGCCGACGACCACCATCACCACCACCAGTTCCACGAGCGTGAACCCCGCCGGTCGTGCGGCAGCCGCGGGAAGCGGGGCTGGACTCACCCTAGTGACGACGGCGGGCATCGCGGAGCGGTGACCTCGTGGGACGCGGTGGCGCCGCACGTCGTGCGGCGCCGGCGAGGACGAGCCCTCGCCGTCAGGATAGTCTGCCGGCCCGGGAAAAACGATCTTCCGGCCGCCGGCCACCGGAGGCGACCCAGGCCCCGGCCGCCGCGACAGCCCGGGCGACGCGGGCGACGCACAGCCGCGTTGCGATGGCGGCGAACCGCAGCCAGACGCCGACCGTCACCAGGGCCATGAGCCCGAACGGGTACTGGTGGCGGAAGTGCTTGGCGTAGAAGCGGATCATGCCGGCGTGCTTGTGCCACTCGACCCGCAGCGGCCGCGACCGGCCGCACAGCCCGCGGTGGTGGACCGCCCGGGCCCCGGGTACGAACAGGATCCGCCAGCCCCGTGCCCGGAACCGCATGCACAGGTCGAGATCCTCGCAGTGCAGGAAGAAACCCTCGTCCCAGCCGCCGACCTCGGCGACCGCGGCCCGCGACACCATGGTGCAGGCGCCCGACACCGCCTCGACGTCGATCGGCCCCCGCGGCAGCGGCCGGCGGTGGAGGTCGTAGTCGGCGAACAGCCGCGGCCAGCGGTCCGCGAACCGCGACAGTCCGAAGGCCCGGACGAACGACCGCCACGGCGTGGGCACGGTCCGCCGCGATCCCCCCTGCTCCCGCCCGGCGGCGTCGGTGAGCAGGCCGCCCACCATGCCCACCCGCGGTTCGGAACGGAGCGCGGCGACCAGCGCCGCCACGGCGCCGGCGGCGAGGATGCAGTCGGGGTTGAGAAACAGGATGATCGGCTCGCCGGCTCGGGCGAGCCCGAGGTTGCAGCCGACCGCGAAGCCCCGGTTCGTCGCCGAGCGGACGACCACGAGCCGCGGCTCACCGGCGAAGCGGCCGAGTACCGACTCGAGCGCCGGCGCCGCGGAGGCGTTGTCGACGAGGATCACCTCGCGGCACTGGGCGAGGGCGGCCGCGAGGCAGTCGCCGAGCAGGTGACCGGCGTTGTAGTTGACGATCACGACCGACACGGGCTGCGGATCGCGGACGTTCACGGCCATGGGTGCACCGCTGGATCGCACCTGACCGAAGGGCGCCCCCCAATCGCGTTCCGCATTCGGTTCACCAAGGCGTCGCACGAGCGAGATACGAGGCTCTAACGGCGGACGAACAGGCTCGTGTCCAGGGCCCGGAGGATCGCGGCCGTGGAGGCCGTCCGCAGGGCCTGCACCTCCGCCCGCCGCCGCCAGACGCCGGGCAGGCCGCGGACCGCCGCCCACTTCGCCCGCAGGAACGTGACGGCCTGGCCGCGACAGGCGAGCACCAGCCCCGCGAGGATACCGTGCAGCACGTGCAGCGGCAAAAACGCCACCAGCAGCGGCAGCGGCATGTTTTTGACGTAGCACCAGACGAGATTGCGATGGCCGAGGAGCACCGCGGTCCGGTCGCCGCCCCCGGCCGCGCTGCCGCCGCCGACGTGGTGCACGACCGCGTCGGGCACGAGGCGGGCCGCATGCCCGGCGAGCCGGAGACGGAAGCCGAGATCCACGTCCTCGACATAGCAGAAAAAAGACTCGTCGAAGCCGCCGACGCCCCGGACCGCGGCGGTGCGGTACAGCGCCGCGGCGGCGCAGGGGGAGAAGATGTCCGCGTCGCGGAGGTCGTCCGCCGCGAGCCGGCGGCCGTGACCGCTGCGCCACACGAGGCCGCTGACGTGGCAGCGGTCGCCGAGGCCGTCGACGATCCCGGGACGCTCCGCGATCATCTGCCGCGACCCGAACGCGGCCGCGCCGGGGTGCGCCGCGGCGGCGGCGTTGAGCCGCTCGAGCCAGGCGGGCTCGGGGAAGGCGTCGGGGTTGAGCAACGCCACGAGCGGCGTCGAGGCGGCGGCGATCCCCAGGTTGTTCGCCGCGGCGAACCCCAGGTTGGCGTCGAGCCGCCGCACCTCGGCCCGGCGGCGCAGCCGCTCGTCGGCGGCGATCGCGGCCTCGGCGACGGCAGCCGAGCCGTCGCCGCTGGCGTTGTCGTAGACCAGGATCCGTTCCGCCGGCCGCGTCTGTGCGGCGAGGCATTCCAGGCAGCGGCGCACGTGGGCTGCGGAGTCGCGGGTCACCACGATGACGGTCACGGGGGCGGTCACGGGCGGTCCCTGGCCTGCGATCGGGGCGCGGTCGCTTGACCCGCTTCACCCTCCGGCCTACTGTCGCGGTCGGGTTCGCGCGGGACGCTCCTGCACGGTACCCCGGCCATGCAGCCGCCGCCACCGGGGCGGCCCGCGGATTCCCGGCAGCCCAGCGATGACCGTTCCGGCCACCCACAGCACCGTCGACGGCCCCTTCGCCGACTGGCTCGCCGGCACGCGGCAGATCGGGCTGTGGGGCACGCTCGCCTGGTTCGACACCGTGCTCCGCTACCGCCGGTCGCTCCTCGGGCCGCTGTGGATCACGCTCAGCATGGGGCTGCTGCTCCTGGGCATGGGGCCGCTCTACGCGGTCCTGTTCGCCGTTCCCCTGCGGCGGTTCTACCCGCACCTCGCCCTGGGCGTGATCGTCTGGCACTTCCTCGTGGGGGCCGTCACCGACGGCTGCCAGGTGTTCATCGCGGCCGCCCCCTACCTCAAGCAGGCGGCCTTTCCGCTCAGCGCCTTCGTGTGGCGGAGCCTGGCCCGGCTCGCGATCCAGTTCGCCCACCACCTCGTGCTCTACGTGCCGGTCGCGATCTGGGCGGGGATCACGCCCACGCCGCGGATGCTCCTCGTGCTGCCGGGACTGCTCATCCTGCTCGTCAACCTGCACGCCATCATGACGATCCTCGGCATCGCCACCGCGCGGTTCCGCGACGTGGCGCCGATCGCCGGCGCGGCGATGCAGTTCCTGATGTTCCTCACGCCCGTCTTCTGGATGCCCGACAGCTTGCAGGGCCGGGCGCGATACGTGCTCTGGAACCCGCTCGCCCAGCTGCTCGACGTGGTCCGCCTGCCGCTGCTCGGCGCGACGCCGGCCCCGGGCACGTGGCGGTTTCTGGCCCTGTTCACCACCCTCGTGGTGGCCGCCGCCGCGACGCTCTACGCGACCTGCCGGCGCCGGGTCGTGTACTGGATCTGACCGGATGGCCGAACTCGTGCTCGACAACGTGACGGTGGAGTTCCCGATCTTCGGGATCCACGCCACGTCGCTGAAGTCGACGCTCGCCGCCGCCGCCACGGGCGGGCGGATCGGCCGGGACACCGGCGTGACGGTGGTGCAGGCCCTTCGCGACGTGTCGCTGCACCTCGCCGGGGGCGACCGACTCGGCATCATGGGCCACAACGGCGCCGGCAAGTCGACGCTCCTGCAGGTGATGGCCGGCGTCTACCAGCCGGTGCGGGGCCGCGTCCTCCGCCGGGGCCGCGTGTCGAGCCTGGTGAACCCCGCCCTCGGCATCGAGCGGGACGCCACCGGCTACGAAAACATACTCATTCGCGGGCTGATTCACGGGGTTTCTCGGGCCGAGGTGCTCCGCCTCACGCCCGGGATCGCCGAGTTCAGCGGCCTCGGCGACTACCTGGCGATGCCGGTGCGAACCTACTCGACCGGCATGCTGATGCGGCTCGCCTTCTCGATCGTGACCAGCTTCGCGGCCGACATCGTGCTCATGGACGAGTGGCTGGCGGTGGGTGACGCGGACTTCCGCGAGCGGGGGGCGATCCGACTGCGGGAGCTGATCCGCTCGACCGGCATCCTCGTGCTCGCCTCCCATTCGGCGGACCTCATCGCCCGGGAATGCGACTCCGTCATCGAGCTGGCGCACGGCGCGGTGGTGGCACGCCGGCCCCTGCCGGCACCCACGAAGCCGGGCCGATGACCGCCCCCGCCGATCGCCCTGTAGAATGCATTTGACTTTGGTGGAGCACCGGCTCGGGGGCGGCAAAAGTCTCCTCGCTGGGGCGAGGATACGCCCCACGCTCGTCGAGCGTTCGCCGACCCCCTCGCCTACCTCATCCAAACGGCCAACTCGTCGCTCCACGAAAACCAGATGCGGCTTAGTCGGCGGACGACTCGCCGCGGACCCTGGCGTAGAACGCCCGGGCCTCGTCGTAGGCGGCCCGGGCGGCGTCCCGCTCGGCGGGCTGGATGTTCTCGTGCTTCGCCGTCCAGCAAACGTCGACCGCCCGCTCGCACCAGGCGGCGCTGCGCCGGCTGGCACGGATCGGCTTGCCGCCCACGTGGACGAAGACGGGATTCGTGTGGGACGACGGGAGGATCCGCACGGCGACCCATGACGAGCGGTCGATCGTCACCGGCACGCGGAAGTCCTCGACGTGGCCGTCGGCGACGAGTTCCCGCGTCGCGGCGACGCGGCCATTGACGACGATCTCGACGGGCACCTTGCGCGTGCCGCCGATCCGGGCCCGCTCCACGTGCCAGAACGGCTTCTGGTCGGGCCGCGTGCCGCGGATGGCCTCCGTCTCGGCCGTCGGCTCCGCGGCGAGCAGGGCCGCGGCCGCGAACGTGACTTCGACCTCGCCGGGCGCGGCGAGGTCGAGCCGACTTACGGCGCCGTCCGCACCGCGGGTGCCCACGCCCCGGCCTCCGACGGCGAAGTCGAGGAGGTGCGAGCGGCCGTCGCCGCAGTAGCTGCGACCGTCGCGCAGGCCCTCGATCCAGGCGTCGTAGGTGAGTTCGCCCGTGCCCAGGCCCACGTAGGCCCGGCCGAGGCCGACCCGCTCGTCGTAGATGCACGGGAAGTCGGTCTCACCGCTGATCCGCGTGGTCAGGCCGCAGTTGAGCGCGTGGTACCAGATCGAGAGTTCCCAGACCGGCGGCGTGTCACCCACCGAGATGAAGTCGCAGGCGTCGAGCGCCCCGGTGACGATGAACTCGTTGGCGCCAATCCCGTCGAACCGCGGCATGGCCTCGTCCGGAATCGCCGTCGCCGCCCGCCCCTGCCATTCCGGCGCGGTGATCTTCCAGTCCGCCGCGCGGCCGAAGCCTCCCACCGGGGGCACCGCCCGCGAGCCGTCGGGCATCACGTCCGGCGTGCCGAGCCCGAGGCCGCTGTGGCTGTAGCCGACGACGGCCCCCTGCCCCTTCGCCCAGCGCAGCACCGGCAGCGTCCAGCTCGGCCACTCCTCCAGCTTCGTCGTGCCCGGATAGTCGTCCTCGGTGAGCCGCAGCAGGCAGAGGTGCCCGCAGTGCGACGAGGGAAAGCCGCTCACCTCGACGTCGTACCGCAGGAGCGAGTCGCGGGCCGAGAGGGCCGACACGCGGCCGTCGAAGAACTGCTTCTGCGTGTACCAGCACGGCCCCCAGGAGAGCACGCAGCCCACGGCCAGGTCCTCGCCGCGGACGTGCCGCATCATGGCCTCGGGCCCCACGCCCTCGGTGGGGCTGTCGTAGTGCGAGCACCCGGCGGCATGCACGTGGTGGTCGCCTGAGTGCCAGCCGCGGGCCGCGGCGTGGAGCCAGCGTTCGAGCTTCACGTCGACCGCGTGGGCGGCCGCCTCCGGCACCCGCACGGAGAACTCCTGCCGGCGATACTCGGGCCCCCGCGTCACCACGAACGTGTAGTCCCCCGGGGGCAGGAGCACGTGCTCGCCATCGGCCCGGTAGACCTGCTCGTGGAAGAAGAAGTCGGGAGCGAGCCGCCGGGAGGGCAGCGGGTACACCCGGCCGAGGCCGTCGCGGATCGTGAACGCGGCGATCGTCGGCTTGCCGTCGACGTCCGCGACCCGCAGCGTCACCTTCACGGCCGGCACGGCCTTGAAGAGGACGGGAATCTCGCTGCGGAAGCCGACGTCCTGCGTGCCCGCGCCGATGTCGAACTGGAGCGTGGCCTCACGCGACCCCACATCGCGACAGAAGACCTCGACCGGCCGATACTCGACCTCGAGCCCCGAGAGCGCAGGCTTGAGTGGCTCCCGGGCCGGCAGGGCAAGTTCGAGGAACCGGTCCGGGAGATCGGCGGGGTCGACGAGCTTCTCGTCGGTCTGCGGCCGCTGCCGCGGCCAACGACCCTGCGCGGTCATCTTCAGGGCGTTGGGGCTCGCGACCCGCAGGGGAGGATTCACGCCCGCCTCGTTCCGCACCTTGACGAGGAACGTCCGCCAGCCCTGCTCCATGAGCTCCTTCGGGGCCGGGCCCTCGGCCACCTTCACGCGGCTCTCGGGGTTGATCGTGACGACGGCGAGACAGAGCGGGTCGAGCACATCCTGGATGGCCCGCAAGGCCTGCGCGTCGTCGGGCTCCTTGGCGGCCGCGTCGATCCGCTCCTTCGCCGCGGCCGCGAGGGGCGTGCCGGCGAGGTCGAGCGCCTCGACGAGCCGGCGGGTGGCCGCCACGAAGGGCTGCCGGGCGACGTCGGCGAACACGGGCACGTCGGCGGCCACCGCCGCGGCAGCGAGCGACATCGCGCCAGCGGCGACGATCACCGCACGGAACGCCACGAGGCCACGGAGGGGCGACATGCCCCCAGATTACGCAATCCGCCACGGCCGGGGCAAAACCGACCGCGAACGGCCGCCAGGGCGGGAACCATGGGGCGGCGTCAAACCCTTCCTCGATTGTCGACTGGGAAAGACCGATGAACTTTGACGGCTCGACGCTGCAGCCGTCCCCACTCCCCTCGCCACCCGTCATTCGAGGAGCCGACCATGGCTTACCGCTCCGATCGCCGCCGGCTCGCCTTCGAGTCGCTCGAGTCCCGCGGCATGCTCGCCGCCGTGTTCGGCAGCCTCGACACCGCGCCCGAACGGGACGCGTCGTGGTGCGACATCGATTCGCCACCGGCCACGGATGCGGCCTGCGAGCCGGGCCCCATCGACGCGATCCCGGTGCCCGACGCGTTCATCATGCCGGTCGAGGACTCGCTCCTGATCGTCGACGACGCGCCGTGGGTCGTCGACGACGCGTTGTGGGTCGTCATCGACGAGCCGTGGTTCTTCGACGATGCCGCGGCGGATGGGTGGTGCGAGCCGATGTTCGTCTTCTGCCCGGCCCCCGAGGAGGCGTTCGCGATCTTGGCGGTCGGGTTTCCGGCCGACGGCGATGGCGACGGCGAGCCGATGGACGTCGCGCTGGAGCAGGCCGGCGTCGAACAGGAGGCGGAACTCCCGGACCCCGGCACCGAAGACGGGCGGCAGATGGTGTTCGCCACGCTAGCCGCCGACGGCCCGGCGCCGACGGCCCGCGGACCGTCCGCGACCGCGATCCGGCACCAGATGGCCGCCGCCTTCGGCTTCAGCCTCCCGGCGGCCGATGGCGACGCGTTCTGGACCGGCTTCGGCATCGGCACGGCCAAGCGTCGCACCCGCTGACGCCCGCCCTCGCGCCGGGCGCCGTTCTCAGGTCGTCGCCAGCAGTTCGACGTCGAAGACGAGCGTCGAGTTGGCCGGGATGCCCGGGCGGGCCGTCGACCCGTAGGCGAGGTTCGCCGGGATGATGAGCTGCCGGCGGCTGCCGACCTGCATCGATTGCAGGCCCTCGGTCCAGCCGGCGATCACCTGGTTGAGGTTGAACTGCGAGCCGTTGTTGCCGTCGAACCGGGTGCCATCGAGCAGCCGGCCCTCGTAGTTCACCGTCACGCGGGCCGTCGCGGACGACGGCTTGGCACCCGTGCCGACGACGAGATCGCGGTACTGCAGGCCGGAGGCGGTGGTCACGATCGCCAGGTTCGTCACGGCCACCGGCGCCGCCAGCCGGCCGGCGACCGTGGCGAGCGTGCCGAGCGCGGTGCCCGCCGTCGAGAAGCGGCGGACGGACTGTCCGGACTGGCCGGCAAGGATCTCGTTGGCCCGGCCGTCCCCGTCGGTGTCGAGGGCCGTGGCGGAGGAGGCCGCGAAGCGTCCGCCGCTGAAGGCCGTGAACGCGGCGAGCCGGGCGTTCGTCGCCGCCCCGACGCGGCCGTCGTGCACTTCGACGAGACCGTTGCCACGCACGCCGGCGGCGACGATGACGTCGGGCACCGAGTCGAGGTTCACGCGGGCCGCCGACACGGCAACGCCGCCGAGAAACCCGGCGTTGAACGGACTGATCGTGTCGATGATGGGCGATTCCACCGCGGAGAGATCGCGGATCTGAACCTCCGCCGCCCGGGTCGGGCCGCTGCCGATGAGGAGTTCCGCGCGACCGTCGGGCACCCCGGCGTCGACCGTCGTGCCGGCGGAGAACGTGCCCATGTCGGCGAACGCCACCGTGGCACCGCCCATGAACGTGGCCGGGAACGGGCTGATCGTGCGGAAGGCGGCGTTGGCGACCGGATCGGCGCCGCCCTGGCCGCGGAACACCCGCACGGCGCCGTCGCCCGTCGCCTTGGCCGCCGCGAAGTCGGACTTGCCGTCGCCGTCGGCGTCACCGACCGCGACGTTCACGCCGCCCTTCCAGCCGACGCCGAAGGGCTGCGTGCGATACGACGCGAGCTCCGTACCTTCGAGCGTGAAGACGCGGATCTCGCCGGTGCGGCCGCGGCCGGGGGCCGTGACCACCTCGGGCCTGCCGTCCCGATCGACGTCGGCGAGGACCATCTGCACGCCGCCGCGGAAGCCCGCCTCGTAGGCGAAGAAGCGCCGCTGCTCGACGCCGGTCGCGGGCTCGACGACCCGCACGGCCGACGTGCTCGACGAGCCCGTGTCGTCGGCGAGGACGAGCGGCCGGGCCACGAACAAAAGCGCGTCGCTGGCCGTGTCGTTGCCGCCGACGGGATCGCCGGCCTTGGAGGCGGTGGCGGTGGAGGTGAGCGTGCCGGTCGCGTTCGCACCGATCCGCGACACGACGCTGAACGTCGCGGTGCCGCCGGCCAGCAGCGCGATCGTGGCGGCGACGTTGCCCGCGCCGACGACGGGGCCGGAGCCGCCGGCCGAATAGGCCGCGGTCCAGGTGCTGCTGGCGATCTGGCTGCCGAGGACCGTCGAGACGGCGATCCCGGTGGCTGCGTCGGGGCCGAAGTTGGTGACCGAGACCGTGTAGGTCGCCTCGGTGCCGGGCATGTACCACACGTGACCGGCGTCGATCGCGACGCCCACGTCGGACGCCATCATGGCGCGGGACTCGAGCCGCTCGTGACCGTCGCCCAGGCCCAGCCGCTCCCAGCCGCCGAGCGGCCGGCTCCGGCGTCGCCGACCGCGGCGGGGCGTCGTTTCGGGGCCGGCGGTGGGCGAATCGGGGGTCACGGGGTCGCTCCGGGGGATGGTGGCTATACGATGAACCGTAGTTCATGGTTCGAAGCCGGTCCATTTTTCGGCATGGAGAGGGGCCCCGGGTGAATATTGCGGCCAAGACGCGTGGGCGGCGGCAGGGCGGGCCGGTGGCGGGCCACCCCGCCGCGGGAGCGGCCGTCGACCGGTTTCGGGGCTGGTTCGCGGCCCGGGGCTGGGAGGTGTTTCCGTTCCAGGAGGAGGTCTGGCAGGCGGCGGCGGCCGGCGAGAGCGGCCTCGTCCACGCCCCGACCGGCACCGGCAAGACCCTCGCCGCCTGGCTCGGAGCGATCGCGCACGCGGAGGCCGGTGCCGCGCCGTCCGCCCCGAGCCGCGGCCCGCGCGTCGCCTGGGTCACGCCGCTGAAGGCGCTCGCGGCCGACACGGCGCTCGCCCTTGAGGAACCGCTCCGCGGCGCGGGCCGCGTGGCCCGCGGACTGTCCGTCGGTGTCCGCACGGGCGACTCGTCGGCCGCCGACCGGCGGCGGCTCCGCGCCCGGTGGCCGACGGCGCTCGTGACCACGCCCGAGTCGCTCTCGATCCTGCTCTCGCTCGAGGACGCCCACGAGATCTTCGCCGACCTCCAGACCGTGGTCGTCGACGAGTGGCACGAATTGCTCTCGACGAAGCGGGGCGTGCAGGCGGAACTCGCCCTCGCCCGGCTCCGGGCCCTGCGGCCGGGGATCGCGACCTGGGGCCTGTCGGCCACGCTCGCGAACCTCGACGACGCGCTCGCGGCGCTCGTCGGCCCGGCCGCGGTGTCCGCGGCCCGGCTCGTCTCCGCCCGCGTGCCCCGCCCCCTCGAGATCGAGACCCTGATCCCCGAGCCGATGGAACGGTTCCCGTGGGCCGGCCACATGGGCATGCGGCTCCTGCCGCAGGTCGTGGCGGCGATCGAGCGAGCCTCGACCACGCTCGTGTTCACGAACACCCGCTCGCAGGCCGAGCGCTGGTTCGAGGCGATCGCGGCGACCCGGCCCGACTGGAAGAAGTCGCTCGCCCTGCATCACGGGTCGGTGGACCGCGACCTGCGGACGCGGGCCGAGGCGGGCCTGCGGGCGGGCCGGATGAAGTGCGTGGTCGCCACGTCGAGCCTCGATCTCGGCGTGGACTTCGGTCCGGTGGAGCAGGTCCTGCAGATCGGCAGCCCGAAGGGCATCGCCAGACTGCTGCAGCGGGCCGGCCGTAGCGGCCACGCGCCGGGGGCCGTCGGCCGGCTCGTCTGCGTGCCGACGCACGCCCTCGAACTCATCGAGTGCGCCGCCGCTCGACGGGCCGCCGAGGCCGGCACCGTCGAGGCCCGGCCGCCGCTCACCGCCGCCCTCGACTGCCTGGCCCAGCACCTCGTCACGGTGGCCTGCAGCGGCGGCTTCCGCGAGGCCGAACTGCGGGCGGAGGTCCAGGGCACCCGGGCCTTCGCCGACCTCGACGAGGCCTCATGGCGGTGGGCGATGGATTTTGCGGCCCGTGGCGGCCCGGCCCTGGCCGCCTATCCCGACTATGCACGGATCAAGGAACGCTTCGGCCGCTGGTACGTCGCCAGCAAGGCGATCGCGCGGCGGCACCGGATGGGAATCGGCACGATCGCCGGCGACGCCACGGTGGAGGTGAAGTGGGTGCGGGGCGGACGACTGGGCACGGTCGAGGAGTCGTTCGTCTCCAGGCTGAGCGCCGGCGACCGCTTCCTGTTCGCCGGCCGGCCGCTCACGCTGTTTCGCTTCGACGGCCTCACCGCGTGGGTGAAGCGGTCGCGGACCTCCGCGCCGCTGCAGGTGCCCCGCTGGAACGGCGGGCGGATGCCGCTCTCCACGCTCCTCTCGGCGGCCGTGCTCGACCTCGTGGCCGGGGCCGTGCGGCCCGGCGGCGGAAGGCATGCGCCCCGCGAGGTGGCGGCCGTGCTGCCGCTGCTCGCCGTGCAGAAAAAGTGGAGCCGGCTGCCGGACGCCGACACGCTGCTCGTGGAGAAGTGGCAGGGCCGCGACGGCCTGCACTTCTTCCTCTTTCCCTTCGCCGGGCGGCTCGTGCACGAGGGGCTGGCCGCCCTCGTCGCCTGGCGGATCGCCCGCAGCCGGCCCGCCACGCTCACGATGGCCGTCAACGACTGGGGCTTCGAACTCGCCGGCCGCGACGCCGTCGCAACGGACGAGCGGACCTGGCGCCGCCTGCTTTCTCCGGCGAACCTGCTCGACGACCTGCTCGCCTGCATGAACGGCACGGAGATGGCCCGCCGCCACTTCCGCGAGATCGCCCGCGTGGCCGGGCTCGTGTCCGGCGGCCGGCGCAGCGACCGGCAGACGCAGGCCTCGGCCGGGCTGATCTTCGACGTGCTCGCCGAGCACGACGCCGACAACATGCTGCTCGCCCAGGCCCGTCGCGAGGTGCTCGAGCGGCAGTTCGAGTTCCGTCGGCTGCGCGAGACGCTCGAGGCCCTGGCGACGCGGGACATCCGCGTCGTGGAGACGCCTCGGCTCTCGCCGCTGGCGTTTCCGATCTGGGCGGAGTTCGTCCAGTCGCGGCTCACGACGAAGGACTGGCTCGCCCAGATCGCCGACATGGCCCGCGACCTGGAGCAGGCCGCGGGTGGCGCGGGCTGACGACCACCGCGGGAACGAACCGGATGCGCATCGAGACTGCAGACCCGAGTGGGACCGGCCGCAGCGACGCCGACGTCGTCCTCCTGCCCGGCCGCGCGGCCTTCCTCCCGGCCGCGGCCGCGCTGCTGGTGGCCGACCTGCACCTCGGCAAGGCGGCCACGTTTCGCCGCGCCGGAATTCCCGTGCCCGAGGGCTCGGCCCAGGCCGACCTCGCCCGGCTCGAGCGGCTCGTGCACGCGACGGCTGCCCGCCGGCTCGTGATTCTCGGCGACCTGTTCCATGCCCGCAGCGGCTGCACCGAGGCGGTGTTCGCCGAGTTCACGGCGACCCGGCGGCGGATCGCGGCCACGGAAGTGATCCTCGTGATCGGCAACCACGATCGCGCGCTCGGCAGGGTGCCGAACACGCTCGGTCTCGACGCCTGCGTGCCCGCCCTGGCCGAGCCTCCGTTCCACTTCGTCCATGAGCCCGCCACGCCGCTGTCTACCGAGCGCACCACCTTCACCGTCGCCGGCCACCTCCATCCGACGGTCTCGATCCGCTCCCCCGCCGGCGATCGGATCGCCGATCGCTGCTTCGCGGCGGAGGAGGCGCTGCTCGTGCTGCCGGCCTTCGGCTCGTTCACCGGCGGCCACCGCGTGGCCCCGGCCCCGGGCCTGCGGCTGTGGGTCGCCCGCGACGACGGCGTCGTGGAGGTCACCCGCCTCGCGGAACTGGCAACGCGATTGCCGGAGCAAAGGTAGGCACGCGGTGTGCCGGTCAGCCAGCGTTCTCGCGGGGATGTTCTGCAAGAAACTGGCGGAGGGCCGAGTTGACGGCCTGCTCGTCGGGAAACGCTGCGGCCACGTCGGGATCGAGACGAACCACGCGGAGTCGTTCGGTGTAGCGAGCCGCGTACTTTCCCCGGACGACACCTTCCAGCGACCCGAAGTCGTATTCGCTCCGCGTGTCCTCGGGAGGGTCAGGGAAAGCGGTCATTTTCGTAGTCCTTTCGCTCCCGGCGAGTCGCTTCGCGGGCGCTGATGATCCTCACATGATCGTCCCGATCGGAGTGCACGACGACAAGCAATCGGCCCGCGGTCGACATGCCCATCGTGATGAACCGATCTTCGACATCGGAGTGGTCCGGATCGAACGCCGTCAATGATAACGCGTCGCCGAACACGGTGATCGCTTCCGGAAACGAGACCCCGTGCTTCCGCTCGTTCAGGGCCCCCTTGGAGCGACTCCACGCAAAATCCATTGCAACCGACCCCGAGCATCGCCGCGGCCGATCGCCATCGACACGCTCGAATAGAATGTACATGCGTATATCAGTACGTCAAGCGGCCGTTGGGCCTGTCGGGTGGCCGGGCAGATCACGCACGAACTCGTCTGCCGGTCGTATGCCTTCGGGCTGATGAAGAGCACGGGCCGAGGCCCTGACTGCTCGCGTCCCGGCCGCGGTTTGCGGTCAATCCACACGAAGTCGCCGCGCCGGGGAGCATCCGCGCAGGAGCTGCGACACCCGATGCCGTGGAAGTCCCTGCCGTTGGTTCGTCGAGCGGGCATCGGCGGTCAGAGACCGCCGCTGCACGCTTGGAAGCCGACATGCAGCCGGTCGAGCAGATCGCGGGCGGTCATCGACACTTCCCCGAGATCGGCCGCGGCGGCGTCTCCGGCCCGGCCGTGCACCCAGGCGCCGAGCCGCGCGGCATCGAACGGCGAGAGCCCCTGGCCCAGGAGCGCCGCGATCACGCCGGCGAGCACGTCGCCCGTGCCCGCCGTCGCCATGCCAGGATTGCCCGTCTCGTTGCGGGCCCGCCGCCCGGGGGCGATGACCAGCGTGCCTGCCCCCTTGAACACGATGACCGCGTCGATCGACTCGGCGAGCGCCGCCGCCGCTTCCTCCAGCGCCAGCCGATCCGCCGCGGTCACGGCGGCCGGGTCGCGGCCCACGAGCCGCGCCAGTTCACCCGCGTGCGGCGTGAGCACCCGCGGCCCCGCGTGATGCCGCAGCGTGCCGCGATCGGCGGAGGCCAGCGCCCAAAGCGCATCGGCGTCGAAGACCGCGGGCCCGGGGAGCTTCCGCCACAGCCGCAGCACGATCCCGCGGACCGCGACGGTCCGGCCGATGCCCGGGCCGACCACGGCCGCGTCGGCGGCCGCGAGCCGCGCGGCGACCGCGTCGCCGGCCCCGGCCGCGAATCCGCCCCCCGCGTCCCACGGCAGGCCGTGCGTCATGACGCAGGGATCGAACGACGCGGCGACCGCGGCCACGGCCTCGGGCACCACCAGTTCGACGAGTCCGGCCCCGCTCTTCAGCGCCGCCATGGCGGCGAGCGCCGGAGCGCCGGCCATGCCCGCCGCCCCGCCGGCCACGGCCACGCGGCCGAAGTCCCGCTTGCTCGCCGCCGCGTCGCGCCGCGGCAGCCTCACGAGGTCGTCAGGAAGGTTTCGCGCGGGCATGGGCGGCCGTCGTCTCCGGCGAAATGCGGATCATCCGCGCGGCGATCCGCGAGCGGCTGCCCGGGAAACCCGCGACGAACGGGGAGTTTACCTTGACTGAAACCGCGCAGGCGGGCTACCTTCCCGCAGCCCGGCCGGAGTATCGGCCGCAGGTCAGGAGGCCAGACTACCACCATGTGTGCCGCATCGAATCCGGGCGACATCTTCGACGTCAAGAAGGTCCGCCGCCTGATCGAGCTCATGAAGGAGCACGATCTCTCGGAACTCGACCTCAAACAGGCCGACAACCGAGTCCGCATCCGCCGGGGGGGCGAGGTGGTCGCCTACTCGGCGCCCGCCCCGATCGCACACCGCCCGGCGGCGCCGGCAGGCGAACCGGCCCCGGCTGGGGAGTCGGCGTCCGACGCGCGGATGCTCGTCATCAAGAGCCCGATGGTGGGCACGTTCTACCGGGCCTCGGGCCCCGACACCGCCGCGTTCGTCAAGGTCGGCGACCGGATCGGGCCCGAGAAGACGGTCTGCATCGTCGAGGCGATGAAGGTGTTCAACGAGATTCCGGCGGGCGTGTCGGGACAGGTGGTGGCGATCCTCGTGGAGAACGGGGCCCCGGTCGAGTTTGGCCAGCCCCTGATCAAGGTCGACCCCGAAGGCTGAGCGGCCCGTCCCCGCGGAATCCATGTTCAAGCGGATCCTGATAGCGAACCGTGGTGAGATCGCCCTCCGGGTGATCCGCGCCTGCCGCGAGCTGGGCGTGGAGACGGTCGCCATCTTCAGCGAGGCGGACCGCGGCGCGCCCTACCTGGAACTCGCCGACGAGGCGTTCTGCGTGGGCCCGGCCCGGGCGGCCGACAGCTACCTGCGGATCGATCGGGTGATCAGCGCCGCCGAGATCGGCAACGTGCAGGCGATCCACCCGGGCTATGGCTTCCTCTCGGAGAATGCCCACTTCGCCGAGGTCTGCCGCTCCTGCAACATCGGCTTCATCGGCCCGACGCCCGAGGCCATGGAGCGGGTCGGCGACAAGAACTCCGCCCGGGCGCTGGCCCGCGAGGCCGGGGTGCCCACGGTGCCCGGCAGCGAGGGCCTGATCGCCAACGAGCAGGAGGCCCTGCGGATCGCCCAGCAGATCGGCTTCCCCGTGCTCCTCAAGGCCACGGCCGGCGGCGGCGGCAAGGGCATGCGGGTGGCGGCCAACGACCTGGCCCTCGCCAGCGCCTGGCAACAGGCCTCGGCCGAGGCCCAGGCGGCCTTCGGCAATCCCGGCATCTACATCGAGAAGTACATCGAGCGGCCGCGGCACGTGGAGATCCAGATCCTCGGCGACCAGCACGGCAACGTGTTCCACCTCTGGGAGCGGGACTGCTCGACCCAGCGGCGGCACCAGAAACTGATCGAGGAGAGCCCCTCGCCCCGCCTCCCGCAGGCCACGCGGCAGAAGATGGCGGACGCCGCGGTCCGGCTCGCCAAAACGGCCAACTATTTCTCGGCCGGCACCGTCGAGTTCATCGTCGACCAGCAGGACAACTTCTACTTCATCGAGGTCAACGCCCGGATCCAGGTGGAGCATCCCGTCAGCGAGATGGTGACCGGCATCGACCTGCTCAAGGCCCAGATCCGCGTCGCCGCCGGCGAGAAGCTCGACCTCAAGCAGGCCGACATCGTCCCCCGCGGCCACGCCATCGAGTGCCGGATCAACGCGGAGGATCCCGCCGCCAACTTCCGCCCCTGCCCCGGCCGCATCGAGCGGATCATCGCACCGGGCGGGTTCGGCGTCCGCTGGGATTCCCACGCCACGACGGGCTACGTCGTGCCGCCCCACTACGACTCCCTCGTCGGCAAGCTGATCGTCCATCAGCCGACCCGCAAGGAGGCGATCGCGACCATGATCCGCGCCCTCAAGGAGCTGCGGGTCGAGGGCATCAAGACCACCGTCCCGCTCCACCTCGAAGTGCTCGCCAACACCGCGTTCCACGAAGCCCAGGTCGACACCACGTTCGTGGAACGGATGCTGGCGGGTTGACGTGCGGGATCGCGGATCAACGACAGACCCCGCCTGCCCGTACGGCGAGGCGAGGGGGTCGGCGAACGCTCGAGGAGCCTATGGCCGCCGCGGCCATCAGCGACGAGACTTTCGCCGCCCCCGAGCCGGCGCCGAACCGCATCGCGTTCTATCACCTTCATCCGTTCAGGAGCTCAACAACCATGCCCGAATCGCTGTCCCGCCCACCGAAGGCCGCCCACCATTTCCGCCGCGTCGCCATCCTCTTCGCCGGCGGCCCGGCCCCCGGGGCCAACGCCGTGATCTCCACCGCCGCCACCTCCTTCATGCGCGAGGGGACGGAGGTCGTCGGCATGAAGCACGGCTACTCGTCCCTGGCCGACTATTCGCCCGCGAAGCCGCTCGTCGAGGGTCGCGACTACATCAAGATCACGCCCGAGTTCCTCAAGCGGACGCGGAGCGGCCAGGGGATCATGATCGGCACCGCCCGCACGAACCCGGGCAAGCACGTGTCCCACCCCAGCCACTTCGACGACCCGCAGCGGGTCGGGCCGCTGAAGAACGTCTACGAAGGGCTGCGGTCGCTGGGCGTCGAGGCCCTGATCTCGATCGGCGGCGACGACACGCTCAAGACGGCCAACAAGTTCAAGCTCTACCAGGACCGGCTCCCGGCCGACGCGAAGCGGATCCCGGTGGTCCACCTGCCGAAGACGATCGACAACGACTACATGGGGATCGACTTCACGTTCGGCTACTTCACCGCCGTCGACACGCTCGGCGGCGAGATCCGCAACCTGCTCTACGACGCTGAGGCGAGCCGCTCCTACTTCCTCTGCGAGACGATGGGCCGCAGCGCCGGCTGGCTCTCCTACGGGGCCGCGATCGCCGGCGAGGCCAGCCTGGTGATCAGCGTCGAGGACATCTTCGGGAAGTACCGGGGCGAGGAGACGGTCACCGGCCCGAACGGCGAGACGAAGGTCAAGCCCGTGATGAACATCGACGAGGTGGTGGGCCGGATCGTGAAGACGATGCGGGTCCGCGAGGAGCAGGAGGGCAAGCAGTACGGCGTGATCGTGATGGCCGAGGGGCTCGCCGAGTACCTGCCGGCGAAGGCGCTCGAGGGCATCCCGCGAGACGACCACGGTCACATCTCGATCTCCCACGTGCAGCTCGGGAAGATGTTCGCCAAGCTGGTGAGCGACGAGTTCAAGCGGCAGACGGGCCGGTCGCGAAAGGTGGTCGGCCTGCAGCTCGGCTACGAGGCCCGCTGCGCGAAGCCCCACGCCTTCGACGTCATGCTCGGCAGCCAGCTCGGCGTGGGCGGCTACCGGGCGCTCGCCGAGCGCGGCCTCGACGGCGTGATGGTGAGCGTCTCGGGCCAGCTCGACCTCAACTACGTGCCCTTCGAGGAGCTCGTCGACCCCAACACGCTCGTGACGGTGGTGCGGTTCGTGGAGCGGGGCTGCGACTTCCATTCGCTCGCCCGATTCCTCGAGACGTACGTCAACGAGTAGCGGGGTTTCCGGCGATTCGCACGTCTTGTGGCCCAACCCGGCCCGGGGTTGCCGGTACCCCCCTCGCCGGACGCTCGCCTCGGCCCTCCAGGCCTCGGTTCGCTCGGATGCCGACGGCGCTTCGCCATCCCTGGCTGCGCTTGTCGGCATACGCCGGCTCCTGGGGTACCGACAACCCCGAGCCTGCCTCATTCCGAAAGCGACAGTCGCGGGGTTGCCCATGCCCGCGAGACGGCGTAGACGGCCAGCGGAGCCAGGATGGCGAAGCGCAGACGTCTCCGAGTGAGCGGAGGGCAGGATGCCCGGAGTGAACGTCCGGCGAGAGGGCGTGGGCAACCCCGGGCCGGGTTGGGCCAGTTGAGCCCGAGATGCACCCTCGGCCCGTTCACTTGCTCGTGAGCGTGCCCTTCGTGCTCGGGATGCCGGGCTGGCGGGGGTCGGGCTCGACGGCGACGCGGAGGGCGCGGGCCGCCGCCTTGAAGACCGCCTCGGCGATGTGGTGGCCGTTGCGGCCGTGGTGCAGGACGGCGTGGAAGTTCATGCCCGCCGTGGCGGCCACGCTCTCCCAGAACACCTCCACGAGCTGGGCGTCGAACGTGCCGATCGTGGGCACCGGAAAGTCCACGGCGAACACGCAGGCCGCGCGGCCGCCGAGATCGACGGCCACGGTCGCGAGCGACTCGTCCATCGGGATGATCGCGTGGCCGTAGCGACGGATCCCGCGGCGTTCGCCGAGGCACTCCTTGAGCGCGGTGCCCAGGGCCCGACCCACGTCCTCCACGGTGTGGTGGCCGTCGACATGCAGGTCGCCCGTGCACTCGACCTTGAGATCGAAGAGCCCGTGGCCGGCCAACAGCGTGAGCATGTGGTCGAAGAAGCCGAGGCCCGTGCGGACGTCGGCGGCGCCGACGCCGTCGAGATCGAGCGTGAGGCGGATGTCGGTCTCGGCGGTCTTGCGGGAGACGGTGGCGGCGCGGGGCATGGATGTACCGGCAGGGATGAGGGAACGGGTGGTGGTCAGAGGGTCCGCATGCGGGCGAGGAAGGCGTCGATCTCGGCGTCGGTGCCGACCGTGATCCGCAGGCCGTCGCCCCAGCCGGCGTAGTGCATGTAGCGGATCAGGATGCCGGAGGCCTTGAGCGCCTCGTAGACGGGCTTGTGCGGCCGCTCGGGGTGCGTGCACCAGACGAAGTTCGCCTGGCTCTCGACGGCGTCGTAGCCCAGGGCCCGCAGGGCGTCCGTCAGGCGGCGGCGGGTGGCGACGATCTTGGCACGGTTGTCGGCCAGCCAGGCCTGATCGTCGATTGCCGCCGTTGCCGCGACGATCGACAGCGTGTCGCAGTTGTACGAATCCTTCACCTTCTGCAGCTGCTCGATGACCTGGGGCTGGGCGACGGCGAAGCCGAACCGCAGTCCGGCCAGGGCGTAGGACTTGCTGAATGATCGCGTGACGATCACCCGCTCGTTCTGCCGCACGAGATCGAGGCATTGGGTGTCGGCGAAGTCACCGTAGGCCTCGTCCACGACGAAGGCGCAGGACATCCGTCCCGCCAGGTCGGCCAGCCGCTGCGGAGACAGCAGCGTGCCCGACGGGCTGTTGGGGTTGGCCACGATCGCCAGCCGGAGGCCGTCCCGCGGGGCGGCGAACTCGTCGCCCAGCGACCAGTCCCGGCGATAGTGCACTTCGTCGCACGACGCGCCCTGGATGCCCGCGAGCGTGCGATAGAGGATGTAGCTCGGGTACGGCATCCGCAGCCATTCCCCCGCCCCCACGAACGTGCGGACGAGGATCGTCAGCAGGTCGTCGCTGCCGTTGCCACAGATGATCCAATCCGGATCGACGCCGAGCACCTCGCCGGCCCGCCGGCGGAAGGCCGTGGCGAGCGGATCGGGATACTTCGCCAGCGTCCGCCCCGCGGCGGCGGCCGCGACCGCCCGGGCCACTGCCGGCGACGGCGGATAGGGATTCTCGTTGGTATTGAGCTTGATCCAGTCGCCCCCCTGCGGCTGCTCGCCGGGCACGTAGCCCGCGAGCGCGGCGATATCGGGGCGGACGAGCTGCTGAGCGGGAGTCATGATCCTGAAATCTTACCTCACGCCGCAATCCGAGCCGGCGTCACGATCGCACCAGCCGGCATAACCGGCCTCAATTCGCTCCACTCGCCGAACCCGGCTCGGGACTGCACATGCCCTCTCACGGACGTTCGCTGCGGCCCTCCGTGCCTACGCTCACTGCATGTCCGCTTCGCTTTCAGCATCCTGCCTGCGCTCGCTTCCATAGCCCGTGAGATCGCATGTGCAGTCCCGAGCCTCCGTCCGCTGAAGAGCCGGGGTGGGCTGGTCGGCAGCCAACCCTGATGACGTCTAGCCGCGGGCTTCGACGCTGCGGCGGTGGGCCGTGAGGCCTTCGACGTTGGCGAGCGTGGCGATGTCGGCGGCGAGGTCGGCGAGGTCGGCCTTGGCCAGGTGGATCACGCTGCCGCCGCGGAGGAACTCGTTGGCGGACAGGCCGGCGGCGAAGCGGGCCGTGCCCCCCGTGGGGAGCACGTGCGACGGGCCGGCTGCGTAGTCGCCGGCGGCCACCGGGCTCCAAGGGCCGAGGAACGCGGCCCCCGCGTGGCGGATGTGGGCGAGCGTGGCCTCCGGGTCGCGGGTGTCGATCGAGAGGTGCTCGGCGGCGAGCTCGTCGGCGAGGGCCGCCGACTCGGCGTCGCTCGTCGTGACCACGATGCCGCCGAAGCGGGCCAGGCTGTCGCGGGTCAGGTCGGCCCGCTCGAGTTCCGCCACCCGCCGGGCGAGCGCGGCCGCGACGGCGTCGGCGAGCGGGCGGCTGGCCGTGAGCAGGATCGCCGAACCGGGCGAGTGCTCCGCCTGGGCGAGCATGTCGGCGGCGATGCATTCCGGGTGGCCGGCGTCGTCGGCCACGATCACGATCTCGCTGGGGCCGGCGATCGAGTCGATCGACACGTCGCCGAAGACGTGCTCCTTGGCGAGGGCCACGAACAGGTTGCCCGGCCCGACGATCTTGTCGACCCGCGGCAGGCCGGCGATGCCGTAGGCGAGCGCCGCCACCGCCTGGGCGCCGCCGGCCCGCACCACCGTGTCCACGCCGAGTTCATGGCAGGTGGCCAGCACGTGCTGATTCTCGGAGCCGAACCTCGTCGGCGGTGCGACGACGACGATCTGCGGCACGCCGGCCACACGGGCGGGCACCACGGTCATGAGCAGCGTGGACGGATAGGCGGCCGCCCCACCGGGCACGCAGACGCCGACCCGGTCGAGAGGCAGGTACCGCTGCCGCAGGCTACCGCCGCCGGCGAGTGGCACCGTCACGTCGCGGGCGAGCACCGCCCGCTGGAACCGCTCCACCCGATCCCTGATCCGCCGCACGGCGTCGAGGAAGCCGCGGTCGACCGCGGCGTGGGCGGCCGCCAGGGCGTCCCGGGGCACGACAAGCGTCGCGGCCGCGACATCCGCGCCGTCGATCCGCCGTGTGTAGTCGAGCAGCGCGGCGAGTCCGCGGTCGCGGACGTCCGCGCAGATCCGTTCCACGACCTGCCGGGGCGAGAGCGGTTCCCCGAACACGTCGATCGTCTTCTGCCGGCCCGCGGGGCTGACGACATCTCCCTGCGAGACGAGTTTGCCGCGGAGCGCGGCGAGGCGGGCCAGGCCGTCGGCGGCGGCGAGGTCGATGCGTTCACAGGGGCAGTCGGCGGCGGCCATCGCCCCAAGGATACCGCCCCGCGACGCCGCGACGAGGCCACCGCCCGCCGGCTGCTCAGCGATTCGCGGCGATCGCGGCGATGCCGCGGTCGAACCGGCGTGACCAGCGGTCAGCGAGCACCGCCACGACCTCCCGGCCTTCCTCCCCGCCGGCCTGTGCCGCGATCTCGCGCAGGATGGCGGCCCCACGGGCGGCGAACGGAACCTGGCCGTCGGCGGGCCGGTCGCCGAAGACGGGATCCGCGGCGACCCCGAGCCCGTCGGCGGGTCGCGGCGGTGCGGCGGCGAGCCGGCCGTCGATCGCGACGGCGCGGCCGATCGCCTCGTCGGCCTGACCATCGCGGCCGACCGCCACGAGAGCGAGCGCCTGTCGCAACTGGATGTCTGGCTGGTCCTGGGCGATGGCGGCGGCCCGCCGGTAGGCGTCGAGCGCCGCGACCAGCCGCGACTGGTCACCCCGCGCCTCGCGCAGGTGGCGGTCGCCGACGGCCACGAGTCGTGCGGCCCGCAGCCGGGCCACGGGCGTGCTCGCCCGCACGAGCCCCGGGCGTTGGGCACGGGCAGTGGCCGGAGCCGCGGCGACCACCGCGCCGGCATTCGGGTTGGCCGTGGAGGCACCCAGGAACGGCATCACGCCCGCGGGTCCGAACTGCGGCGCAAACCCTGACGGCAGGCCGACGCCATACGGATAGCCGGTCCAGCCGTAGGGTCCGGGAACCCACGTGGCCGGCAGGCCCCAGCCACCCCAGACCGGATACGGCACGAGCGATCCGGAAAAGAACGTCGCTCCGCCCCCTGCAGGCACCGACAGGGAGACGGAGTCATAGCAGCCCCAGGTCGTCGCCCCGTAGCCATACCACGGCGAGCAGCCCCAGCCCCACGGGCGGCAGCCCCACCGCGGGCCGCACCAATTCCACCGCGGCCCGCACCATCCGCCCCAACGCGGACCACACCAGCCTCCCCAGCCCCAGCGGGTGACCGCCGTGCTGTAGCCGGCGGCGTAGCCCGCATTGCCGTAGGCGAAGGTCGGGCCGACATAGGGACCGCGACAGAAGAACCTGCCGGCCTGCGCCTCGGCGGCGAAGCCAAACGCCACGAGGGCGATGAAGACTGCGAGGGCGAACCGGAACCTTCTCATCGAGGAAGCACTCCAGAGCACGCGGACCGCGTCGACGAAGATTGTACAGCCCGGGGTGCCTCGCGGGCCAGCGTTCGGCGGGCGGGGAAAGGGAAACCGGCGGAGACGTGCTCCACCGCCCCCACTTTCGGCTCAGCCGAAGGCACGCCGCAGGACGCTGATCCGCAGCGGAGGCAGGATGTTCGTCGACCCGGAGAGCGTCGACGAGACGCCGCCGGACGGGGACGTGTTCCTGTTGATCCCGGCCAGCTTTCCGAACTGACCCTGCACGCTGTAGATCCTGGTGTCGTCGATGGCGGCCGTCCACACGTCGCCCCGCTGCCCGGCGGCGCCGGCGAAGGCGGCGAACGCGGCGGAGGGCACCTTGCCGATGCCGGTGTAGGTCTCGACCTTCGAACCGCCGCTGACGCCGGCCGACACCATGTAGCGGTCGGCGACGCCGGGGGCCGAGGGCAGAACCGCGACGGCGACGCCGTTCTGGAAGGTCGGAGCGATCGCGCGGACGGTGTTGACCAGGGCCGGCGGGGATGGAACGGCGCTGTAGGTGTTCACCGTGGCCGGGATGCCCGGCCCGCTGCCCACGATCACCTCGGCGATCCCGTCAGGATCGCCGGACTGGAACGCCCCGTTCACGAACGTCCCGACGTCGGCCGCGGCCACCGTGACGCCGCCGCGGAACTTCGCCCCGAAGGGCTGCGGGGCGACCTCGCGGATGGGCGTGGATACCACGCCGCTGCCCGGGTTGACCGTGAAGATGCGGACCGTGCCCGGGCCCCTTTGCTGCTGGCCCGTGATCAACTCGGTCCGACCGACACCGGTGACGGAGCCACCCGCGATCTCGACGCCGGCGGTCCAGGCCGGTCCGTAGGGGAAGAAGCTGTACGCGGGGAGCGGAGTGCCGGTCTGCGTGAAGACACGGACCTCGCCCGGCCGCCCGGGCCCCGGGGCCGTCACGATCTCGGGGATGCCGTCACCGGTGACGTCGTAGCCGAAGACGTGGGCACCGCCGCGGAAACCGGGCTCGTAGGCGTAGAACTGCACGACCGGCAGGCCGGTCACGGGGTCCACGACCTGCACCAGGGGCGTCGAGTCGCAGCCGATGTCCGTGCCGAGGAGGATGCTCGGGGAGTAGTCGAAGACGTCGGTGTCGGTGGCGGATGCGGTCGAGCCGTCCGGCGCCGTCAGTTCGACCGTGTTGACGAGGTTCGTCGTGGCGGTCGCGAGCGTCGGAGCGACCACCGTGTACACGGCCGTGCCGCCCACCGCGAGGTCGATCACCTCGTCGATCGAGCCCGTGCCGATGGTGTTGCCGCTCGAATACGACCCGGTGAACACGGCCGTCCATGTGGCCGCGGCCACGTCGACGACCGCGGGGTCGAGAACGTCGCGGATCAACGCGGTCTGCGCGAAGCTCGGCCCGGCGTTGGTGACGGTGATCGTGTAGGTGACGACATCGCCCGGCTTGTAGGTGTCGCGGCCGTCGGTCTTGCCGACCGTCATCACGGTCTCGGGGATCGGCGTCGAGATCGACTCGGAGGAGTTGTCACCCTGGTTCGGGTCGGGCGTGCCATCGGGGTTGATCACGAAGGCCGTGTTGACGAGTTCACCCAACGCCCGCGAGTCGATGTCCGCCGTGATCGTGTAGGTCACGACACCGCCCACCGGGACGTTGACCAGTTCGTCGATGCTTCCCGAGCCGCTCGCATTGCCGGTCGCGTTGCCGGCGTACGCGGCCGTCCAGGAGGCGTTCTCGAGACCGACGGGGAGCGTGTCGACGACCCGCGCCCCGTTGGCCGTGCTCGGCCCGAGGTTCGTGACCACGATGTCATAGGTCAGCGACCCGCCCGGCGTGAATTGGATCGGCCCGGTCTTCTCGATCACGAGGTCGGCCCCGTTGGGCGTGATCACGCCCACGTTGTCCGTTCCCGTGAGCCGATTGCCGGTGACCGCTCCGGTGCCGTCGGCGACCGCGGTGTTGGAGACGATCGTCGAGCCGACCGCACCGGGGTCGACCTGCACGTAGAACACGATCGTCGCGGACTGGCCGCCGGCGAGCGTGCCGATGTCGGCCACGACCCCGGCCGTCGGGTCGCCCGTGACGGTGCCGCGGGTCGTCTTCGGGGCGGTGACGCCGGCGATGCCGGACGTGGCGTAGATGGCGTTGGCGGGGATCGCGTCGGTGAGCACGACGCCCGTCGCCGACTCGACCGGCAGCGTCGCGCCGACGTTGTTGCCCACGACGATCGTATACCGCAGGTAGTCACCGGGCTCGACGTCGCCGCCGTCGAGGTCCTCGACCGTCTTCGTGACGGCGAGCTTCGCCGGCAGGACCACCGTGTCGGTGTCGGTGGAGGAGTTGTTGCCGGGGTTGGGGTCGGTGGTGCCGGACGGGGCCGCCACCGTCGCGGTGTTGACGAGCGACGTCGTGACGCCCGGCCGGGTCAGGCACGTGACGGTGTAGACCGCGGTGCCCCCGGGCGCGAGGGCGATCCGCTCGTCCAGCTGCCCGGTGCCGGCGGTCGTGCCGCTCGATCCGGTGCCCGTGAACACCGCCGACCAGCTCGCCGCCAGGACGTGCGTCGCGGGGAACGCGTCCGCGACCGCCGCCCCGCTCACGAAGCTCGGGCCGTTGTTGGTGACCGTGATCGTGTAGACGACCGGCTGGCCGGAAATGTAGGTGGCGCTCGAGTCGGTCTTGACGATCGCCAGGTCGGCGACGGGCGTCGCCGTGCTCGTCGTGGTCGACGTGTTGTTGTTGGGGTTCGGGTCGGGGTCGCCGTCGGTCGGAGTGACGGTGGCCGTGTTGGACAGCGTGCCGCGGAAGGTGGGGCTGACCGTGGCCGTGACCGAGAACGTGGCCCGGCCGCTCTTGGGCAGCGTCACGCTGGCGTTCACGCCTCCCGAACCCGATGCGGGGCCGGTGCCGCCGCCGGAGTAGGTCGCCGTCCACGTGCCGCCGGTGAGCCCGGCGGGCAGCGCGTCCTGCACGAGCGCGTTCGTCGAGGTGCCGGGGCCCGCGTTCGTGACGACGAGCTGGTAGGTGACGGTGTTGCCGGGCGTGACCGTTGCCGGGCCGGTCTTCACGACGGCGAGGTCGGCCCCCGCGGCCGTCGTGATGCCCACGGTGCCGCTCCCCTCGAGCGGCGAGCCCGACACCTGGCCGGTCGCGGTGGCCGTGGCGGTGTTGGTGATCAGTGTCGACAGCGGGATGCCGGCGTTCACGATCACGTCGAACGTCACGGTCGTGGACTGCCCGCCGGAGAGCCGGCCGCCGACCGGGGTGCCGGTGCCCGCGCCCGCCCCCGTGCCGAGCTGGAACCGCACGGTCCGCGAGCCACCGATGTACTCGCCTTGGTCGGCGTCCACGGCATCGGTCTTCGAGCCGGCGTTCGCGCCGCCGGTGACCTTGAGCGTGCCCGCCTTGTAGGTGGTGTTGGTCGGGATCACGTCGTTGAGGATCACGTTGAGGGCGTTTTCCGTGTTGCCGGACACGCCCGGGTTGTTCGATACGGTGATCGTGTACCGCAGCGTGTCGCCCGCGACGAGGAAGCCGCCGTTGAGGTCCCGCACGCTCTTCGTGACGACGAGCTTGGCCGGCGGCAGGAGGGTGTTCACGTCGGCCGACTCGTTGTTGTCGAGGTTCGGGTCGATCGTGCCCTGGGGCGGGGCGACGGCCGCCGTGTTGACGAGCGTGCCCGTGGCCGCGGAACTGGTCTGGGCGGTCAGGGTGTAGACGGCCGTGCCCCCGACGGGCAGGTTCACGTATTCGTCGATCGAGCCGGTGCCGCTGGCTATTCCCGCCGCGCCCGAGCCGGTGAACACCGCCGTCCACGACGCCGACGTGATCCGCACCGCGTCGAGGGAATCGGTGACATGAGCCCCGCTCACGAAGCTCGGGCCGTTGTTGGTGACCGTGATCGTGTAGACGACGGGCGCCCCGGGCACGTAGGTCGCCTTCCCGTCGGTCTTCACCACCTGCAGGTCGCTGACGGGCGCGAGTCGGTTCGACGTCTCCGACACGTTGTTGCTCGGGTCCGGGTCGCTCGCACCTGCGGCGGGGGTGACCGTGACCACGTTCGTGAGCACGCTTGGCCACGGCCGCACCTCGTTCGACACACCACCGGTGACCGTGAACGTGGCCGTGCCGCCGACCGGCACGGTGACGAGCGCGTCGAGCGACGTGCCCGAGCCGCTCGCCGGGCCGCTGGCCCCACCCGCGTAGGACACATTCCAACTCGCGGTGCCATAGGCCACGGGGAAGTCGTCGAGCACGCGGGCGTTCGTGGCCGTGTTCGGGCCGAGGTTCGAGACGACGATCGTGTAGACGAGCGGCTGCCCCGGCACGTAGGTGGCCGTCGGTGTCGCCGTCTTCACGATCCGCAGGTCGGAGAGCGGGGCCGCCGTGACCACGCCCACGCCGGCCTCGCCCTCGAGGGGCTGCTGGCTGATCTGGCCCGTGCCGTCGGCGAACGCATTGTTGAGGATCAGGGTGCCCGCAGGCGTGCCGCCATCCACGGTCACGTCGAACGTGATCGTGACGGAGTCGCCCGGGGCGAGCGAGCCGAGGGTGCCGGCGATACCGGCGGCCTGACTGCCGGTCACCGACCCCTGGGTGGTCGTCAGGTTCCCCGCGTAGGTCGTGCCGGTCGGGATCACATCCGCGACCGTGACGGTGATCGCCGTGTCGCGGCCTCCGCCGGCGGGCGCCGCGGGGTTCGTGACCACGATCGTGTACGTGAGCCTGTCGTTCGCGAGCACCGTGCCGCCGTTGACGTCGACCACCGACTTCTCGACCTGCAGCTCCGCCGGCAACCAGAGGTCGTCCGTGTCGGTGGCGGTGTTGTTGGTCGGATTCGGGTCGTTGGAGAGGTCGCTCGTGGAGACCGTGACCGTGTTGGCGAGCGGGCCCGTGGCGTCGGCCAGCGTCTGGGCGACGACGGTGTAGACCGCGGTGCCACCCGGCGCGAGATCGATGTTCTCGTTGATGGAGCCCGAGCCCGCCTGCGTGCCGGCGGAGCCCACGCCCGTGAACACGGCCGTCCACGAGGCCGACGCGACGATCGCGGGATCGAGCGTGTCGACGACGGCCGCCTGCGAGGCGAAGCTCGGGCCGGCGTTGGTCACCGTGATCGTGTAGGTGACGCTCTGGCCCGGCACGTATCG
>JBIIDT010000113.1:0-7847 GCA_044238145.1 Pirellulales bacterium | reverse complement strand
ACGTGTTCCGCGGCCCGCGTGAGCGGCACGAAGAGGAGCGGCCCGGCATGCACGTTGCCGCCGTAGCACAGGTTGCCGCCCCCCTCGGAAGCCACCTGGAGCACGACGGCTCCGAGGTCGAGGATCCCGAGCGTCCAGTTTCGGCGCTCGACCGCGTCGCAGGTCAGGCGGAGGTGCGCACCGCTGATGGCGTCCCCCCAGGCGTCGAAGTCGTCGAACGAGAACATGGGTGTGAGAATAGGAGAGTCGTTGCGGGGATGGCAACCGGCTGTTTTGGCGGTTCCTGCATGGGGCCGGGCCGACGGTTCCAGCCCTTCAGTACCGCCAGCCAACACCGACGTTGGTGAAGAACTGTGGCGACGTCTCGTTGAGCCCCCAGCCCACGCGGAGGCCGATCTCCAGATTCTCCGTCGCCAGGACGTGGCCGCCAAAACTCGCGTACTGGATGTCGAGTGGCACCTCCTTGCCGGAGGAGAAGATCCCGAAGTATTCGGCGTGCACGTTCCACCGCTCCCCGACGGGCACCTTCACGACGGTCGACGGCGCCCACTGGCTGAAGGCATCCTCCGCCGCGAAGCCGGTGCCGTAGCGGATGGCGGTCGTCCACTCCCAGCCGTTCGCGAACCGCCAGCCGAACGCCTCCCCCACCATGAGCGTCGACTTGTTCGACGGGCCCGACACGGGCGTGAAGCCCTGGACGATGGCGGCGGAGCGGGGCAGCCAGCCGGCCTGCTCGGTCGTCTCGAGCTTCGCCCCGTAGAGGACGCGGCTCTCGTTCTCCGTCTCGATGTCCTCGCCGCCGAACTCGCTGCCGGAGGCGATGCCCGGCCCTCCGGCCTCGTAGTTGAAGCCGAGCCGGGCCTCGAACCGCTCGCCGACGCCGCGGCGGAGCAGCAGCTCGGGGAAACTATGGGCCTCCGCCACTTCACGGTTGTCGATGAAGGAGTACGAGGCCTCGAGGATCGACGTGCCGGGACCGGCAGTCGTCGGCGCGAAGGTGAATGAGTCGCGGTCGGTCTCGAGCTCGTCGCGGCCGGCTGGCCGCTGGGCGCAGGCCGGGCCGCCGCAGACGATCGTGGCCAGCGCCGCGAGCGCGAAGACGGCATGCCTGGCTCGCGATCGCAGGATCATTGCGGTCTCGCCCCCTCGACGACCGTGATCCATCGGCCCTGCGGCGGACGGCCGTCCAGTCGCGGCGGTTCTGTCCGGGAACGCATGGAGGCTGCGCAAGGGCCGGAACCGTGGCGGCAAGCGGGGCAAGCGGGCGGAGTCGGCCCGGTCGCGTGCCCTGGCGAGACGAGCCGTGAGGCTGTGTGCGCCGGCCCTGCCGGCAACGGCCGCCGGACCGGCGTGGCCGATACCCTGCCCGGCGGATCGGCATCCCCCACGGGATCAGTGGGCCCGGTGCCGCCGCGGCACACGGCGGGAGGCGGCCATGCGGGTGATGCTGGGGACGGTCGCGGCCGTCTGCGTACTCGCGGCCACGGCCGGCGCGGTCGCGCAGGAGCGGGGCTTCGTAGGCGGTCCCGGCCAGGCCGGGGCGTTCGAAGCCAGCGACCCCGTGCTCATCGACGAGGTGATGGCCGGCATCATCCCCTCGGGGCAGGACTGGTTCCTGTTCGGCGAGTCGGACCGCGGCGGCTTCCGTGGCTGGCTGGACGGCGGCTTCGTCGGCAACTTCGGCGTGCCGGCGAGCAAGTTCAACGGTCCGTACAACGCGGTCGACCGTGCCAACGAGCCGATGATGAACCAGGTCTACATGATCGCCGAGCGGACGTTGCCGACCGACGGCTCGAACGGCATCGGGGCCCGCGCCGACCTGCTCTACGGTGAGGACTTTCCTCTCGCCATGTCGCTCGGCTGGGAGACGAACCCGGGGCCCGGCGACTGGAACAGCGGCGAGTACTACGGCCTGGCGATCCCGCAGCTCTACGCGGAGGTCGGCAGCCAGGACTTCTCGTTGAAGCTCGGCCACTTCTACACGATCGTCGGCTACGAGGGCGTGCCCGCCGTCGGCAACTTCTTCTACTTCAAGAGCTACAGCTACCAGTTCGCCGGCCCGTTCACCCACTGGGGAGGGCTCGCCAACTGGAAGGCCTCCGACAACGTCGAGGTCGACGCCGGGCTCGTCAACGGCTGGAACGGCCTGGCCTCGTCGTACAGCAAGGCCAACTTCCTCGGCCGCATCCGCGTCAAGAGCGACGACAACTCCCGCGTCGCGACCTTCGCCGTGATCTCGGGCGACGAGGGCAACGACTTCTCGCCGCTCTTCCAGCCGGCGCCGCCGCTGACGTCGGCCAACCGCACACGATACAGCCTGCTCCTCGAGTACCGCCCCGTCCGCAATGTGGAATACGTGTTCCACCAGTGGCTCGGGACGCAGGCCGATGCGCTCGTCGGCGGTGGCACGGCCCTGTGGGTCGGCATCGACCAGTACCTCTATTACCGCGTCAGCGACGCCTGGTCGTGGGGGGCGCGGTTCGAGTGGTTCCAGGACACCGACGGCACCCGCGTGGGCCTCAACCGCCCGAGCAATCCCAACCACGTGCCGCTGCCCGGCAACTTCTATTCGCTCACCATCGGGCCCAACTGGTCGCCGACGGGCAACTTCCTCATGCGGCCGGCCTTCCGCTGGGACTTCTTCGGCGGCCCCTACGGCGGACCGCGGGCCCCCTACAACGACGGCATCAGCAATCAGCAGACGATGCTCGGCTTCGACATGATCCAGAAGTTCTGAGTCGCCGCTCGACCGCCGGCCACGGGCTCAGGGAGTCGCGGCCGGAACCTTCTCGTCGGCGTAGCTCGGCCTCAGGTAGTCGGGCACGAGCGTGGCGGGATCGTCGGTGTGCCCGGCGGCGGCACGGAGCAGGGCCGCGCGGCCGGCCGCGGCTGCCGTGGCCGCCCGCGAGCCCGGCGGGGCGAGCAGCAGGTCGGGCCGGGTGGCTGCCAGCCGCCCACAGGCGTCGGCGTCGAGGGCGGGGCCGGCGACCAGCGCCCCGGCCGCGAGCGAGTCGATCCAATCGGCGAGCGGCACGAGTCCCGCGGGGCCCACCGCCCAGCCGGTGGGAGACGTGGTCGCGGGCAGGGCGGTCGCCGCGAACACGTCGCCGCGGCCCGCATCGAAGGCGACGTGGACCGGAGCCTCCGGCCAGCCCGCCGCGGCGCGGGCCACGCAGGCGGCGATCTCGAAGCCCGACACGGCGACGAGCCGCGCGCCGCTCGTCCAGGCGAGGGCCTTCGCCGTGGCCACGCCGACCCGCAGGCCGGTGAACGATCCGGGGCCGCGGATCACGGCGACGAGTTCCGCGTCGCGCGGCGCCCAGCCGAGCACGGCCGCGGCGTCGACGAGCGCCGCCGTCACCAGCCGCGCGTGCTCGCCGAGAGCGCCGAGCGGCCGCTCGGCCAGTCGCGCGCCGTCGAGGGCCGCCACCGTTCCGGCGGCGAGGCTCGTGTCGATCGCCAGCGTCTTCATGGGGCAGGTTTTCCGCGGCGGCGCGGGCCGCGATCCTTGACCGGCCGCGACCGCGTTCGTAGTCTCAAGCGACTGTCTCGAAAGTGCAAGTTCCGACCGACGTGGCCCCGGCCACGGCCCGCGACGGGGTGCAGAAGGCGTGAAGCGGGCCATCATCAGCGACATCCACGGCAACCTGGAGGCTCTCCAGGCCGTGCTCGCGGACATCGACGCGCAGGGTGTCGACGCCATCTTCTGTCTCGGCGACGTGGTCGGATACGGGCCGAACCCGTGCGAATGCGTCCGGCTCGTGCAGGAGCGGTGCGCGATGGTGCTCCTCGGCAACCACGACCAGGGGGCGCTCTTCGACCCCGACGGGTTCAACGTCGGCGCCGAGAGGGCGATCCGTTGGACGCGGACGCAGCTCGAGGGGCACGATCGGCTGCCGCGGAACAAGTCGGATCGGATCGCCGACTTCCTCGGCGAGCTGCCGCGGACGCACGTCGACGGCGACACGATGTTCGTCCACGGCTCGGCCCGCCGGCCGCTCGACGAGTACGTGTTCCCCGAGGACATCTACAACCCGCTGAAGATGGAGCACATCTTCGAGGTCATTCGCCGGCACTGCTTCCAGGGGCACACGCACGTTCCGGGCATCTTCACGACGGCCCCGGAGTTCATCTCGCCCGCCGTGCCCAAGGGGCAGGCCGAGGTGCGGCTCGAGCTGCCGAAGAAGGCGATGGTGAACGTCGGTTCGGTGGGGCAGCCGCGGGACGGCGATCCGCGGGCCTGCTACCTGATCCAGGAGGGCGACGAGGCCGTCCGCTACCGGCGGGTGGTGTATCCGTGGGACGTGACCTGCAAGAAGATCCACGCCATCCACGACCTCGACAACTACCTGGGTGACCGGCTGCTGCAGGGTCGCTAGCCGATATACTCGCCCGCGACCCTCCCGGAGCCTTTCGTGGACCGCCGCACCGTCACCTTCATCGCCATCTCCCTGGCGGCCATCCTCGCCGGCCAGGCCATCCAGGCCTGGCTGTACCCGCCACGGCCGCGGGACCAGCAGCCGGCGGCCGATCGCCAGGCGGCCGAGGGGGCCAAGGCCCGTCCGGCCGACGAGTCGGTGGCGCCGTCAGGGGATTCACGGCCCGCGAATCCCGCCATCGCGGCGGCGGAGACCGAGCCCGAGGCCGCGGCTCCCGCCCCTCGGATGCGCCGCACGCTCGGCTCGCTCGACCCGGCCGATCCGGCCCGGATGCTCGTCACGCTCACCAGTCGCGGCGCCGCCGTGGAGCGGATCGAGTTGTCCAGCGAGCAGTTCCACGACCAGGACGACCGCTCGGGATACCTCGGCCACCTCGCGGCCACGACGGTGCCCGAGGGCTGCCGGGTCGGCGTGGTGGGGCCGGGCACGCCCGCCGCCCGGGCCGGGCTGGCCGCCGGCGACGTGATCGTCCGCATCGACGGCTCGCCCACGGCCGACGTCCGCGGGCTCGTCGACATCCTGCGGAAGGCCGAGCCCGGGCAGAAGGTCGCGATCGAGGCGATCCGCGATGGCCGCCCGCTCGCCGTGGAGGCGCGGCTCGACCGGCGGCCGCTGGAGGTGGTGCGGCCGGAGTCCGGCGGCGATCCCGTCGCCGATCCCGATGGCGACCGGTACGACCCGCTGTCCTTCGCGCTCGCCCTGGAAGCGCGGGACGGCCGTCGCCGCGGCGACGACGGGAGCGAGATTCCCGGCCATGCGCTCGCGGAGAGCGACTGGCAGACGGAGGCGACCGCCGCCGGGGGTGTGCGGTTCACGCGGCGACTGCCCGGCGGCCTGGTCGTCGCCAAGGAGTATGCACTCCTGCCGCCCGCGCCCGGGGGTGACGACGGCTATCGACTGGGGCTCACCGTGTCGCTCGCGGCCGCCGCTGACGCGGCCGGCGAGACGTTCGTCGCGTACGCGCTCGACGGTCCCACCGGCCTGCCGACGGAAGGCTGGTGGTACGCCCAGCGGGTGGCCCGCGACTGGAGTTCGCTCGCCGTCCGGGACGTGGCCCTGCGGTTCGCCGAGGCGCCGACCACGCTCGTGAGTGGCCTGAAGATCGCCGATCAGGCCCTCACCCATCCGGCCTCCACGGTTCGCGAAGGCAAGCCGCTCTCGTTCGCGGGCGTCGACGCCCTGTACTTCGCCGCCGCGCTGATCCCGGCCGCGGCCGGCCCCGAGGCCCCGGCCCTGGCGGAGGTGCGGCCGATCGCCGTGGGTAAGCCGCCCGCGGCCGCCCGCAAGAAGCTCGTCGACGTCACGCC
Source organism: Pirellulales bacterium (assembly GCA_044238145.1). Taxonomy (GTDB): domain Bacteria; phylum Planctomycetota; class Planctomycetia; order Pirellulales; family UBA1268; genus QWPN01. Next base: position 2,101 of record JBIIDT010000113.1, on the reverse strand, counting down.
GCGGCTGGTCTCGAAGGAGATCCCGCTCGCTCCCGGCGCGACGGCCACGCATCGCTACGAGATCTTCGCGGGGCCGAAGCGGCCCGAATTGCTGCGGCAGTTCGGGGCGGCGGGCGCGACGATGGACGACCTCGTCTACTACGGATGGTTCGGTTGGGTGGCCCGCCCGCTGATCGCCCTCCTCCACGGCCTGCACGCCGTGATCGGCAACTACGGCATCGCTATCCTCCTGCTCACCGTCATGGTTCGCGGCGCGATGTTCCCGCTGAGCCGTCGGCAGGCCATCTCGTCGCAGAAGATGCAGGTCCTGCAGCCGGAGATGAAGGCACTCGCGGAGAAGTACGCGAACGACCCGGAGAAGAGGACGCGGGCCACGCAGGAGCTGTGGCGGAAGCACGGGGTGAACCCGGTCAGCGGTTGCCTGCCGATCTTCATCCAGATCCCGATCTTCATGGGCCTGTACCGCTCGCTCGCCACCGACGTCGAGCTGCGGCAGGCGCCGCTGTTCAGTGCCGCGATCCGCTGGTGCTCGAACCTGGCGGCCCCCGACATGCTGTGGGACTGGTCGAAGCTGCTGCCGTCGTTTCTCGCCGCGCCGGAGGCCTGGCTGGGCCCCTACCTGAACCTGTTTCCGGTGGTCACGATCGGCCTCATGCTCTGGCAGCAGAAGCTGTTCATGCCGCCGGCCGTGGACGAGCAGCAGCGGGTGCAGCAGCAGATGATGAACTACATGATGTGGTTCATGGCCCTGATGTTCTTCAAGGTGCCCTGCGGCTTGTGCCTGTACTTCATCGCCTCGAGCCTGTGGGGCATCGCGGAGCGGCTGTGGATGCCGAAGACGCTGCCGGCCGGCACGGCGGCCGCGTCCGGCGGGCGGACGATCGACGTCGCCTCGGCCGCGGTCGGGGGCGGATCGAACGGCGTCGCGGACGCCGCCCGCGAGAAGCGGCAGGCGCGGAAGAAGCAGCGGTAGCCGTCCGGCCGTGGAGTATCACCGGCTCGGGGGCGGCAAAACTCTCGTCGCTGATGGCCGCGGCGGCCATAGGCTCCTCGAGCATTCGCCGACCCCCTGCGCCTCGTCCTCTGGTTTGCAGCATCATCGCTGCTCGCATGGCAGAAGCACCGGTATGGTCGCCGGGACACTTCGGCGGGCGTAGGATGCCTGCAGTCCGTCGCCGGCCCGCGGCGGGATGAATCGCCGCATGGACGCGTTCCCCGTAAGAAAAGGGAGCGTGTCATGTCCGCCGTCCCGGAGTCCGCCGGCTCGCCGGCCACCCTCGAGCCCCCGTCGCTCGCCGCCCCGGCCACCGTGCGGGTCGGCCTCGTCGGCTGCGGGGCCTTCGCCCGGTTCTCGATGGCCCGCTACCGGCTGCTGCCTGGCGTGCGGATCGGCGCCGTCGCCGACATCGACGCTGCGGCCACCCGCCGCGCCGCCGCCGAACTGGGGGCCGAGCCGCGGTCGCCCGACGAGGTGCTCGTCGCATCGGACGTCGACCTCGTCTACATCGCCACCCCGCCGGCGCTGCACTTTCGCCAGGCCCGGGCCGCGCTCGAGGCCGGCCGGCACGTGCTCGTGGAGAAACCGCTGGCCACGACCGTGGCCGACGCGGAGGCGGTCGCGGCCCTCGCCGCCCGCCGCGGGCTGGCCTGCGTGGCGAACCTCGTCGAGCGGTACAACCCGCTCGCCGACATGGTGCGGGAGGTGATCCGCGGGCGGATGCTCGGCGACCTCGTGCACGGCGTGTTCGTCAACGACGCGGCCGACGAAGGATTGGCCCCGGGCCACTGGTTCTGGGATCGGGCGGTGAGCGGCGGCATCTTCGTCGAGCACGGCGTCCATTTCTTCGACCTCGTCGCCTTTTGGTTGGGCGCGGGCGAGGTCGTGGCCGCGGCGCGGGCCTTGCGGCCTCCCGCGTCGGACGGCGGCGACGGCCGGGCGGTGGAGGAGCAGGTGGTCTGCACGTGCCGCTATCGGGCGGCTGCGGGCGGCGACGGGCACGCCGGCGTGCTGTTCCACTTCGAGCACGGCTTCCACCAGCCGTCGCGGATGGATCGCCAGGAGATGCGGCTCGTGTTCGAGCGGGGTGAAATACGGCTCTTC